>CAYUQU010000001.1:0-114573 GCA_964447015.1 uncultured Flavobacteriales bacterium
TCCTGGGAAAAGTTGCCAGCCACGAGCGGATTCAGGAAATCTCTGAACGATATGGGGCCGTTGTTCTTTCTGACGCTGCAGAGTCACTGGGTGCAACAAGAAATGGAAAATCTGCAGGTGCTTATGGCATAGCTGCAGCTGTTTCGTTTAATGGAAATAAAATTGTTGATGCGATTAAACATATAAAGCCGCATTTCCCTATAATAATGCTTACTTCACACCAAAAACAAGCAATTAGTTATACTGATGATGTTCACATAATCTACAGTAAAGATGTTTTGAATGGAGAAAATGAAGAAGAGTTAGAAATTTTCAAAACTAAAATGGTATCAAACATAACTAATTATTACAAAAAAATTGCAGATACTAACATTAGAATTGAACAGCTTGTAGACAAAAGAAATAGTGAAGGATTAGAAATTAGTGAAGAAGAAGAACTCACCAAATTATACATTCTATTTGATGAACTTAACCCAGAAGGAAAAGATTTACCTGCTAATTTAATTCATAGAAACTCGATATCAAAACTTAATGAATTTGTAAACGAAACAAAAGAAATTTTAGAGGAACTTAAAAAACTAAATCAGAAGAAGTGATATGATTCCATTTAGAAAAGAAACACCTAAAAGAAGAAATATAAAAACAGTAGTTAGTAATTATTCAAACTACAAAGATGAATTAAAAAAAGATTATAAATTTCGTTGTGGATATTGTAATGATATCGATATTTGGCGAAATGTTTGGTTTGAAATCGATCATTTTGTTCCTCAAAAGTACTTAAAAACAATCAAGGACACAGATTATTCAAACCTTGTATATGCTTGTAGATCGTGTAATAATTCAAAACGAGCCCATTGGCCAACTGGCGACGAATTAATTCACAATCTAAATAATGAAGGCTTCATCGATCCATGTAATGAGGAGTACAATATTCAGTTTGCTAGATATCAAGATGGTAGAATAATTCATCAAACTGAATTAGGTAAATGGATGTATTACAAATTAAAGCTTCACAAGCCACAACACGAAATTATATGGAGAATAGAAGAATTAGATAATTTAATCGAAGAATGTGAAGCTCTCATAGAGAGTATGGGTAATGGTATTTTGAAAGATAAAGTTTTAGTCCTTTATAGAGAGTATAGAAAATATACTAAACAACTAAGTAGTTTATAAATGAAAAACGCATTCAAATATTTAAGTCAAAACTGTTCAACAACTCCAAAAGATGTGGACAGACTTATTATTTCTGCTTTTCTAGAAATTAATAAATTAAAACCTCAAAAAAATGAGTTTTTAAAATCATACTCGATTCAAAAAAGCGATACCGAAGAGCATATTAAATTAACTGAATTTGTATCTGTAATTAATGAGGAGATAACTCAGTTTGGATTTGAGGAGCTTATTGAACTTTTCGAATTTGTTATTTCGCCAGCTGATAGAATAATCAATGGTGCGATATATACTCCCAATAATATCAGAGAGTATATTATCAGAGAAACATTAGGGAAACAAAAGGACAAAAGTGAGTCATTGAAAGTGGCTGACGTCGCATGTGGTTGTGGGGGATTTTTATTTAATGCTTCTATTGAACTGAAGAAAAAAACAAAAAAATCTTATGCCGAAATATTTAAAACCAACATCTTTGGCCTAGACATTCAAGAATATTCAGTTAATAGAACAAAGCTTCTGCTTTCATTATTGGCTTTAAAATCTGGGGAAGACGAGAAGTTTAATGAGTTCAATCTATTTCAGGGGGATTCACTCGATTTCAAATGGTCAACTAAAATTTCGAATTTCACTGGTTTTGATATCGTTTTGGGAAATCCACCTTACGTCTGTGCTAGAAACTTAGATAAAGAAACCAAGGACAAATTAAAAAATTGGGAGGTTTGTGAATCAGGTAATTCAGACCTCTATATTCCTTTTTTCCAAATTGCTATTGAAAATTTAGCCGAGAATGGAATTTTAGGCTTTATCACTATGAATTCTTTCTTTAAGAGCCTCAATGGTCGAGCATTAAGAAAGTATTTTCAAAGAAAGTCATTGGGCTTTAGAATAATTGATTTTGGTTCTGAACAAATTTTCAAATCCAAAAACACTTATACCTGTATTTGCTTAATCGAAAATAAAGCCCAGGATTATATTTCATTTACTTCTGCTAAAAGTAAAGACCTTGAAATCTCAAAAACTTTTAAAAGAATCTATTACAATGCGCTTGACTCAAAAAAAGGATGGAATCTAAAGGATAACGAAACAATTTCAAAAATTGAGTCCACTGGGATTCCATTTGGTGATTTATACCAAACAAGACACGGTATCGCAACCCTTAAAAACGATATTTATATTTTCAAACCTGTGGATGAAGATGAGGAATTCTATTACTTACAAAATGGGAGCTTATACCAAATTGAAAAAGGAATTTGTAGAGATATCGTTAATTCTAATAAATTAAGTCGTCAGGTCAACATAAAGGCGCTGAAGGAAAAAGTTATTTTTCCATACGACAGTCAAAATAAACCCAAGTTACTTGATGAGTTATTCATTAAAGAACAGTATCCAAACGCATATAAATATCTACAAAAGAAAAGAAGTGTCCTTGAATCAAGAGATAAAGGGAACGGTACTTATGATAAATGGTTTGCCTTTGGAAGAACCCAATCGTTAGAAAAGATTAAAAACAAAATGTTCTTTCCTAAATATTCTGATCGAACACCTAACTTCATCATCAACTCAGATGATAACCTTCTTTTTTATAATGGGTTGGCAATTGTTGGGAGCTCCAATATTGAGATGACAATCATCAAGAAAATCATGGAATCTAGTGTGTTTTGGTACTACATAAAAACTACTAGTAAACCCTATTCCTCCAATTATTTCTCGCTCAATGGAAATTACATCAAAAATTTTGGCATTTGTGATTTGAATGAAGAAGAAAAAGTTTTTATTCTGAAGGAAAAAAACCGGGAAGAGTTAGATCGATTTTTTGAAATGAAGTACGGTGTTCACTTGAAATCAGAAATTATGGTGAAGCACTGAATGTTCGCTGAGCTGTCGAGCTCTGGAAAAACTACACTAGTTTGGAAAAGGGACGGCTACAAAGCCTATTCGTACTTGTTGTATTTAAGAATTAAGGTGTTAAAAGGTATAACACTACCCTGAATCAAGGTGTTACATTGATATTCAATCGGTTAGTTTATGGTTTGTGCGCTAACAGTGTTGACACACACCCATTATCCTACCTCGAGGAAGTCTACCAACTCTGTTGTCTGCACGTTTGATACACTAACTACTTCTTTAACTCCACCAATAAAAAATCATTTTTTTGGAAACATTTGATTTGCTCGCATTTTGCTTAACTTTTCAAGTTCTTTTTTGGTAGTTAAGTACAAATTAATATTGAACAAATTGTTGATAATCGAAATGTTTTGTTGCAAGAAAACACAACTCTCTTCTATCGTTAATACCCTCATTAGATTATTATCATTATCTATGAAAGCTTTAATTAATGTTAAATCATACCAATTATTTTCATCAGCACTACTTCTAATATCAATTGATTCAATTGACTTATCTGATATTAAACGTATGTCAATAGTACCATTTGAATAAATTTGAAAATAATCCCCAAAGTATTCAGACACTTGTGTTTCAGTTGCTTTAAATCCTCTAAGAAGGAAATAATCATTCAAAAAATTTCTTTTATTCATCATCTTTATTTTATTAACCATAGACCATCAGCACTTACTTTATAACCTTTTTCATGTATAAGATAATTTAATTCTTTTTGATAAAAACTTCCAGGTTTTACCTGATTCAACGGAGTAGCAAGACCAAATTTATCTCCTCTCGAAATTGCTCTATCAAGAAATTTTTTATTAGCCTCCCACTGTTGGGCTGGACTCATTTTTTTCCAAATAGCAGTAGGAATATTAAAGAATTTTGCTCCTACTTCAGTGCCTACTTTTGAGTATGTAGGATGATGCCCTAAAACAACTACTCCTACTTTGGCAGCCATTTTCTTAAAAGTTACTATCGTAGATGCTTTTGTAGTTGTAATTGCAATACCCTTGGTAGTAGTAGATGTTATAACACCTTTAGTAGTAGTAGATGCCATTCCGCCTCTAGCAGTAGATGTAGTAGCAGCTCCAAATTCTACAAATGGTAAAACTATGACACTTGTGGCTTTTACTGTTGTTTCTGTTGTAGATTGAGGGTTTCCAAATCTATCAGTACCATGAAAATATCCAGTAAGAGCATCCCAACCAAGTGCAATAGGATTATACTGATTTAGTTGATCCATACCATACTGTGATTTATCCCACAAACTACCACTACCATCTCCTCCATAATTTCTTTCGTAAACTTGTATTTGAATATGACCTAAAATTGGAAGTGATGGAGCACTTAAGTCTGGGGAAAGAACATTGCTTACTACACTATCATTAGTTTGTATTTCTGTGCCAGATTGAATTGGTGTAGGTGAACTGTTTCCCTCACTCTCTACCGAATTATTATTCTGCATCCCATCAATATCAAAATCATTGATAGGATTGTTATCGGCATAATTATAGGGACTTAACTGTGCATATTGAGCAGAAAGTGGATCTACACTAATAAACCTACATGTCCAAGCCGCATAATACCTCGCCCCATAATAATAAAGCCCACTCTCCAAATCCTTTTCTTTCCCCACATAACGATACCGCTTTTTAGAAAACGTCCTGAGTGAACTATCCCCAAACGGATAATACTCCTCTTTATCAATGACAGTTCCCGAGGTATTTAAACGCATGGAGCTGCTCCCAATTTGGTCTTCAAGATTATACGTTATTGCATCTGAGATATCATCCGGAAACTGATCCCCAATACGCACCATGGCAATACGAGACATATCATCCATTACATGCACATAATTCTTTTCGTAAGTAGTCCCATTTTCTAAAATATGGTACTCAAAAACTCCGTCAATGTAGATAGTACGTTCATAAACAGGTGAACCTGCCGTTCCTGTTCGTACCATTTTACTTACGCGATCTATGCCCGAGTAATCGTATTGTGCAAAAATCGTTGGGTCAGAACTTCCGGCTTGATTGTAATATGTGATTAGCTGATTGGCGGCATTCCACACATAGTTACGTGTGGTGCCTGCGGTGATTTGGTTTCCGCAAGCATCATAAGTAAAGTTTTCTATAAGTGTGGGTGTGGCAGTTTCAATTTTTTGCAAGGTATTTACTCCTGTATTGTACACAAAATTACGGGTAAAGCCGTTTGTACCCAACTGTTTTAATTGTTGGATGTTACCTAATCGGTCATAACTGTATTGCCTTGTGTATACCCTCACATTATCTGCATTCGGGCTTCCCGGTATAGGAGCATCACTGTAAAGATACTCATTTTGGTCTTGAGTATCACTTTCTCTTCCGTCGGCTGAGATGACACGGTAGAGTGGGTCATAACTAAATACTCTGTCTAATGCATCACTCCCCAGCAATGTACCGCTTATTCCACAGTCTGTGGTGCGGAGCAGGATTTTCATGATGTTTCCAACTAGGTCAAAGTTAAACCCGTCATCCTGCCGTTTAGTCCCTGCCGCAGGTGTATATGTATGTGTATTTCCAACTTGTGAATACGTAAACTTCTCACTCTTTTGGCGAAGCAATCTAAAAGTAGAATTGCTATACACATACCTTGTCATCACATCATTCCCAAAAGTAATTAGGAGACGCTGCCCCTTGGCATTATAGACTATGTTGTTCACGTATTCTGAACCGTCATAATGCACTTTTTCTAAACCTCCCGCACGGTTGTAGGTCGGTATAATTTCTTTTCTATCGGTATTGACATTTTCGGGCAGGGTAATTTTTGTAGGTCGGTTCAGTGCATCAAATTCACTGCTTGTTTCAAATACTTGTGCGCCTAAAATACTTGGAAGACCTGTCCAATCTACAAGATAGGTTTGGTAATTGTCCAGTGCACTTTTAAGTTCTGCACTGCTGATTACTTTTTGTTTTTTAGAAAGCAGATTACCTTTAAAATCAAATTCTACCGTTTCTATTTTACCGCTTTCATCATACTGTTGCCAAAGTTGTCCAAGCAAATTACTGTCTTTGGGGTCTGTGGCTTCTTCTCCGTAAATGGCATGAGCGGTTAATCGCAATGAATCAGTGTCATTATTTTGCGACCATCCGTTTACTGGCCTGCTAAATGTGTCGTAAGTACTTAATGAACGGGCATCTTTTGCATCGGAGCTTTCTATGGGTTTTGCTGTGATTGAGGGTATATCAAAAGAAACATATCTTCCTGTTTTAGTGTGATGATATAGTTCTTTTTGATTGGTCACTTGATTTTTTAGTTTTGAAATAAAATGGATTTTTCATAACAGATAATCTGTAACACTACCTAATCTGTAACATTACCACTAATACTGCATGTTTATATTAGGGTGATATGTTGCTATTATTTTATTGTCAGCGTCTTCTAAATCTTCATTCTCATTAGGTAATTTTCCTTTTATTAATAAGAACTCAGTCGATGCCTCACAATTATTTATTTCCCAATAAATTTCAAGCACAGAATGAATATAACCAAAGCAATTTCTTTTATAATCCTTATAACCGCCGAATATCAAAAATTCAGATTGAGAAGGTAAAAACAGACCCTTAACGTAAAAAATCTTCCATCCCACATCTGATAAATCATCCATTCCTTTTTCTAAAAAAAGAAAAGAAGTATCTTCTGTGAATGGAACATTGTCCATTTGTTTTTTCAATATAAGAATAGAATCAATGTAATTAAAGACTTCTTCACTAAAAGTCGTATCAATAAAACTTAGATTGTAATTATTCATTTTAGAATTATCAATAACACCTACTTCAGAGAGACTCAAGTCATTTTCGTTTGGATTAACTACTCCCTGATTATCTTCTGAACTATCTTTTTCATCTCCACAAGACAATAAAAACAATAAAATCGACATTGATATAAATATTTTCTTAATCATTTTTTTTATTTTTTTATATTACTGTTATACCATTTACGATATATTTCCATATACCCCCTCCAGGTTGTCCATTCCTTAATTTTATTTGCATCAGGATTTACAGGAACTTTCACTTGTGGTGTTGTATAGTCGGGTCTTTTTAATAATACACCTATATTTCCAACATCAGCCTTAAAGTTTGACATAAAATCATTCCATTTATTGATGTCGACTAATTGACATCCTTCAGAGCAACCAGAATATCTATCCCTAAATTTTCTCGATTCTGTATAATTTCCATCACTGATTTTAAAATCCTTTTTACTCCAAAAAGTCCCCGTGAAATTATTTTTACCAGCTTTATGAATATTAACACCTACTGCATAAGATTTATCTGTTGCGGGATTAGTCCCAACAGTGGGAATTTTATTGGAACCAGAAGTAGTACGGATTTGTAAAGCTGGATACTTATTTTGATGCTTCCATCTAACAGCATGATAAAAGCCAGGTTGAATAGTTCCAAAACGCATTGAATCAGAGGGCATTGTAGTTGCTTTAAAGGTAGTTGTAGTGGGCGTTTTTGTGACTACACCATTTTTATCAGTCTTTATATCATAGGAATATAGTGTAATAGTCGCAGATCCGATATTATATGATTTAAACCTCTGTTCATTTTCATCCCAGTTTCCTTCAGACCAAGTACCTTTATCTTCAATTAATAGAGCTCTTTCATAGTACCCATCTTTTAAGTTTCCATTATTATCATATGCATTATCTGGATCCCATTCAAAACCAGTTACATTTCCGCTTTCATCATTAATCGATTTGTATTCCAATCCTTCTAACTCCACACCCGTAATCACCCTATTCTCCGCATAAGCATAACTACTATTGTGCGGATACTCAGGTGCCAACGGATCTACACTAATAAACCTACACGTCCAAGCCGAATGATACCTAAACCTACAATAATACAACCCACTCTCTTCATCCCGCTCCTTACCAGAAAACTTGTAGCGCTTTTTCCCATAAGAACCAAATGAAGTTTCCCCAAACGGATAGTACTCCTCTTTGTTTATCAACGCTCCATTCGTTTCAAGCAGATAACACGAGTTACCCAAATGATCTTCTAAGTTGTATTTGATGGCAGGAGTAGTGTCACCAAAATCATCCCCTAATCGCACCATTGCAATACGGCTTTTATCGTCCATTATGTGCAGTAAATTCTGTTCATCAGTGCCATCGGTCTTGTATTCAAATACATCGTCAATATATACCGTGCTGGTATAATCTCCTCCTTGCATTCTGACGAGTTTCTTAAGCCTCGTCCCTCCTGCATCATACAAATATTGAGCATATTGAGTAGGTTCACTTGTGCCAGCTTGTACATAAAAAGCTCTTAATCGGTTTCCAAAATCCCATTCAAAATGACGGCTTGTAGTTTCCTGTGTTTGGTTTCCGCAATTGTCGTAAGCAAAAGCATAGTTGGTCATTCCAATATCGATACTTTGTAATTGGTTATTGTTGTTTATGTAATTGAAATTACGCGTAAAATCATTGGTTCCGATATGTTGCAGTTTTTGAATATTCCCTAATCGGTCATAGCTATAATACTGAGTATAAAGTGTAGTGGTCGTATTATCCGTACTTCTGTATCTATCATCCCAAATTGGAGTAATTGTAGGTGAGTTTTCTCTTCCGTTGGCATTTAGTATTCGATATAAAGGATCATAATTAAATGTCCTTTCCAATGAATCTGTACCACCAATCCCACATTCTGACACATTGGCTTCGTGTGTGCCGACAATATTTCCCGAAAGGTCATAGGTATATTTAGTGTCTTGTTTTATGCCACCATCGGGAGCAAATGTCCAGTCGCTTTGAATATATTTTTCACTTTTGATGCGCAAGAGTCTGAAGAGTTTACTATCATAAACGTACCGTGTCATGATGTTATTGCCGTGGGCAATCAATAATCGCTGTCCTTTTGCATTATACGCAATGTGAGTTACATAGTCAGTACCATCCATTTTTACACTTTCCAATGCTCCAGCTCGATTATAGGTGGGAACGAGTTCCTTTCGTTCAGTGTCCAAATCTTCAGGATAGGCCATTTTGGTCACACGGTTTAGCGCATCATATTCCATTGAAGTCAGGTAATTTCCTTCCAAGGTTGGCGGATTTGCCCAATCTACTCTGAAACATGCTACTTCCCAATTTGTGGGTGGCCCGATAAATACAGCCAGTAAATCCGCATCTGAAATCACTTCGCGGTCTTTTTCCAACAAATTTCCTTTGAAATCATATCCGTTAATTGTAACCAAACCTGCTTCATCAAAGTGTTTGTATAACTGTCCGAGGTAATTGTTTGTTTTAGGGTTTACAGGACCATCATTCACATCATCGCCATAAATGAGTACTTGACGGAGTGTAATATCCTCTCCTGTTTTGTCTTTTGCCCAAATATGAGTTTGTCTGGTTAATGTATCGAAAGCGCCGAGTGTTACCGCACCTTTTTCATCTTCTGTTTCAATAGGTTTTCCTGTAACATCAAACGCTATATTACCAGCCCCTTGGTCAATATGCCTTGTCCAAAGCGGTGGAGGAGGAGAATCCTCCTGCGCGGGCCTTAAATCATACACATGCTCAAATACTTTTCTGTTATACGGGTCGCGTACTTCCAATAAATTGCCTCGGATATCGTAACGGTATTTCATTACCACATTTTCGTAATCTTCTCCGTTATAATGCGCTTTGTGCTCGGTGGTTTGAATCGTTCTGCCGAGTGCATCCACCAAACTACTTTTGGGGGTATACCAGTGACTTTCGGGGACATTACTGTTTGTAGGATTGGTAAGCGGTGCCAAATCGTTGGCATCATATGCATAATTCTCCCACGGAGTAGGGGTAAAACTATTGGGGGTATTGAGGGCATTTGGAATCCCGTAAATTACTCGTTGCTCACTGTTATCAGGGTTTACCGTTTTTACCACTCTCCCTAAAGGGTCATAGTACATTTTAATTTTCACTCCCAATTGCGGTGGTACAGTTCCTCCCGTAGTGCTGAGTTGTGGCAGGGTATATTCAAACCCTTTGTCAAAAAACGGTTCGTATTGTTCCACCACTTCGCCTTTGTTGTTGTAAATCTGCCAACCACTCACTACTACATTCAGCGGATCGTTTTCTTCTCGCTCTACGCCTACAGCAGGTGTGTTTGTACTGCTTTGGTTTGCGTTAAGCCCTGAACTTCCAAATGTCTGATTCCCGAAAATTACATCTTCTGCCTGTGCTCTTGTTTGCAAAAGCCTTCCAAAACCATCGCTGTATTCTTTAGAGACTATCGTTGGGCTGTCCACGCTTGGGTCGTCCTGCCAGTGCTCTTCGCGCTGAATGGTTCTCACCCAAACAGGGTTGCCCTCGTTCATAAAGGCAAAAAAGTCGTATTCCATGCGCACAGATGGCGCAAAACGCTCATAAAACGTACCTGTAGCAGCTTTATAATCGCCTTCTGTGCCTTTACCAATTACAGCTGTGGCTGTAAGTAAACCTAAAGGTGAAAAATCAAATTCCGTAATATTGTCGTTGGGGTCTGTAATTTTAAAAGCTTGCAGGACACGATAGTCGTATTCGGCAGTGGTTTCTAAATAATCTGTTTCATTAAGGTACTGACGGCTTGTTTTAGGAAGTAAACTATACTCATCGTAAGCAATGGTCGCTTTGTTCTCAAATACATCCTTAGTTTCAAGCATCAAACCTACGGGTTGTTCAATTGTATTATCTTGCCAATCGTATTTCATCCGTCCACCTTCTGCATACCAACCATCAATATGGTTTGGAAAACCTGTTCTGCGGTCTTTATACCCCAATCGTACATCACCGTTTTGGAGTAATCCTGCAAAAGCAGCAGGGTAGCCGTTATTATCGCTCCAGTCGGGAGTCGATTTAAAACATTCGGGGGTGTTGGTGTCATAAGCTTCGGCGATAATACCATCGGTAATCACAAGCGTCTCACTCCTCACCACCGCTCCAAACTCCCCAATTTCGCCATAAGGCAATCCTGTAAAGGCATTCCCGTCATAAAAATTAAGCGTACAGCCAATAATGTCCTCATCAGGTAAACTGCTATTGAAAATACTGTCTTTAAAGACAAATACCGAAGTGTTTTGCGCAGAACGAGTGGCATCATAAGAAACCGAGCGTTTCACTCGATCCACCATATATTGTCCGTCGGGAATATCTTTGTAGATAAATTCACTTTCGCCGTAGGTCGCTAAATATTGCCCCCCGCCACCGCTCAGGGGAGAGGAACCTCTTGGTAGTCCCAAGCTCAGTTCCCCGGTCGGATGTCCATACGCATCGTAACCCTTCACAAAACTCATGCTGTGCATCGGGTCGTTGCCACGTTCATATTGTGTAGTGCGCTGTGCTACGCTAAAGGGAAAGAAAATATACCCTGAACCGCTCCAATATCCTTGCCCGGATTTTTTCCATCCGCTAAAAAGTGTAGGGTCTTGTGCAGGGTCAAATTCTTGGCGTACGCTCATTAAACTCTCGGATACAGTATACGGTTTGCTTTGCAATGGCGAACCATCCAAACCGTAAGTCTCAGAACGCAGCAGAGTTCCCCTCAGCGTCCTTAGCGCATCCCTTCGCGCTCTTCGCGGTAAAGAACTGAGTAATGCTTTCATTTGATTAGTTCTCTCCAGCACATTCGCATCTCCCTGCCAGTATTGATCCGAAAAATCCACCTCATGCCAACGGGTAAAATCCTCTCCAACAGGTCCGGGGTAAAACCAACTCTTTGTTAAAACCGGAGGCGTATAAAACTCAGTAGAATTCAATAAATTATCCACCAAAACATCCCCCCATTTTTCATTTTTCATTTTTAACTTTTCATTTCCCTCAGAATTAAACCGTTCAAACGTTTCGGTATCTATGGTATCCACTTGGGCAAATCCTCTAAACTCTCGTTCTGCTCCGTCCCAGTAGCCGTTGTGGTAATTGTATTCGGTGGCGAGTTTCCCACCTGAAAGCAAATCCAATACCTCCACTCTGTTCACTACCTGCACGGGAAAAGGAAGTTCTGTTTTCCACCTTGTTATGGGATTCTTTTCATCGCGCAAGTAATGGTAAATGGATGAACCGTACTGAACACGGGTAATACTACCCATGTTGTTGTTCATTTCTTCTAATACGTAGGGTTTGTTATTGTTGGTAAAGTCCAAGAAATACATTTTCCCGTTTCTACCATCTGTCCCTGCCATAGACCATAAAATCCCAGGCTGTCCTGTACCCAGTATATCCACAATGCGCAAGTCATTGGGATTAAACACGGGTGGGGTATTCATCACTTTGGTGCCTTCGGAAAATCCGCCTGCCGATTGGTTTACGTAGAGCATTACGCTGTTGTTTTCTACAAAAGCAATGTCTGCCAGTCCGTCGCCATCCAAATCGCCTAAGAGTACCTGTGCAGGATTGTATTGTTCTGGAAAACGCGGTGCATTTTTCATGTTCACCTTTTTACCAAAACGTCCGTATCCCATGTTGGGCCAGTATTGCACCCTGCCAGATGAAATCAGCACAATATCCTGCAAGCCGTCTCCAGTCATATCCGCAAAACGGATGCGCGGGTCGGCAAAACTGAAATCGGCAAAGGTTTTGTCTGCCACACGCACTTTGTCAAATCCTTGCTGCGGGTCGTTGAAAAAACATTCGAATTTTGCTCCATTGCGCAATACGTCCGTCATGCCGTCACCGTCTAAATCCATGAGTTGTACCTCGGGGTCGGCAAAGGTAAAGGAGGGGGCTTTGCGGTAGGGACGGTAATTTTTTTCGTCCCACACCCCGTTAAAGCTTCCCGAGAAATAACCTGCCTATAAACCGTTGGTGACCAACAAATCGCTGCGACCGTTTCCGTTGGCATCGATGAGTTGCACACCCGGCTCTCCCAATTGAATGGTGGGGGAAATGCCTAAATTTCGGGGATTACTGAATTTGCCGTCTCCTTTGTTTGTCCAATAACGTGCTGCAATGCCGTCCAATTGCAACAAATCGGGAAGTCCGTTTCCGTTGAGGTCAACCAGTTCAAACCCCGGTTGTGAAAGCGACATCACGGGAATCGGCCCTTCTATACTGCGTAATCCTCTTCGCGAGGGTTTATAGGTCGAATAGCCGAATTCCAATGGTGGCATCCATTCGCTTATCTCTCCATGGTGACCTTCTACCGAAACACTTTTAAGCATGGACGCACCGTTCAAAGGCAATTTATCTCCCGAGAGGTAATTGAAGTGATAAGTTTTGGTTTTTCTGGTTTCATCCGCATGTGTGTAAGTCTCAATAGTTGCACATCTGCGAGTGGTACGCATTTCAAAACCTTGGCGGTAACTCGAAAACGGGTCAGGGCGCTCTTCGTAGTTGAATTTTACTTCACACAGGTATTTCTTTTCGTTGTTATCCACATACTGTGCGTATTTGATGGAAGAAAGATACAACTGATCATAGACATGGGGGTTGGTAGCTGAATCTGTCGCCACCAATTCACGTTCGTATTCATAGACGATTTCATTGCCATAAGGATCCACCGTTTTGCTTAAACACCACGCAAAAATAGCCTTACGGTTTTCGGGGTTGGCAATGACGCACGGGTCGTTACCCTCCGAATCAGGTGTGCCGTAAAAGCTAATCAATCCGTCTTTGCTGCGTACTTCCCAAAAGTTTTCGCCACTTGTTTTCTTATGATGTACAATCCGTGCAAAAAGTCCTTCTGTGCGTGGTCGGTAAGTTGTTTTCTGGTGCCCTTGCGCCGTTTCTTCTTTAACCGGCACTAAATCTTCTGCACCCGATAGAATAAACACATCTTGTTTGTCCGCATACACCGGAATCCCTCTGGATGTTTTGCGGGTCACTCCCGGAATTCCCAGTGCCCATCCCAAACCGAAGGTGCCGTTGCCATTCCCCGTGCTATAGCCAAGGGTCAGCTCAGGCTGAAAGCCGTTTCTGCCCGGTGGCACAGCCACAGGCACACTAAAATTTCCGGTACCCGTAAACAGATCAGGAGAGAATTTTTCTCCGAGGCCGCTTTGCGCACCGCCTCCCTGTGGAGGGACTATAGCTGAGGTTCCTTTGGTGTTGGACATAGGTATATGTTTTTTTCAATACTTAAATTCAGCATTAAATCAATTTAAATTTCTCCTCTTACAAATCCTAAAATACTTCTTGAAATTTAGCTGCTATTGATTTCTTTCTTGCTTTTAAGTAGGTTTTTATCTAATTATCGGAATGAAAATAGATGAACAAAATTAAAAAACAAAAAACAATCTGAGAAAAAACCTGTTTTGTTGAAAACTTTATCATTTGAAATTCAAGTTGTTAATAACTTAGCTCAAACGACACAAAATCCCCCCATTTTTGATAGGTATTACCTCTTGTGATCATAAAGCATTGAAAATATCATACCTAAATGCCAATATTGACATTTTTCAAATAGTTTCTTGACGGATTCTTTTATCTCAATTTATTCTGTTGGAAAAACGGTTTTAGTTTATTACTTACTTCTTATATAAATAAACTCCTTCCCTGCCATAGGACTATAAACAGATAACGTATCACCAGTATAATATCTAATGTCATATACAATTTCCCTTCTATTAGAAGCTAAGCTCATTTGCTGACCGAAATATGCGGTTCCATGTAATAACATTACCGGTTTTATATCATATTTAAACATCGGGGCATGATACTCAAAACCACCCTTTTCGTCAAACAAAATAAACTCTTTCTTCTTGTTGTCTTGTTGGAGCATCCATTTGCCAATGAGGTCTACACAGATTCCCTTGTTATCGAATTTCAATTTTGATTTGTACTTGTGTGTTGGAGAATAATAAGTCCATTCTTTAACTGGAACATTATGGGACATTTCTCCTTCAGCTTTTAATTTTTCTCCAGGATAATAATATTTTTGATAACCATGAAGCATGTCATTTTTATAAGTGACTTCTTTTAGTATCTTCCCATAAGCAATAAGAGAACTTGGACCAGTACGCTTGTCCTCAACGTACACATTGTAAACTACAGTGTCTTTTGAAGGGTAATACGTCTGTTTTCCGTGCTTCAATCCATCTTTATACTCTATCTCATTACGAAGTGAACCATCTTTGTTCCATTCGCTGTACTGACCATGTTTAATCTTTTGTCCTGAAGAATTTTTGTAATATTCATATCGTACAAGAATAACACCAGTTTGGGGATCTACAATTTCTTCAACTTCGTTTCCACATGCAAGCAAAATAAATAACAGGCTAAGTAATGATAATTTTTTCATTTGATTAAAAGTTTTGATAGTTCGTAATTGTGTTCTGATAGACTTATGTAAAGTCTTTTAAGGTTTCTGTTTTCTACTATTAGTTTATCCTTTGGATCATCAGCGTTTGTATGCTCTGGTTCAGTTAAATCATTTGACACTTCTTGTTTCCAGATATAAAATGTGCTGACGCTAATCCCATACTTATCGCATAGGCTCTTAATGGTCATGTTTTGCTCTATTCTTTCTCTAAGAATTCGAACTTTATCTTCTGTCGTGAACTTTGATCCTCTCATTTCCGTTCGTTTTGAATTTCAAATATATCAAAAAAAGCCACATTATTATAGTAATAATAAATGGGTAACAAAAATCACGGCGATTTTATTCTTTTGATACATGAGAAAAAAGGGAGAATTGGAAGGTTACCAGCTTGCCGGATTAGAAGATATCGCTAAGAAGCTCAAGTATCTGAGAATAAAGAATGGTTACTCAAATTATGAAGATTTTGCCTATCACGCAGATATTGCCCGAGCTCAATATGGAAAATATGAGCAAGGTGCCAATCTAATGATTACAACATTAATGAAAATATTAAAGGCACACGAGATGACTCTTGAAGAGTTCTTTTTACTGAAAATTAAAGACTAGCATATGCAACCACTAAACCTACCTGAAGATTCCCATTGGCGTGTCATTTATGTTGGCAGAATTGAACTTCATCCATCAAAGAAATACTATACTTTCGAAGTAACTTTTGAGAGATTGGAAATCCCATCTGAAGGCGGGGTATATCCTAAAACGTTTAAATCACTAAATTCTATATCAAGAAAAGTAAATTTGAATTTGATCAAATTATTTGCTCTTGGTTCTATTTGGAACGATGATAAAATTGCAAATTTGGCAGACAACTTTGAAACATACAGTACATTTAAAAATACCATTGATTTTAGAAGCAACTCATTTGAAATAAAAGCAGAAGACTATATAGAAGAGGGCTTTACTCCAATAAAAAGAATTGACGGCAAAAAAGAAATTTCACACTCCATGTTGGTAATCGAGGATAAAAACAACCTGAAATTCAAATATACTGACATCACAACTGGAAAAACCTTAATATATAAACCGAGTTTTATTGCGATTCCCTCTTATGAAATAATTCGCTTCTTTTTGATGGGTAAAGGTATTTATAATAGTAAGTTAATTCGATCCAATTTATATGATAAATCGGAAAATCTAATATTCGATAAAGACGAAGTTTATTATGATGAAGATTCTAAAACATTATTTATTAAACTAAAATCTGGAATTACCCAAGAAAATGCGATAACTGTGGCTGATCTTTGTGAGTCTGATTTATATCGTCAAGAAGCGCAAAAACTTGATCATACACTATTACCGGAACTCTCTGCACTTTCAAAAATCCAAATACCAATAACCAAGTACTCGAAAATCACTTTTAAAGCTAAACGAGTAGTAAATAAAAATGGTGAATGGGGCTTATTCCTTCTTTTTTTTAACAAATGTATAGGCCACAGGAACTATGAAACCGTTGTATTTGATCATGAAGACTCTTATAGAAAAAGAAGTAATGACCCATCAATAAAACATGATAATTCTTCAGAAGATTCATTTTTCAGAAAAATCAATACAGGAACTCCTGAAAATTTCATCGAAGATGAGAATACAAATAATTCCTTCCCATCAATTGCTATAAAAAGCAATGCTTTCATGAACGATCTATTAAATGATTCTGATGAAATCAAGGTAGAAAAAGTAGTAGAAAAGAATCGAAACAATAGACCACCGAAGGCGATTAACAAACCTATAAGTACCCCAGACTACGGGCAAAAAACAGAAGAAAGTGCTTCTGATAATGACGTTGCTCCAGAAGATGTAAAAGATGGGGAAAAGGCAACAATCTATGACCCGTCTGAGAAGCGTGATGAATCTGATAGTTCTGAAATTTACCCATTACGATTTTTCCAAGATTTTGAAATCATCATGAATTTGATGAGAAACAAATTGAAAGAAAAGTCGGCAAATGTTAAAGTGAAATTTGGGAATATTCTAACAAATTCAGGCAATAATGAACTCGTATTTACATTAAATCCATCCACAATTGTGATGAAATCATTGCTAAAAGGAACTAGTACATCGAATTCATTCTTAAAACTCGCAAAAAGTAAAATAAATCGCAAACTATACTTAATTGAGGTCTTAATTGACTCTAAAGTTATCTACATTTTAGAACCAGAATTTAAGTCTAATAATAACACTGCAACTACGCTTATTTTTCATGGAAAAACATTTCAAAAGCAAAATACAGATCAATTATTTCAGTTTTTCAAAAAATATGTTGAAAATAAAGGAGTTAAAAATAGGATGATAGAGGATAGAAAAATTAAAGAGAATTTTGATTTGATTGCCTTCAATCATGATTTGCAAAAAACCAAATCCTCAGAATTTATGACCGTTTCAGCAGCACTATCCAAACACGCTCAAAAATTAGCAGATAAAATTATTTCAGTGGGTAAATAATTTGACTTGTTTAATGTACCATTCATTAGGTTCTTTGAACCCCCTAAGCCAAAAAGCTTTGTTGAATCTTCCAGTTCTTACATTGTAACTCATTATTTCCGGAAAGGAATCAAAAACACAGAACGCTTCTCTAACGAACTGAGCTCGAAATTGTGCATCACATTCCAAAAAATGACATCGATCTCTCCTTTTGATAATATAATCTACACTATTCATACGCAAATACTCTCTGAACGCTCTTTGCGCAAAAAAATGAAGCACCGCTATATAGTTATGTATGCTGCATGGTAGATCATGTCGCTCATCAACAGTGGAAACAATCCTATTTGCAAGATTTAAGTCATCAGGAGAAAGTGTTTTAATCTCTGACTTTACTAAATCAAATCCACAACTGAAGCAATAACGAAATCCATAAAAAGGATCCTCTCGAAAGTCTTCAAATTTTGCCGAAGTATAAACAATCCCCTTACCACAGCTCGGGCAAGAATTCCTTAAATAATGAAAACACACTGAACAAAAGAAATAAAAGGACAACCTCCAGTTGATTCTAAAAAATGGTTGTTCATCTTTACTCCAACAATGCGCGCAGTACTGCAAGCCAAAATTAGTTGTCAGTCGTAATCTGTTTCCAACATGTGGAATAAGCCAGGGAACAAATGATTTCTTTAGCAGTGGTTGATAATACCTAAATTTTGGATTGTAAAATGTTAAATTAATAAGATTATCGTTATGCAAAGGAGTGTGGTAAAGTAACCTTCGAATCACATGAGTATCTTGAAGCGTATCAAAATCAACTTTATTCGTAAGCCCTTGGTTTACTCTTTTAACTAAGAAATCATTTAAATCCGTATAATGAGAGTGCGCTGATCGATGAATCCATGAATTCAATGATTCGGAAGGGAATGGCTCAACGTAGAAAAGAGAGACTCGTTTTGGAAGATGTGATTTCTTTATTTTATGATTGAAGTAGCTCATTACTTCTCCTTCTTGAAGGTGCAGTCCAACTAATATTTTTAAGCGTTTTTATAGTAATCTTTTCTTCTCCCGTTTCAATTGCATGAATAGCTGCTTTTTTGACAATAGACACAATTTCGCCAATGAGTCCTTCACTCATTTCTAAAATTTTAAGCGCTAATTGCGGTTCTATTAATCCGGATGGGTTTTGTAATTCAACTTGTGCCTCTAATGTGGCCAACAACCGCAAATAATCCGTGTCATATTTCCATTTATTCAATATTACTTTTTCAAATCGATTTGCCAATTGCTCATCCGAATTTATGACATAAAACGCATCTTTAGTCCCTATCCCCACAATTGATAAATCTAACTCGTTAGATATAAATTTAAGTACATTTAAAAACTCTCTTTGTTTAGCCGGAGAACCAGTCAGAATATGATGAATCTCATCCAAAATAAGTATTTTACCTCGCAATCTTCTCATACCACCAAGCGCAGCTGATTGAAAATACTCGATCCTTCCAGATTGCTTGTAGGGCACTTGCAATTTATCCAAAATCGAAATATATAATCTTTTCTCATTTGGTACAGGAGGACACTGAATCATAAAGACTTCTTTCACTACTTTTTGGTATATCGTCCCCGTACCTTCCTCGCTAGCTTCAATAGAATGCGCAGGATGAAGTGATTCAAACTTCTTACCAATAAGTGTTTTACCATTATTGGTATCTCCGATTATCAATAAATTCGGGGTTCTGTGAGTTCTTGGAAACTTCAATATACCATCCAGTATTTTTAACACTTCATTTGCTTTTGTATAAGAAACCCATCTTACTTTTTGGATGGTAAAGATTCTTTTTTCATTTATTTCAGATAAACTCATCAGTATCAAATGGTTTAATGGTGGATAAATCAATTTCGGGTGGCGTACTTAAATTAGGCACTTTTGACTGCTGTTTTTCACTTGGTGACTCAAATTCTCTTACCTTTCTAACTCGTGATTCTTTCTTTGCCTTTCGTTTAGATTTCTTTGCTTGATCTTCAATTTCACGCAGTCGGTCATAGGCATCAAAAATCATATTCTGATTAATATCAGATTTAGGATTTTGCTTTTTAGCATATTTCAAGGCCTCTCTGTGTTCCCAAATACTGATGCTTGGCTTAGATGCATCTGCATAAAAAATGGGAAGATATTTATTAGATTCAGGATCTAAAAAATAGATTTTACTTATATCTCTGGGGTCGCGTTTAAAGGTGTATTTCTTATACCCATGCGTTTTGACAAATCCATCTCCCCGAAAAGAAAAGGAATCATACAAGTACTTCTTAAAGACATCATGATAGTAGTTAATATGATCAATCGTTACACCAGTGCGCCGAATTTTTCTTTCAAAAAAGGGTAAAAAATCTAAACGTACTTTTTCATGGTCAACTTTGAAAAAAGGAACTCCAGTTCCATCTATATTCTTTGAACCAAATATTCCCTCTGTGTAGCGTAAAATAGGTGAAGTTCCAATTCCCTTGTGTAATTTATGATGATACACATCGACAACCAAGGTATGAAGCCATTTTTCCAACTCATACAATGTCATGGTTGCTTTCTCCGTGCTATTGTAATTCTGTCTGTATTTTGGGCTTGAAAACGTTGTTCCTGGTAATGCATGAATTTCTTTGGAGAGAGTACCCAAAAGCCTTTCAATGTGTGCCCCCCAATTTGGTTTATTGACAGGTCTCCAATTGATTGAAATTGAATATTCCTTACATGCTTTTGCTAGTGTAGATCCTCTAAATTCTTTAGCGTTATCCATGTGAATAGCTTCCATGACTCCAAATACAGGCCACTCGCTTTTTAATTCATATTTTTCCACTATTTGATCTTTTTCTAAAATCGAATTGGAAATACATATTCCTGACCCCAAAGCTCCAGGTGGATCCATTGAGATATAAAATCCCGTCACCATTCTACTGAAGACATCAATCCCCATTGTAATCCAAGGTCTTCCCATCGGCTCTCTATCCTCTTCAGAAACAAGAATAATGTCTAAAAGTGTATGGTCAATTTGGACAACTTCCAAAGGTCTATTGGCAAGAGAAAACTTGCCCGGAACAGGCGCGACTCTTTGCTCAGTAAGCACTCTTCCTGCACGTTTCTTTAACTTTTCCTCCTGACTAAACCCTGTGATTCTATTCCTGATAGTGTTTTCATGAGGGGGCTCAATTCCTGCAGCAATACATCTGCGAAGAACTTCAAAGGCAGTTTGTTTCTGAGATCTATTTTGAGAAGTGAGATAAAAATCCTTGATAGTTTCATTAATAATCAAATCTACTTCTGGTGTAAGCCTGCTTTGCCCCTTTCCTCCTAATCTTTTCTGAGGAACCAATGAAGACACTAATCCTGAAGAAGCATAATCATTCAACCAACGATAGATTGTCACATAGCCGATTTTATGTTCTTTTGCTATTTGCTTTATCCATTGCGTTCTATTGAGAACTTGCTCCCCTGATCGATCTGCATTAATAATTGGTTCAATAATTGAAAAGCGCCACTGGGCAACTGCCCAATCTTTATCAGGTAAAGAATCTATATTGATATCAGCTTCGACTTCAGGAGCGACATTTGTGGATTCCAATGAAGACAAGTCTACCACTTCCACATCTTTAGTAATGATATTACGTACAATGCCTTTTTTGAAATCAATAAATTTCTCTAAAACAACTTTGATCCCCTTATGGTGGTATGTTTTTCCAATAATTATATTACTCATAGCTATTTCCGTTTGGGTGATATACTGTGGTGGGCCAAATCTCAGATTGCATCGTTAGTTTTTGAGTTAAATCGCAATTTATCTCTCCCACTTTTATTCCGTACCAAAGGGCATATAAACAATAACCTCTTATATTGAAATGATTGTCTTGTAGAGCAAGCATTACTTCCTCTGGTGTGGTTACCCTTAATTCAGCAACTGTTGTTAGGGTCTGGGTATAACAAGCAGCGTCTACGTAATCAAACTTGTAGCGCATGAGAAACTGAGCATTCTCCAAAAATGTGGTGCGAATATAATCCTCAGTCACCAACTTAAACTCCCAGCCCTCTCGCTTACACAACTCAATTGCAGCCTTGAACTTGGCTTTGTACTTAAAAAAATTCTCTCTAAGATCATCTCTGAACTTTACCTCACACAACCATGGTTTCATTTTCTCAGACTCATTAAAATGAACGAGGAAATCAGGAGTATAGGTTCTTAAACTATTGTCAACATAGTACTCCACAACTAAAGGTTGTTCTTCATAATGATTAACCATAGTGTGAAATTCCAGACAGGTTGCAAAATCTTTCTCAAGACTTGACTCAAACCAAATCATGGAGTCATTTTTCCTGCTAGCATAAAGTCCTGACAGGGATTGATGTTTTATTATTAATCCGCGTTTAGCCATATTTTCAATTAGTTCTGAAAATTTAATTCTTTTTTTCATTTTCTTCTGTAATTTTTTTCAATTTCTTTTGTGTTTTTTTCAACATTATGGCATCAAAATTTTCAACTTCTTTTGTATCCAACAATTGTTGTCAGTTACAATTGGTGAATAAAGGGAAGGTTTAGGTAGGGATGCACGGCCGTGCATCCCTACCTAAACCTGACCCCACTACTTACTGAAAGATTTTTAAATAAAGTGTTTGCAAAATCCAAAAATAATACTACATTGTGCTCGCCAAGACACAGTTACGCTAAACATTCAATGGAAAACGGAGTGAATTTGAGCTAAAGACAAGCGATACTTGCCTATGCTTGTCCGTCTATTGACGGGAAAGCCTAATAACAACTCAAATTTTTACTGACGTTTCTACTATTGCTGTTTGGAAAAAGTAATCGGTCTGATAGAGCAATTAAAAATAAATTTAAATAATTAAATAAGTCCCTACTCTGTATAAACAAATACAGACTTATACGACCAAAATGGGATGTGTAAGTCTGTGATAAGTGTGTAGATGTAGACTTATAAGGGAGTTAGCTACAATTAGAAAGAATGAAAAAATCCATAAGACAACCAGAAAACTGGCAGGACTTTGAATCACTTTGTAAAAAGTTATTTGGTGAACTATGGAATTGTTCTCTTAAAATTAAAAAGAATGGTCGCTTAGGTCAACCTCAAGCAGGGGTTGATGTATTTGCAATTCCAGAAGGGCAGAGCAAATATTGGGGAATTCAATGCAAAGGAAAAGACAATTACAAAAAGTCCAAACTCACAAAAAAAGAGATTGACCAAGAAATAGAAAATGCCAAGAGTTTTAAACCTGAGCTAGAAACATTTATTTTCTGTACTACTGCGGTTAAAGACTCCAGAATTGAAGAATACATCCGAATAAAAGATATTGAGAATAGAAAGAATGGAGGTTTTGAAATTCTACTTTACTCTTGGGAAGACATAGCGGATTTTATTGATGAAAACCGAAATACATACAACTGGTATGTGGACAACATTCAATTTAAAGATCAGTTTGATACTCAAATAGATTTTTTTGGAGTAGATAATGAGTTAATTGTTAAACCTAAGTTTGAAAAAATCACTACTAAATATAGAGTTAAGAAACCTATTGATACTCAAATAGAAAAATCTATTTTCCCCCATCGTGCATTTTTAAGTCAAATAGAACCAATTGGAATTTTTGGGGGATCCAACAAAATCAATCATAGTTGGTGCAGTTTTGAAACTTTAATAACTAATTCTGGAAGTACAGTTCTTGAAGATTGGAAGTTCTATTTATATTTTGATGAAAACGTACGAAAGATAGATGACGACTTTACAAATGACATTTTCATGTATGAAAAGTTGTCGAAATACAGAACCACATTCGCATATGATGAAGATAATATGATCTTGTATTCACCAATTGATGACAAACCGCTTATTCAAAAGGATAGCAGACAATTTAAATCATATTTTATCCCTAAAATAGGCAGCAAAGAAGTATCTATTAAGTGGGAATTATTGGCTAGAGATTATAACCGAGAGGGAACTGTTACCTTTCAAATTGAACCAGAGTATGAAAACAGTACTAAAACCGCTTGGGTGGATTCAATAGAGGATGAAAAGGAAGAAATTGAAATCATTGAATTTGTAGAAATTAAAAAAAGTAGCTAACAAAACCTATACGCAATACCCTTCGGGATATTGCGCATAGCCAAACCGTTAGGACTTCATTTCAATTTAACAAATATATTCTCGTAACTAAAATAATAATAAATGCCTGAGTTTAAATATAAATTCCTTGAAGAAAAGCCATTCATTTCGAGTGAGCTTAAGGATGAGCCAAAATTTGGGCATAAGGAAATAATATCGTCCCTTAAAGATATTGTAGTAAACTGCATAAGTCCGTTCACTATTGGATTATTCGGCAAGTGGGGCTCTGGAAAAAGTACAATAGCTGAGAATCTTCAAAAGGAACTAAAAAGCGAAAATATCCCAATCGTAATTTTTGATGTTTGGAAGCATGAAGGTGATGCATTAAGAAGAACTTTTATACAAGAATTGGTTCGACAACTTCAAGACGCGACCACGTACGGAGAAAAATTTTTTCCGGAAGAGTTCAAATTAGATGAGCGATTAGACAAAACAGGTAGGTCAGTCACAAAGGGCAACTTGGAAATAGATTTTAAGAGATTTAAGCCTCTTCTTAGAAAAATTGGTTTGATACTAGGGATAACTCTATTGGTGTTGACCTTAATAGGTTGGTTGATATATTACCAATATTCTATCTTCTATGATTCATATGTCCAAAACATTATATCAGCCTTAACATATATAATATCATTAGTATCTGGTGGTGCCTTACTAGCTTGGTTTGCTAAAAACATGTCAACCTTCGTTACTTCAAATGACATAACATATTCAATAGATAGATTTAAGGATCCCCATGAATTCGAAAAAGAATTTATTAGGGTGCTTCAAGCTTTGAAAAACAAAAGAATCCTAATTGTTTTTGATAATTTAGACAGGGTTTCAGGTAAAAATTCTGTTAGAATTATTTCAACTATTAAAACTTTTCTTGAACCAATTGATAAGGATTTAAAGGAAAAAGAGGTTGTGTTTTTAATTCCTTGTGATGTTGAAGCAATTAAAGGTCACTTATTAAAAGTCTTCAAAGATGAGATTGGTGATGATTCGGAGAGTCATTCTTATTCAAATGAATACTTAAGAAAATTCTTCAATACAATTTTATGGATTCCAGAATTTTACTCAATTGAATTACAGAGATTTGCACATGAAAAGCTAAAAGAGACCCTCATTGAAGACTTTGACAATGATAAATTATCTTGGTTAATAACCAAGGTTTTTAAGCAAAATCCGAGACAAATAATTCAATTCATCAACATATTGATTTCCAATTATTTACTTATTAAAAAGCGGGTGGAGGAGGATTGGCTAGAGGAAGATTTTTTAAAAAACAACATCTCACAACTCGCAAAATTTTTGCTATTGAATCAAAAGTTCCCTCTGATTTTAGATAATTATCGGAAAACCAGTACTTATGATTTGAGAGAAAATCCAAATAAGAATACAGAACAATTGATTGATTTTAATGAATATTCTGTTTTTTTAGAAGATACTAGCGACATTTTTATTGAATCACTTGAACCTTTTTTTACATACCGAACTTCTCCACAAGAAAGAAAAATAAGTGGAATAAGTAAATTACTCATCCTTATGGATTCTGAAAAAATAGAAGAATCTATTGAATATGCTAAAAAGCTAAAATTGAATGAGAAAAGGGATGATTTTAGTGACATTATTATGAAGCAATTAGGTTTAATATCGAATCCGATTTCCACTTATAGATTTTTGAATATATTATTCCATATTTCGAAAAATTTAGAATTGGTTTTACATAAAAATGCCTTCACAGAGATTCAAAATAGATTTCAAGATCGCTATTTGGAAAATATTTATCAAATAGACCCAAATCTTATTGACACAGAAATATTTCAAAAATTCAAAAATTTTAGTACTGAAAAACGTAAAAAGATTTCAAAAAAGTGGATTGAGATGCTTGGAGATGAAAACAAAGATTCAATAAACATTAAGATTTCTGATGAGCACTCGAAAAAAACTGTTGATCAGTTAATTAAAAACCCTCAGCATATTTATAAAGTTGATTATGAAAAATTACAAGAAGCAATAACCCAAAAATATGTTGGAGATATTGGAATCGCTCGTGTAATAATTCCAGATAAAAAAAAGCAAACAATATTCATTTCTTCAAAATATGTTGAGAAGTTTATTGATTTAATATTGAATGAAGATTTTACGAATAACCTATTTTTAGAAAAGAAAGAACTTTTAGCTCAAATTGATCCTTCCCTAATTACAAAAGAAGTAGCTAATGTATTATTAACTAAAATGACTGTATTAATTAATTCTGAAAATAATGTTGCAATTTCAGATGAAGATTCTATTAGAATAAAAACTGATTTATTGGCCTTTGTTACTGAGATATTTAGACAATTTCAAACAAAAATTTTATACACAGAGAATGCAGAACTTAATCAAGGGTTTTTGAATGTTGTTGTACAAGGATTTAATAGTCTCCGTTGGAAGTATTGTTCCCTTTATGTTCCGTTGCTTTTTGAATTTAAGAAGATTAATTTTGAGACATTTAGCTCCACTGCTAATAGTCATATTACTTCGTTTATTCAAAATTCACCACCTGAGTCAATAATTGATTCTTTGAATTCAATGATAGATAATCAGGAATTTATTGAATCAACTGAAAATAAACCAATTTTTCAGAATCGCGCGTTACAAGACCAATCATTTTTTGAAACTTTCTACGAATCGCTTTCCGAAGAAAGCCAAACGGTTTGGCTCCAAGCTTTGCTCAATGGTAATGAAATAGACAGATTTACTAGCACATTAAATACATTGAAATTTAACATTCCTGATAAAGTGGGTTTTGCAAACAAAATTCAATCAAAAACAAATGAAGGAATTTCTTTAATTCAAAAGAATTTGCTCTTTGAAGCGCTAGACGGGTTAAATATAAAAAAATCAGAGTTAGATATAGATTCTTTATACACTCAGGTTTCTTCAATGCTTATGCAAATGGATCATAATACACAGGAGGTTGGTCTAAAAGTATTCCAAAGAACTAATTATTTGACTTTTTCTCAAAAAAAGCGGCTTGCCTTAGAATGTCTAGAATGGTTACAAAATTCAAATCAGTTCTTTCAACCATATACAATAAAAGTAATAGCTGAGTACTTTGAGAAGTTTGATGAGAAAACTAAATCTGAATTTGTGAATTTACTCTTCGATAAATTTATTATGGACTCTAATAGTCCTCCGTTCATTAATCAAGGATTCGAATTACTTCACAATATTCAAACGACCACTTTGTCAAGGCAGGAAGAGAATTTTGAAAAGATTAAATTGAAAATTCAGGATTCCCTAAATAATCCTCAACTCAAAGATGCTTATATATCAGGAATTAGACTTTTGATTGAAAGAGAAAAGAATTACGCCAAAATAAAGAACCTTAAAAATTGGCTCAAAGACTATGAATAAAAAAATCGAGCAATAAAAACGACTATTATTCTAATTAAAAACGAACCCTAACAGCGTGTATAAGAAATAGCGAGTTTAGTGGTTAATTAAAGGTCATTGTTTTAATGAACTTTGTACTAAACCGAAAATGAATTGCTTTTAATCCGCTACTTCTCATACACACCAAACGGTACCAAGCAGACAAAACGAATGAAGAAAAACATAATCCCAATACTTTTAATTTTAATCTTGCTCGGATGTCAAAGCAACTCGAAAGACAACAAAAGTGTTGAACTTGTACCTGAACCAGACAAGGAATTAAAAGAAAAAAATGAAAAGAATATGGAAATGAATAATTCCGACCTTGAAGAATTAGCATTTGAAGGAGTAAGTATTGACTTCAGATTTAAAAATGACAAGCCCAAATTTGGTGATTTAATCCTGATTTGTGGTTATGACAACCCAAGTTTTCCACCGAATAGTAAGGAATTTGAAAAACTCTCAGAAATAGGATTTGAACAAGTTGATGATTATTTCGGAATAAAGAATCAGACTGAAAACGGTGATGATGTGTTGGTTTGGTTGTTCCCAATCATCAATAATGAAGAAGTTTTCCATAATGAAGGACCCTTTGACGCAATTAGAGTAAATTATGTTGTTGTCAAGAACGAAAAGAAGAATACAAAACTGATCGAAAACATATTTAAATCCTTTAAGGAAAACCTTGATGTTGACATCTACTTTGAAAATGTTCAGATTGATGATTTTTCAGCAGTAAACAACAAATTGACTGACGTAATAGAATACTGTGAAAAGGAATTGAATGTCGAGCCTGGTTCGGAAAAAGCAATGGAATTAGAATGGTAAAGACAGCGTACAACCGCAACTAAGCGTTAGCATAGGTTTACTCTTCGATTGATAAATCAAATGACCGAAACTATTCTTATCTTCGAAAAACAATTTTTGGTAGAAAGCTATACCAACGACTAGTTGCCAACCATTATATGTAATGAAGAACATCAGAATCATATTGCTAGTTTTAATGAGTACTTTCACGCTATTATCGTGCTCTTCGAGTAAGAATGAATCAACGTTAAATTCGAGTGATATCAGATATATTCAAGAACTTGGGATTTTGAATAAAAATGAAAACATAGAAATATTTGAATCTAATGGTGGTTTTAAAGGACTAAAGCAATCTGGAAATTTTATTACAAGTGATAGAATTGCAACTTATTGGATTGAAGATAATCAAAAGGAAATTGAATCGGCATATTTTAGTACAGAAATTGATTCTATCACATTCACGGATTTAATAAGTAAGCTAACGTATGCTTCGTATGTAACTGTTTACAGAACCGATGGACGAAATTTCAAAGTATACGTTGATGCTGATAGTGTTAGAACTTATCAGTTTTTTAACAAAGCGCAGCAAAACTGGATGAAATATCGAACAGATAAATGATGTAGTTAACAGCTCCTCATGCGCCAGCACAAGATCTTACTTCGAAACAACAATAAATTTGAAAAAAATAAACTCTATCTTCGGTTCATCGATTCAATTAAAAAGTTGGGCCGATTGCATAGCTGCAAACCATTGTAACAATAATACAGAGAAACAAATATGGTACTCCAACCTTAATCACTAATAAAATATGCAGGTATTAAATTCAAAGATTTCGACAGTTTCATTAATACTATCTTTGATGTTGTTATTATCCGCAGAGTCTGTAACTGGTCAAGGCAAACATTCGATTCAGTTTATTTCAAATCCGATATTATATAAATTAGGAAACTTAGAAAATCAGTACACGATCACTGATAGTCGCTTTATATCTGCAAGTTATTTTAATCAGCCAAGTCATGAATTTGGTGTAGCCTATTCAATCGAAAAAAGGAAACTAAGTTTTATTACCGGCTTCTCTTGGCTCCATCAAAAACATAGGGTTAATTATATAGTTTTCCATCCAGACGAGCAATATGAATGGGAAATTCTTGATTACTATGACATTCGTTTAACTGAAAACCTACTAGGGATTCGGATTGGTGGTGAGTACCGTATAAATAAAACTATCTCAGTTGGATTAGGTTTAAACTTATATATTCCATTGGCAATCAAATCTAACATGCCGCTAGCTGGAGTTCATTATACCAGATCAATCTATACTTATTATTCTACTCCTGATTCTAGTTATTCTGAACTAACGTCAAGACTTGAACATAGAATAAAGCGAATAAATGGAAAAGGTTTAATTATCCCAGATTTGTTTATCACCCATGAGTTAAGTAAGAACTTTAGTTTAACTGTAGGTTGCAGGTATAGGTTTTGGTCAAACCAAGGAGATTGGTTATTAAAATATGAGGTAAACGGTTTTACTAAAGCAAGCGACTCAAATAATGATCAACTATTATTTAATTCGAGGATTAAGAATAAAGGAGTGTATATCTATTTTGGTCTGAAGTATACATTGAAACTGAAAAAAAGAGATCCTTCTAAACAAAAATCGGATTGATAAAACTGCTCACAACAGCAAATAATCACCAGCGACAAACGTTCATAGGTGATAGCCGTATACGCCTATTTGCAAAATCGTTAAACCAACCACTTGCCCAAGTCTATACACAGCCCCCTTATCAAATTTCAATTTGGAAAATACCCTCAGCCGATTGTTATCCCCATTATTTTCAAGACTAAACTTAGACCAGCTAAAAAATCAACAGCTTTAAAAGCATAAAAATGCATATATTTGAATAAACGCTTACTACTATGATAAAATATATTTTTTCGCTGGGTTTGCTTGCACTAATCCATAGCTATTCTGCGCAAACTACTGTGAATGGGTCATTTGTTCATGGGGGAATTACACGTACCTATTCCTTTTATGTACCCGCATCTTATGTGCCTGGAAATGCCGTTCCAATGGTGATTGGTTTGCACGGTACAAGTTCAACTGGAGATCAGTTTGCACAGTACAGAGACTTTAGACCTATTGCGGACACGGCAAATTTCATTATGGTTCATCCAGATGGTTCGACCATGTTGGGGATTACTTTTTGGAATTATGGAAACATTTTGGGGTCAACTGTGGATGATGTGGGCTTTTTGGAAGCATTAATAGATACGATATCGGCAAGTTACACCATAAATCCAAATCGTATATATTGCACAGGCATGTCAAACGGAAGCTTTATGAGTTATGCCTTAGCGTGCGAAAGTAATCGATTTGCAGCAATTGCAGGAGTTACTGGTTCCATGTCTGTTGATATGTACAATTCGTGTATTCCCGAAAGACCTATACCAACCATGCATATTCACGGTACAAATGATGGCACTAACCCCTATACTGGAAATTCAACCATGAAAGCAATTGAAGAAGTAACGCAATTTTGGGTAGATCAAAATAATTGTAATCCAATTCCCATAGTGACAACACTTCCAGATCTAGATATCAATGATGGAGCAACTGCCGAAAGATACCTTTATGAAAATGGTATACATGGGCATACAGTAGAACTTTTTAAAGTTATCGGAGGCGAACACACTTGGCCGGGTTCTCCAATGCCAAGTTCATCAGCTGTTACTTGTATGGATTTTGATGCAAGAACTGAAATATGGCGTTTCTTTAGTCAATACGAAACTTCTGCTACCGCTTCTATCGATTATCATCCTGTGGCAGAATTGACTATTTATCCTAATCCCACTCAGGGGGATCTTTTTATACAATCTGGAAACAGTATCGTTTCAAAAGTGATCATTATGGATATGCAGGGAAGAATTGTTAAAACAATAGTGAAGGAAAATATTACATTAATAAGTGTAAAGGATTTACAAGCAGGGAATTATATCGCAAATTTTGTAAGTGAGAATTGGACTAGTGTAAAAAAACTGGTGGTATCAGATTAAGTGAATTATCGGATGCAAATAGTCAAAATTCACCACAATTAATTAATACGCCCCAATAGACAATAAAACTAATGTGCACGCATTTTCCGTTTCAATTCCTTTGTCATTGAGTACACGAGTAAAATCGGGATTTTCTGCACCGGGGTTGAAAATAACACGCTTGGGGTTGAGTTTCAGAATATCGTCATAATACATTTCTTGATTCCGAGCTGAAAGGTACATAGTTACAGTGTCGATTTCCGTATTTGGAAAATCTCTATGAATTTCCACATCACCTACGTGGTCTACTTTATTTCCCACAGCAAAAACGGGGTGATTGTATTGTCTTAACGTGACAATTGCTCGGTTAGAATAACGCTCTGGTTTTGGACTTGCACCAAGAACTAAAGTTGGTTTATTTATCGTACTCATGTCGTTTTATTATTAATCATTTCACGCTCTCTATCTCTCCGTTTTACTAAAGTTTGATATATTGTCACAATCGACAACATCATGAGCAAGCAATAAAAAATGTCTTCCACAGGAATAGTGAAAAGTCGAACAGAAATTATCTCTTCGTTGTTATACCACACAACCTCTTCAGGAATAAATGATCCAGTCAAAATACCATTCACTAGTAAAAACGGAATCAATATAAAGATAAAGGAAAGATAAAACCTCCCCAAATATTGTCTGTTATTTTTTATTAAAAATTGGTGTGCTAACAATAGTATAATCAACAACACTGAAGTAACAGATGTATACCACTTGTCGTAACCTAGAGTAAACAGTATTAATGTTAAAATGAGAAGCGCTGCATTTATCCATTTACCTGATTTTTCAAAAATATTTCGAGTATCATAATAGCGTACAACTTCGAAAATAAAAATACATGCGTAAGGAATACAAAAAAAGAACAAAATTTCTTCAATTGGTAAATTCACTATATTCAACCCTAACAGATAGTTGGGATTGAAACCCCAAAACCCAGCTTGGGTGAAATATATATCCCATATAATAAAGAACAAAGCAACAAGGAAAGTTGAAATCCAAATTTGTTTTTGGTTTTTCAGCATATCAACTCGTTTATCCCAAGTTTTAATCAGAGGATACAAAATAGAAACAATATTCAACGTTAGATAGAGGTAACTACTCATTACATTTTACCTTTTTTGCGTTTGAGGTAGTTTGCTGACTCTACAAAGTATTTCTTAGGAACAATTAGCATTCCAAAACATTCTCCGTCTTCGGGTCCTAAATGTTTGTGATGAACCTTATGTGCTTTTCTCAATGCCATAAAATACAAATTCTCTGTATTTTTAAAATAAGGCAACCGTTGATGAATCAATACTTCATGTACAAAGAAATAACATATTCCGTATAATGTAACCCCTATTCCAACATACAGCTTCCAGTCTAATCCGTCCATTATACCAAACATTATAAAAAGCCAAGAAGGAATAGCAAACACTGTAGAAAACAAGTCATTACGCTCTACTTTCTTTTTGTGAGGAACATGATGATCTTCATGAATATTCCACATAAAACCATGCATTACATACTTGTGTAAAAACCATGCAAACCCTTCCATAAAAAGGAAAGTAGCCAACACAATCATGATATTAAAAATGATTTGCATAATGCAAAGTTACATTGATTTTACAATACAGCACCTAAAAATAACCATTGCTGACAAAAATCAGGATATTTATTTGGTTAACAGATTGTTATAAAACGCACTCATATTTAATTCATCTGTTAAAAATTATGGTTTATCGAAAATAATATTGACTTGCGAGCGACTAAGGCATAGATTTGCACGTCTAATATAAAGAAGTTTATGTTTAAATTGCTTTGATCTGATTGAAAAACTACTATTATTTCAATCTGTTCCATGCGAAATTATTAATTTAAAATGGCTCGTTATGAAACAAAATTTACTTACTACATGCCTCATTTTAATTGTGTCTATCACATCATTTGGACAACACAAATATGACATTAAATTAAATGAAAACAATAAAGTCTCATTGACTGATTTAATAAGTGGTTTAGATGTCCATAATAAAAAAATTGGTGAATCATTGACATTTGAATCAGCGACGCTGTGGGACAGAAGCTTTTTTGAAGCAATTGCTATTGAAAAGGGGTACGAAATAATTTCATTTAGCGGTTCAACTATTACTGATGAAGCCATAAATGACAGAGCGTGTTGTACAATTACCGTTCAAATGAATGACAGTTATGGTGATGGTTGGAACGGTGGTTATCTGACTATTGCTATAGATGGAGTTTCAACAAATTATGCTGCAACAAATAGTGGGTCTTCTGTCAACTTAGCATACTGTGACGGTCAAACTATTCAAATCACCTACACATCAGGTTCTTTCGAAGGAGAAAACAGCTATATTATTACAAGTCCAGCTGGAACACTAATATCTGATGGCCCTTCACCACAAACAGGAGTTGTATTTTACTCCGACAATGCATGCTCAACTACTGCACCAACTCCAACGGAAAGAGATTGTGAAGGCGCTAATCTAGTTTGTAGCAACGATGCTTTTTCGGGAAACAGTTCAGGATATGGAACACAAGAATTACATGCTGGAAACAGGGGCTGTATAAATAGTAATGAGACTCAAACTACTTGGTATTATATAAATGTAGCTACTACTGGAACTTTAGGTATGACAATAAGTCCTCAAAATGGCACTGATGACTACGATTTCGCTATTTGGGGTCCGTTCACTGAAGCAACTGCATCTGCAAACTGTTCCCCTGTTACAGCGCCTGTTCGATGTAATTGGGCTCAATACCCAAGATCCGCGGGGTGTGGAACAAACACAAACCCAACAGGTTTGGAAATAAACGCTGGACTTCCTCTATCTACAGGTGCATGCAACAACACCCCGTTTGTGCGTCATTTAGATGCCGTTGCGGGTCATATTTATATTCTAATGGTAGACAACTATTCAGGAAGTTCATCTCCATATAACTTGGACTGGAATGGAACAGCTGTTTTGGACTGTACACCTGTTGTCTTACCAATTGAATTAAGCAGCTTTACTGCAGTTAATGAAAATGAGGCAAATAAAATACAATGGCAAACATTGAGCGAACGAAACAATAGTCATTTCATAATTGAACGAAGTGAAGATGGAATTAACTGGGAGAATATTCACCAAAGAGTTGGTGCAGGATATTCTTCTGAAGTCCTAGATTATGAGTTACTCGATTATAAATATGAAAACACTGTCAATTATTACAGACTGACACAAGTTGATTTTGATGGCGAAAGAGAAACATTTGATGTGATCTCTATTGATAACAGCCAGAACCATAAATCAATTGTCAAAATAATTAACATGATTGGACAAGAAGTGAGCAGTGATTTTACTGGTGCACGAATCATACTATATTCTGATGGAACAACAGAGAAAAGAATGGGGATTTAGTGCCGTTGGCATTGAAAACCAGGCCTGTTAAAAAAACACTCATAAATTTAACTAAGCGTTAAATCAAATCTAATACATATCTAATCATTGACTTGTGTTACAAAATGTCATAGATTTGGTGATTGGACATAAATTTGCACAAATTAAATTTTTATGATGACTTTGCTACAAATCCATTGTAATAAAAATGAAACCCACTTTCTTTTCAATTGGTTTTTGGCAAAATTTTATTAATAAACTATATTACTATGAAATTAAAATATTTATTCTTGTTGTCATTCTCTTTCATTTTAATGGGACAAAACCATTTGACTGGGCAAGATCAGCAAAACATTCAACACGCAAATTCTGCAAATGAATTAAATTTCAGCTACCACACTATGTATATGCTAAGTAAGTTCTATTCAGAAGCTGATATCCAAGAGATGAAAGAATTATCTCCAAACAAATTAAATTTTTTAGACTACTATTATTCAGCATCCTTTCAGATAAAAGAAGGACAAAATTACTCAAATGATCAAGTAGTTTTAATCGATATAACTACCCATAACCAATCAAGATCTCAAACCGAACGTGTTGAGATTTTGGATGAGGCATCGGGGCTATACATTCTATTAGATTCAATAGAAACAGTCAGTCAGCAAGTAGGAGCCCCCGACCATATTAAAAACAATATACCAACTGGAAAAATTGCCAACTACTAACTTAAATCAAAAAAATGAAAAATATATTTACTTCAATTTTTTGCTTGTTAACCCTTTTTGTGGTTAATAATGTGAATACTCAAACATATTTTCACCCAACTACAGGAGTTCAAAACACCTATAGTGGTGCTTGCCCAGAATCAACTTGCTCTGGGACTTATTACGATAACGGTGGGGCTGGTGGAAATTATTCTAATAACATTAATAACGTATACCGTACATTTTGCCCGAATACTGAGGGAACCTGCTTACAAGTAAACTTTTCTAGTTATGTACTCGAAAATAGTGCTGATTATCTCTATATTCTAAACGGTCCAGCTCAAAACAGTCCTAATTTACATTCATTAACAGGTACAGGGAGTAATTTATCATTTACAGCAAATAATTCGTCGGGATGTTTGACTTTTAGGATGAATACTGACGGTAGTGTGAATCGCCAAGGATGGACAGCAACTTTTTCTTGTGTACCATGTGCAGCTAGACAACCAAACGGCTCAGCTGATTGTGCGTCTGGAGCGATTCAAGTTTGTAGTAACTCACCATTGTCAGGAACTTCTCCAGGTCCTGGGTCTAACACAGAAGGATGTACTGGTTGTGTGACAGGTGAAACATACTCGAACTGGTATTATTTCACTGTTCAAACATCTGGTACACTTGGATTTAATCTAAATCCAAGTAATAGTGCAGATGACCTTGATTTTGCTGTATACGGCCCAAATTCAGATTGTAATTCATTAGGCACCCCTATTAGATGTTCATATGCAGCAAACTCAGGCTCAACAGGGCTGGGCAACGGAGCCACTGATACTTCAGAAGATGTGAATGGTGATGCATGGGTCGCACCGATGAATGTAAATGCTGGAGAATTATACGTCATGATGGTAAACAACTGGACAGCTGGTGGAGGTGGATACAACCTTACTTGGTCAGGTACCGCTTCATTGGATTGTGATCCTATATTGCTTCCAGTTGAATTAGTCGAATTTCATGGTAGTTATATGCCTGGGTTCAATTCGCTTTCATGGTCAACGTCCACTGAACGCGATAATGATTATTTTTCGATAGAACGCACCATTGATGGTTCTATTTGGGAAGTAATTGCTACTATCCCTGGTTCAGGTACCACAACTGAAACTTCGTACTATTCCTATGATGATTATAATTTCATTCAAGATGAATTAAATTATTACAGATTGACTCAAACAGACTACGATGGAACCAGAAAAGTATTAGAAGATATCGTTGTGATTGAAAATAAGATGCCAAAACCTGAATTAATTAAAGTTGTCAATCAATTGGGACAAGAAATTCCTGAAAACTCTGATGGATTCAAAATTTACATTTACTCTGACGGAACTACTAAAAAAGTCATAGGGAATTAATTTTTCTAAAGTTTAAATTCATTCTTATTGAAGGGTGCCGATTACGGCTCCCTTTTACTGTATTAATAAACGCACAATTTTTCATTTTTTCACAATTAATAGGTATATTGTGATACTTCCGCCTTTCGTTTTCTAAAATTTGACTCATAGTCATTAAAAGACTAATTTTGCGCTAATAAATTTATTATGAACAGTTTTGCTCAGAAAAAAGGGCCAATCTAATACATACTTATTAAATAATATGAAAAATTCTAACACCTACAAAAGACTATTAATCTTATCTTTTATTTTGGCTTCCATTTTTACTACTGTAAATATCAAAGCGCAGTGTACCCATGGTGCTAGTTGGGGGAGTAGTAACGTACCAATTAATGGTAACCCAACCACAAACATTGGAGTATATGCAGGTGAATATACCGTTTTCACAAATATCCAAATTGGTTTAAATTATACATTTTCATCCTCAGCTGGAACAGACTGGCTTGTAATTACTAACGGAACAAACGTATATCAAACCCAAGGTAATTCACCAGTAATATGGACGGCAACCTTTAGCGGAACTGTGCGTGTTCATGTGTCAACAAGCTCAGCATGTGGCGGGCAAAATACTGGTAGAGATATAACCGCATCGGTTATCCCTACATCAGACTATAGAACAGATTGGATTAGCATGGATTTTGGCTCTACATCTTGGTGTCCAGGAGAAACACGACAAGTATCTGTTACAGTACGTAACAATGGAGATTTGCCATGGGCTGATGGCGCAGGTGAGGACTTTAATGTGGGGGTTAAGTGGAATGCAGAGCCTGATTACTTGATTCGAGTTGATGCGCAAAACCTTGCTCCAGGAGCTACACAAACGTTTTATTTCAACGTTACAGCTCCCGCAACATTAGGTACTGACAACCTGCGTTTCGACGTTGTTCGAGAAGCCTGTTTTTGGTTTGCCAATAATGGAACGGCTTGTGGGAATACCGCTGGACCTGGAAATATTGTTTTTGTCTCTCCACAATTGACTATTCAAAATTCAATTACATTAGCTCCTGACCGTATTTTCTGTGCTTCTATGGCTGTGGATATGATAGCAGAATCATGTGGTGGAACTATAAATTGGTATAACAGTCTGACCGCTTGCCAACCAATTGCCTCAGGGACAGATTACACAACCCCAGTACTTGATGAAACAACCACTTATTACTTAGATGTTACAAGTCCAACAATAAGTTCAACAGGTTCTTATACTAGTGCACTTGGAAATAATGACTTTTATGGAAGAGCTGGTCAAATGTTTGATGTGACTGCTGCCGTTGGTAAAACAGTTGAAATAACAGGCGTACAGGTACGACCAGATGTTTCTGGGACACAAACAGTCTACATATATTATAGACCTGAATCACACAATGGCTTCCATAACAATGCCTCAGGTGCAGGATGGATTCTCGTTGGACAACAAAATATCAACGTAACAGCCAATAATGTAAGCCCTACAATAACACTAACAACTCCTATTACAGTTCCTTCAGGATGTACATACGGGATTTACACAAGATTAAATGTAAGATATAGAGGAAGCTATACTGGATCAGAATCTAATGGTGATATTACTGTCCATGCAGGATGGGGTGCAGCAGATTCTAATACTCCCTTCGTAATGGCTTCAGGTTGGGCTAGAGGATTTAGAGGAAATCTTCACTACAATGTATACAATGTGAGTGAGCGAATCTCTGTAACTGCTATCGATGATTGTCCAACTTTTCTACCCATTGAACTGCTTTCATTTGATGCGACTCTGAATGGGAATCATGTAGATCTGACGTGGACAACAGCAACTGAAAGAGAAAATGACTATTTCACAATCGAGAGAAGTGTTGATGGCTTGAATTGGGAATTTGTAGCACAACAATCAGGAGCTGGTTATAGTTCAGAAATTTTAAATTATGCTGACAATGATTACATGCCGCTTCCTGGGGTAAGCTATTACAGACTAAAGCAAACTGATTATAACGGTGAGTTTACATACTCAGACATCAGAACTATAAATCGTTTGTCTAATGAAGTCGTTGCTTATCCAAACCCATCGACAGGAAATATTACAATATCAGGACTCCAACAGTCTGATAAGATATTTATTACGGATTTAAGTGGAAAAATTCTTTACGAAAATTCCGAAGAAAAAGAATCACTTATGCACTATGATTTGAGTAGTTATGCAGACGGAGTGTACTTCATTAAAGTATCCGGAACTAATGAGGAACAGATTTTAAAAATAGTGAAAACTAAATAAAATCAAAACTTCAAACTATTTCCAAGGGAGCCTAAACAGCTCCCTTTTTCTTTTCAAAATTCCGTAACTTTACCCAAAATTCACTGCATGCCCAAACTCGTACTCGTTCCCACTCCTATTGGAAATCTCGAAGACATCACGCTTCGATCCATAAGATACTTGAAAGAATGTGATTTTATGTACGCTGAAGACACACGAGTGACAAAGAAACTCTTGTCTCATTTAGGAATAGACAAAAGAGTATACCCCTTTCATGCGCACAACGAACACAAAACGTTGGACGGCGTTATACGCCAAATTGAACAAGCTGAAATGGTAGTGTTGGTTTCTGACGCTGGAACTCCCGCCATTTCTGACCCTGGATTCATATTGGTTCGCGCATGTCTAGAACACAAAATTGATGTAGAGTGCTTACCAGGTCCTGTAGCTTTCATCCCTGCACTTGTCGGGAGCGGATTCCCTTGTGATAGATTCTGTTTCGAGGGATTTTTACCTCACAAAAAAGGACGTCAAACTAAATTGCAGGAACTGGCACTTGAAGAGCGAACGGTTGTATTGTATGAATCACCTCATCGCTTGGTAAAATGTCTTGAACAATTAGTTGAGTTTTTCGGAGCTGATAGAAAAGTGTGTGTAGCCAGAGAAATCACAAAAATGTTCGAGGAATTTGTTCGAGGAACCACACAGGAAGTTCTCACCCATTTCCAAAAAAATGACCCTCGTGGTGAAATTGTAGTGGTTATTGATGGTGCCCCAAAACCTGAGAAAGTTTCGGGTAATAAGTATAAAAAAGCTACAACTGAAGAATAACAAAATGGAAGCATACTATTTAACTAAATACGGAAAATCGGACACTGCATTTGAACTACGTACACACAATTTACGTGAACTAAAATCAGACGAAGTAAAAATTGAAGTTGAAGCTTTTGGACTCAATTACGCAGATGTCATGGCGCGGAACAAAATGTACCGCGAAGCTCCTCCTCTTCCTTGTGTTTTAGGATATGAAGTGGTGGGAAAAATCACAGCGGTTGGTAACACTGATTCACATAATCTTATCGGAAAACGTGTGGTCGCTTTTACTCGTTTCGGCGGATACGCACAGGAGTCCATCACTAAATCTAATGCCATAGCTGAAATTGGAGATATGGACGCTGGAAAAGCGCTTGCACTTGCCACGCAATATGTAACTGCGTATTACATGGTGAATATTGTAACTAACGTTCTTCCTGGTGAGAGAGTTCTTGTACACTCAGCTGCAGGAGGTGTAGGTACAGCGCTTATTCAACTATTGAAACTTGAAGGCGCTGAAGTATTTGCTAAATCACGATCCAATGATAAAAGGGATTATGTTATGAAACAAGGGGCAAATCATTTCATCAACTATTCAACGGAAGATTATGCCGAACAAATAAAGAAAATACTTAAAAACAAGAGCTTAGATATTTCATTTAACCCCGTTGCTGGAAGTACATACAAAAAGGACATGGCATTATTAGGTGCTGGAGGGAGAATGATTTTATTTGGGGGCGCAGAACTTTCAGGAACCAAGTGGGGAATTTTTTCTCAGCTCAATTTTCTCAGAAAAATGGGACTAATCATTCCAGTTGGTCTTATGATGGGTTCAAAAAATATCTTGGGGGTAAATATGCTCAAAATTGCAGACGACCGACCTGATATTCTAGAAGTTTGTTTAAAATCTGTAATCGAGTTATTTAAAGAAGGTAAAATCAATCCCGAAGTTGGTGCTTCATTTCCACATGAAAAAATTGCCGAAGCTCATGCCTTACTTGAGTCAGGAAATTCAACAGGAAAAATTGCTGTGCTTTGGTAAATTAATGTTTGATAAACACATTCTTTGCTTCTGTAAAGAATCGCAAAGCTTCCCAACCGCCTTCACGCCCTACACCTGATGCTTTCATTCCACCAAAAGGAGTGCGCAAATCTCGGACTAGCCAAGAGTTCAACCAAACAATTCCACTGTGCAAATTGTCAGCCATGCGGTGAGCTCGCTTTAAGTCCGAAGTCCAAAGTGTGGCACTTAATCCGAATTGGGTAGAATTTGCCATCATCAGTACTTCTTCTTCTGTATCAAAAGGCATAATCGTCACTACAGGCCCAAAAATTTCTTCTTGGTTCGTGCGACAATTGTACGCCAATCCTTCTATTACAGTTGGAGCGATGTAATAACCTTCGTTGTAGGGCGCATCGAGAATGACACGTTCTCCTCCAGCCAATACCGTTCCGCCTTCTTCTTTCGCCAATTCCACGTATGAAAGTACTTTCTCCATGTGCGGCTTTGAAACTACTGCGCCTAAATGAGCTTTTGGGTCTGAAGGATGAGAAACAACTGAACTCTTTACTTTCTCTACAAACGATTTTTTGAATTTCTCATAAATAGGACGCTCCACAAAAATACGCGAACCGCACAAACAAATTTGCCCTTGATTCGCAAAAGATGAACGCATCGTTGTAGTCAACATATCGTCAAAATCACAATCTGCAAAAATGATATTTGGGTTTTTTCCTCCAAGTTCAAGTGAAAGTTTTTTAAACATCGGTGCCGCAATGGTCGCAATGGTTTTACCTGTTTGTGTTCCTCCTGTGAATGAAATCGCTTTAACATCTTCGTGTCGAACCATGGCATCACCTACTTCGTGACCAAATCCATGAACGATGTTGAGGACACCATCTGGCATTCCAGCTTCTTTACACACTTGAGCCAAAAGATAAGCTGTCATTGGTGTGATTTCGGACGGTTTTGCGATTACACAATTACCGGCTGCCAAAGCTGGAGCTATTTTCCAAGTAAACAAATAAAGAGGTAAATTCCAAGGTGAAATACAACCCACAATTCCAATAGGCTTGCGAAGTGTATAATTCACTCCTACTCCTTCCATATAATGTGATTCGGACGCAAAGTGTAAAATTCCTGTAGCAAAAAACTCAAAGTTCGAAATCGCACGTGGAATGTCAACATGCGCAGCAAGTTTTAATGGTTTTCCGTTGTCGCGAGATTCTGCTGCTACAAATTCATCCATTCTTGCTTCAATGCTTCTTGCAACCTTCATCATTATTGCCGATCGATCTTCTTTGGGCATGTTAGACCAAATTGGAAAAGCACTTTTGGATGCAGCAACAGCCAATTCGACCTCATCCTTACCAGAGCGAGGAATCTTCGAATAGACTTTTCCTGTAGCAGGTTCGTAATTATCTATGTATTCTCCCGAAACAGGACTGCTAAACTTTCCATTAATGTAATTCTCAATTGTGATCATCATCCAATAATTTATCCTCAAAAATAGCGATTATCATTAGAATATTATGTTAGACATTAGATAAAAGAAAATAGACCCCGACATTTAGACAGGACAGACTAAAAGACAGTAGAAGTTTGTTCACAGGAATAAATACTCCCCAAAAAAATCATCAAATTATGAAATAAAATGCTTAAATTGGTTGTTGCATCTATAAAAGAATGAAAATGATGAAAAACCTGATTTTACTTATTTTGTTCTTGTCAATCCTTCCCTTATTGGCTCAAAATACTGATAATGAACAACGATTGAATGAACTTCCCGCTTTAATTGAAGAAGCTGCAACAAACGAGAATTATGTATTGGCTTCAAAACTTCAATATGAACTCGAGTACAGAGAAAATTTCAAAAAAGCTATTGAAGAAAAAGATTATACCGGTGCTGCACATTGGCAAAATGAACTTGACTTGTTGCTCGGAATCAAAAGGGAAATTCCAGGAAAAAGACCTAGGTACAAGGAACGATATGCCACTAATAAGTTTTTTATGAATATCGATATTTCTGCGTTGGGATACTCGCACTTTAATTATCTGGCAACAAATTACTCCACTTACCCTCCAATAGAAGAGTCTATTTCAAAATTTGGTGCGACAGTTAATTTAAAATTCGGGTTTAAATACTTTTTCAACAATGTCAAAAAATCACGCATCGGATTAGATCTTTCTGTGATCTCAATTCAACGTGCGGGAATAGGAAAAAACAACCTAATGAGTGGAGCAGTTGTAAGCATTTTTAGACCAGGTTTGATTTATACTTACTTTTTAAAGCCAACAAGCGGTTTTGACCTCCAGTTAAACGCTGGAGCAGCAGTGTTTCAAACATATTCGAATTATGAAAATAAAGATAGTGCAGGACTTATGATTTCACCACACATTAGATATTGGATTGGCCATATCAGTGTAGGGGTGGAATATAATTACGGGAATTTATTTAAAGGAAGGGGAGACTATAATAATTTGGCCTTCACTTTTGGATTTAGATTGTGATGGAAATGAAAGAACACATTATATGAACTATTCCCTGTAGAGACGGGCACGACCCATCCCTACAGGATTCAACGCAATCACAGAGGATATATTAAATAGTCTATTTATGAAAACAATATCGATAATATTAATCAGTCTTTTTTTCTCCTTAGGCGGTTATAGTCAGGTGAGTAAAAATCAAGCCAGAATCAGTGAGCTGAATCAATCTATTAGTGAAGCTGCATCGAGATCAGATTATACTCGTGCTGCTGAGTTGCAAGAAGAATTGAGAACTCGAGAGGCTATTGAAAAAGCTATTGAGGATGGAGACCTTCATCTTGCGGGTCGATTGCAAGCTAAGTTGGAACACAAAGAGCAACAACCGTTAACCTCAAAACAAAAACCGCGTACGCATTTGGAAAAAGCATCATTTAGAACGGCTTATTTCTTTGTTGATTTAATTGCTTTGGGGCATAATAGTTATTATTCAGAATTAACCCTCTTTGATGGATTATCTTACTACACCCCAACTGAAAGAGTTAATTCCATGACCATTGGCCTTCAAGTAGGGCAACACTATTATTTTAACCCACCAAAAAATGGATTGCGATTTGGCCTTTCAATGAATTTCATTGGAATCAGTGCTATGCGGTTTGGAGAAACTGTAATGGGGGCGAATTTTAATTTATTGAGACCAGGTGTAGTTATCAATAAATTCTTCAATGATGAAACAGGAGTAGACTTCAGTGTACATTTCGGCACATCCATCTTGGATTTTGGCAGTTCTAAGGCACCGAATAACATTTATGCCTTATCGTTCAGTCCGCATGTCAAAGTTTGGTTTCAAAAACTTGCTGTTGGATTGCAATACAATTTTGCAACAATGCTTTATAATGATGCGACCTTAAATAATATAAATTTTACAATTGGAGTTTGTTTATAATGATCAACGTTTCCCCAACAAAATCGTTATTTTTTGTAGCTTTGAACCCAGTTAGAAAAGGTCATTTTATCGACCTTTTGTAAATAGTAGATTTGAAAAGCAGAAAGTAATGTCAAGAATTCTCATCAAAAACATAAAAGGACTTCTCCAAGCAGGAGAAAATTTTCCTGAATTCGTAAAGGGATCAGAAATGAAAAATGTTCCCATGATCGAGAATGCTTTCTTGGCAATCGAAGGCGACGAAATTATCGCTTACGGATCAATGGAAGACATGCTCGGCATTGACGATTGGCGAAATCTTGAAATCATCGACGCGACAGGAAAGTATGTGCTACCTACATTCTGCGACAGCCACACGCACATCGTTTTTGCCAAAAGCCGCGAAGGCGAATTTGTCGATAAAATCAATGGACTTTCTTACGAAGAAATTGCAGCTAAAGGTGGTGGAATTTTAAATTCTGCTCGTGCGCTGCAACAAACTTCTGAAGAAGATTTATATCAATCAGCATACACTCGTTTGAATGAAATCATGCAAACAGGAACGGGAGCAGTAGAAATTAAATCTGGCTACGGACTGACAGTCGAAGCCGAACTAAAAATGCTCCGTGTCATCAAACGCTTGAAAGAAAATCATCCGATTACGATAAAAGCTACCTTTTTAGGTGCGCACGCTTTTCCACTTGAATACCGCGAAAATCATCAAGGCTACATTCGTCAGATTATTGATGAAATGTTACCTGCGATTAAAGAAGAAGGTTTGGCAGAATACATTGACGCCTTTTGCGAAAGAGGTTATTTCTCAGTAGAAGAATTGACTCAGATAATGGAAGCTGGAAAAGCAGCAGGACTTACACCCAAAATTCACGTCAATCAATTCTCAATTCTAGGTGGAGTAAAAGCCGCGGTTGAGCATGGAGCTCTATCTGTCGACCATCTCGAAGAAATAAACGACGCTGACATTGCTATTTTGAAAGACAGCAAGTGTATGCCGACACTTTTACCGAGCTGTTCATTCTTTTTAAACATCCCTTTCGGTAAAGCCCGAGTAATGATGGACAACAACCTACCCGTTGCCTTAGCCACAGACTACAACCCAGGAACTACACCAAGCGGAAATATGCTGTTCTTATGGTCACTAGCTTGCATTAAATTGCGCATGACACCAACAGAAGCATTAAATGCAATGACAATTAACACCGCTTACGCCATGGGCCTTTCAGCATCTCACGGCACAATCTCAATAGGCAAAAAAGCCAACCTGATGATCACCAAATCGATTCCATCCATCGAGTTTTTACCCTATTCATTTGGCGCAAACCATTTGGAAACGGTAATCTTGAATGGAGTGAAGATGTAAGAAGACAAAAGACTGTTAGACCCCGACAAAATCGGGACAGACGTTAGACAAAAGACAAACCTCTTTTGGATAGGCTAATAGATACATCTCTGAAATCCAGTACAGGCGAGTCGTGACTCGCCTCTATTATTACTACAACTCAAGAATTTTAGCACTTTTGTCTAATTTCTTTTGTCTAGCAATCTTTTGTCTTGTTCCAAAAAACAAAAACCCTTATCTTCGTATACCCTCTTCGTTCAAGTTTGTGGCATCATATTTGAAAAGAGGCGCATGTAACAAAAAACAATTATTATGAAACAATTTATTACGTTTATAGCCGCTGCCCTTATTTCAATTGGAGTTAACGCGCAGACACAAACCAATCTGGTATTTTTTAGTGAGCAAGGAGAACAATTCTTGGTTGTACTGAATGGAATTCAACAAAATTTCAACCCACAAACAAATGTCAAAGTCACGGAGTTGATTCAACCGTATTACAAAGTCAAAATTCGCTTTGTTGACGGACAAACCCCTGATCTTGACAAAACCTTAAATTTCAATCCAGGCACAGAAACGACTTATGCGTTAAAGAAAAACAAAAAAGGTGAATACGTATTGCGTTGGCAAAGCGAAATTCCAATTGCACAAGCGCCTCAAAACATGCCGAATCAAAATGTAGTCGTGTATACAACTACCCCAGCGCAAGCTCCTGTTACGCATCAAGAAGATGTGCGTTACAATGACAACACAACCATAACAAACACCACGAATACAAGTACAAATGTACATCAAACCAATCCGCAAGGAGGAAATGTATCGATGGGAATAAACATTAATGACCCAGAGTTGGGAGTAAACATGAATGTGAACGTAAATGCATCTGAAACAGGAATGCAAACACACAACAACACCACTACTTATTCGCACACGACGACTACAACAACTACACATGTTGACAATACAAATCCACAAATCAATCGCCCTGTGGACAATTCGACAACAACCTATTCAATGCCCGGATACAACGGCGCAGTAGGTTGTGCATGGCCGATGGATGAAACGGCATTTTCCCAAGCTTACAATTCTATCCAATCCAAAGACTTTGAAAGCTCAAAACTAACAGTTGCCAAGCAAGTCATCAACAACAACTGCCTCACAAGCGACCAAGTAAAACGCGTAATGCTAGCTTTCGATTTTGAGAGCACACGATTGGATTTAGCTAAGCACGCTTACGGTTACACATATGATATCGGTAATTATTACTTGCTTAATGATGCTTTTACATTCGAATCGAGTATAGATGATTTGAATACATATATTAGTGGGTTTAGGAGGTAGTTAAAAATAAAATAAGGAGTCGTCGCTTTTCTCATGGGTTTTTGCAGGCTTATGTGGCTGGGTTTGGGTGTGTAGGTTTGTAAAAACAAGAGAAGGGGTAGACTTATAAGGGAGTTAGCGTTCATTGTAAATGGCAATCCAGTTTATCTTTTCGAGCTGACAAAATATGCGGAAAATGAAAGCGTAATTAAATGAAATATCAAATAAATAAAGCAGAGACGACAATTTTAAAACTTAAGGTAAGTCAGATTTTATGAAAGGTTTTAATTACATATTCTTAATCTTTTTACTAATTGGCTGTAATAATGAGACAAGGACAAATATTGCATCTAATTCTATATGTAATGACAGCGTTATTGATTATCCAAATTATAATATAGATTCGATCTATAATGAATTACTAAAAGACACCCTTAAACAAACTGACATTGACGCAAAAAAATGGATTATACATTATGCCGACTCAATTAAATTTTATGGAAATAGAATAGAAACTTTTTTCCCATACAAAGACTTTGATAGAATTATAGTTTTCCGATTGACACAACATGAATCTCTTTCTGAAATTGTACAAAAGGATACTTTCTGTTTAAATAATTGTCAAGCAGAGCTTTTCCTAGAAATAATCAATAATCCTTTATACTTTACATTTGCGGAATGTGGTACGCCAATTTTCGACTATAATTTTCAGTTCCTAAAAGGTAACGTGATTATCGAGGAACTGTTTTTTGATTATGATTGCAATTTCTTTATGACAGAATCAAAAGTTAAGGATATGAATTGGCAGAGAATGAAATATGGTGCAATCGTTAATAAATTTAAAATTGAACAACTTAGAATAATATTAATGGAAACAAATGCATATTTAGAGACACAATAATAACAACGAAACGCTAACAAAGGCTAAAATCAAGCGGGCAGATAGTGCTAATTTGAAGGGTATTGCAACTAATAAACTTTATTGCAGGCTGACAGGAAAGTGCTCCGAAATGCCCGCCATCTTTTAGCCTCAGCCGTTATCGTCATTTTAGGACGACCAATACCGATAGAAATAAATGCATAAAAAGTCAATCAAATATTTAATCATAGCGACAATCAATTTAATTGCCTTGACTACTTTACTTGCATTTTGGACAGACGAACTAGAATTGACTTTTAATGACTTAGTAAGACCAATTGAGTTTTTAAAAATCCTTGCCTTTACTGTGTTATCTCTTGTTGGGATGAGGCTGTTAGTTTACTATTTCAGAAAGAAAAACATTCATAATCTGACAACCAAACTGAAATTAGCAACTCTTCTTACTTTTTTAATTTCCTCTTATTTATATGTTGACTATTCAATAAAGTTTGTAGATAATGTAATTGTGAACCGACAGTTCAGGCAACAAATTGCCGACAAAATTAAACCAGCAAAAGGACTTGCCAACGGGACTACAGCCGAGAACTTGACAATTGAAGAATATCAAGAAATAGCAAGAATGAACTGGTTTCCAAAATTGCCAATAGAAGCAACGGATATTATGTACAGCTATCAATATGATGGTTTTTTACCTGACTATTCATTCACATTGACATATGACTTACCAAAGGAAATGAATGTTGACTCAATAAATTATGAGAACGGATACTTCTCAAAATATCAAACATTTGAAATTGTTGACAATAAAAAACGAGTGACTTACAATGAAGGGGAACGATAAAAAACGAAATCCCGCCCATCGCAAATCTGCCAACCGTTGTGCATAATGATACATATTGTGGAAATAGACCATAAACTGCATCATATAAAAAAACATTTATGAAAATCATTCTCCTCTTTTTAGCTATTATTCAAATAAATATTACTTGGAGCCAAAATGGTTTTAAAGTTATACGTAAAGCAGAAAAGCAAATTGAAAAAGGTAATTTAACTAAAGCATTAAAATTACTCGACAAAGCAAATTCAATGGACTATGGTTTTTGCGGCAATGCTTGGAATGAAGCAGAGGAGGCAATTGCTTTCAATCGTGTCAAGATTTATGATGCAACAGGTGAATTTTTAAAAGCAGCAAATGAACTAAACTCAATAAATTATTATTACAGAGAAAATTTAGATTCACTTAAAATTGTCTATTTCATTAAAGATATTGACAAACAAATTATTAAACGGGAAATTGACTCATGCATTGCCACAATAAACAATTTAGATAGCATTGATTTCTATTTTGGATTAGATTTGAATGTCAACTTTAGTGAAAAACCATTCCATATATCTTATGAAACATTAAAAATTGTACGAAAGGATATATTCATGTTAACAGACGAGAATAAGAATGTATCTATGCTGAACAGATTTCAATTATCATTAAATAAACAACCGTTTTATTTGCTGCTATTAGAATAAATAATAAATACACATAACCCCAGTTTAGCTCCATGCCTTCGATTTTTCTTCGAAGCACTATTAATTATGAAAGAAAAAATCTAACTTCGGAATAACAATTAGTTTAAAAAGTTCGGCACACTGCCAGACCCGAAAACGTTGTGGTGTATAGAACGAGACCAACGAAAACATCATGAGTAATCAAACTGACTTAGAAAAATTACAAGAAGAATTAACTGGATATGCGATTCAAATTGCAGATTCGTTTATGATTAAATTGGACTACTCCGATAAATCCATTAAGAAAGTCGAAAAGATTCTTTCAAAGATTCACAAGGATTATAAAAAGTCAAAAAATGATGAAGGGCTAAACGGGATTGCTTTAGAATTTGCATTCTACATAATTAAGGTGATTGAGAATAATCATGAAAAAGGAAAATTAGAGAGAAATCATGTTGATTTAGGAGACGATACTTTTCCTTATTATTGGAACGATTCCACTATTTTTCCATATTCTTGGTGCTTGAAAAGAATTTTTGAAGGAAAGTCTGACAATATTTGGAGTAAATATAAAACCTTGATTTTAAATAAATAGAAATGGATAAATTTCTTGAAATAGAAAGAATACCTTATGAAGAACCCTATCACATTAATCTTGTGATAACAGCTTCGAATGGAAAATCAAGTGGTCAGATTGAAATCTATGATAATGCCGATTTTTTAATTCAAATCGCAGATTCTCTTGAGAAATTTCCAGTTGATTCGAAAGATGAATTTAAATGGGAACTTGGTTCGGAGAATCCAGCAGATCGATTTGCCTTCTATTTTTTATTCAATGTTTTCAATCATATGACAGAAGGTTGGATAAGTGCTATTCATATTCGATTTAACAATAATGAAATTCTTCCGTTTAGTGAAATTTCAGATTTCTGTATTCCTTGTGAGCCAGCTGGAATTAATCAGCTTGGTAAACTGTTCAGAGAATTTGCAAAACTTAATTCTAAGAAACTTATCTGGAACGGAATAGAAGGAGAAATAATTACATAACACAGGTCTAGCAATCAAGTCATAGTGAACGGCGTTTTGGAAAATTAATCGTAATTTTGAAATATCGGGTGTTTAAGCAATTGAGTGGGTTAAATCGGCTCGACTGCCAGTCCGAAAACGTTGGCGGTCATAACCACACTCGTATAGCGTGTGAAAATAAATTTGCAATTGATGCGTTATTGGTGTATATTTACACCATAACACAAAGCATCATGAAACGACAAAGTATATCTTTTACCGAACCAAACGACGAGTGGTTGAAAAATCAAATCGCTAATAAAGAATATTCTAGCAAGAGTGAATTGATTAACGATTTGATCAGACAAGCTCGACATCAACAAAGAGAAATTGATTGGATTAGATTCAAACTTGAAAAAGCTGAACAAAGTGGATTCACAACAGATTCTCGTACTCAAATTTTAAAGCAGTCCAAAGATTTGCTCAATGGGTAAATACAAACTGAGCAATGTTGCAAAGTAAGACTTAATCAGGATTCATCACTATGGAGTGAAAAAATTTGGTTATAGACAAGCTGACAAGTACTTCAACTCTTTCTTTGACAATTTTGAACTGATTTCTGAGAGACCACACTCATTTGAAGCGGTTGATTTCGTTAAACCAGGATATAGACGATGTGTTTGTGGTGTTGACAGTATCTACTTCAGACATATTGATGACATTGTCGAGATTATGGCTATTATTGGACGTCAGGACTTAAATCAATTGTAATAAAGATCGGTTGCAAACAGCACCCAAGCTCCAACCCTTCAATCATACTTCGTAAGAACGAATAATTTGAATGAATAAGTTTTAACTTCGAAACAACAAATTAATTAAAAGGTCAGGCTAGCGCCTAGTTCCAAAACCTTACAAACAATTATGAAAGGACTGATTACAACGATGGTGTTTATTCTAACTGTTTCGGTAATTAACGGACAGACTAAGGACAAGACAATATTTGTTGGCAATATTATTTCTGACACCACGACTTTTAAAAGTGACGACAATTGGACTGAATTGACCTCAATTTTGAAATCGAACTATAAAATCGAAATCCGATTCATTACATCACCATCATTCAATTATACTAACCATACCATCTTGACCTATGACAACAAGTGGAGTGCAAAATATTATTATTACACACCGGACACGAATGATTTGTTATCTAAAGACATTAAATCAAAAACAACTATTGATACTATTTTTTCGCGACTAGTATTAAATAATATTTTCTCACTGCCTGACCAAGACAGTTTAATAACAGAAAAATATGAATTCAATCCTGATACAGATGAATTTATTGGCTCTGGAATGTCAGTATGTGATGGGACTTGCTATTACGTTGAATTCAAAGTTGGCGACCATTTTAGACGATACAGTTATTGTAATCCCGACAGTTATGCGGACTTTTACCCTCAAGTATATGAGCTAAGAAATTTTGCGAACATTGTAAAAATATTTACAGAATGGACGAAAGAATAATTGCTGGTAACACGGGTTTTACGTAATAACCACTCCCGAAATAGAATAATAAAAAAACATGTCTTGGATAATAACATTTAATATAATTGGTGGCAAGTTTGACCCGAATCAAATCGACGTAGAATTTAATCAGAAGAATATTGCTGATGATATCAATAATTTTGGACCACATAAAGGAAAACCATACGGGTATGGAAGTGCAACTTATGTTGTGCCTAAATCGATTCCTAGAAAAGAGAAATTTAAGTTCTTAGCAGACTTGTTTGAACCAAAATTAAATGAACTTAGGGAAAATGGTGCCGAAAATTGGTGGATAGAAATTGGTCGATTATATTTTCTTCAGTGCAATGAGGAATTAGATTCAAAAGAAATTAATGAAATTGCTCGTTTAAAATGCTCGATTTCATATTCTGCATACTCGGTCACCGAAGACGAACAGCAAGTAGGATTTGACCATAATAACTTCGGAAATGAAATTTAATAAAAATCACCCATATTATCGAAGATTATGGTGGAGAACTAAACTACCATGGTTTTTAATTGAAAGGGGATTTGCTCAAAAAGGTGAAGATTGTACAAAGGTAAAGGCTGATCATCATTGGTACAACATAAATAACAATCAAAGTGGATGTTATTACTGTAATGTTGTGAAAGATGGAAAACTTTGGGAAAAATAATTTTATCTTCGGAACAATAATTTATTTAAAGAGTTGGATTGAGCGGCTGGTAGTGAAACAGTTATTAGCAAGCATATCACATCAATTAGAAAGACCATGACACACATCAAATATTATTTTTTCTCAATGACAATTTTACTTTTTGCAGCTTGCGTACAAAACAAACCGACAATTACAGATAACTCAATTGACAATAATCAAATAACTATACATACTGACACATTACTACAAAATTCGGACACAGTTCAATGGCTAACTCCAAATGATTTTACTCCCATTTCTTTTCTAAAAGCGGTTATTAATCAAAATGACAAAGACACTTTAATTTATGTTATAACAATGGTTGACGAATTCCCTGTCGACTGGGTTAAACAATCTGACATTGACACTTTAGTAACACTTATTGCATCGACAAAAAAATGTAATTGTTTTTTAAATCCATTATCGTCCTATATACCGACAAACAAGAATGCGGATATTGGAGGCTATGCGATAATTTTTATAAATTCGTTTAGACATAAAAGCAAAATTAATTTAGGGCTTTATAGTTGCCCAAAAACAGACAAGAATTCAGTAGAAGAAATAAATAAATGGTGGACAGAATACAAGCAGAAGTAATAGCGCCTAAACGTTGTAGAACATTTGAAAAATGAGAGTCAGTTTCAAAAATTACACCGTTGACATCATTGACGATTCAAATTATACATTGAACTCGGCTGACAATGACGTTTCTTATGACGTTGAGTATTTTGACGGACCTACAAACACAGATAGAGTTCACCCGACATCCAAGCATGGAATAAGAATAACTCGGGACGGGGACAAATTAGCAAGCGCAATTATTTGTGAGACTGGTGGACAGTCAACCATACACGACAATTCTTTTGCATTTACGAACGACTCAGTACTAATTTGCTGTTCAGACAAAATTTATTCTCTTTCACTTCCAAGGCTTCAATTGAATTGGAAAAAAAGATTTGACCCAGCGACATGTTTTGCCATATACCCTTTCAAAGATGACTATATAATTCATGGAGAACTCCAAATATCAAGGATTGACAAAGACGGAAATGAAAAGTGGACTTTTGGAGCGCGAGACATTTTTGTGACACCAAATGGAGAAGACGCACTTGAGATACAGACTGACAAGATAAAACTAAGGGACTGGGACGGATACGAGTATTTATTAAATGAAGACGGACAAGAGATTCGGTGACTTTGAAACGTCCTACAACAAAATTTTTCTGCAATGGTGCCGTGAGGAGTTGGTATAATGCTTTATCTTCGTTCAACATTTTCGTTTCGTGGACAGGACGCGGCTTCGAAAAGACCACTGCAGAAACACAACCGTTTGAAACACCCCACAACCAATGCACAATCTGATCTCCCTATTAAAAAAAGATAGAAACCGGAGAATTATAAATGGAATCATTTTTCTTGGACTTCTTATTTGGATAATTGCCAAATTGAAATATGTGTATACTGCAAGTGATATTAGGATTCATTATAAATATGACCTCATAAAGCTCATGACTCTAATATATTTAGTTCAAGCAATTATCAATAAGATTTGGTTTAACTGGATAATAAAAGGGATTTATGTAGCATTAATGGTTTATGTGTTGTATTCCTACATTTACTCCTTCTTTGACAAGTACGAAATTGCACTACGAGGAGAATATGGTATTCCAATAAAAACATGGGGGACTTTTCTGAAGTTACTTATCCTTCTTTTAATTCTTTGGTTCACGAATAAATTAAAACCCACAAAATCAAACACTTCTAACTCACGCTTATCAAAAAAGCCGAAATCTATTTAACGAAACACGAATAACATAAAAGCTTTAGATTCTTGATCACAAATAATATTAATTTTAAAAATCGGTTTCTTTGCAAAGCGAGGAAGTGTTAGCGAACATTTGACCATAAAATGAAAACAGGAATAACATCAATCATATTAGCTCTATCTGGCATTTTATTTGTGATTTGGTTTAACTATCAAATATCGGAACTAATCATAGCCGACTTAATAAAAATGCAAAGTGATTTAAAGCTTAGTCCTGCTATATTTAAAAGTGACAAACTCTTTAAAATAATTGCAATCATAATAGGGTTAGCTGGAATTATATTTGGCATTAAATCCTTACGCACTAAAAAACGAATTGGGATAATTGGGATAGTTCTTTCGATTATTTTAATTATTCTGGCTTTTGTGCCAATTTGGAATTTTATAATTTCAGATTCTGCCCTAGATGTAAACTTTTTTTAGGACTCTTAACAAAAACACACCATCTGAATAAAATTTGGCTCTGTTACGGAAGTGTTTTGACATTGTTGCGATAGAAATTGGCATTGTCGTGAAACATTTTGGCTCTGTCTCGAAACACTTTGGCACTGTTGCGAAACATTTTGGCACTGTTGCGAAAGTCTTTGGCATGGATGCGATGGTAAAACACACAGTTTTTGGGTGGAATGGCATTAACGCGCAGATAATTGCATTCCGCTGGCACATTATGTTCAATGAATCGGACTTAAGGTATAAAAACGCTTAGTGCACGGGGCGACTTTAACGTGAATTATAAAGCAATTTACGGAAATGTAATATATTTGAGTGTACATAACGCTTTAACGATAAGTTCCGTCCACAAAAAAAGAAACTAAAACAATTCAAAAAATGATCGAAATAATCGCACAAATATTAACTGGATTCGTAGCACTTGAACATATTTATATTTTATGGCTAGAGATGTTTGCTTGGGAGACTGTGGGCAAAAAAACATTTAAATCATTGCCTGAAAACCTATTCAAACCAACTAAAGGCTTAGCTGCCAATCAAGGTTTATATAACGGCTTTTTAGCAGCAGGTTTAATTTGGTCTTTTTTGATTGAAGATGCAAATTGGGCAGTAAATATTCGCTTGTTCTTTCTTGGTTGTGTCATTGTCGCAGGAATTTATGGGGCACTAACAGCTTCAAAGAAAATATTTATTATTCAAGCTTTGCCTGCAATTATTGCACTGATTTTTGTTTTGTATGCTTCTTTAGTGTAAGAATAGACATGAAGTTAATTGGCTATTCTAAATTATACAAGGTATCTCTCATAGAATACACAAAATTCCCATCCGCATCCAGTGGAATCTTTTGCGTCAGGCGGGCTGACGTGTAAAATTCGAGCAATGAGTTTAGTCCCCTACCCCAAATCACAACTAACAAATCCCGTTTCATCCACATCAGTAATAATAAAGTAATTATTTCGTTTTCAAGAAAACGCAAAATTTTTATGAGTAAAAAAATAGACTTACTACTTGTCTTTTTAAGTGCAATTATCATTACCTTTCTCTTTCACAGACAAGCACTCGGATTAAATCTTTTTGTATTTGAAATCATCCTGTTTAGTTGGTTTTACTTTTCTAAACAATATAGATTTAGTGGAAAAAACATGTTGACACTTGGTATTGGGTTATTGATAACTGCACTTTTTACGGTTTTGACTCATTCTTTATTCTCCTACATTATTAATTTTTTAACCCTCTTCATTTATATTGGAGTACTTATTTATCCAGAAGTCAGTTCCATCGTCAATTCAGTAGGGTTAGCATTTAGCAATCTATTTCACTCTCAAGTTCGATTTATAAAGGAATTGACAAGCATAAATGTCAAGGGACAAAAGTTTGGTGGATTTATTAGAAAATATAGAATTTTCATTATCCCTGTGATTATCATTCTTCTTTTCATTCTAATTTATCGAAGATCCAATCCAATTTTCGATAAATTGTTTGTGCGTATTGGTGAATTTTTTCAAACATATTTAAGTTTCATATTTGAAGATTTTGATTCGTTAATAATCTTCACCTTTATTATTGGAATTATCATCAGTAGTTTCTTTTTCTTGCAAACTTCTAATCCACAAATAATAGAAAGTGACTTATCATCAAGCACTGAATTAAAAAGACAAAAAAAGAACATTCAAAAGAACTTCAGGGTTACATCATTGAAAAATGAATATAAGGCAGGTGTTTTTTTACTCCTTGTCCTCAATGTGATTTTATTGACGCTCAATGTGATTGATATAAATTGGGTGTGGTTTAATTTTGAATGGGAAGGTCAGTATTTAAAACAATTTGTTCATGAAGGGACTTACTTGTTGATCCTGTCAATATTGATATCATTAGCTTTAGTACTATACTTTTTTCGAGGTAATATTAATTTTTATTCCAACAACAAACTTTTGAAATCTCTTAGCTATTTCTGGTTAGCACAAAATGGGATCCTCTTAATTTCTGTTGCCATTCGCAACTTTTACTACATAAATTATTTCTCTCTTGCGTACAAAAGGATAGGAGTCATTATCTTTTTGGTCTTAACAATTTATGGTTTGTACACTGTGCTAATAAAAGTAAGGCGACGCAAATCTGCATTTTATTTATTTAAATTAAATTCTTATGCGTTCTATATTGTCTTAGTTTTTTGTTCTTCGATTAATTGGGATAGTTTAATTGCGAATTATAATTTTAAGCATGCTGACAAATCCTTTTTGCATTTGGATTACCTATCAACTCTAACTGATAAATCATTACCGTATTTGGATAAATCATTAACCGAGCTCACACAAATTGATGAAATTCAGAAAGAAAAGTTTCCATTTGAACAAAAATTTATGACCCCAGAATCATATCATCAAACCATTAAAATCAGAAAGATCGATTTTATAAAAAAATGGGAATCAAAAAGTCTATTGTCATGGAATTTACCTGAGTATTTGGCGTATAGAGAACTAGAGAGAACAAAAAACTGAAGTGAATATGTCACGATTGCAATTTAAGAAATGTTCGGAAGTAGTTATCGCGAAAAATAGTACCTTACTTATTATAGTGATATTAAGTATTTCGAATTGGGCTTACTCACAAAAAAGGAATTCTAATAGTGAAAGTGTTGATAAGTTGATCCTTAGAATTGAAGGAACTTGGATTCAAATGCAAGACACCACAGTAACACTAATCATAAATGAGAACGAATGGACATTCGTTAAAACGGATTTTGAAGGGAATACGGTGCAAGATAATTTTATAGTCAAATACGATAAATCAACTTCTAATGAAGGCAACTTCATTAACGGACTTGGGGTTGCAACACTGAAAATGAAATCGACATGTATTAGCTATAATATTGATGGTATTAAGAGCCCAGATTCACTCTATTTAACAAACTTAGATACAATGGAATCATATGGGTATTTACGGAAATAAGCTAATATGATATCAAGTAATTCTATAAAACAGTTAAAAACAAACAGTATGAAAAACAACAAACTTACTACAATTTGTATCGGTTTATTAGCTACCGGAATTATCAGTTCTTGTGCAACCTCCAAAAAAAGCACAATGAATAATATGGTTGCTCGAATGGAAGTAAAAGAACCAATAAAAGGTGTTTGTAACAATTCATATATAATTGCAATTTTACCTATTCCTGGAAACGGACAAGTAAAAGCAGAAACAAGTAAAACCAAAGAGGAAATCACAGAAGAACTTAACTCAAAAGTGAGTTTTCTAAAAGACAAAACAGATTATGAAGACAAAGGCATGGTGAGTTTAATTGTAAACTGTAAAGGAGAACTTGTAAGGTGTGAGATTGATAATAAAACGCAAAGTCCAGAATTAGATAATCAAATAGTAGCCGTATTTGCAGAACTAAAAACATGGACAGCAGGGCAAATTGACAATAATTCAGTTGATACAGTAGTATTTTATCGTTTTATAATTACGGAGGGAAAAATTACTTTGCCATAAACTTAGTAGAATAAGGTGGATGATTTTTCTAAGGAATACAGAAAAAAATGAAAAGGAAAGTGAATTTGTTGAGCCCAAATCAATGAAAGAAAACACCAAATAATACTGTGAAAATATCATACATGATACAAATTATAAAACAAATAGTGCTTATTCTGGCCTTGGCAATCTTCCCTCTGACAAATGCAATCGGACAGAATGCTGAAAAGGACACTGTATTTGTCAAACGAACAGTTGGTATAAATGAGTTCGAAATCGACACTTTATACATTTCAGGTGGACAGAGTTCAACTCAAGTTTTAGTCGGAACAATGTTTCTGCCATTATCTGACAAAATGATAGGTTTATTAAACAATGGGCTTTCTCCAATAAGTCTTGAGATTATTCAAGAGTGTGACAATACAACAGACCCAACAACATTCCACGAATATCCCAAATTCAGATCTACATCAAGGGTTGGTAACAAACTGACGATAGACGTTTCAATTATCGCCAATTGCTGTCATAATTTTTTAGGAGAAGCAGAAGTTGTAGGTAAGGACACCCTAAATTTAGTTTACACTTCATACGGGGGTTTTTGCTCTTGTAGTTGTTGCTTTACACTAAGGTATAAGTTTGATACCTCAATGGAAGATATGTACCAAGTTCTTAATCATGTTACAATTAACGGCAGTAAGACAGTTGGGCAAATAACAAATCAAGACAAAACAAGCAAACAGCACTTTGAGAATATCAGGACTGTTTTTGAAAATTTCATCAAATATCAAGAATCAACAGACTCGCCTGACAACAAAGACTTAATGTCCAAAAGTCTGAAATCATTAACTATTGTAACAAATAAAGATGAATTAGAACTTTTGATAAATATGTGGATGTATTATGACCCAACAGACTTTCCAGACATTCCAGAAATCTACAGAATCCTAAAAAATAGTAGACCACAGAGTATTGTAGCTGTTAAGAACAGAATAGACAACAAGAAAGAATGGGAAACTGACGAATCAGCACCTTATTCAGATTTGAGAAACTTATTGAAACAACTTGAAAGTGAATAAAAAGAACGCCATTACAACATCTAACAAGTAGTTATTTCCAGTAAAACAAAATTATATTGACTCAAACAAGCTTCACGCTTATCTCTGAATCACAACTTGTTCATTCATCAATTTCCCGTCAATTATCATTACAAGGCGATAGATGCCCGAGCTTAGAGTAGAAACATCCATTTGTTTTACTCCGTTTAATTCGGCCGTTTGATGTTGGATGCATTTGCCTTGAAGATCGTAAAGCTCAATTTGTGAAATAACACCTCCGTTGGCGTTAATATTTATATAATTAACGGCTGGGTTTGGATATATTTCGGGCGTATCTTTCTGAGTTATTTCTTCCAAACCTACGGCATAACTGCAAAAATCCTCAGCAGTAACATCGTACCCTGAAAGGATTTCGAGAGTGACGTTATTTGTGACGATTGCATATGTGTTATTTACATACATTTCTGTCATAACTAAGGCCTGCATGATTAAAGTATCATCATTTAAATTAACTTGATTAAGGTGATGCGCTTTACAGAGGGCATTCATATCACCATTAAAATCTACACGTGTATGCAACTGACTGTCTGTCGTGTTAAAATAAAATGATAAATCGGATTCATTGTTAGCAAACTTTGGGGATGAAGAATAATAAGAAGAAGGTGAAATTCCTTCGAGATACTTAGTTGACACATGATTGCCATTTTGGTCAATTTCAGTTAACCTTCCATAATACCCCCCGCTTCCAATTATATAAATGTTTCCATTGGAATGCTGTTTGGCATCAAGTATTTCAAAAAAATCTTCTCCGAAAGTTTTTGCAAATAGAAATTCTCCTGAAGAAGTTATTTTGTGTAAATACGGTAACCCATTAAGGCGACCCGCAACAAGATAATTCCCATCACTGGTTGTTCGTACAGTTGTGGGCCATCGGTAGTTCCCATCCATAAATGATTTGGACCATTGAACAGCACCGAGCGCGTCTATTTTAAGTACACATTGATTTGATCCATCTTTCAATGTTGCGATTACTCCGTTATCGGGTGTTTGACATATTGAAAATCCAGGCGACTTACCATATGAATCCGGTCCGATGTATGCTTTAGCCCATTCGATATCGCCGTCAGAATCTATTCTTAACAACGTTAAATTCTCTGGATTTGAAACCATCAAATAGATTCCTCCAGTACCATTCTGAATAATTTGGTTTTGATAGTAAGTGCTAGAGTAAGAAACTGCATAATTCTTTTTCCATATAATTGAATTGTCAGATCCAAAGCGAATCAGGAAAAAGTTCCCATAATAATTCTCTAGTCCTACTATAAATTCATCATTGTCCATTGGAATTATCCCTAATACATTGTATCCCTCTCCTTCTAGTTTAAAGCTGAATTGGTTTGAGACTTCACCATTTGTATTGATTTTTACCACAGTATTCACATCATTGTAATTAACATCATACGAATGAAATAGAGCAATTTGTTGCCCGCCTGACAGTCTTTCGTGTGAAGAGGAGAAAGGAGTAACATTTTCCGCGTCGTGGGTAAAAACGAGCGATTGAGAGAATAAAAGTGTAGGAATGATGGCAGTGAGTAGCAGAATTGTTTTCATGGGTAAATGTTTTATTGCTAAAGGACGTATCTGGAATTGATATGGTTGGTGAACAGATAGGTTAGTATTTAATAATTCGTTAACTCGAATACTTTAGTATAGAATTATTTAGCTATTTTTAACTTGCAGTTTGGGTTTGATGTATGTTTTAGATGAACAAGCACTAAATAGACAAAATCTATACTATGAAAAAATTCTTTTGAGTATATTCTTACTATTCTTTCACTACCAAGTATCTTCACAAGCGGACAATATTGAATTGAATGGGATAGGTGAACTAAGATTGAGTGCATTCCTTTCTGATGTAGAAGCACTTTTAGAAAAACAGGATACAGTTCCTCCCTACGCATGGTATGCACGGCTATCTTTTGAAGAGGCGATGTTGATTTCGGAATTTGAACATCCACTTTCTGATGCTGACTCACTATACATTAACCAGTATATTGAAGGACGACTCCTTAATAGGTATGAAAAAATTTATTACCCAAAAGATGCTACCCTCAGTTATTTTGCAGGATTGCGAATAACGAGTATCAAATTGTTTTTGGATAGAGATTTTAGAATTATTTCCATCTACTTAACCATCGATCCTGAAGACACGTCAGAAGATATAAATTATCAACTAATCAGATTGTTGGAAAGCAGATTCGGATATGCCGAATGTGATACATCATTGATTTATGTAGGACCCCCTTACCCATTTTATTGTAGTTGGTATTCAGAAGATAGGCTAAACGAACTCCTTGTGTCTGATGCACGTGAATATGGAGGAGGATTAGGTAGAACTTTAAATATTGTTTTTACGGCTTATTGAGAATAGAAAATTGAAAAAGTATTTATCATGAAATAGTTTTCTGAGACTAAAAAGTAGAAGAGGAGGTACCACGGCAAAATAGTCTATTTCTAAAATGCTGAAAATTTTAGAGGTGCTGATTAATCTGTATGTTCTATTTATAGTATAAATTAGCTATTATTTAGCTTAAATAAAGCATTCTTCAACTCTGTAGGTAGAATGTACAATATTACAACCAAGATAATGACAAAAGAATTAACGAAAGACATCATACAGTGGGACATTAAATCGTGGTCGAAAGCACTTGGGTATTGGGATAGTAACATTGATTGGAGTAAAGTTCAAAACGGACTTGAGTTGGGCGGACGACAAGGAGGACTTTCTCTTTGGCTTGCACTAAAAGGAAAACAGACAATTTGCTCCGATCTGAAAGACACCGCAGAACCACTACACTTGCGTTATAATGTAACTTCGCTTATTGAATATCAAGACATAGACGCAACAAATATTCCGTATGAAAATCATTTTGACATTAAAGTGTTTAAGTCAATTATTGGTGGAATTGGAAGAAACTATAATTATGAAATACAGCAAAAAGTGTTCAAAGAAATTTACAAAGCATTGAAACCTGGAGGAAAACTTTTATTTGCTGAAAATCTTATTGCGTCTTCTGTTCATCAGAAACTCAGAAAAAAGTTTGTCAATTGAGGAAATGCTTGGCGATATGTGTCCATTAAAGAAATGAAAGAACATTTGAAAGACTATTCATCCTATGATATGAAAACCATCGGCGTTCTTGGAACATTTGGGAGAAATGAAGGTCAGAGAAATTTTCTTTCAACACTAGACAACATAATATTGAATAAAGTTTGCCCAAATAATTGGAAGTATATAGCTTATGGCATTGCGGAAAAATAGAATACCGCTGCTATTATTCTGAATGGTTTAGAATAAACTTTTATACTTTTTTAGGACACCATATGTGAACTTGTTTTTCCCTAAAAAAGAATCTGTTATATATATAACTTACTTCTGTTCTTGTGTAACACTTTCTGTCAGTATCTTCATCACCTTTGCATCCGTGAAAATTCATTCACAACCATTAACTAATAACATGAAACTAAAAAGATTAACAGGACTAACTGTGCTTTCTTTGGCTGTAGTATTTTCAAGCTGCAAAAAAGATGAAGTTAACAACCCTAACACCAATCCAATACCCGTTCAAACGGTAGTTCAAGCAACCGTTAACATCGGATCAACATCCAACTTTATTATTTTAGCTGGTTCATTAATCTCAAATGTCCCAACCTCTGCGCTTACAGGTAATATAGGATTAAGTCCTGCATCTGGGAGTATGATTACAGGGTTTGGTACTACAGAAATTACAGGAACGATATACACAACAGATGCTACAGGCCCTGCTGGTTCTGTTCCTAATGCGGCTGGACTAACTGCTGCAAAAAATGATTTGACAGTAGCTTATAACGATGCTGCAGGTCGTACATCAACAGATATTGTACTTCTTGCTGGGAATATTGGCGGTCTAACACTTACGCCAGGGCTTTACAAATCGAGCGGATCTCTTCAAATATCTTCAGGAGACCTTACTTTCGATGCAAAAGGCAACTCAAATGCAGTTTTTATCATTCAGATTGCTTCTACGCTTAGTACATCACCAGATCGCAAGATTATTTTAAAGAATGGCGCATCGGCAGCAAACATCTTTTGGCAAGTAGGTACTTCTGCAACACTTGGAACAAACACCGTGTTTAAGGGAATCATAATGGCTGATCAATCTATTTCAGTAAACACTGGTACTGTAATTGAAGGTCGATTACTTGCCCGTATTGCCGCTGTAACACTGAAGAGCAATACAATTGTAGCTCCTTAAAAAGCTATATCACAAACTTAATATAGAGCAGTGCGTCAGGTACTGCTCTTTTTTTTGTCAAAACGTTAAATCGACCGCAGGGAGAGGTCTCATTCTTTATCAGACAATGCTGAAAAAAACATATATTTGAAGAATATGTGTTGATATGAGAAAAGCTAAACAATTAGTAACCGTCTCACAAACATTCAACTCTAAATATTACAACATGGTTTATAAACTGCTCATTTTTCTAGCACTCAATTTTGGCGCACTCTTAATAGGCGGAATGTTTACAAGCAAAGGTGTTCCATCAGATTGGTATACCGATTTAAACAAAGCCCCATGGACTCCACCCGGCTGGGTGTTTGGAGCAGCATGGACAACAATCATGGTTTGTTTTAGTTTTTACATGGCTAGTGCATGGTCAGTTGTGGAGAACAAGAAATTACTCATTCTACTATTTGCCGTACAATGGATTCTAAACGTAAGTTGGAACCCAACCTTCTTTTATTATCACAATGTCTTGTCGGCTCTCTTCATCATTGGTGCGCTTACGATTCTTATTGGATTCATCTTATTCTATTACTGGCCCGCACTGAAATTGAATTCAATCCTGCTTTTGCCTTATTTGATTTGGCTTTTGATTGCTACGTCGTTGAATGGGTATATATTGGTTAAGAATTGATTTAAAAAATGATGAATTATTTCGATTTGAACATCATAAATAAGGTATTTGTAATAGAGATATTTAATTCAAAATGAAAATGAAAGTAAAACATATAATCGCACTTTTTCTTGTTGGTGTTGTATTGATGATTGCCGGGAGCTTTTTAAAAATCATGCACTGGCCAGGTAGCGCCATGATTTTATTATTTGCTACGATAATAAAAGTAATTGCAGGCTTACTTGCGATTTGGAAAGTCCTGTCGATGAAAAAGTTTAAAGATTTTTTGAATAGTTAAAATCTAATACAATTTGCCTTTTCAACCTGCCTTTTGTATGACGTGAATTGAGAATATAGTTAATTCAAATTGTTGAAATTTGAAATAATGTCCCTACCTTTGATAGTGTCATATGATACTATCATGATTTGTAATAAATGAAACCACCCTATACCATAACAAGTAAGATTTTAAAATTAGTTGCTTCGATTTCAGAGAAGATAGGTGAAATAAATGCAACACATTTAAGTAAACCTCCCACTGAACTAAGAAAGAGAAATAGAATACAGACTATTCATTCTTCATTAGAAATTGAAGGCAATACTTTGACAATTGAACAAATAACTGCAATTGTTGAAAACAAAAGAGTGCTAGGTCCAGAAAAAGATATACTTGAAGTTAAAAATGCCCTTGCAGTCTATGACCATCTAGATAAATTGAATCCCCTTAGCATTGATTCATTTTGTGAAGCTCATGGGATTCTAATGAAGGGACTTGTTGATTCGGCAGGCAGATTCAGAAGTAAATCAGTTGGTATAGCAAAAGGTGCTGAAATTGCTCATATCGCTCCACCAAGTGAAATGGTCAAACCGTTGATGAAAGACCTATTCAACTACCTCAAAGACGAGGATGAATTGATTTTAATCAAGAGTTGTGTTTTTCATTATGAAATGGAATTTATTCATCCATTTATTGATGGTAATGGTAGAATGGGGAGGTTATGGCAAACGCTGATTTTAAAAGATTCTTATCCAGTGTTCGAGTTCTTACCAATTGAAACAGTCATAAAAGAGCGACAAAACGAATATTATGAAGCCCTACGAAAATCAGATAATACTGGAGAATCCACATTATTCATAGAATATCTCCTCGAAATCATTCTCAAATCATTGGAGGAATTATTAAACATTCAGAACATAAGTCTGCTTAATATCGACAGAATCAATCTTTTCAAGTCAATAATAAAAGAGGACTATTTTACGCGAAAAGAATACCTTAAAAATTTCAGAGAAATATCCTCAGCAACTGCCAGCCGAGATTTAAAGTTTGCGGTGGAGAATGGGCTAATTGAGAAGTTTGGGGATAAAAATACTGCAAGGTATAAATTCAAAGTATAATATTATTTGAATTTGGATGGTCTACCCCACCTCTTCCTCCCAAATCAACATCCACTTTTCGAAGTTTTTCCTATTTTTGAGAAACTAAGGCTTTCATATATTACCTAGAAATTCAATAATAAAAAATCAAGAATGATAAAATATATAATTTCACTATCTCTTTTAACATTAACTCTTTCAGGTTGTATTGCTCAAGAAAATTTAAAAGATTATTACTATCCAATAAGAACACAAGAAGAGGTCAAAATTTATAAATACGTTGATAAAAACAACGTAACTAACATTGAATATTGGAAGGTCACAACAATTCCTAAATCCAACAAAATAATAACAATCACTTATAATTCAGAACTTAATCCTTACAACTATTTTGTTGAAAAAGTGAAAAGTGATGGAGCTGAATTATTAACCTACACTGATTTTGAAACAAATGATAATGGTGTTACAATTGAAATTAAGGCAGAAGTATTAGAAAAAGACATTTACAAATGGGATGACAGTAAAGACTATGCATATTCGGTTAAATACAACAACAAATACGGGAGCTTTGAATTTAAAAAGAAACGGGCATTTTCTAAATTTGAGCACATTGAAGTCAATGGGAAAAAATATAGAGCAGCAAAATTCAGAGATGATTATTTGATCCATCATATAGATGATAATGTTGAATACATATTTTATCAAGATGCCTACTATGTAAAAGATATTGGAATGATTAAATACAAAAGAATAATTCCAAGTCAAAACGAACCAATCGAATTGGAGTTAGTTGAAATTTTAGATGAAGGTGAATTTGAGAAGCTTAATTCGAAAAAATATCAACAGGTAGATTAATCAACACGCTTGCAACCACATCAAAGTGAACACCCAAACTGAAATAAGACATTTATACAGACCCATTCAGCCTACTGTCAAACAATCGGCTAATAATGTAACTTACACAGAGTTTTTGCCTGATATTCAGCTTCAACAATTCATTTACTGTTATTGGCAACTCAAAACTACTCAAAAACTATCGGAACAATTTAACTACCGCGTAGTCGCTGACGGATGCATTGACATCTACTTTGAACTTAACAATCCACAAGAAAATTATGTAATGGGTTTCTGCAAGAAGTTTACAGAATTTCCTCTTGATGATACGTTCAACTATGTCGGGGTTCGATTTTTACCGACGATGTTTCCGCAACTATTTAATGTCAATGCAATAGAATTAAGTAATCGATACGAACACTTGCATACTGTCGTTCCGCATTTTTCTGACTTTATAACCAATCGATTTAATGAAACCCAAAAACAGACAGAAATCAAAACAACTCTTGATTCGTTTTTTATAGATCAGATTGCACAGACAACCTTCAATAATGATAACAGACTATACGGAGCTTTGGAAATTATTCTGAAAAACTTTGGTGTCATTGATATTGAAAAAGACTTGGATACTGGCATAAGTACAAGGCAGCTTCGCAGACTTTTTGAGTTTTATATTGGAGATACGGCAAAGACATTCAGCAAAGTAGTTCGTTTTCAACATATTTTGAATGCTAAGCCATCTACGCAAAGTTTACGGCAAAACAAACTTTTCTTTGATGTGGGGTATTACGACCAATCTCACTTTATTAAGGAATTCAAAAATCTTTATGGTGTGACGCCGAGTAAAGCGTTTGGCAGATAAAAATTGTCCGATTTTTACTATTTTTCAAATCATAATTGAGTGAACTTTGTAACATAAATCAAATTCACTTAAAATGAAAAGAATTACTTTAGTGCTTACTGTAATTTGCATAAGCATCAATGTGTTTTCACAAACAAGTATAACAACTGAAAATCATCGAAAAATGAAACTAAATGCAGGTATTATCACAGAAAAATTGGCTGAAACAAAAGCGTTCTACACTGATGTGTTGGGATTTGGCGTAACTTTTGAAAACGAGTTTTATCTTTTACTCCATACGCCTAATCAAGAATCCGAAATCAGCTTTTTACTTCCTAACCACCCAAGTCAACAACCGCTGTTCCACAAACCTTTTCAAGGTCAGGGAATATATCTAACCATCGAGGTGGACGATGTAGATAAAATATACAACGAGCTTAAGCAAAAAGGTGTAGACATCAAGATTGATCTTCGAAATGAAGCTTGGGGGGACAGACATTTTGCAATTGAAGACCCAAACGGTGTAGGAATTGACATTGTGAAGTATTCACCCGTCGTTGAGAATTGAGAATTTACAACAACTCCAACACGTTCTGAGGTGGTCTTCCAATCACAGCCTGCTTACCAGAAATAACAATCGGGCGTTCTATCAACTTAGGATTATTGACCATTGCTTTAATCCACTCGTCATCACTTAGCGTTTTTCCTTTAAAATTGTCTTTATACACATCCTCCCCCTTGCGAACAAGATCGAGAGGTTTGATTCCCAGCTTTTCGATAATGGATTTGAGTTCGGAAACGCTTGGCGTGTCGTTGAGGTATTCAATTACCTCCACTTCTTTGCCAGCGTCTTCAATTAATTTTAACGTCTCTCTACTTTTCGAACATCGTGGGTTGTGTAAAATCTTCATGTGAATTGGATTTTCTTCGCCAAGTTATTAATCATTCAACTTCAATACCGCTAAAAATGCTTCTTGTGGAACTTCTACACGACCGATTTGGCGCATACGTTTCTTCCCTTCTTTTTGTTTTTCAAGAAGTTTACGCTTACGCGAGATATCTCCACCGTAACATTTTGCCGTAACGTCTTTTCGAAGTGCCTTGATTGTTTCACGAGCAATTACTTTTGCTCCGATAGCAGCTTGAATTGGAATTTCGAATTGTTGACGTGGGATTAATTCTTTCAACTTCACACAAATTCGTTTTCCTAAACTAAACGCGTTGCTTCGGTGAACAAGTGCCGAAAGTGCATCCACTTGCTCCGAGTTTAACAAGACATCCATCTTAATCAAATCCGACGTTTTGTATCCGATTGGGAAATAATCGAACGAGGCATATCCTTTAGAAACCGTTTTTAAGCGGTCATAAAAATCAAAAACTATCTCTGCCAAAGGCATTTCAAAAGTCAACTCTACACGATCCTGAGTCAAATAAACTTGGTTACTCAATTCGCCTCTTTTCTCAATACACAAAGTCATAATCGAACCAATATACTCCGACTTAGTAATAACCTGCGCTTTGATAAATGGCTCTTCCACTCGCTCCAACGTTGATGGGTCAGGCAATTCAGATGGATTATTTACAATCATCGCCTCATCAGGGTTCTTACGTGTATAAGCGAAATACGAAACGTTTGGCACAGTCGTAATTACCGTCATGTTAAACTCGCGCTCCAAACGCTCTTGAATAATCTCAAGGTGCAACATTCCAAGGAAACCACAACGGAAACCAAAGCCAAGTGCCGCAGACGATTCTGGCTCAAAAACCAAAGATGAATCGTTCAACTGAAGTTTCTCCATCGAATAACGAAGCTCTTCGTAATCTTCTGTATCTACAGGATAAATTCCTGCAAACACCATAGGCTTCACATCTTCAAACCCTTTTACAACATCCGTACAAGGATTCGCTACAGTAGTGATTGTATCACCTACTTTAACTTCATTTGCACTCTTAATTCCAGAAACAATATATCCTACATCTCCTGCACATACTTCTTTTTTCGGAAGTAAATCCATTTTCAATACCCCGATATCATCGGCGTTATATGTACGTTCTGTATTGACAAATTTTACTTTATCTCCTTTTCTCAAGGTCCCGTTCATGATACGGTAATAAGCGATAACTCCACGAAACTGGTTGAAAACAGAATCGAAAATCATCGCTTGTAAGGGTGCATTTGGGTCACCTTTTGGAGCTGGAATTCGGTCAATAATTGCTTTCAAAATTGCGTCAACTCCTAGTCCGGTTTTACCAGAAGCAGGAATCACATCATCAGCCGAACAGCCGATTAGTTCCACAATTTGATCCGTAACTTCCTCAGGCATTGCACCTGGCAAATCCATTTTATTTAAAATCGGAATAATTTCCAAGTCGTGTTCCAACGCTAGGTACAAGTTCGAAATCGTTTGTGCTTCGATTCCTTGTGCTGCATCAACAATCAATAAAGCACCCTCGCACGCTGCGATAGAGCGCGAAACTTCGTAAGAAAAATCGACGTGTCCAGGAGTGTCGATTAAGTTTAAAATATAATCTTCGCCTTCAAAATGATAATTCATTTGAATGGCATGACTTTTAATTGTAATTCCACGCTCACGCTCCAAATCCATGTCGTCAAGCGCTTGAGCTTTCATGTCACGATCCGATATAGTACCAGTCGTTTGCAATAATCTATCCGCCAGGGTACTCTTACCGTGGTCAATGTGTGCAATAATACAGAAGTTACGAATATTCTTCATAGGGCGCAAAATTACGCAATTTGCCGTCATTTTAAGTTGTTGTTTGATTCTTTTTTTTGAAGTCGAAACGATATGCTGTTTGAAACCCGAAATTCCTGATTTTTCAAGGCTTTTAATCACTGAATCGATTGACTTTTTACCCTCATTCAAAAAGAAAAAGTTCGTTGAACAATATAATTTGAAATATATTTTTTCATTTTTTCACAAATTCTGCAACGAAAAACCAATTTTCTACGTTGAATAGAGGGATAAACAAACAAAGCTTTTTTATCTTTGACCCATGAATGAGACTACAATGCGTAATTTGATCCAGGATTTCCCTAAAAATATTTCTACTGCGCTTGAAATTGCAGGTAAAATTGAACTTAAACCCCTTTCGAAAGAAATTCGCAATGTAGTCGTTTGCGGAATGGGAGGATCGGGAATTGGCGGCAAAATTGTCAGTCAATGGGTTTCTGATGATTTAAGTGTTCCGTTTGTATGTGTGAATGATTATGTATTGCCTTATTTTGTGGACGAGCACACATTGCTTATCGCTTCATCGTATTCAGGCGACACCGAAGAAACATTATCTGCGTTAGAAGACGGTCTCAACAAAGGCGCGCACGTTGTGGCTATTTGCTCAGGAGGAAAATTAGCTCAATTAGCAAAAGAGCACAATTTTGATGCAATCATCGTTCCTGGAGGTAACCCTCCACGTTCGGCATTGGCTTTTTCGCTTGTTCAGCTTGTGGCTATTTTTGAAAAACTTGAACTTGTTACCATTCGATATACTGCCCAGCTAGAATCTTCAATCAAATTAATCAGTGATAACATTGATGAAATTCATTCTGAAGCAAAAAAATTAGCTACTTTCTTGTATGGTAAAATGCCAATTATCTACGCAACTTCGATGTTTGAGGGAATTGCTGTACGTGCACGTCAACAATTGAATGAAAATGCAAAAGTATTATGTTGGCATCATGTCATTCCTGAAATGAATCACAACGAATTAGTTGGTTGGTCTGGGGGAAGTGAAAAGTTTGCTCCAATTTTCTTAATTAACACCAACATGTACGACAGAAATGCATTTCGTTTGAATCTATCGAAAGAAGTGATGGAGGAAAAAGGTGCAAAGGCATTTTTTGTAGAAGCAAAGGGGGAAAGCATGACACAAGAGTCCATCTATTTCATTCATTTGATTGACTGGGCATCTTTGTATTTATCTGAAATAAAATCGGTTGACCCTATTGCCATTCCTGTTATCGATTATTTAAAAGGTGAGTTGGGTAAATTCTAAAATGAACAAAACTGTCATCTTTCAGGATTTAGGTCTCATGGACTACAAAGAAGCATGGGATTATCAGGAAACACTTTTCAGGGCTACAATTGAACGCAAAATTGAACAGCGAAATGGCGTTGAAACAGAACCTACGCAAAATTATCTCTTGTTTGTCGAGCACCCTCATGTCTATACATTGGGTAAAAGTGGAAGTCTAGCCAACCTTTTATTGAACGAGGAAAAACTTACTGAAAACAACGCCAAATTTTACCAAATCAACAGAGGTGGGGATATCACATATCATGGACCAGGTCAATTAGTTGCCTACCCTATTTTCGATTTAGACCATTTTTTTACCGATATCCACAAATACCTGCGCCTTTTGGAAGAGGCCGTCATTCAAGTTTTAGAACATTATGGTCTGAAAGGCGGTCGCGTTGACGGAATGACAGGCGTGTGGCTGGATGGTGACAAACCTACGGCAAGGAAAATTTGCGCAATGGGCGTAAAATCATCTCGTTGGGTAACCATGCACGGCATCGGATTCAACATCAATTCTGACCTTTCGTATTTTAATCACATCGTTCCTTGCGGAATAGAAGATAAATCTGTAACTTCATTGCAACGCGAGTTGGGGAGAGAGATACCTATGAATGAGGTAAAAAGTGTGTTAATGGATAAACTCGCAGAACAATTTGGGTTTTCTTATGTCAACACAACTACGAAAAGGGACTAACATTATGAAATGGCTTCGACGGATTCTTCTTGTATTGCTTCTGGCGATAATAGGACTTAACATCTATATCGCCGTAACAGGAAAGTGGTATTTTTATACTGCGTTATCAAAGACTTATTTCATCGGACAAAAGGGTCCAGGGATTTACGATTTGGAGCTATTCCCGTATCGCACAATTGAACACGCTCCAAAAGAACTCATTCTCAACACACATACTGACAGTCAAAAATTATTTCTTACAGATGAAGAAGAGCAACACATGAAGGACTGGGAAACCACTTCTTATTTAGTGATGCGAAACGACACTATTTTATTTGAAAAATATTGGGGTGATCACAATGTGAACACCGTTTCCAATACATTTTCCACAGCCAAATCCATGGTTGGATTTATGATTGGAATTGCTATTGAAGAAGGTCTCATTAGCGGACTAGATGAATCCGCATCAAAATACATTCCCGAGTTTGACACCGATGACTTACGACCAATTACAATACGCCATTTATTGACCATGAGTCCAGGGTTGGACTGGCATGAGAGTGGCGGAAATCCATTCTCGGACAATGCAGAGGCTTATTATGGTAAAGATTTGCGCAATAAAGTGTTACAGCAAAAACCGATACGCAAATCAGGTGAGTATTACGATTACATCAGCAGTAGTACCCAGTTACTTACTTTAGTATTAGAAAAAGCAACAGGTGAAACATTGAGCAGTTATTTTCAAGAAAAGATTTGGTCAAAAATAGGTACAAGTGCTCCTGCATATTGGAATCTTGATAAGGAAGACGGAATTGAAAAGGGGTATTGCTGCCTTTACGCTACCACTCGAGATTTTGCTAAAATCGGAATTCTTGTGAACCAAAATGGCAATTGGGATGGCGAACAAATTGTACCAGAATGGTATATGAAAGAAACGTTTACACCGGCAGCTATAAAAACCCTTTCCGAAAAACCCAATCAGCGATATGGATTGCATTGGTGGGTTGTGCCATCTGATGTAGACACGATAAAATATGCGCGGGGAATTCAAGGGCAATACATTGCCGTAATTCCTTCAGAAAATATCATTGTGGTTCGAACAGGACATAATCGCACACCTGATTACAAAAAAGTGCCGAGTGATGCAGATGAATTCCCTGCAATTATTCGCCCTCAAGTTGGACATCCTCCGGATTTGTTTATTTATCTTCGCACCGCATTAAGATTGTCAAAGGAAGCACACTAAATAGTTATGAAAGAGTCTTTAAAAAGTAATCCCGCTAACGGAGTTGGGGTGGCTGTAGTTATTGAAACAAACGAAGAAGGTCATCCTCAACACTATGTGTACCTCATCAACGAACGTGCTGAAACACTCAAAGGATGTATAGTTGCTGCACGAGGTTATGGTCGCCATCCTGATTCGGATGAACTTATCCAAACGTCTGTTCTGCGCCATTTTTTAGATGAAATCAAACCCAATTCACCAAAAAAAATTGAACCCATTATGCCCGAATTGTTTGGATTGAACAACGAGTATTGGGTTAGCTTTTGGATTGGAGATGTGATGTACGACAAAAAATATATTTTCCTGCCAGAAACAATACAAGAAGCTAATTTTGTGACGGTACCTCTATTAGAGATAAAAGGAGTGTTTATTCGATGACGAGTATTCGTAGACAATAGTTAAAATGGTTTTGTGTAAAACGTGTGCATGAATACATGAGTGAAATAAACCATTACTAGACAAACAATTATTAATTTTGAAAAAAAATTCGATTTCCATATAAAATGAGAATACTATTATTAGGTTCAGGAGGACGCGAGCATGCATTTAGCTGGAAAATTGCGCAAAGTTCACATTTAGAAGAATTATATATTGCACCAGGAAATGCAGGAACCCGACTGCACGGAATAAACGTACCGATTAAAGCAGATGATTTTGACGCGGTGAAAGCATTTGTATTGGAGAAAAAAATTACAATGGTCGTTGTAGGACCTGAAGACCCTCTCGTAAAAGGAATTCGCGATTTTTTTGAGCAAGACAGTGAAATCAAACACATTCCTGTGATAGGACCTGATAAAAAAGGTGCACAACTCGAAGGAAGTAAAGATTTCTCCAAAATTTTCATGGAAAAATACAATATCCCTACAGCTAAATATAAAACGTTCACAAAAGATACGCTCGAAGAAGGATACAAATTTTTGGACAAACTTAAACCTCCTTATGTTCTTAAAGCTGACGGACTTGCTGCGGGAAAAGGTGTGTTAATTTTAGACAATATTAAAGATGCCAAAAAAGAACTTAACCACATGTTGGTTGATGCAAAATTTGGCGATGCCAGCTCAAGAGTAGTCATTGAAGAATTCCTCAAAGGGATAGAACTTTCTGTCTTTGTCTTGACTGATGGACATTCATACAAGATTTTACCTTCAGCTAAAGATTACAAACGAATTGGTGAAGGTGACACAGGATTAAACACTGGTGGTATGGGAGCGGTTTCGCCTGTTCCTTTTGCTACTAAAGAATTCATGGATCGAGTTGAAAATCAAATCGTAATTCCTACAATTAAAGGTCTTCAACAAGAGGATATTAATTATAAAGGATTTATCTTTATAGGTTTAATGGCTATGAAGGGAGAACCTTACGTAATTGAATATAACTGTAGAATGGGAGACCCTGAGACAGAAGTGGTCTTGCCTAGAATTAAGTCAGACTTACTTGACTTATTTGAAGGTGTGGCAAGTGGTACGCTGTCAGAACGCGATATTGAATTTGACCCACGCGCTGCAGCAACGGTAATGATGGTTTCGGGAGGATATCCTGAAGCTTACGAAAAAGGCAAAACAATTTACGGATTGAATGAAGTTGAAAATTGCCAAGTTTTTCATGCTGGAACCAGCTATGACGGCCCTGTTGTTAAAACAGACGGAGGTCGAGTTCTAGCTGTAACTGCACTTGGAAAATCAATTGAAGTCGCACTTGATAAAGCATTTAGCAACGTCGATAAAATTGAATACGAAGGCGCGTATTACAGGAAAGACATCGGACAAGATTTGATGTAAATCTGAATTAAATTATGGATGACCCCGGCTTTTTAATCGTTTATATCCTTCTGTCACTTGTGGCATCAGCCTTTTTTTCTGGGACTGAGATCGCGTTTGTTACGGCAAATCGTTTGAAAATTGAATTAGATCGCTCTTCAGGAAAATTTTCTGGCAAAATTTTAGCGCGATTTGTAAAACGCCCTGAAAGCTTTATATCCGCTATGCTTCTTGGAAACAATGCAGCCTTGGTAATCTACGGTCTATGCATGGGATTACTGGTCGAGCCAGTACTTGGAATGTTTATTCCAAGCGAAGCCGTTGTTCTAATTGTGCAAACGATTTTCTCTACTATTCTTATTCTGGTTACTGCAGAATTTTTACCCAAAGCTTTTTTTCAAATCAATCCAAACAGAATCCTTAGCTATATCGCTCTGCCTTTGATATTCATATACTGGATTTTGTATATTCCAACCTCTTTTACATTAATGATTTCAAATGTCTTTTTGCGCATTTTCGGCATGGACACTAAGCAGACAGAACGTGTGTTTTCAAAAGTAGATCTAGATTATTTTGTGCGCGACATGAATGAGCGCATGAAAGACGAGTCAGAATTGACCAATGAGATGCAAATTCTTCAAAATGCACTCGATTTCTCTAAAATTAAAGCCCGCGACTGCATGATTCCTCGTACAGAAATTGTCGCTATGGATTTAGACGAAGACATCGAGACTTTGCGCGCAAAATTTGTGGAGTTGGGATTGTCAAAAATTCTTATTTACCGAGATAGCATAGACAATATAATTGGCTACGTCCATTCATTTGAACTTTTCAAAAAACCAACAGCCATAAAGCAAATTCTACTCCCAATTCCTGTCGTTCCTGAGGCTATGCCTGGAAAAGAAATGCTTGAATTGTTTGCGCGTCAATCTGGAAACATTGCTATTGTGGTCGATGAATTTGGTGGTACATCGGGACTAATCACGATTGAAGACCTAATTGAAGAAATTTTCGGAGAGATTGAAGATGAACATGATCACGAAGAGTTAACTGAAGAAAAAATTGATGAGTACACTTATCTCTTTAGTGCGCGACAAGAAATCGATTATTTAAATGAAACATACCATCTCAATTTACCCGAGATGGAAGACTTTGATACCTTGGGTGGTATGGTGCTTTATTATCTAGAAAGTATTCCCGAAAAAGGAGCACATTTTTCACTCGATAATTGTGAAATTGAGGTAATTGAGGTGTCAGACAGACGTGTAGATTTGGTGCAACTTACACTCACAGACAATTAAACCTTACAAAACACTTTCAAATTTGAAATTCAACTCTTATATTCGCACCCCTAAAGTAGTTTAGAAAATGATAACAATTGGAAAAATTCGCGAGAAGTCTGGTCTTCTCCTTTTAGTAATCGGCGGAGCGCTGTTACTCTTCATTCTTGGTGAGTTCGTTCGTAACATGGGTGGTTCATTTGCTGAATCAAACCCTCGTGGTGAAATTTACGGCGAGCCAATTGACGAGGCAGAGCTAACCGAATTGATTGAGTTGTTCACTAATAGTGAAAAACAACAAATAGCTCAACAAGGTCGTGAATTTACAGACCAAGACGCTAAAAATGCTGAGGACAAAGCATGGAATGAATATGTTCGTCAAGCATTGTTGGAGAAAGAATTTGAAGCGCTTGGAATAGCTGTGGGTGAAGATGAAATCGATGCATTTATTTTTGGAACAAATGGTGCACAACCAAATCCAATGATTGCGCAATACTTCCCTGATTCACTTGGAGCAGGTGTTGACATGAATATTCTTGAAGATTTCATTAGCAAAGCCGAAGCAGGTGAGCAAGTTGAAAACGGAGTAGATGAACGTGGGCAACCTACTTATTTTAGTTATGCTGAGTTTTGGGCAAATCTTCGTGAAGAAATTGCGAACCAAAGAAAAGCAAACAAATACGTTGCACTAATTGAGAGAGGTAACTATGTAACGACATTGGAAGCTAGAGAAGATTACGCAACTAAAAATGAAGTGAAAAACATTTCATTTGTCTTCAGACCATATACTTCGCAAGAGACAATGGATATGACGCTTTCAGAAGACCAATTCAAAACATATTACGATGCACATAAAGACGATGCAAAGTACAAGCAAAAAGCTTCACGTATTTTGCAATATGTAACTATGGAAATCAAACCTACTTTTGAAGACAAAGAGCAAGGTACAGCTAGATTAGAACACCTTAAAGATGCATTTTCAAAATCAGAACAAGATTCATTATTTGTAATGATAAATTCTGAAGAGAAAGTGTTTGATCGCAACCAAACATTTAGATCTGCTTTAACTCCAGGTGCTCCGGGAACTTATCCTGAGTCTGTAGATGAGAAATTTCAAACTGCAAACACAGGTGACGTTGTAGGTCCTTATGTAAATGGAGAACGAGTTGAGTTAGCTAAGGTACTTGGATTTGAAAATGAAAAGCAAGCGTGGGTTCGCCACATATTAATATCTGCAGGTAGCAATGGTGTTTCATTCGAAGATGCTCAGAAAAAAGCTGACAGCCTTATTGAAGTGATAAAAGCTAAAAACAATTTTGTAGAATTAGTGAAAACTGTATCGGAAGATCCAGGATCAATTGAGAATAATGGTGAGTACAAATGGTTCCAAGAAGGACAGATGGTAACTGAGTTTAATGACTATTCTTTTAATCAGCCATTAAACAAACTTGGAAGCGTACAAACAACTTACGGAATTCACATAATTGAAGTATTGGGAAGACGTGAGGCTAAATTGCCTAAACTTGCTATCGTATCTTCAAGAGTTCAAGCTTCAGAATCTACAATATTAGATTACGAGCAAAAAGCAAAAGATTTCTGGTCGCTAGCTGATGAAACTCCTGAAGAGTTTGAAAAAGTAGCCCAAGACAGCAACCTGTTTGTTAGACCAGTAACTGTATTTTTAGAAAATCCACAAGTAGGTGGTTTCTCTGCAGTTGCTCAAAATCAAATATTGAGATTTGGCTTTAATAAAGGAGCTAAAGTTTTAGATATTAGTGAGCCAATTAGAGACGGCAACCGTTTTGTTATTGTACAATTGAAAAAAATAAAAGAAGATGGCGCTCCTGATATGGAAGATGCTAGACAATTGATGGAAACAGACGCGAAGAATGCTGTGATTGCTGATAAATACCTTAAAGAGATGAGCGGAATGAGCGATCTTAACAAATTAGCTTCTAAGTTCAGTGTACCTGTACAAAACGCAGAAGTGACTTTTGCAAGTGGTAATATTGGTAACAGTGGAAGTGAACCAAAAGTTGTTGGAGCTCTGTTTTCAGGATTGAAAGATGGTCAAACAACAAAACCAATTGCAGGTAAGCAAGGTGTATATGTTGTGAAGATTGCTGAAACTATTGCACCAATGGAAACAACAGATTACTCTGCTTCTAAAACAGAACTGACTAATCGCTTATTCTCTTCTGCATCTCGTAATGCACTTCAAGGACTAATCAAATACGCTGATGTAAAAGATTATCGTACACAGGTTAGAATTGGAGCAAGATAATAGAATTTATACCAATCAAAATAAGCAAGATGCGACCTTTTAAAGGGTCGCATTTTTTTATTGCTTAAATTCACTTAGCTTATTGAAGTGGAATGATCTCCCTTTCTTCACCATGTTGTCGGCTGTTTTCGTAGTCTGGAGTGATTAATTGTTCCCAATATCCATGTGGAGTATATCTTTTTAAGAAAACGGTCTTATAGCCCTCGTAAGTCATCGCTTCATAATGAATAATACCGTTTGCATATTGCCAACTTTGAACATAATTCAACAACATGAAAAAGATAGGGAAAATAAACAAAGACTTGCGCCATTTTTTTTCTGACATCCACTCAAAAGATGCCGCTAATGGAAATGCCATCAAAGGCAGAATATCTATCAGAGTACGTGCGCCAAAACCTCCACCATACCACCAACACCACCAAGAAAAAGTAACATAAAGAAAAATAGGTAAGAAAAGTGAAATAGCAACAAATACCAGACGATTTAATCTATACAAACGCAAGAGTCCAAAAGCAGCAATAATCATCATTGGAGTATAAATAAACCACCCTTTTCGGAAAGAAAGTAATCCATCAAATACATGAGGCTTTAACCAGAAAAAATGTTCATTTAAATATGAGTAATACATCCATTGTCCAGACTGTACTTTCCAAAACAAAAGTTGTGGTATCCAAACTAAAAAAGCGAACAACACAGCGCAATAGAAGTTTCTAGAACGGAAAATGAGTTTTATGTAATCAACGAACGTATAATTAACTGGTTTGTTAAGGATAAATAAAGGAAGTAAAAATAAGATATTAATCGGGCGAATCAGAACCATCAAGCCTATCACAATTCCCAGAAATAGAGACTTCTTTAATGAAACTCGCTCAAGCCAAATTGGGTAGATATACAAAGCCATTGCAAACAAACAGAAATTGTAAGGATGCGACATGCCCACTTCACTTACTGAATAAAAATACATATTTGTTCCAAACGCTATTGCCAACAGCGTAAAGCCCACTATCCACTCATTATAATATCGCTTAAGCCATTTCCACAAAAAGATGAACCCAAGTAAACCGTAAAAAACAGTTGCCCACATCATCATATACTGATATGGCTTAGAAAAACCATCGCGAGGTGAATTTGAAAAGTTATTTGTGTAAATATCCGCTACAAAGAAAAAAGGTAAGTCCATCATCGCTTTACCCATTGACATTTTTGGAACATATTCTCCTTTTGGAGTTTCATAGGCCCAATACTGCCCTTTTAAGTCGTAATGCTCTTTATCTTTCTTATAAAACCCCCAAAGCGGATCTTTGTGGATGAACGTAGCAGGTAAATAAGAATAATACCAAACAACATCATTTTGAATTACACGATTCTCTCGCCAAAGATTATTATTCTGCCCTGCGACAATATAAAAGAGAATAATGAATAGCAGTGATACTAAACTGAAATGATTTCTCAGCAATCCGAGCAATGATTGTAAATATTTCTTGCTCGTCATATCATTAGTTAAACCATTTGTATTTAAAGATGCAGTAGATGGCTCTAAACCCATCTTTCCAGCCTATTTTCTTTCCTTCTTCATAGGTTCTTCCGTAATATGAAATTCCAACCTCATAAATTCGGATTCCCTTCTTTTTCGCAAGCTTCGCAGTAATCTCAGGTTCAATTCCAAAGCGATTTTCCTTAATCTTAATCGATTTGGCAATTGATGTGCGAATCAGTTTATAACATGTTTCCATATCCGTTAAATTCAGATTGGTCATCATGTTTGATAAAGAAGTCAAAAACTTATTTCCTATTGAATGCCAAAAGAACAAAATTCTGTGCGGATGATGCCCCACAAAGCGCGAGCCATAGACCACATCTGCATTGTCCATAAAAACTGGCTTAATCAATAGATTGTATTCAGTAGGATCATATTCCAAATCCGCATCCTGAACAATGAGATAATCACCACTACACTCTTGTATAGCACGATTGATTGCAGCACCTTTTCCTTGGTTTACTTCCTGACTAAAAAATCGAATATCCATTTCAGGGTTTCTCGCAATATAATCCTCTATACGCTCAACCGTTTTGTCTTTTGAGGCATCATTTACAATTACAATTTCTTTCGTAATCCCATGATCTAATTCAACTTCTTTTACCTTTTCAAGGATGACTTGAATTGTATTTTCCTCGTTATAAGCAGGAATAAGAATGGATAATTTTTTAAATTCCATGTAGTTATCAATATAATAATTGCCAAAAATGGCGAAAATTTATGTTTATGACCCTAAATATACGCTTGAGATTAAATCTTATTGTATTCTTAGAGAATTAGTTTTCATTTATAGCGCGAATTCCTGGAAGTTCAATTCCCTCAAGGTATTCCAACATCGCTCCACCACCTGTGGACACATAACTCACTTTGTCAGCTAACTCAAATTTGTTTATTGCAGCAACAGAATCACCACCACCAATCAGCGAAAATGCTCCTTGCGCAGTAGCATCGACGATAGCCATGGCTACACTAACTGTTCCCTGACTGAAATTGCTAAACTCGAATACACCCATAGGTCCATTCCAAAGTATCAATTTTGAGTTTCTGATTACCTCAGAAAAAATCTCAGCAGATTCTTCGCCAATATCAAGTCCCATCCAACCACTTTTAATTTGATTTGTAGGACATACGTGTCTCTCGGCTTCATTCTCAAACTTATTCGCCACGACAGTATCAACAGGCAAATAGATATTCACTCCTTTTGCTTTGGCTTGATTCATAATGTCTCGAGCCGTATCAAGAAAATCATCTTCAACCAACGAACTCCCGACATCACCACCTTGAGCTTTAACAAAAGTATAAGCCATTCCACCACCAACAATCAAGTTGTCTACTTTTTCAAGCAACTTAGTGATAATGGTGATTTTTGAAGATACCTTAGCTCCACCCACAATTGCAGTAAGTGGCTTTTCAGTACTGTTTAATACTTTATCTACAGCAACTATTTCACTTTCGATAAGGAATCCAAACATTTTGTCATTTGGGAAGAATTTTGCCACAACAGTTGTACTGGCATGTGCTCGGTGAGCGGTTCCAAACGCATCGTTGATATAACAATCTCCGTGCTTTGCCAAATCTTGAGCAAAACCTTCCGTTCCTGCAGTCTCCTGAGAATAAAAACGCAAGTTCTCAAGAAGCAAAATCTCTCCAGCCTTTAGGTTTTTAGAAAGCGTCCATGCCTTCTCCCCTACACAGTCATCAGCAAATTGAACTGGCTTACCAACCAATTTAGAGAGATGAGAAACAAGATGCTTGAGCGAATATTTAGTCTCAGGTCCTGATTTTGGACGTCCTAAATGAGACATCAATACTACACTACCACCATTTTTCAACACGTGATTTATAGTTAACAGTGCGGCACGAATGCGTGTATCATCTGTAATTTCAAACGTTTCTTTATTTAAAGGCACATTAAAATCAACGCGGATTAATGCGCGCTTATTTGAAAAATCGTAATCGTGTATATTTGCCATCTTGTTTGTAAAATCAATTTCGAAGGATAAAATTAACGCAATATTTCGAATACTAAACTCAAATTAAGATTTGATTCTCTTTTTGTCGCTGTTCTGTCCTTGCTTTTTACTATTTTTGACCAAACGAATTACAACATTGGATACATTCGACTATAGATCAGAAGAGATTTCAGGAAAGGACAGAGAATTTGAAAAAGTACTTCGTCCTAAGAAATTTGACGATTTTACTGGTCAGAAAAAGGTGTTGGAAAATCTTGAGGTATTCGTTGAAGCAACCAAAAAAAGAGGTGAATCCCTTGATCACGTTTTACTTCATGGTCCTCCGGGATTAGGAAAAACTACACTTGCTAATATCATTGCAAACGAATTGGGGGTTGGATTTAAGGTTACTTCAGGTCCTGTACTTGACAAACCAGGCGATTTAGCTGGGCTCTTAACCAATCTTGAGGAAGGTGATGTGTTGTTTATAGACGAGATTCACCGACTGTCACCTGTTATTGAAGAATATTTATACAGTGCAATGGAAGATTATGTCATCGATATTTTGATTGACACAGGTCCCAATGCACGTTCGGTTCAAATAGTCCTAAATCCTTTTACATTAATTGGTGCAACGACACGTTCTGGCTTGCTTACAGCACCTCTTCGTGCACGTTTTGGAATCAATTCGCGTTTAGAATATTACGACTCCAAAACACTTACTGATATTGTTGAGCGTTCGGCAAGTATTTTGAAAATTGGAATCGATCAACCTGCCGCATACGAAATTGCAAGCCGAAGCCGGGGAACACCACGTATTGCCAATGCACTTCTCCGTCGTGTACGTGATTTTGCCGAGATTAAAGGTACAGGTACAATTGATACAGCGATTACCAATATAGCGCTTGAGGCATTGAATGTGGACAAGAGCGGACTTGATGAGATGGATAACAAAATTTTGTCCACCATCATCGATAAATTTAGCGGAGGCCCAGTCGGACTTTCAACTATTGCGACTGCAGTTGGTGAAAATGCCGAAACGCTTGAAGAAGTGTACGAACCTTTCCTTATTCAGGAGGGATACATCATGCGTACTCCCAGAGGACGTAAAGTTACCGACAAAGCATATAAACATTTGGGGAAAAATCTTGGCTTCAATCAAGCTGGTTTGTTTGGTGAATAAGGTTTAGGCTGCAAATTTCAAGACAAAAGACCCCACAATAATCTGGGCAGGCTTTTAGAAGATAGACTTAAAACCTGTAGAGGCGGGTCAGGCCCCCTACCACTGGAGGCAATGTAGCAATTAATTCTAACTTCTAACAGCCTAAAAACAGCTTACTTACAACTCAAACATATTCCTTTTAGAACATTTAACATTCTCGCACAAAATATTAGTTAACTTTGTAAACTAATTACAGGGTAACTAAATATATGCAACAAAATTCTGCGCCACTAGGACTCACTTTTGCCTTGCTTACAAGGCAGTATATCAGTATTCTAAGTAAACGCCTCACAGATTTACCTATCGAAAGGTATTTTTATCCTTTTTGGCTTATAGCAGAATATTCAGGTAAGATTGGACAACAACAATTAGCTGAACTTTTAAATGCAGATAAAGTTACCGTTGTACGTATCCTAGATTATTTGGAAAAAGAAGGTTTTGTAAAACGAAGAACAAATCCAGATGACAGACGTTGTCATTTATTATATGTAACAAAAAAAGGGGAGCCTTTTGTAGAAAAAATTGGGCGAGCAATAGTTGAAACAGACAAGGTATTTCTTTCATTTGTAGATAATTCAACTTTTGCAGATGAAATAGAGGAACTCGGAAATAAACTAAAAGAAATTCCTGGAGATCGTATTGCTTTACACTATGATAAAATAGCAGAAAAAAATGAAAACGATAAATAAATTATTCCCACTGATTGGGCTACTTCTTTTCTCAGCTTGTAAAGATGATTCACCTGAGTCATCAAAAAATGGCCCAGGAGAATTGAAAGTAGATTTTGTCGTAGCAAACGAAATCCCAATGAATCATGTGATTCAAATTCCAGGTACTGTGTTGCCTTTTGAGAGTGTCGAAATTTTCAGTGAGATTTCGGGTCGTGTAGTGAGTATCAATTTCCGTGAGGGGCAGCGAGTAAAAAAAGGAGAATTACTTGTGCGAATAGACACAGAAATTCTTGAAGCGCAACGCAATCAATTGAAAGTGGATTTGGATCTTGCTCAAAAAGACGAGAAAAGAAAAAAATCACTTTTGGACAGTAAGGCGATTAGTATGGAAGAATACGAACAAGTTCAATCTCGTTTAAACAATATTCAAGCGCAAATTGATTACATCAGTGTTCAGATTAGCAAGGGAACCATTCGAGCACCTTTTTCAGGTCGATTAGGGCTGCGACAAATAAGTGAAGGAGCCTATATCACTCCTGCTGATAAAATTGTATCCATTGCACAAGATGATAAAGTAAAAATTGAATTTTCGGTTGCCGAGCGTTATGCTCACCGAGTTCAGTCCGGAACCACAATAACTTTGCGCACATCAACAGATTCTACATCACATTCTGCTAAGGTATATGCAACAGAGCCCATTGTTAATGCAAATACCAGAATGTTAACCGCTCGAGCAGAAATGAACGGTTCATCTACCGTTTTTCCTGGAAGTTATGTGGAAATAACCTACAATCTAGGAAAAGACGAAAACAGTATCATGATTCCAACAACAGCCCTTGTACCTGTTTTAAAAGGACAAAAAATCTGGCTAATCAAGGATGGAAAAGCAAAGAGCATAATGGTTGAACCTGGTATCAGAACGAAAGACGAAGTTCAAGTGTGGGGAGATGTTAAACAAGGTGACACCATTGTGATAAGTGGATTACTAGGGATCCGTGAAGGTATGGATGTAAAAGGAAAAGCTGAATAGTATGAATATTGCTTCACTGAGTATAAATCGTCCTGTTTTAGCTACCGTAATGTCTATTATGGTCATTATTTTTGGGTTCATTGGGTTCAATTACCTTGGCGTGCGAGAGTTTCCTTCGGTCGACCCGCCAATAATTACTGTAACTACAAACTACCCTGGCGCTAATGCCGATATTATCGAATCGCAAATTACTGAGCGTTTAGAGGAATTTATCAATGAAGTTCAGGGAATTCGAACCATGACTTCTGTAAGTAGCGATGGGCGAAGCACTATTACTGTGGAATTCGAATTAAGTAGCGACATGGATGGCGCAGCGAATGATGTGCGAGATAAAGTTGCCGCTGCGATTAGAAACTTGCCGCCCGATGCAGACCCTCCCATCGTTGCAAAGTCTGATGCCGATGCGGAAACGATATTCTCTTTGACTGTTCAATCAGATTCTAAAAATTTGTTAGAACTTACTGAGCTCGGAGTAAATGTCTTTAAAGAGCGTTTGCAGACCGTTCCAGGAGTGAGTAAAATCAATATTTGGGGAGAGAAAAGATTCTCCATGAAGTTGATGCTCGAACCGCTTAAAATGGCGGGAAAGAATGTGACAGCTACCGATGTGCGCAATGCATTACTCACACAAAATGTGGAATTGCCATCTGGGCGAATTGACGGCGAAAATGTAGAGCTAACTATTCGAACGTTTGGCCGCTTAACCACAATTGAGGAGTTCAATAACCTGATTGTAGCAGAAGAAGGAGGTCAAATAATCCGATTGAAAGACATCGGTTCAGCAGAATTACGACCGCTCAATGAGCGCACCTTGCTACGTGGAAATGGCGGAGTGCCGATGATTGGTATCGCCATAACTCCACAACCAGGATCAAATTACATTGAAATTGTAGATGAAATTTATCGTCGTGTGGAGCAAATTAAAAAGGAGCTTCCTGAAGATGTTAAACTTGGTGTGGCATTAGATAGCACAGTAAACATCCGAAAATCTATCAGCGAAGTGCAGGAAACCGTTGTGATTGCGTTTTTACTCGTCTTATTGGTGATTTTCTTATTCCTCCGAGATTGGCGTACAACTTTAATTCCGATAATCGCTATTCCGATTTCACTGATCGGTGCCTTCTTCATCATGTATATGATGGACTTTTCGATTAACATATTAACTCTTTTAGGAGTAGTGCTTGCCACAGGTTTAGTTGTCGATGATGCAATTGTGGTGATGGAAAACATCTACTCGAAAGTAGAAAAAGGAGAGAAACCTGTTGATGCTGCTCATAAAGGTTCAAAAGAAATCATTTTTGCAGTTGTTTCAACAACGATAACGCTGACCGCCGTTTTCTTACCCGTGATTTTCTTGGATGGATTAACAGGTAGACTGTTTCGTGAATTTGGAATTGTCGTCGCTGGAGCGGTAATTATTTCCTCTTTTATTTCGTTGACCTTGACTCCAATGATGAGTTCGAGAATATTGAGAAAGCGCAAAAAAGAGCTGTGGTTTTATAGAGTTACCGAACCCATTTTCAATGGAATGAATAATGGCTACAAAAATTCACTGAATCGTTTTATGAAACGCCCTTGGATAGCTTTTATATGGATGGCTTTTTCCGTTTTAATTATTTTCCTAGTCGGCATGAACTTGCAGCGAGAACTTGCCCCAATGGAAGACAAAAGTCGTTTTATAATTCGCGCAACAGCTCCTGAAGGTACTTCCTATGAAAGAATGGACTTATTTCAAAATGAATTAATCGCTCTTGCAGATACCCTATCTGAAAAAGACAATTTACTGGGAGTTACTTCACCTGGGTTTGGCGCATCAGTTTCTGCAAATTCAAGTTTTGTTCGTGTAAACCTTGTTCCAAAAAATGAACGAAACCGCAGTCAACAAGAAATCGTAGATGATATAAGTGCTAAACTTAAGAACTACAATTTCGCGCGCATTTTCGTTTCACAAGAGCAGACTATTGGAGGTGGTCGTTTTGCACAATTACCTGTACAATATGTATTACAAGCGCCAACACTTGAAAAACTTGAAGAAGTATTACCTGAGTTCCTTTTGCGAGCTTCGCAAGACCCAACTTTTCAAACTGTAGATGTCGATTTGAAATTCAACAAACCTGAGTTACAAGTTGAAATAAATCGGGATAAGGCAGCTGGTATGGGAGTGTCTGTTCGCGATATTGCAGAAACCATGCAATTATATTTCTCAGGACAACGTTTTGGCTATTTTATAATGAATGGTAAACAGTACGAAGTTATAGGACAAGCTCGAAAAGAAGACCGCGACGATCCTTTAGATTTAACTAGAGTGCACGTTCGAAATTCGACTGGTCAGTTAATTCCGTTAGATAATCTTGTGACCATTACAGATGCATCAAGTCCACCTCAACTTTATCGTTACAACAGATATGTATCGGCAACGATATCCGCAAATCCGGCTCCAGGTAAAACAATTGGAGATGGAATTGAGACAATGGATAAAATAGCAAGTGAACTACTTGATGATACTTTTTCTACAGCGCTCACAGGAACGTCAAAAGAATTTATGGAGAGTGGAAGTAGTTTAGCATTTGCATTTGGACTTGCCTTAATCTTAGTTTATTTAGTCTTGGCAGCACAATTTGAAAGTTTTTCAGACCCACTTGTCATCATGCTCACCGTTCCACTTGCTTTAGCAGGTGCGATATTAACGTTGTGGTTATTTGGGCATACCTTAAATATCTTTTCTGAAATTGGAATAATTGTGCTTGTGGGACTGGTCACGAAAAATGGTATTTTGATTGTGGAGTTCGCCAACCAGCGCAAAGAAGCAGGATTAAGTGCCTTAGATGCTGTGCTCGATGCTTCCGCTCAGCGTTTTAGACCGATTCTAATGACTTCAATGGCTACAATACTTGGTGCTCTGCCCATTGCCATGGCATTTGGTGACGCCGCAACAAGTCGCATCCCAATGGGAGTTTCTATAATTGGTGGTTTAACATTTTCTTTGGTATTAACGCTTTATGTCATACCCGGATTATATGTGTATTTAACGAGAAAGAAGAAATTATGAAAGCATTGATTTTTGTTGTCATATCGGTAATCGGAATTCACTCATTTGCGCAGGATTCTTTTACTTTGGAAACATATATATCCGGAATGTTAGAGAATGACTATGGAATTCGAATTTTGCGCAATGAGGAAACAATTGCAGCAAACGAAAATAATCCCGGAGCAGCTGGTTATCTTCCACAGATTTCTGTGTTAGCTGAACAAAACTGGACAGTAAATAGTGCGCGACAAGAATTTTTGAGCGGACAAATTAACGAGGCGGACAACGCAAGAAATCAATCTTTTTCAGCTGAAGCAATGCTAAATTGGACCTTTTTTGACGGTTTCAAAATGTTTGTCACGGACAAAAAGCTTGATTTGTTGGAGGAAAACGCCCGATACAACGTAATTGCCGAAATGGAAATGAAGATTTACAGAGCTTCGTTGGCATATTATACGTTGTTGCTATTACAGGATATGAGTGAAGTTTACACACAATCTATCACGCTGTCAATAGAACGAAAAGATCAACTTGAAACACGTTTGAAAAGTGGTGCTTCAAGTGAAATGGAATTGGTTCAAGTTCGCTTAGATTTAACTGCTGATAGTGCCATATATTTACAAAATCAACGTGCTATTGAATTACTCAAAGCTGAAATGAACACCTTACTTGCACGGAGTCCTGATAACAAATTAGAAATTGAGGGAAGTCTACCCGATACTATTTCAAAACTTTCATGGGAGCAAGTAAAAGAAACGGCTATTCAACAAAACACCAGCATAATGCAATCAAAAGTCAACCTTGCCATTCGTGAAAAAGAGCATAAAGAAGTGTTAAGTCGCTATTACCCACAACTCGCATTTTACGCAGGGTACAACTATGGGAGTTCGCAAAATCAAGTTGGCTTCTTACTTTCAAACAGGAGTTTCGGTCCGCAATTCGGATTGACTTTGAGATGGAACATTCTTGACGGATTAACCCGTATGCAAGGATCTAAAAACGCCAAGCTGCAAATTGAAAATGCCCAGCTCTTTGAAGAACAGCAGACCCTCCAAATTCAGGCAGAATTGAAAAATGCGTTTGTGGAATATGAATGGGCTATCCGAAATTTAGAATTTGAATCTAGAAATGCACTTGACACTGAAGAAATTGCGCGTATAATGGAAAAAGCCTTTGAAGCAGGAGCATTAACTCCACTAGAGTTGCGTGAAATACAGTTCGCTATTGTTTTAACTCAAGGTCGTTTGCTGAATGCCAAACTGGATTATATAACGGCGACGTTAAATATTTCGCTTGCTACTGGGGACTTTAGGTCGTTGTTCTTGAATTAGACTCACGACTTTAAGATTGAGAACTAATGACACTTAATCTACACTAAACTCCCTTAATATTAAAAATAAGTAAGTTCGCTAAAATGATGATCAAAGGTCTTTTGTCTAACATCTATACCTAGTTTTCGTCCTCATTTTCCATTAACTTTCCGTAGGGCCTGAGTTCTTCGCTGGAGTCAAGCAAAATTCGAAAAACGGCTAACATTGGGATAATGAGTACCAGTCCGAGGATACCTGATAGCGCCCCCATAAGTAATAAGCCCAAGATCAATACAATTGGGTTAATATTTACTGCATTTCCAATTATTTTAGGAGTAATCAGATTTCCTTCTAAAAACTGAACCAAAACAAACAGTATCAACACGCTAATGGGGTAAAACAGTGAGTCCTTTGTGAGAAATGCAATTGTCAATGGAAGTAATGCCCCGATAATTACTCCGATATATGGAAGAAGAGTCAACAAAGCACAAATAATGCCGAGCAGTAGCCAATAAGGAATATCTAGGAAATATAATCCTGTTGACAGCAATATACCTACAGTCAACACAACAAAGAATAATCCAACTATATAGCGCTGAATTGATTTGCTGATTTTCACGGCAACCTCTTTTGCATTTTCTAAATTGTTCTTGTATTTGTATTGAATGAACACATCTATTCGTTCTCTGTAAATTAACATGAAAAGGACATACACTGGAATAGTCACAATCATCATAAGTGTAGAAGAAACATATGCGACTAAAGACTGAAGATATTCAGCCGAATTTGTCACTATATAGCTAGACAAAGACTGAATTTTTGACCCCAAATCAAGACCTGCAATCCATTCTTCAGCTTCCCCTGCTTCTTTTCCTGTATTCTCTTGAATCAATTGAGGCAAATCACGTATCACATAGATTATTTCGTTATACACAAAAAACCCAATCCCCCCAATAAAGGCAGTAATCAACAAAACTGAAAACAAAGCCGCCAACCATTTTGGAAAATGGATTCGCTCCAAAAAATTAACCATTGGCAACATGAGAATAGTAATGAAAATTGCAAAAACAAAGGGCAGAATTATATTGCCTCCAAAATAGATCAGTAAGCAAATTGCTGCAATAATAATGCTGTAATTAGCCCATTTAGAAGATGTATTATTCATAAGCTATTCTTTATATTGCTGTTTTTGATAAATTGATACACGATATCCTATCAGTAAAGGTAGTCCAAAATTGACTATAAAAACAAGAATCCAACCAATAGCTTTTAAGCGAAGATCAACCATCTCTGTCGTATTTAATTCTGAAATAATTTGTTCTTTATTAATCAAATAAGACAAGCTCAACTTTTCATCCGTTGTTTCTCCTGAAGTATACACTGCTTCCCCATCATAAAGCTCTATGGGCAAAAAAAGTGTAGCCAAATTGATTACTAAAAATGCTATTAATCCAAAAACTACTGGTTTGTTCATCTCGTTCTATTTATTTTTTCCTGGAATACTAATTCTAAAAGTTGTTCCCTTTCCAGGTTCAGAGCGCAACACGAAAACACTGCCCTTGTGATAAGATTTTACAATGCGCTTTACAAGTGACAAGCCAAGTCCCCAACCGCGTGTTTTTGTCGTAAATCCAGGCTGGAAAATCGTTTTGTGCATTTTTGGTGGAATTCCTTTTCCTGTGTCGGTGATGTCGATATAGACTTTCTTAGGTCCGCGTTCTACAAGTACCGTAAGCTCTCCTTCTCCCCCTTCCATCGCATCGACCGCATTTTTGCAAATGTTTTCAATTACCCATTCTAAAAGAGGAGCGTTGTGTAACACAATTATTTCAGGTTCTGAATGAATCATCTCAAACTTAATTTTGCTTGAAATTCTAGAACGAAGATAATCGGTCACATGCTTTGTTGTTTGAATAATATCTTGTTCTTTCAGCATTGCGCCTGAACCAATTTTCTGGAATCTATCCGCAATGATTGAAAGACGATCAATATCCTTATTCATTTCGTCCAAATCTTCTTTGGGCACTCCCTTACCTTCAAGAAGTTGAATCCAAGCCATTAGTGAAGAAAGTGGCGTTCCAAGTTGGTGTGCAGTTTCTTTTGCCATTCCTGCCCACACTTGATTTTGCTCTGCTTTTCTGAATGTACTAAAGACTAAATAACCAATGAGAATAAACAAACTAATCATCCCAAATTGGAGGTAGGGATAGTATTTCAATTGTTTCAGTTCCTCGCTTTCGTCAAAATATACAACCCCTTCTTGGTATTCTTGGAAAGTTATCTCTAAAGAATCTGCTGTGGATTTCAGTACTTGCAGTTCCATAGGGTGAATTTGACCGATAAACGGTTTAAGACTATCAATGCTGGTTTCAATAATTTTGCGCGTCTTTTTATTAATAAAAACAACAGGCACCAGCGAACGATTGTCAATTAACTCACGGTTAAACGCCTGAATCAATGAATCTCTCTGAAGCTCTAGTCTTCCCAATTTTTTTGAATCATAGTAAAAGAAACGTTGGTTAATTCCTTTGTAAACTTCAACCTGAATTGGCTCGTGAGAATTTGCCCAAACATAACTCAACGCTATAAGCGAGTCATTGAATAATTTCGTCACTTCTGCATCTGATAATTTAGGATACGCTGCTTTGAGTGAATCTTTGGCAAAGGGAAGATTAATGTGACTCAGAACCTTGTCTTTTCTGTCCATCAAAATCACGGGAATATCATCATTTCCTTGAATAATTTCCAAGAGAAAAGTATAATCCATATTGATGTTGAAGTCAAGCGTTGGTTTTGCCAATTCGCGTGTGGCCTTTGCCCAAAGTTCAACTTTTTGACGCTCTTTTTCACGCAACTCATCAAAAGTTCGATTGGTTAAGTTGACTAGATCTGCTTTTTTTCGAATGGCATCAGCCCAGTGTGTTATGCGCTCTTTTTCGCGCTCTCTTACTTTCGTTACGATTTCATTAGAAACAAGCAAAGAAGCTGCAACCATTAGAATTGCAATCAACAGAAGTGCTATTTTCCATTTTTGTTTATTCGAATATAAATTCATCTTCATAGCATCAGTCAATTGTAAATTCGAGTTCTTCCTCTTTCGAATTTTCTTTTCGCATTTTCTCCAAATCCATACCGAAGAGTTTCTTCAACTTTTTCTTTTCTTTTGGCAAATCCTCTTCAACCGCCTCCTCTTGGTTGTGAAAAATCATCTCAAGGCGCTCCTTCGGCTTTTCTTTTTCTATGTATGTACCAACAGTTGTGTCACCCTTAAACATTCCCAATTCTGTTTTAAGAATGCTTTTTACATTTTGCTTTTCTTTTTCTCGCTGTTCTTCTTTATATGCTTTATTTGCATTCGCATCCCATTTGTATTTCAGCTTATCTAAGTTACCATAAAGATGCAAGAAAATTCGTTGTCCAGTACCGTCATCTATAATTTCGCCAAATTCACTCTCTTTTTTATTGAACTGTAAGTCGCGCAATCTAAACTCAAAATGGTAATCTAAATCATTATTAAATGCGTGCCATCCCGAAACGTCAAGGTCTAAGGCGCTGGAACGAATTTGCATCTTGGGGATTGTGATCTTACCTTCACTAATCTTGAGTGTATTCTCAAGTGTATGGAAGTTTAAGCTCAACAATTTCTTTTCCAACGCGTCAATATTTGACCCTAATACTGCTTTTACCACACCACTTTCACGCATACTTGAAGTAATTGACCTAAACGTTTCCACGTCCTTTAAAGCCCCATTTTTGATGGTGAACTGAGCATTGGCTTCCAGCTTTTCTTTCTGAAGTCCCTTTTGCAAATTAAAGGGCAGGTAAAATTGGAGATTAATCGAAGCCTGACCATAAATCTGCTGATCGGTAATTACTTGTTGCTCAAAATTATTCCACTCCTTAAAGAGTTTATTGAAATTGATGTTGAATGTGTTCAGATTCCCTGCCACTTCAATTTCACCGGGCTTATTTTCTTCAATCAAAAGTGAGCCACTGGTCAATGATTCAACATGTTGAAACTTAACCATTGGCGAAGAATAACTTCTGTTATTCACCTTAAATCGCCCAGAAATATCTTCAAAGACATGCTCATCGAGGTAAAATCGATTAATGGAAAGTACAATGTTTCCTTTTAGATTTTTGGGCAACAAATATGCTCCTAGGTTTGAGACGTTTGCTGGTTTATGTTCTTTATTCGAATAAAAATCTGCCGAATACAGCTTTTCTACTTCCACCACAGCATCAATAAGCAACTCTGATTTATCGGCAAAATACGACAGAATATTCTTCACAGAACCTGACAATTCCATTTTTGAACGACCTGTTTGAATAACCATATTTTTGAAAACGGCATTGTCTTTAATCATGCTCATTTTACCAGTCATATTTGAGATTTCAGGTAAATCCGAATCAAACGAAAGAGAGATGTTTCGCAAATCAAAATCGCCTCTTGAGTTATAAATGGTGATATTCTTCGGGTCTACTTTTGGGTCGTTAAACTTGAGATGAACGGAAGCATTTCCACCTAGCACTCCACCAATCTTTGTGAGACCTGGAATTCGGAAAAAATGGTGCATTGTAGCCAAGTCAATCGTCCCTTTCATCGAGCCCTTAATCTCGGGTTTATCAAAATGCGAGATTTTCGCAAAACCATCAAAACTACTGTTCAAACTCACAAAATGAAGTTTCTCCAAGGTCAACTCTTCGTTTTCGCCATAATTATTTGTGAAAGCGCCCTTCACTTCAATTTTTTTCAACTGCAACTTACTCGATGGATCAGTTAAACTCCCGTTATTGATTTTGAATTGCGCTTCTACTAAAGGCTGCTTCTCCATTTTTGTCGTTCCATTAATCGACAATATGAAATCTACATTTCCAGTGCCTTTGTAGGTGCTCATTTTATCAGCTGTCGACTGATTGAAATTTGTGGCAAAATCAGTTAGTGGAATGTTATTTCCTGCCAATTTAAAGTTGATGGAATCGTTTGCAATTCGACCCGAAACCACAAAAGGTAAATTTTCAATCGAAACAGAACTTTGCTCCAATATGAATGCCTGATTCACTTTGTCAATAGCAATAACCACGTCGAAGTGCGCTTTTTTGTTGGTAATAAGGGAAACCGATTTACTTCTAATTCTGTTAACGAACAAATCTCCCGTCGTGCGCAAATCAAACCGTGACTCGCTAAATGCGCCATAAAAATTCAGTTCATCCGCTTGAGCTTTATAGTGCTGTCCCGTTATGAAGTTGTCGTAAGTAAAATCGAGGTTTATAATGTTGACTTTATCCAACACAAATTTGAACGACTCTGAGCTTTTGGTGCTATCTGTTTTTAAAATGTCGTAGTTAACTCGACCGTCATTAGCTACCCGCAATCCAAGTCGAGCATTTTCAATATCCACTGATTTTACGGTATAATCGCCCTTCCAAAAATCACTTGTGTTGAGTTTTAGAATCAAGCTTTCTGCATATAGTAAAGTGTCTGGCAGTGTACCCTCAACAATCATTTCGTCTTTTATCAGCACCTTGTCAAATTCGATAGAAAGATTGGGGAAAGTACTCCAAAGCGTAACATCCATATCATAGACATACACCTTTGTATCCAGATATTGATCTAATTGTGAAAGTGCGTATTGTTGGATATCCTTGCGGTAGATTAAGAGCAAAAGCGTAATGATAAGCATCAATCCAGCAAGACTGATACAGGTCCATTTTAAAAATTTAAACGCTTTTCGCCACATATTTTTGTGAATATACAGTAACTCCGTACACCACTAACGCATGAAACGGTGAATTTATTCACGTGGGAGGCTTAATAAAGTTTTTTTTAGACTGCAAGATTCAAGACTATAAGACTCAAGACTTTTAAATGCACCATGTGTTTACGTGTCTTGTAGTCTTGAGTCTTAAAATCTTTTAGTCTAACTCTAATTCATTCTCAAAAACGAAATTTCTTTCAGCTACTAGTTAACGATATTCCCCAGAACACAAGTCTTTTTTTGCCTTTTTTTAGATTCAATTCCGAAATTATTGACTTTTTTTTGGATTTCATTCCGAAAATATGGTATTTTTGATAAAAAGGAAGTTATGATTGAGCGGTTTTTAGAAAAGGAATTGACCTCAAGACTATTCAAACAAAAGGTGATTACCTTGCTTGGTCCAAGGCAAACAGGGAAAACTACATTATTAAAATCAATAGTGCAAAATCAACCTGACGTACTTTGGTTGAGTGGTGATGAATATGACATTCAAAAACAATTTGAAGAGGCAACATCTACAGCATTGAGGGCTTTTATAGGCAACCATAAATTAGTAGTGATAGACGAAGCTCAACGTATTGATAATATTGGAGTGTCACTTAAATTATTGATAGACAATTATCCCGAAATACAGATCATTGCTACGGGGTCCTCCACATTTGAGCTTATGAATAAAATGAATGAGCCTTTGACGGGAAGAAAATTTGAGTATCAACTCTATCCGTTATCTACGATGGAGATGATTAAGCACCATGGTTGGCTAAAAGAAAGTAGATTGCTTCAACACCGTTTGGTTTTTGGCTTTTATCCTGAAATAGTAGTGAATCAAGGAGAAGAAATTAACCTTTTGAAGCTTCTTTCGGATAGTTATCTTTTTAGAGACATACTCATGCTGGAGAATATAAAAAAACCTGAGAAACTTGTTCGACTGTTGCAGGCTTTAGCCTTCCAAATTGGAAGTGAAGTATCTTATAATGAATTAGGAAACTTAGTTGGTTTAGACAGTAAAACAGTTGAAACGTATATTGATTTACTAGAAAAATCTTTTGTAGTTTTCCGTCTTCATTCATTTAGTAGAAATTTGCGAAATGAGTTAAAGAAATCAAAAAAGGTATATTTCTATGACAATGGAATTCGGAATGCTATTATTTCGAATTACGCCTCATTCGAAGCTAGGCAAGATAAGGGTGCTCTTTGGGAAAATTACCTTGTTGCTGAAAGAAAAAAATACAATCACTACACAAAGAATTACGCCAATTCATACTTCTGGCGCACGAGTGATCAACAAGAAATTGATTACATTGAAGAAAAAGATGGTGTAATATATGGGTTTGAAATGAAATGGAACACCAAAAAAAATCATAAGATTACGAAGGTGTTCACAAATGCGTATCCACAAAGTGAAATTAGTATAATCACTCCAAATAATTACGAAAGTTGGATTGGTGGAATTGGTTAGTTTTTGCTTTTTTTGGATTCAATTCCAAAATTATTGCCTTTTTTTTGGAGTTTATTCCGAAATTATAGGGTTTTTTTGACTAAAAACTTTAAGACTCAAGACTTTTAAATGCACCACGTGTTTACGTGTCTTGTAGTCTCGAGTCTTAAAATCTTTTAGTCTAACTCTAATTCATTCTCAAGAATGAGATCTCTTTATCAGTTAGCAGACGATAATGTCCACGAGGTAAATCTTTTTTGGTAAGACCTGCAAACATCACACGATCAAGTTTGATTACTTTGTAACCAAGACGCTCAAATGCGCGGCGTACTGCGTGACTTTTATCCGATTTGATTTCGATTCCAGCTTCGCGATTTGCTTTTCCTGGAACGTATTCAGCTTTTTCTACTTTTACAAATGTCTCATCTATTTCCAGACCTTTCAAGAGTTTGGTAAAATCTTCTTGTTTAATCGGCTTGTCCGTTTCCAAATGGTATAAACTTGGCGCAACCTGAGTTGGATGCAAAAGTTTTTTTGTCAAATCGCCATCATTGGTAAACAGCATTAAACCTGTTGTTTCACGATCTAAACGACCTACAGGATAAACACGCTCTTTACACGCTTTCATGATAAGAGACATCACCGTTTTACGACCCCAAGGATCATTTGACGTGGTGATAAAGTCTTTTGGCTTATTCAATAAAACGTATTGCTTCTTTTCAGAGTTTATCGTTTCGCCGTCATATTGGATGTGGTCTGTTGGGCTCACTTTGTAACCCATTTCAGTAACGATTTTGCCATTTACCGTAACAACACCCGTTTGAATAAGCACATCAGCCTCACGACGAGAACAAATTCCCGCATTTGAAAGATATTTATTCAATCGCATTTCAGTGTCGTCCATTTTCGGCAATGGATCGCCCACTTTTTTCTTAGTCCATTTTGTTACTGGCTTGCCATCTTTAATGAATGGAGTCGTTCTAGGTTTCCCTTTTGAAGGGCCATCAGATGATTTATCAGATGCTTTGGTTGTAAACTTTTTGGTAGGTTTCTTACCGGTTTCTCTCTTGTCATTCCGGTTTTTGTTGCTGCGTCCTCCCGACGGATTGTTCTTCGAATTCATGTTTTCTAAATATAATTATTTGCAAAGGTACGATGGAAAATTGGAATTTGGTGCGAAAATAGACTCTAAGACACAAGACTATAAGATTCAAGACAACAAGACTAAAGAAAATAGACAATAGGTATGCCGTATATTCCATGTCAAATAATTTCAAAAAAACAATCTCCCCCTAACTCATAATCCCCGCAATAACCCTAGTCTTAGGAAACTGCTCCATGATTGTTTTGATAAGAACTGTGATTGGAATAGAAAGAATCATTCCTGGAATTCCCCAAAGGAAGCCCCAGAACATGAGCATTACCAAAACGGTTACAGTGTTGATGGAGAAAGTTTTTCCCATGAAAATTGGTTCCAAAATACTTCCGAAAAGCACTTGAACACCGGTAATGGTGAGTGCAAAAACCAATAAGGTTCCTGAAGGATCCATTTCTGCTAAGGCAAACAAGGTTAAAAGTACGGTTGAAATAATTGACCCAATCATTTGCACAAAATTGATGGCAAAGGTAAACACACCCCAGAAAAGCGGGAAGCTTACGTCGAAATAGATACAGGCGAGTGAGAAACCAAGTCCAGTTAAGAAGCTGAGCACAAATTTAACCTTTATGAAAGTCACCATACTTTTCTCTATCTGACGATAGGTTCGAATGGACGGCAGGGTTTGTTTGAAAATTGTAATTCCGATAATCTTTCTCACGTTCATCGACTCTGAAATAAGCAGTACGAGGAAAAAAATCGTCATCAATATCATGGTAACCGTGCTTCCGATAGCACCAATGGTTGCACCCGAATTACTGAAAATGGCATTTGTTACGTTCTCATTTTGCATTAAGTCCGAGAATGTGGTCATTCCTTGAAGTGATTCAACGCCTAATAGACTTAAAAGCATGGCAAAAAGTGTATCTAACTTAACGCTGAGTTTCTCCCAAAACCCTGAGTCGGCACTGAGAATTTCCTGAGCGGAGAGTCTGATGAGCAAAAATGCAGCCGTCACCGCGCCTATCATAATGATGACTGTTATGACTACAGCGATAAATTTTGGGAAATTTCGCTTCTGCATCCAACGCATCATCGGCATAAAAAGGAGTGCAAGCAAAATTGCACCAACGAGTGGAATGAAAATAAACTTGAGCAGATACAGAATGTAAAATATCAGCGGTAAAACCAGAATCAGTAAAAGTCTCTTTATCGTTTTAATTTCATTCATCTGAACAAATTGTTTGTTGCGCCACTTTATTAAAAGTAGCCTGTAAATATAAGAATAACTCTTTTTGTTTTTACCAAATCAAACCGCCTCAATCACAATTTTTCTTTGTAATCGAATAAGATATTTTGGCATTTAAAATTAATCAATTGTCTATCATCACATTGTAGCATAGAAAGCATCGTCAATATGCTCAATTTTGGTGCGATACGAGTTATGAACAATTGAGACAATATCAAATCGCACATCCATATCAAGATCTTTTTGAATGATATAGCGATGTGCTGTTTGAATAATCTGTCTTTGTTTTTTGCGCGTTACTGAAAGATATGGTTCGCCAATTTCAGTGGTTTGCCTAGTTTTCACTTCCACGAAAACGAGCTTATCACCATCAATCATAATGAGGTCAATCTCCCCTTTCATAAAACGATAGTTCTTGTCCTTTAACTTGTATCCTTTTTTGAGGAGTTCTTTGAGTGCTAGCTCTTCTCCGAGCGTGCCCAGTTCGTTGTGTTCTGCCATGTTAGGTGTTTTGGTTAGTGACACGAAGATAAATATTTGGTGGGGGAAAAACAACTTTTGAGACAAAAGACTCATAGACGATAGACAAAAGACCCCAATGGCTGTTACCATATTTCAAATCAGATAACATTTGATAAGATTAGAAATGAGGAGACCGAGTGTCCCGACAATTCCAATAATATTACTGTATGGTCAAAATATACTTAATTTTCGGGATGTATCGAGGTCACCGGCAATCGAAGTGAAGAATTCTATTACCGCTCCCCTCGATACTTCTCCCTAACAATTGTACACGTTTCTTCCATCAATAAAACTTTTTGTAATTGTTATGGAGAAACTCGGGGAGCTTAATCAGCTGCCTATTGAAAAACAACGTGTTACAAATTGTCTTATATGAAAGACGCGTGGATGGTGTGGTGAAAATAAAAGACTCCAAAACTCCTTAATTTGTGGTCTTGTTATTTAATATAATCAATGGCGCAAGCCATTGGAGTAGTCTAATTTCTTTTGTCTTGTAGTCTTAAGTCTAATGTAACATTCGTCGAAAAGTTGTTTATATGATAACTAATTTGAAAAACATATTTGTAATTAGGTTACATTTGCCCCACAAATGAAAAAACTACTCATTTTCATATTGCTTATTTTGGTTGCTTTTCCGGCTGCTGCTCAGCGGAAAAAATCAAAACCAAAAAACTCGCACACAAAGGGCACTTTGGATCTTTATTGGGGATACAACTTATCTGCGTATACCAAAAGTGATTTGCGCTTAATAGGTGACGGATACGATTTTACACTTAACAAAGTAGTGGCAGACGACAGACCTGAAAAATTTTCTTCAGTCTACGTCGACCCTTCAAGACTTACTGTTCCTCAGTTTAATTTTCGTGTAGGATATAACTTTTGGCACAATTACAATTTATCGCTAGGGTATGACCACATGAAATATGTCATTCGAAATAGACAACAAGTTTCGATGAATGGCAGAATAGACCCTGGTGTGGATGCGCTGTGGGCAGGAGAATATAATGGGGAGAACGTAACGCTTAACAATTCTCACTTCCACTACGAAAACTCTGATGGACTTAATTATATCCGTTTGCAAATCTCACGAGTTGATTTATGGTATCGCACAAAGAAAAATGGTTGGTTTGCTTTGAGCTCTTTAGCTGGAGTATCTAGCGGAATGATTTTGTCGTTCAATGATTTTAATTTTGGGGGAGAGTTTACTAGGCGCACAATTAGCGTGAGTGGTTATGGTATTTCTGGACACCTAGGAATTAGACTTGAGTTCTGGAAACATCTTTTTGTTCAAACCAATCTTGCGGGTGGATTTATGCATCAAACGCGTGTAAAAACTAGACCAACTGGAACAGATCACGCTAAACAGAAGTTTGGCTATATCGCTTCGGAAACGGCAGTAGGTTTTCTGTTTTATATCAGACCGACAAATGATTGTAATAGCTGTCCTCACTGGTAAATCCCTTCTCTCAATTTAAATTTATTTCTAAAGTAAGTTCTTCCTTGCGGTAATGTTATTTTCTATTCCGCTTTCCTCTTATAACGTTAATATTTTGATAATTAGCTGATTGAGGGGGCAGCCCTTCTTGTGTCATATTAGCCAATGGAACTATCTTTACTTTGATATTGACTCGACTGTTAATCATCGAGTTAACTTAATTACTCTACTATGAATAGAATATTACGCGTTAAAATAGCAAAAATGGACTTTTATATTAAACATAAAAGCTTTGCAACTGTGGTCGTTTTCGCAACATTATTTGCCACTTCGGCACTCTATGGTCAAATAGCTACTTGGTCACTGCAAACAAACGGCAATCCAACTCAAATCGGACCTGGAATAACTGCTTACCCAATGGGTTTAGGTGCTGGAGTTGTTGACAATGGATTTACTTCACATTGTGGTGGAGGCGGCTGTACAGGTAGACGAATTAGAGGATGGACAAATTCCACGACCTCAATAGGCGGTGCAGGTGGCGCAGTTCCGAACAATAGGTATGTTGAATTTTCATTTTCAGTTGACGCTGGTGCCCAACCTGTTAATGTGACAAATTTTCAATTTAACGGAAGCGCTGGTTTTATAAGCAATTGTACTGGTTCAGCAGGATTTGCCTTGCGATGGATGATCGATGGAGTACATGGCACTCCTCAATGGCTTAGCCACCCTTCAGTATGTGGTGGGGAATTAATACGCAATATTAACAATGCAAACAACGGGACTTGTGTTACATACAATACTAATGCAGCAAGTTCTGGTGCTTGTGCTTCTCCTTTTCCGATCACTGTAAACCCTGGCCAAAGAATCAGATTTCGAATTTATATCGGCACCACACACAATAGCGGTACAAATGATGCTTCACATTGGCGTGCATTGTTCAGAGATGTTAACATTACAGGAGAAAATCCTCTTCCCGTTACGCTCACAAGTTTTAATGCTAATTGCCAGAAGGATGCCGTTCTTGTGAACTGGACAACTGCAACAGAGCAAAATGCTTCTCATTTCACTTTAGAGCGAAGTCGTGATGGTTTAATCTGGAATGAAGTAAAAACTGTGTCTGCGGGAGGAAACACATCAATACAACAAAATTATAGTGTAGAAGATTATCTTAGCTTTAATTCAACTGGCTACTACCGATTAAGACAAGTGGATTTTGATGGTCTTGAGGAAATTTTTGGACCCATTAGTGTGAATTGTGCTGAAAATGAAAATTCACTGATAATTTTCCCTAATCCAACGCAAAATAGTTTCACCGTATTAATAAAAACTGACAAAGTCGCTGATGATGGATTTATATTAATCTATGACCTCAGTGGTAAGGAAGTTATTAGAGAACAGATTAGCTTACTTTCTGGAACAAATACAATTAATTTCGAAAATAACGGCTTGGCATCAGGCAGTTATATCATTCGAGTAATGACGGCGAACAACAATTTCACTCCAGTGAAACTGGTGATCCAGTAAGTAAAATAAATTTTTGGTTTTGGTTTTAGGCTCCTGTCAGAAATGGCAGGAGTTTTTTTGTAATACTTTTATGTCACTGGATAAATTCACAGCCTCCTTTTTCAACAACAAGTCTCGCTTTTTTCCCGAGCACAATCGCTCTGTTGTCATTTATGTGCCCGGCAGGAAATCCGAAACAAACGGGAATGTTGCGATAGGACATTTTATCTAGAATAATGCTCTCTATTGAAAATCCTGTTGGTGGATCAGTATCCTTAAATCCTGTCATTCCTCCTATAACAAGTCCCGATATTTGATCTAAGATTCCAGCCTTCTCAATGCTGTGCCACATTCTATCAAAAGCATAAAGTTGTTCAGATAAGTCTTCGATAAACAGAATTGCACCATCGTAACTAATTCTGTCGTCAGTACCCAAAAGGCTGTAAACAATTGATAAATTCCCCCCTACTACATCGCCTTCCGCTGAGCCTTTTTTGGATGAATTGTCTGTTTGAAAACGATAGTGGTTTATCTCTCCCTCAATTGCAGTAAATATCGAATCGAGCGCTTCGGGTGTGTTCTCTTTAAAATTCAACGGCATGGTGGCGTGCACACTTGGCAATCCGAAGCGTTGTACACGATGGTGAAAAACAGTGATGTCAGAAAAACCAATCATCCATTTTGAATCGCGCAAAAAACCTGCCCAATTCAACCTGTCAACAATGCGCACACTTCCATAACCACCTCTTGCGCACAGAATCGCTTTGCATTCAATATCGTCTAGCGCTTCTTGCATATCGGCCATGCGTTCTTCGTCGGTGCCTGAAAAGTAATTCCATCTCCCCCCGGCATGTTGACCGATTTTGACGCGGTATCCTCTTTTTTCAAGTTCATTTTGTGCATTCAACAGTAAATCAGTGTCAATTGCTTTTGCTGGACTTACAATTCGAATTAAATCGCCTCTTTGAAGAAATGGAATGTCTTGGTTCATACTCAAAATTAGGTATTATCTCAAATAATGTGTCAAATTTGGACTATTAATCTTTATTGAAATTCTTTCGCCACCCAAGCACCACTAGAAAAACAACCTTGCAGTAAGTAGCCTCCCGTTGGCGCATCCCAGTTGAGCATCTCGCCACAACATTGAATTTTAGGAAACTTCACAAGTGACAAGTCGGTGTTCAGTTCACCCCACTCTACTCCACCATAAGTTGAAATAACCTCATCGATAGGTCTGAAACCTTTAATTGACAATGGAAATGCTTTGATTATTTTGCTCAATTTCTCAGGATTGGTGTAATTTTCCTTGTCAAGAGTCTTTAGCAAGAATAATTTTGCGCCATCCATTTTGAGGTTTTTAAGTACTTCGGTTGGTTTACCGTTTTTCAGTCGTTGTTCGATTTCTTTTTGAGAAAATTGAGGCTTCAGATCAACGAAAAGTTGTTGGGGAAACTTTTGACTACGCACATAGCGGTTCATAAAATAAACAGGCGCACCTTCAATTCCATAGTCTGTAAACACAATTTCTCCTTTTCGCTCTGCCAATTCATTAAAAAGCCGAATGTTTTTCAATGGTTTACCTGAAATCTCTTTGAACGGTTCACCTAGTTCCATTCCCGAGTTAGAAGGTTCTAATTCGGTGACTCTGATTCCCTTTTCAGTGAACAAATCAACCCAAGTACCGTCAGACCCAGTTTTGGCCCATGACTTTCCTCCAAAAGCAAATACGGCTCTATCATATTCTAACTCTACAATTTCAGTTTTGAATTGAAATACTAACTTTTTCTCTGAAAAATCAATAAGGCGATGAGTATAATGAAATTTTACGCCTAGCTTTTTCAGGTGACTCAACCACTTTTCAAGCACATCAATTGGCTTTATTCCCTTTACAGGAAAGATTTTCCCTGAAGAACCCACAAACGTTTCCACTCCCAATTTATTCAACCACTCGCGAGTCCTGTCGTTATCAAAGGATCTCACTACTTCCTTAATTTGGGGGGCATCGTAACGCAAAAGGAATTCCTCAATCTCCTCAGAATAGGTCAGGTTAAATCCCCCATGTCCAGCAACGAGAAACTTTCTACCGGCAGCTTTTTTGTGGTCGTAGACATGTACTTCGAATCCCTTTGCGGCGAATGACTCTGCAGCCATTAATCCAGCTGGTCCAGCACCTATTATATGGATGGGGTTCATGCAGCAAAATTACATTATAATCTTATACAGTAAGATTATAATATCCTCTTTAAATTTTTTAACTTTAAATAAAAAAAGTCATGAGAAAATTAAACGGGTTACTAGGCATATTATTTTTGAGTTCTGTGGTTCTTTTCTCTTGCAACAAAGAAAAAGTATCAGTTAAAAACACAACTAGCATTATAGAAGATGGTAGTTGGAAAATAACCTTGTTCCAAGAAGATGGGGATAATGAAACGCATCATTTCACTGGTTATGTATTCGTGTTTGATTCAAATGGAACTGTGACAGCAACCAAATCGTCACAAGCGCAAAGTGGTACTTGGACTATTCATGAAAGCAGCAATCATGTTGAGCTTATTTTAAGTTTTAGTGAAGTCGATCCATTTGATGAATTAAACGATGATTGGCATGTAATTGAACAAACAAAAAGCAAAATCCAGCTAGAAGACGTAAGTGGTGGAGATGGCAGTATTGATTACTTAACTTTTGAGAAAATATGATGGTAGGAATTTTATGGAAATAAAAGAGGGAGTAATTGTTACTCCCTCATTTTTTGAATTTCACTTTTATTTCACTTTTGCCAAATCGTGTTTGAGTCCTTCCCATTCTACTAAGTGCAAGCGAACGGTTCCTACAGGAATTTTAGCTTTCACTAGAACAGGAATCCGATTTTTATCATCTGTCACCCAAAAGTTGACATCATCTTCGCTTTCAAAGTAACGACCAGTTTGTACCACAGGAACAAATTTCATACATCGAAACGTTCCTTTTCGAATTCTGATATCCTCTTTACCCACATATTTAATCTTCAACGGATAAATTTCATCGTCCATAAAACATTGAAACTCACTAATGTCTCCCACTTTCATGTTAGCGTAGTCTAAGGTACGTGCATAAAAGAATGACGAAATCATATCTTGAACACCAATCGGAATGTCAAATTGCTTTCCTTTTCCGTTGTCAACTTTGCTTTTGTGTTGGTCAAAGCGATATTCTTGCTTGAGACGATAACTGCCTTCTTCCACATTGCGCTTAAAGAACCAAGGAAAAATACCTTTTTCGTCAAGATACGTTTCATAACGGTCATTCACTCTATAAAATAAGTTGAAAGCCCCCAAGGTTCTTCCCGTACCAACTGCGTGCAACAAGTTTTGACCTTGCGCACCTTTTCGCTTTGTAGGGCGAATTTCGATTACGGCTTCACCAGCGTCAATTAATCCGTAAGACACACGGTAACGCAACTTCTCTCCTATCGTAAAACTATCATTTTTACGAACGGGTAATTTGACTTCTGAGGATGTAAACGAAAATCCTAATCCAGCCAAAACGATAAATAATGCAATCCTTTTCATAGTTCATGCTTTTTTGTTCGTAAGTGTAAACTCAAAAAGTAGACCACTTTTTATAAACGTATAAAATGGGGCCACTTTTTCTTGAAGTAAAATTCACTTTATAGTATATAGAACGATGAGGACGGTTGGAATATTGTAGGGACGCACGGCCGTGCGTCCCTACAATATTCCAACCGACTAGTCCTTCGTCTAAACGAATCTCTTATCTTTGCCCAAACCATTAAATAATTTCTATTGAAATTCAAAACCCTAAATAGTTTCGCGCTTCTTATCATCGCGGTGTTGTTTCTCTTTTTTTGGAAAGAGCAAGGGTTTTATTGGTCGTTGTTAGCGTTGGCTGTGGCTTATCTTGCGATTTTGTCGTTTGGGGTATTTAATCTTTCCGCCAACTTTTTTGCTCCGGCAATTACTCAGGGAGATTCGAAAATGATTTACCTTACTTATGATGATGGGCCGCATAAGGAGCTTACTCCTTTGGTGTTGGACTACCTCAAAGAAGAAGAAATCAATGCTACTTTTTTTGTCATTGGCAAAAACGCAGCTGAGCACGATGCGCTGATGCGGAGAATAGTGGACGAGCGTCATTATATCGGTAATCATTCGCACACGCATCATCCGCTTTTTCAGATGTGGAGCACGAAAAGAGTTACTGAGGATCTTGAAAATACCATGGCTATTATCAGTCAATATCAGCATCCTGCAAGTAAAGCTTTTCGACCACCAATTGGTATCATGAATCCAAATATTGCGAAAGCGGCACTTAAACTTCGCTATCCGATAGTTGGGTGGAATAATCGTACTTTTGATACGGCAACGAAAGATGTCGAAGTTACGTGGAAGCGTACCAAGCGAAATCTTGAACGCGGAAAAACACTCATCCTTATGCACGACACTATACCTCAATCGCTTGAATTGACAAAGCGAATTGTAAAATGGGGAAAGGAAAAGGGTATGGAATTTGCTACAGTTGAGCACTTGATAAGTTAAGAAAATGAAAAAACTGGTTCTATCTTTTATTATTTTATTTAGTTTGGTCTCGCTTATCGCTCAAGATAAGACGTTGGAAAACGTAGATGCCTTTCGTGTGAAATTCGCCAAAACGGCAGATGCTACACGTAATATCTCAAGCGATTTCATACAAAAAAAACATTCTGTATATTTCAAAGAAGCACTCGTTTCAAAGGGTGTGTTTTTTTACGACCAAACGGGAAAAATGCGTTGGGAACAAAGAAATCCAGAAAAGCATATTATTCTCATCAATGAGGAAGAGTTACGCATTTGGAACAAAGGGAAAGAATCTAAATACAATTTGTCGTCAAATAAACAGCTTGCATTTATCAAACTCCTTATGATGGGGACAGTAAATGGCGATTTATTGAACAGCAGCAAATTTGATGTGAGCTATTTTTATAATGATGTGCACTATAAACTCGTTCTCGTTCCAAAAGACAAGAAAATGCGCAATATGTTTTCGGAAATTCAACTGTTTTTCGACAAAAAAAATATTCGACTTTCCGAAATGAAAATGATTGAGTCGGAAGGAGATTTTACCACTATTCAATTCATAAATGCTATCTTTAACTCGCAAATAAGTCAAACCACTTTTTCGGAGTTTTAATGGAAGCATATTTTAACGTAGAGTCGACGCAGTCTGAGGGGAATTCACATACTTTTTTAATTGTCCTGAACCCAAATCACCCTGTTTATAAAGGTCACTTTCCTGATGTGCCTGTTACGCCTGGAGTTGTACTTACTGATATTTGCCGCGAACTGACTCAACTGGTTTGTGAAAAAGAATTGCAACTTGTTGAAGCTAAATCAATCAAGTTTTTAAGTATGGTTAATCCGCTTATGACGCCAAAATTGAATGTGAAAATTGACGTTTCTGAACTTGACAATGTCATTTCTACTAAAATAGTCGCCGACTTTGACGCTCAAATATATTTCAAAATAAATGCAGATTTCGCCGCAAGCAAATAAAGAAAAACTGAGCAGGCTAAACTGTTGCGTTATCATCCCCACATACAACAACGAAAAAACGTTGAAAAGGGTGATTGACGGAGTGTTGGAATATGCTTCAAATGTCTTTGTTGTAAACGACGGCTCCACAGATAGTACATCCGTTATTTTGGCTGAGTTTGGAGAGCAAATCACCGCATTGCACCATCCTGCGAACAAAGGAAAAGGACGTGCCTTACGCACTGGTTTTAAAGCAGCGCAAAAAGCTGGTTTCCGCTACGCAATTACGATTGACTCAGACGGTCAGCACTACCCTGACGACATTCCACTATTTGCCGAAGCGATTGAAGACAATCCTGATGCATTGATAATGGGTGCGCGGAATATGACGCAAGAAGGTGTGCCGCAAAAAAGTTCTTTCGGAAACAAATTTTCTAACTTTTGGTATTGGGTAGAAACGGGAATCAAACTTCCTGACACGCAAACGGGTTACCGTGTTTATCCACTGAAACGACTTAAGTACATTCCGCTTTGGACAAATAAATTTGAACTCGAAATCGAAGTAATTGTGAAGCTCGCTTGGTTTGGTGCAAAAGTCATTACCGTTCCTGTTAAAGTGAAATACGACCCTGAAGAACGCGTCACGCACTTTAGACCCTTTCGGGATTTTACACGCATCAGTATTCTCAATACTTTCCTTGTCATTTTTGCGCTCTTCTTTCGCCCTTTGATGCTGATTAGAAAAATGTTCTCAAAAGAGTTCTGGAAAAAACTAATGAGCGAAATCGTCAAAGCGGATGAGCCTTCAATAAAGAAATCTGCTGCAGTAGGAGTCGGTTTGTTTATGGGAATTTTTCCTGCTTGGGGCTTTCAAATGGCTATTGCGCTAGTGATTGCAATCGGTTTCAAATTAAATAAATTTATTGTCTTAACTGCTTCAAACATTTCGATACCACCCATGATTCCGTTTATTATCTACGGGTCTTATCTGATGGGTGGATTGTTTATGACTAATCCGCACGATTTCGTGTTCTCTGATGGGATTACGGTTGAGGATATCTACCTGAATTTCAAACAGTATTTCATTGGTGCCATTGCTCTTTCTGTTGTTGCGGGGATAACGGGCTTTTTGGTTACTTTTCCGTTGTTGAAGGTGTTGAGGAAGAAATAGGAGAAGTCAGTATTGAGCAAGAGTAGAGAGTATTGAGGAAGGGACTCGCAGCGAGGTTTATACTTTTAGCTTCTACTCATATACAAGCGTAACGAAAATTTCATTATACTCATAAAAGTAGATGCGGAGCTCTTCCCCCGCTGGAGGGGGATCGAGGGGGAGGAAAATCAGAAAACGAAAATTTCAATTAGTGATAACTTCCATGCGAGATGATATTTGCGGGTGTTCCTCCCCCTTAATCCCCCTCCAAAGGGGGAAACACGATTGCGCCTTGATTTTCAAATAAAATTCTTCGATATATATAAATAGGTAACCTTCATTCAATACTTAGAACCAAAACAAGTCTTTTGTCTTTTAGCCTGCCCAGTCAGCATGACGGGGTCTAAGAATCTTTTGTCTCAATACTCCCCATATACAAATCATAAATCATCCCATCAGCTAGACCGATTTTGGGGACGAACAGCTCTTTGGCTTTGAGCTCTTTCATGATGTACTTATAGATTTCACAAGCGGGAACGATTACGTCGGCACGGTCGTCTTTGAGTTGGTATTTGGCTATGCGCTCTTCGATTGTTAGCGCTTTTAGTTTTTCATGTAACTCATCAATTTCGCGGTAAAGTACTGGTTCCATGAATTGTTTCCCCAAAAGTTTGTGTACTTTGTTGATGTTACCTCCAGTGGCAAAAATTTTGTGTACCATTTTCGGGTCAACGTGTTTACCTATCCAATCGTGGATATCTGACCAAATTGTGGCAGCTTCTTTTTTCTTGAGCATTCGAATGGTTCCCACGCTAAACGACTTTGATGCTATGCGCAGGCCATCTTCAAATACACTTATTTCTGTGGATCCACCACCTACATCAATCACTAGAAAAGGTAGTCCCTTGTCAAAATCTAGGAGGAAAAAGGTGCCGAAAATCAACCTTGCTTCTTCTTCTCCATCGATAATTTCGATTGGCACTCCAGTTTTATCTAAAATATGATCGCGCACTTCAAGGCCATTAATTGCCTCACGCATAGCACTTGTGGCACACGCTCTGAGTTCTTTTACTTTAAATACTTCGGAAATGAGTTTAAAGGCTTGAATCGATTTGGTAAATTCATCGAGTTTGCCTGGGGAAATATACCCGTCTTCAAACACTTCTAACCCCAATCTTAATGGAACTCTGTTGTAAGAAATTTTGCGCACAAACGAATGTCCGTTTTCTTTTACCACTTCGCCGATAAGCAGACGAGCCGCATTCGTACCAATGTCAATAGCGCCATAAATCATGTCTCAAAGGTACGGATTATCGGAACAAACGCATTTAAAATATTTCTTTTAATGACCATTCTCACTGAAATTAAACATTCCTTCATATAGATAAGTTTGTTCTTTTTTTGCATTGCCCAAAAAAAGAACCAAAAAAACGCTAGGTCTGTTTAAAATTTCAAAGTCTACACTCCTAGATGGCGATGATGTCGGCGATTTCCTTCGGCAAGCTACGGAACTTCCTCCATCATTAGCGCCATCCAGTTCGCTCCAACATTGAAATTTTAAAATGACCGTCCTGAGCAAAATTTACATTAAAAAATGAATATCATATCAACGATCATTTTTTAAAACGGAACTTCCTTAGACAGATTATTCGTTTTCCGATTGGTTTTTGTACAAAAGATACAGTGCGTTTTGTGAATTTATTTGTTCATCATCTGAGGCTCCTTTATAATATTTGTTTTTCTGCATTGGACCAATGATTCGTGCTTTCACATTGTCTTTCCATTGTAATTCCAAAATATTACAAAAATGATTCTGTATTTCTTTATCCAAAATCGGTGCGGCAACTTCAATTCGCTTGTCTAAATTGCGCATCATCCAATCTGCAGAGGTGATAAACACTTTGCGCTTCTCTCCTGCTCCGAAAACCATTACACGCGAATGCTCCAAATAGCGCCCAACGATAGAGCGAATTTCGATATGCTCACTTTGTCCTTTTATTCCGGGAACCAATGCGCACATTCCACGATTGAGAATGCGGATTTTAACTCCTGCATTTGACGCATCATACAACTTCTCAACCATTTTTGAATCGACGAGGTTGTTGAGCTTTAAGAAAATCTCCGCTTCCTCTCCTGACTTCGCTTTTTTGATTTCATCTTCAATCAAGGCGACTAGTTTTCGGCGCGAATTGAAAGGCGAAACAATTAGAGTGCGGAAAATCCCTCTGTCTATATTGTTCTCAAAGAAACGGAACATTTTTATGACTTCAGAAGTGATTTTACTATTTGAAGTCAATAGACCAAAGTCCTCGTATACTTTGGCTGTGCCTTCATGAAAATTCCCCGTACCAACATAAGCCACATGCTGTTCTTTCTTAGCTGACTTACGGGTGATTAGCATTATTTTGGAGTGCACTTTAAATCCAGGAACACCGAAAATAACTTGCGCGCCTAATTCATCGAGAATGTTGGACCAGTACAAGTTGTTCTCCTCGTCAAATCGAGCTAAAAGCTCAAATACAACTATCACTTTCTTCCCGTTTTTCAACGCACTAAGCAAGGCATTCATTATTTGAGAATCCTTCGCTACTCGGTAAATATTGATTTGTACACTCTCCACTTTGGGATCTATCGCTGCTTCGCGAAGTAAGTCCACTACGTAATCGAATTTTTGATAGGGAAAATGCAACAACTCGTCTTTCTCTTGAAGATGCTTAAAAAGATTCTTTGTTTTTGCCAATGAAGGATGCGGAACTGGTGGCTGTGGAACAAATAACAACTCGTCTTTACCAAAATCTGGAAATTTCATAAAGTCTTTAAAGTTGTGATATCTCCCTCCTGCAATTATGTTTCCGTCCAATTTCAATCCGAGTGATTTCACTAGAAAATCAAGTAAATCTTCTGGCATTCCTTCGTCATAAACCAAACGCACGGGACTTCCCTTCTTGCGTCCTTTAATACCCTTTTCCATTTTTTCTACGATGGAAAGCGAAAGGTTGTCTTCCAAATCCAACTCTGCGTCGCGGGTAAATTTGAAGGTAAACGCCTCTATCGAATCCAAGTTGAAAATATAGAAGATGTCTTGCAAATGCAGACGAACGATATCGTCTAGAATAATGACTTTTTGAGTACCACTACTATCTGTCAACACTTTGAATCGCGGTAAATTTGGTGGGATTTCGATCAATGCATATCGAATTTTATCCTTTTCAATATTGGTCAACTTAATCGCTAAATAGATTCCTTCTTCTCGCAATGAGGGAAATTTCGACTTTTTGTCTAACAATATCGGAATAATTGAATGCTTTACTTTTGTGTGATAGTAATCCGAAAGCATGACCTTCTCTTGCTCAGACACATTGGTTTCATTCAAATGCATGACATTCTCCTGCTCGAGCTCTTTGAGAATTTTTTGGTAAGCTACTTCAAACAAACGTTGTTGTTTAACCACTATTGACTTAATCGCTTCAAGTAAAGCTTTTGGTCCACCTTCAAATCCGAACACGATTTTTGAGCGCACTTCAATCATGCGCTTCACTCCAGCCACACGCACACGGAAAAATTCGTCCATGTTATTGGAGTAAATTCCCAAAAAACGAATTCGCTCCAATAGTGGATTTTTCACGTCAATTGCCTCTTGCAAAACGCGTTCGTTAAAGGAAAGCCAACTCAATTCTCTATTTACCAATTTCACAGTACCAAAATAGCTATTCTTTTCAGAATAATCTTCCCAACTACTATGAAAAAAAGCGTCGATTTGATCGACGCTTCTTCCAAAATCCATGTCATTTTCAATCATGAAAAAAACTGCTTGCTATGTTGAGCCAAAAATAAGGGTGGTTTGTGAAGTGAATGTTATGTGGAGATTAAATCAATATAGAATTTGAGTAGAGAGTATTGAGGAGGGTACTCGCTGCAAAATTCAAACTTATAACTTTGGTTCATATGAATGCGGGATAAGAATTTGAAGTTAAATAAAAAGTGGATGCGGAGCTCTTCCCCCGCTGGAGGGGAATTAAGGGGGAGGAAACTTAGAAGAAACAAACTCAAATACATTTCCATATAAAAATCAAATTATTTATCTTTACCTAACCTAGCAAAAATGAACAATAATTTTTACAACAAAGATTTACGCGAGTACGCGAATGAGTTGCGTACAGAATCTCAATCAAAAGCAGAAAAATTCCTTTGGAAAGCTGCCCTAAGTCGAAATCAAATGGGCGTAAAATTTAAAAGACAACGTCCTGTCCTTTATTACATCGTTGATTTCTTTTGCCAAGATTTAATGTTGGTAATAGAAATTGATGGGAGTTCACACATTTCGAAGGGAGAATACGATGAGCGACGTCAAAGACAATTGGAACGAATTGGATGTACATTTCTACGATTTCAAGAGGGAGAAGTACTACATCAATTGGAAAAAGTTCATGAGCAGATTTCACATGCAATTTATTGCTTGAAGAAAGAGAAAGGCATTGTGGAAGATTGATGAAATATTTATCAATTAAGAAAAATCATCCTCCGAATATCCTCCCCCTCGGTCCCCCTCCAGCGGGGGAAGAACTCCGCACCCACTTCTTGTGTAAAGTGAACCTATCACCCGCATTCAAATAAACTGAAATGTCTTTTGTCTAACGTCTAAAAATCTAGAGTCTAAAAACTACATGTTAAGCACCTGTAACATGACTCCCCAACAACATCTTTACGCCATAGAAAAAGGCTTGCTCTTCGGTGCGGTAATTTTTATCTGCGAATAATAAATCTTGCAATTGATCCAACACTTTATGACGGGTATCTTCGGAATGACAATAAACTGAACCAAAATGAGAAATAGTCTCAGCTCGTTCCGCATCGCTTTGTTTGTCAAAAATTGTACTGATGCGCGAATACTCCGAGCGACCTATCTCTTCAATGATTTTTCGTACTTCTTCTCTTTCTACTATATAATCAGCATGTGATGCATATATCAAAAGATAGCCCAAAAAATCATCGTATGTCCATTCTTTATAATCCATGTCAAATGTTGTTTGGTACTAATTTAATGAAATAATGTTTATGTTGGGGGGATAAATTTGCTTTTTTTGATGGAATCTTTATTTGAAAGACGTTAGGATTTCAAGCGTTAATTGAGACTTTTGGACTCAAGACTTTAAGATTCAAGACTACAAGACTCAAGACCCCGACAATAATATCGGGACAGGCTTTAAGAGGAGGACGTCGGGGCGAATTGCATTCGCCCGATACGTGATTGCAAACGATATATTAAAATGATGCGAATTGCATTCGCCCGATACGTGATCTACGCGTTGCGTTAAATTGGGTGAAAAACGTTAGGGCGAATTGCATTCGCCACTACGGGTCAAAACGTTCATGCGTGGTTTGTTTCGCGTGGTTTGGGGCGAATGCTATTCGCCCCTACGGGTCAAAACGTTCATGTGTGGTTTGTTTTGTGTGGTTTGGGTGCGTGGTTTGTTTTACGTGGTTTGTTTTGCGTGGTTTGTTTTGCGTGGTTTGTTTTGCGTGGTTTGTTTTGCGTGGTTTGTTTT
>CAYUQU010000001.1:114673-128505 GCA_964447015.1 uncultured Flavobacteriales bacterium
GCGTGGTTTGGGCGAATATGCAATTCGCCCCTACGTGCGTATGAAACGCACGGTTTTGCGGATTCCGTTGTTTTGCATAAATATGGTGTAACTGCCTTCGGACCAATTGTTGACGTTGATCGTGAACGTGTTTAATCCTTTGGTTAATTCTCCGTTATTTACAACGGTGTAAACCAATTTGCCTGCTGCGTCAAAAATTTGAATGTCAACTGTTTGGTTTGCGGGCATTATGACGCGTATGGTCAACTCATTGCTTACTGGGTTTGGGTAAGGAATTAATATAATTGCTTCTTCTTCGGCCATGTTACGGCAGAATTCATTGTTTGCGGGAACTTCGTCTATCAGTCCTGCTGGCAATACAATTCTACCTTCAACACAGATGTATTGATCGTTTATGTTTTCTGATTCTGCAGATTGATATGGACTTACTGGGAAAAGATAAATCTCTTTCTCTCCTGCGCCCAATTCACCTTCCCAAGTTCCTTTACTCGGTGATGACTCGCTCATTCTCAAATACAAATCTGCTTGCGTAATGGTTGATGAACCCATATTCGTCAATTCTGCACCGAGGGTGATGTATCCATCTGGATTTGTATAGGTGAAAACTTGTGTAACCGCAAGATCTGTGCGCGCTTCGTAAATTACCAGATCCACTCGTACTGTATCACTACAACCAAAACTATTTGAAGCAATGAGTACTACACTTACTGTATCTCCAATATTATCCAACGGAAATGTAAGTTCAGGACTTTCATCAGTACCTGAGTAAAAACCTCCTATTTCCCACTCGTATGTTTCTGCACCTATGCTTTCGTTTTGGAAAACTGTGGGTGTACCTGCCAAAATCAAATTAGACCCTACACTAAAATCTGCACTTAGCGCGGGATTCGTCTCAATGTTGGAGATTTCTGTGAACTGACAGCCAAAATCTGAAACGACTATCTGACGCACTTGCTGTGTACCTGGATTGGTAAATGAATGTGAAACTACATCTCCATTGACAGGATTATTTGCATTGAACTGCCATGTCACAAAAGATACCGAACCGTCTGGTACTACTGAATTGTCTGTAAACACGGTTGGGAGTCCTGCACACGAAGGTGAGAAAAAATAATCGGGTTGCGGTTGTGCGTGAATCTTCAACGGTTGAGTGAGTTGCTGCACACAACCATTGTTTGCAGTGACTGTCAATATTACATTGAATGTCCCCGCAGTTATGTACAAACGCGAAGGGCTAAATTGCGATGATATCGCTCCACCGCCCAATTGCCACTGAGTAGAAGCGATCAAGTAAGGATCTTCTATCGTTGTAAGGTTAGTGAAATTCACCGTTTGCCCTACACAAACTTCATTAAATGTAAATGCAACTTGAGGCGTTGGTAAGATACTCACTGTTTGAACAACTGTATCTCTACATCCATTCACGTCCTCAGCCATAAGCTCTACATCAAAATCACCAAAAGTTTCAAACACGTGCGCAGTAATTTCACCTGTTGCGGTGTTCTCACTTCCACTTGCAGGATCATCAAAATTCCACATCCAATTGGTGATAAATGGCAATGTCGACTGATTGCTGTAGAAATTAATCGGGTCAGACTGACAGACATTGGTTGTACTGAAGTCTATTATCGGTTTTTGGAAAATTTCGACTACTTGATCACCTGTATTTTCACATCCTGCATCAGTAATTACAGTCAATTGCACAGTCACCTGGCCGTGGTTCACATAAGTATGAGAACCTGTTTCGTCTGTCGAAGCTGTAGCATCTCCAAGATCCCACGACCAATCTATTATATTCGACCCATCTGTAGTAAAGCTATTGTCGAAATAATTTAATTCTTCAAGCTGGCAATAAGATGGATCCATTCCTATTTGAACCACAGGTGCATCTCCAACTATCGTTACCAAAATATCATCTGTCGCCACGCATCCGTTGGCATTTTCCACTTCCACTGTATAGGTATCTGTAGTATTCACCACAATAGATGGTGTTGTTTCTCCCCCACCCCAAAGGTAAGACACGGTTTCTGCTGCTCCGCTAACCAAAGCGATTGAGTTCCCTGAGCATAAATTAATGTCTGGACCCAGCGAAACGATTGACGCAAAAGGATCTTCCTCAAAAAACAACGCATCCGACACACGCTGACAACCATTCGTGTCTGTTATGGTTACGAAATAAGTGTCTTCGGTATTGATTGTGATGCTCTCAGTAGTTTCTCCTGTACTCCACAAATAATCGTAGTCTGCGCCAAGGTTGGCATTCCACACGATGTCCTCTCCTGGGCAAAACATCTGACTTGTTGGTTGATTAATTTGAGGATAAGTCACTACAATGGTATCTGAAGAAGTAAAACCAAAGATGTCTACCACATCTACCCAATAGGTACCGCTTTCTGAAATGGTTATGTTTTCCCCTGTCTCACCTGTTGACCAGAGGTAAGAGGTGAAGCGACCTCCAGCGTGGAGGGTTGTGTCGCAAAAACCGTAATTAAATATATTAACACCAAGATTTACAGGTGGTGCATACTTTGCAACAAAATAGCTAAATAGAACATCTTGTTCTTCTTGAAGAAGATTTCTATTGTATGTTAAAACTTCAGAGATACTTCCATTCCAATATCTACCAGCTATTAATCTGTCAGTACCTATTAGTAATTCATCAATTGGCAAAATTGAATTCGCTGAGGCACTCGCTAATTTAAATCTATTTAGAGGACTATAATTAATAGATAAAATATTATTTATTTTTACGTTATTATTATAATAATTAGAAATATCAGCTCCGTAGAAGTTTGAAGAACCTTGATTAGCTATGAAGAAGAATTTTGATGAAACAGAACTAGAGGACAAGCCTTGATAACCTGAAAAACTTGGTGCATCAATACCCCAATTTGAAAAAATAAACATAGATCCAACCTCAAACTCATCATTTAAAATCAAATAGTCATCTATTCCATCAAATCTTATTGTATTATTTATAATATTTAAATTATACTCTAAGCTTGGTTGAGAACCAATAGTTAATTGTGAAGCATTATGATTCATACCTGAAAGATCGCCCCATTCCTCAACTTGGTTAGAGTTTAGAACTAAATTAGAATCTGCACTAAGCCATAAATTACATCCATTAATAATGGTAGGTTTAAAAATTCTAAATGAATTCATTACTGACCATTGAGCATCAGAACTAATCCTCCAAAGATATTCATCGCCCCAAATTAAATCATCAAAATACACTGAAGTACTAAAAACTTGTTCCGTATAGAATGGCACAAACGGATTTACTGCTTGATATATTTCAAAAGTAAACTCATTCTGCCCAGGTAAACTATCCCAAACAAAAACTACAGCACTATCTCTTAAAATTGCATTATTATGAGGAAAGTTTAAAGTAGGCTCTTGACTATTTACATTCGGAATAAATAATAAAAATAAAAATACAGTAATAGCTCTATTAATCATTTCATATTTAAAAATAATAAATCTAAGATAGTGATAATTTTCAACAGTTTAAATTAATATAATCTATATTTCATGTGGCCTAATGAATTATCAAATATAACCAAATCATTATAAAATATATTATATTCGTGATTTGATAAAATACAAATTTGAATACTCAAAAATCAATTGTTGTTTCTAATCTCTCAAAAAAGTATACTATTGGGAGTAAAAAAAGTGCTTCTTTAAGAGATTCTTTAGTAGATAAACTGAAATTTAAGCACCACAACTCAGAAGAATTTTGGGCGATTAAAAATATCACTTTTGAAGTAAATCAAGGTGATGTCATTGGGATTGTAGGAAAAAATGGTGCTGGTAAAAGCACTCTACTAAAATTGTTGTCCCAAATTACTAAACCTACAGAAGGCCGAATTGAAATCAATGGTCGTGTAGCTTCTTTGTTAGAGGTAGGAACAGGCTTTCACCCTGAATTAACTGGCCGCGAAAACATTTTTTTAAATGGCACCATATTGGGCATGACCCGAAAAGAGGTGAAATCCAAATTTAGTGAAATTGTTGCTTTTTCTGGCGTAGAAAAATTCATTGATACACCCGTAAAACATTATTCTTCTGGAATGTATGTTAGACTGGCGTTCGCTGTTGCGGCACATTTAGAACCTGAAATTTTGATTATTGATGAAGTCTTGGCTGTTGGTGACGCTGAGTTCCAAAAGAAATGTTTAGGCAAGATGAAAGATGTATCTAAACAAGGTCGTACAGTATTGTTTGTTAGCCACAATATGGCTGCTATTTCAACTCTTTGTAATAAAGGTATTTTCATTGCAAATGGTGCAATAGTACATCAAGGCCCAATAGACGAAATTATTCAAGCATATTCAAAATATAATCAAGAAATAGCGAATTCTTTCTCAGTAGGAAATGGAATAATTGATATTTCAAGTCATTCGAATAAAAAATATAATTCAAGCTATGGAATTCAAACTCTCAAACTTTACTGTAATGGAAAATTGAGTAATCAAATGTTTAGTGGATGTGAAATGAAATTGGATTTTCAAGTAATTGAAGAAACTGTAAATAACAACCCGATTGTAGGATTTGTGATTAAAGATGAAGAAGGAATACCTGTGATAGGAATTAACAATAAACATACTGGTCATTTATTTAAAAATAATTCATTGATTGAAGGTACATTGTCTATAGTAATTCCAAGTTTTCCATTATTTAAAGAAGGTTATTACAGTATAGATTTATATTGGGGAGCTAATGAGGATGTGTACGATATAATACTTGACGCTTGTGTTTTTAAGTTGGACATTGCAGACATATACAATAGTGCGCATATATTAGATAAGAACTTGAATCAAGTTATAGTTCCTAATGCAGTATTTAAATTAGAAAACTCTATCCAATGATACAAAGAATCATATCAAAAGCGTCTATTCTTAAAACTTTAATTAGAGAGAGGAGATTTAATCAACTAAGACGTAAATACGATGATTATACAATGATTCCACTTAAATCATTTATTAATAATCTTGAACTTATTTATCGATATAGACATCTAGAAGGTGCAGTGGTAGAATGTGGTGTATGGAGAGGTGGTATGATTGCTTCCATGGCTGAAGTACTTAAAGACACCCATAATTACTACTTGTTTGACAGTTTTGAAGGCTTACCTAAGGCACAAGAAATTGATGGAGATTCAGCTATTGAGTGGCAAAATGATACAGAAAGCAATTTTTATTTTGACAATTGTAAAGCTGAAGAACATTTTGCTCAAGAAGCTATGAAATTAGCCAAAATCAAAAACTACAACACTGTTAAAGGGTGGTTTTCAGAAACATTACCTAGTTACAACTTTAACGAAGAAATTGCAATTTTAAGACTTGATGGAGATTGGTATGAATCAACAATGGATTGTTTAACCCACTTATATGATAAAGTCAAAGTAGGTGGTGTAATTATTTTTGATGACTACCACATGTGGGACGGATGTTCTAAAGCTGTACATGATTATTTATCCATGCAAAAATCATCTTCAAAGATTTGTCAGTTTAACAACGATGTTTCTTACATTATAAAAAAATAAATGGAAGAAAAAACTACGTTATATTGTCCACTTTGCAAAGATTGTAGACCAGTTTTGTTTGATACATTTGGACGAGAAGAAATAATTCACGCATATAGTAATATAGGGTTAGAAGTAAGTGATTATTTTGAATCGTATAACACAATTGAAATTTACTCATGTCAAAAAACAAATTATAGATTTTATCATCCAAAAGAGGTGATTGGCGATGCGAAATTTTACGAACACCTTAACCAAGTAATAGGTTCAGAAAACTATTACTTTGAAGACAAATGGGAATACCAAATTGCAAAAAATGCGATAGCAAAACACAACGTCAACACTATACTAGACATTGGTTGTGGAGGAGGGGAGTTTCTCCAATATTTTACTGCTGATTATGAAGTTGTGGGCATAGAATATAATGAAAAAGCATTGGAGTTACTGCGAAGTAAAGGAATTACTCATTATAAAATAATGATTGAAGAATTTAGCGAAGCCGAAGAAAACCAAAATAAATTTGATGTTATAACGGCTTTCCAAGTACTTGAACATATTTATGATGCAAATTCATTTATCTCAGCCATTCTGAAATGTTTAAAACCAGGTGGTTTGTTAATATTTGGCACACCAAATAACACACCTTACATCTATGGGCATGACCGCCTTCATCCGCTCAATTTACCACCTCATCACATGGGACTGTGGAACTATAAAAGTTTGAGAAAATTAGAATTAATTTTCCCAATAGATACTTTATCGACTAAAATTGAACCGTATAACTCTGTTGATTTAGAACGACTAGTTTTTTATCTTTCCCAAAAAAAACTTGGCCTCAAATGGGGTGAGAAAATATATTTTAGAGTTTTTAAAAAGTTACCTCCTTTACTCAAAACCTTTGCTTTTTTGTTTCGTAAACGAAATCGAAATGTTATTTCAATTTATAAAAAAAGAGCCTTATGATTCACATCGACTTTAATCCTCATATTCGACATCCTTATTATTTCTTGAGAGGTGATCTGTTTAACGCCATAAACAAACACAAATCTTACATGACAGGCAGGATGATGGATTTTGGATGCGGATCTAAACCATATAAATCACTTTTTAATGTGTCGGAATACATCGGACTTGATTATAATGGAGAAGGACATCCACATGACAATGAGGATATTGATCATTTTTATGATGGTAAAAAAATTCCATATGAAGACAACTACTTTGACTCTATATTTAGTACAGAAGTTTTTGAGCATGTTTTTAACTTGGAAGAAATATTAATTGAATTAAACAGAGTACTAAAACCTGGCGGAAAACTATTATTCACATGCCCCTTTTCTTGGATAGAACATGAAGCACCTAATGATTATGCTAGGTATACTCGATTTGCTTTGAAAAACATGATGGAAAAAGCAGGTTTTAAAGTGATTGTAGAGGAAAAAACAGGTGATTATATTTCAACAATGACTCAATTGAAAGTATTTTACAATTGCTATTACTTACTTCCAAAATTATGGTTGTATAAAGTCCCCATTATTAAAAATATATTATATCACTTTTTTGTAACAAAAAATAACTTAATTGGACTTTTAAAACAACGTGTTTTGCCTAATTCAAAAGATTTGTATTTAAATAATGTATTTATCATTGAAAAAAAATAACTCTTCTAAAATATTGTTTATTACTCCGTATGGAGGACTTACTGGTTCCGAAATGATGCTTTGGTATTTGGCTAATCAATTAACCAAAGAAAATGTCGATTGTTCTATGTTTTGTTGCAAAAACGGTGAACTTCTTCGTCAAAAAAATGCATTTAAATGTGCTTTTCATGAAATAAAATATTCCTTATTCTATCGAATATGGAATAAGCTTAGTCAAAAACTAACAGGATATTCGTTACAAGAAAAAGCTTTACTGAAATTTCATAAAAAAACACAATCTACATTTTGGTACATCAATACAGCAGTACTTCCTTGGGTTGCAAAATTAGCTCATAAAAAAGGTATCCCATATGCTATTCATTACCATGAATTACCAACAGTGTATTCCTATATTCAACAATTGGATTGGAACGCCATGAATAAAAATGCTCAATTCTTTGTAGCATGCTCTTCAATCGTTAAAAAGAGAATGATTCAATCTGGAATAAGCCAACCAATCGAAATTGTTCATGAATGTATTAGCCATGAACGAATTAAAACCACTAAAGATCCTGATTCATTAAAACTACAATTGAATATACCAAGAGATGCGTTTGTTTGGTTAATGTCTGGTACAGCAGATGTACGAAAAGGTGTAGATTTTGTCCCAGATGTGATGGAAATTCTTTCTGAAGATGATTATTTTGTATGGGTTGGTGTTTCTCAAAAAACTGGGTTATCTACCTATGTCGAAAATAGAGCAAAAAATGAATTTAATAACCGATTATTATTTACAGGTCAACAAAAGGATGCGTATTACGATTTTTTGAATATGTGTGATGCATTTGTGTTGACTTCAAGGGAAGACCCATTCCCTCTTGTTATGATAGAAGCCGCGGCTCTTGGAAAACCAATAATTGCTTTCGAATCAGGAGGTGTTACTGAGTTTTTACAAGATGGGATGGGGCTTATAGTCAGAGAAAAAAATGCTCATTTATTAGCTGAAAAAATGAACTCATATAAACAGAATCAATTTAAAATATATAAGCCTGAAGTAAGTACATTGCACTCCAAAAATTTCGATGTTTCTATTATTTCAGTTCATTGGATTGAAAATGTTTTTAAAAAGTATATTTCAATCAACTAAACTACTACCACTTTCCAATAATCCATAACCATACTTCTGTACGTTTATAATAGCTTCATAGAAAGTAGTCTGCGTCTAAATTATTTGTAATTTTGAACATGTTTACTGCACTGCTCTTAACATTTGAACAAATACTGTGACAAAAGTTTCAATCATAATTGTTAATTACAACACATTTGAACTTACGTCCAAGTGTATTGAATCAGTATATACTTTCACCAAACTAGTTGATTTTGAGGTAATAGTTGTGGACAACGCATCAATAGATTCTGATCCCAATGAGTTTTTAGTTCAATTCCCTAAAATAAAATTGGTTAAAAGCGATGAAAACGTAGGCTTTGCAAAAGGCAATAACTTAGGTATTTCACAAGCTAAAGGCGAAGTAATTTTGTTATTGAACAGTGACACCGAGTTAACTGATGATTCCATTTCTATAGCTTATCAAGATTTACAAACCAAATCAAAATGTGGTGTTGTAACTGGAAAACTTATGTACCCAGATGGCAGAATACAGCACAATTGTCAGGCTTTTCCATCAATAGGTAAACAAATATTAGAACGCACACGGTTCCATAAGTTTCTTTCCAGTACTCAAAAAAGTAAACGTTTACAAGGTTTTTATTTTGATTATTCAAAATCAGGCAATCCAGATTGGGTATGGGGTACTTTTTTTATGTTTCGTAAATCTTTGTTGAATGAATTTCCATTTACAAAACTACCAGAAACATATTTCATGTATATGGAAGACATGGAGTGGTGCATGGAAATACGGAAAAGAGGCTATACAATACATTATAATCCTACTATTTCTGTTATTCATCACATGGGTGGAAGTTCTGGCAATTCCAGCAAACTAATTCAAATACATTATTTAGATTTCATTCAGCGCTATTATCCATCACTTACATATGTTGTTTTAAAAAAATTATACCGTTAAAACATTGCTATTATGACTAAACGTCCTATACTTTCAATGATAATGCCTACATACAACAGAGGAGAAGTATTTGAACAATCCAAAGTCGCTGTACTGAAAGCTATTGAAGGAATGGATATTGAATTCATTGTAGTTAATGACTCTAAAACTTCAGATATTTTATTAAACGATAGTGAAAAGGATAAAATAATACTTGTAAATAACCCTAAACAGGGTGTTGCCTCAGCTAGGAATTTTGGAGTAACTCATGCTTCTTCAGATAATCTTTTGTTCATTGACGATGATATTATCATTCACAAAGAAAACATTACCCAACTAATTAAATGCCTGAGTACAGTCTCTTTAGATAATGCTTGCATTAACGTAAATTGGGTTTACCCTCCAAAATTACATTTAACTTTAGGACAAAATCCGTTTGGTAGATTTTTGATTAAATATGGTTTTACAACAATGAAAGGGTGGGCTAACTTTGCTGGTTGGAATGATAATCAAATTTTTGAAATTCCAAATTTGGCAAGCTATTTTTTATTAATCTCCAAAAGAAAATTCGAAAAAGCAGGTAAATATGATGAAGATTTTCCTCACGCTGGATTCGAAGACGAAGATTTTTCTAATCGGGCTACAAAGGAAATTAAAGTGTTTTGTGATCCTTTGAATACAGTTTGGCATAATGAAGTAGACAGAGTTGAAATTAAAGCATGGATGGCACGTAAAGAGCGAGGTAGTATAACAAGAAAGATTGGTGTATTGAAAGGAGGGATAGAGAACAAAATTGAATATAATTGGTTGAAAGGAACAGGTTACAAATTTCTTGTTAAAATTCAACCCCTGCTATTATTTATACTCACTCATTTCCCGAATATAAAATATTTAGATTTCTTATATTTCAAATTAGTTAAGATATGTTTAGGGACAACTATTTATAAAGGATATAATTCAGTAAAGTAGTATAATTAGAAAAAGTGTATGAAGCCAATAAAACTAACTTATATTGTTTCCCATATAGATAAAGCGAATGAATTTGAATGGCTGATAGATGGTTTAAATCGTACAAAATATGAATTAATCTTTGTGTCCGTTCACACACACCAACAAACAGCTTTGGCTGCATATTGTGCAGAGTACAATGTTCCATTTTATCATATCCAGTATAACTCCAAAAAAAATATTTTTCGGGCTATTTTTCAGCTTTATAAGTTACTTAGAAAACTAAAGCCATCTATTGTACATGCACACCTGTTTGAAGGGGGGTTAATTGGTATTACAGCTGCATGGTTAGCAGGCATTAAACACCGCATTTACACTCGTCACTATTCAAATTACCATCATATCTTTTTTCCTAATGGACTCAAATACGACAAATGGATTAACCGACGTTCTACCCATATTATCTCAATCACTAAAACAGTATCTCAAATCTTAATTGATAAAGAACTTGTACCTTCTTCCAAAATAACGTTAATTCACCATGGCTTTCCTTTGGATGGTTTTAAACAAGTCAGTGAAGAACGTATGCAGGATTTAATTAAAAGAAATCGAATCCCTAAAGAGAAAACTATAATTGGTGTTGTTTCTCGCTATACATTTTGGAAAGGAGTGCAGGATATTATTCCCGCCTTCAAAAAATACAATCAAGAAAATCCTAATGCACATTTGGTATTGGCCAATGCAAAAGGAGATTATGCGGATACTATTGAACAACTTCTTCAAACTTTGCCAAAAGACAGTTATACAGAAATTGTGTTTGAAAATGACAATGTGGCATTGTTTAAGAGTTTTGATATGTTTATTCATGTACCCATAGACAATGAATCAGAAGCTTTTGGTCAAATTTATATTGAAGCGTTTTTGGCAGAGGTTCCGTGTATTTTCACGCTCTCTGGTATTGCCAATGAGATTGTTAGAGATGGAGTGAATGCCATGGTTGTACCTCATCAAAATTCAGAAGCAATATACAATGCATTAAATACATTAAAAAAAGACCCTCAATTGAGCACAGACTTAGTCAAAAATGCCCTAATTACCACAGCACATTTTTCATTTGACAACAAAATGAAAGCTTTAGAGAAATTATATTCCAATTTGAAATAATATCTTTGCTTAATGCATCAGCCTTTTTTTAGCATAATAATTCCAACCTACAATAGGGCAAATCTCATTCAAAAGACGATTGAATCTCTTTTAAATCAAACTAATTCAAATTTTGAGATTATTATTGTAGACGACGGAAGTACGGACAATACGGAAGAGATTGTTGCACCTTACATCAATGACCACTTGTTTTACTTTAAAAAAACCAATGCTGAACGTGCAGCCGCAAGAAATTATGGGGCTAAAAAAGCAAAGGGTGATTATGTAAACTTTTTTGACAGTGATGACCTTGCACTCCCCAATCATTTAGAAGTTGCTGCTAAAATGATTCAAGAAAAAAATACTCCTGAATGGTTTCACCTTGGGTTTGCATTCATTTATCCAGGTGAAAAAACATATAATAGAGTTGCTTCATATAATGAAGAAAAAACGCTCAACAACATCATAGTATATGGAAATAAACTAAGTTGCAATGGTGTTTTTATCAAAAGAGAAATTGCCTTAGCACACACATTCAATGAAACCAGAGCATTATCAGCATCTGAAGATTATGAACTATGGTTGAGACTTGCAGCACGTTTTCCTCTTCATTATACAAATGAAATTACTTCTCTTATTGTTGATCATGATTTTAGAAGTGTACGCGTTATGAATCCAGTTAAAATTATAGAGAGACAAGTATGTTTCATGAATACTGTCCTAAAAGATAAAGCAGTAAATCATTTTTTTCAAAGAAAAATTTGTGTCATAAGAATGTATGCTTTTTTGTATATTGCAACTCATTTAGCTTCAATAAAAAAATATAAATCAACCAGCATAAAATTTCTTATTAAAGGTTTTTTCTGTTCGCCACGAATTTTGAAAACAAAGGGATTTTATGCTACTATTAAGAACTTAATTATCAAATGGAAAACATATTAATCACAGGTGGTGCGGGATTCATTCCAAGCTCATTAGCAGATAAGATTTTGGCATCAAACAATACAGTTAAAGTAGTATTGATTGATAATTTTTTAACTGGAAAACACTCAAATATTCCAAAACACGAACGTTGTGAATTTATAGAAGGAGATGTGAATGACTTCGAAACAATGGCATCAATTATGCGTAACACCTCTTTTGATTATGTCTTTCATTATGCAGCCGTAGTTGGTGTAATTAGAACTATTGATAACCCCATAATGGTTCTTGACGATATCAAAGGAATTGAAAACGTGTTAAAACTTTCTCATGAAACCAACGTGAAGCGCGTATTCTACTCTTCATCATCAGAGGTGTATGGCGAACCTGTTTCTTTACCTCAACATGAATATACAACTCCTTTAAACTCTAGATTACCTTATGCTGTTGTAAAGAACGTGGGAGAGTCTTTTTTTCGCTCCTATCAGCAAACGCATGGGCTAGATTATACCATTTTTCGCTTCTTTAATACATACGGCTCAAAACAAAGCGAAGATTTTGTCATGTCTAAATTTATAAATGCAGCATTAAAAAATGAAGACATTACTATTTATGGTGATGGTTCTCAATCGCGTACATTTTGTTATATCGATGATAACATTGATGCCTGCCTAAAAACATTGGAAGATGATTCACTTAAAAATGATGTATATAATATTGGGAATGACAGCGTAATTACAATCAAAGAATTAGCTGAGCTAATTATTCAACTTACCAATTCATCATCGAAAATTGTTTACCTTCCACCACTCAAAGAAGGAGATATGACTAAAAGACAGCCAGATATTACCAAAATGAAACAACTATTAGGAAGGGAACTTTTACCGATAGAAGATGGTATTAAAAAGATTTTAGAACAATGGGAAAATAGTTTGTCATTATTAAAGTGAAAGTTATTTTGATATTATTAACTAAATAAGAACATCATTAATCGTAGGATGTATAATTTTTTATTTCATAGAATTTCTCCAGAACATGACCCATTATGGAATCCAATGGATCCGAAATTGTTTGATAAATGTATTCGACACATTACAAACAAATATAATGTAGTGCGCATTGAGGATTTTATTAAAAATAAGGATGCCTACAAGAAGCAAAAAACTGCTACAATTCAATTTGATGATGGATACAAAGACAATATTCAATTTGCGGCTGAAATACTCGATAAATATAATGCCAAAGCCTCTTTTTATGTTGTAACAGATTGTATAGACAAAAACATTCCAACTTGGACACATATTGTTCAACATTTGTTTCAATTCACGAATGTAGAACACCTAGATTTACCTTTTGAATTCTTACCCTCTCAATATCAAAAAGCAAACTTTAAGAATAATGAGGATAGGTTGGCATTTGCAAAAATATTTAAGCCTTATTTAAAGAGTCTACAGCATAATCAACGAGAATTAGTTATCAATTCATTGCTTCATTCTTTTGATGACGCTAAATTACCTGAGTTAATGATGAATTGGGATGAAGTACGCCAACTTCACAACGCTGGTCATTATATCGGTTCTCACACTG
>CAYUQU010000002.1:0-122393 GCA_964447015.1 uncultured Flavobacteriales bacterium
TCAGTCATCTGTCCTGAAGGATTATTTCGAAAATGTTTCCACGGCACATGCGAATAATCTTTAAGCAATGACGTAACAGGATATACAAAAGCAAAATCTTTCACTAGTGTATCTTGATACCCTGACAAACGGCGAAGATTTACATAATCAATGTGCCAATTATCCAAATCACCTGATAATCCTCCGTAATTTCTAAATCGAAACTTGAAGCCATTTTGCAAATATCTTGATTGCGTGATTGGGAGATGTACAAGCTTAAAATCTTGAAGTGAAATACCTCCAGTGCCCCATACATTTTCCCAAAGCTGAGTGTCTACATTGAAAAATTGCAGTGTCAAAGAATCATTCGCTTCAGGCATATCGCTAAAACCACCTGCTTGATAAAGAAAACTAAAGTAAATAGAATCTATGGCTGGATATGCCATATTAATCACTTTAGAAGTTAAGTGGTCTGCATAACCTGTCATTGTCGTGTTGATTGCGTACGGATACCCCGTTTCGTCTAATCCATCAAACGAAACGACTCCAAGTGACCATGGATCAACAGCTCGTTTATAATTGTGGTAAGCTTGGTAATCCACCCAATATGCATCTGAGTTAGCCACAGTCACGATGTAAACTTCGGCTGTATCTTGAGTAAATAAATTTGATTCTATCCAAATTGTATCTGGGTCATCTGCATTGTCAAGCGTATCTAAAAGAATATATGGTGGATACCCTTGGTATGTACCATAAGGATCAACAGGGTAGCTTTCCAAAGAATTGTATTTAAAATCTTCTGATGCAAACCAAACTGTATCTTCTGTTTCACCTGCAAGGTTAACTTCAATTTTGTATGTGGGAAATTCGGCATAAACTGTGCCCAAAGGCAAAGGGACATCTGTCATATCCAACATGCTATGATAAAACTCCGTTACGACATTCCCATCAGATGGTTCTGCGTCATAAGGCTGAAATTTATTCTTGCAAAAATCATCAAAAAAAGGCAATTCAAGCGTATCTAAGTTGTAGATGAACTGACCATTTATAGTGGGATTCTCACCTGCTTTTAAAACATTAACTTTTGCTACTCCTCTTTCTTGATACAATAATGGCTCTAATGATTCGTGCTGAGCAAATACAGAAAATTGCTGACAAGCTAAGGCAAATACAAAAAGAAAAAATATATATCTCATAGCATCTAAAGTTAATCTTCTGGCACTCGTTGGGTCATAGATGCCCAAACTGTAATTGTGCCTCCTGCCGGCATAACTGATTCATCTGATGTTTCAGGAGATTGTTTAAATACAAACGCTCTCTCTTTACTGTTCTCATCAGGACAGTCGTCACACAATACATACGCCGTTAAGTTATTAACCGATAAACGCTCATTTACCTGAGATATTGTCATTCCAATCAAATTCGGAACAGCAACCGTTTCCATCGATGGACCTTTAGATACAACTAAGACTATTTTAGAGCCAACGGGTACTTTTTCTCCCGCCTCAATGGCTTTACCTTTGTATTTTTGTTCGAGAACTTGGTCTCTACCCTCCACACTTGGTGTCAGTTCAATAACAGGAATCAAACCTCGATTGCTCAGCATCTGTTCTGCAAAACGCTTTGATGTCTTACCGGCAAGGGCTGGCATTTCAACTAATTGATAGCGTGTTGCCACACGAAATTTAATTTTGCGCCCTTCTTTCACATAAACACCTGTTTCAGAAGTCGGACCTGGCTGTTGAAAGAAAATTGTTCCCGAAGGCAAATCCGTTCTGTAAACGGAATCTAACACCTCGTAGCCTATGTCTTTACCAATCATATACTCATCGATATCAGCAATATTGACTTTATCACCAACAAAATCAGGCACCTCTATTTTTTGACCAAAACGGGTGTAACTATTGAGATAAGAAAGCGTGCCAAATATTATTATCAAAACGACAATAATTAACAAAGCAAAATTCAAAATGAAAGTCTTGCTTTTGACAAAGTTTAAGAGTTTTACAAAAAATGTACCCACGATGAAGATCTAAAATTTCAAACAAAACTAAAAAATTATCGGCTGCAATTTACAAAGTATTGATTCTTTAGTGTTTTTTGGCAAAAATTCTTCTGTGCTTTTTCTGTGCTTTTCATAAAGGAAACAGGTACTTGTGAATAACTTTTAGGTAAGTCCAATTACAAAAATGATTAGTACACTAAATTCGTAGTGTTAATATATTACACCATGCGTAACGTAGCCATTATTTGTGGAGGCCTGTCCTCTGAATTTGAAATTTCACTTAAAAGTGCTTCAACTATCATTGCGAATTTTCCAGATGAGTACCAATGCCATCGGATTATTTTGGACAAAACTGGATGGTGGTTAGTAGAGGGCAACGACCGCTACATTCTTGATTTGAACACTTTCACTGTAAAAAGAAATAGGGAAACCATTCATTTTGACTTAGGCCTAGTGTACATTCATGGCTACCCAGGAGAAGATGGAAAAGTTCAGGCGTACTTAGACATGATGGGTATTCCTTATTTAAATAGCAATCCACTTGCATCAGAATTATCATTTGATAAATGGTTTTGCAATCAATTTTTGAAGAATTTCGGAATTCCTGTTGCGGATTCTGTTTTATATCTTAATCCTGATGACCACGAAATTGACGAAGCACTTTCGCAGATTGGGCTTCCTTGTTTTGTAAAACCTTGCGATAGTGGTTCGAGCTTTGGGATTACAATGGTCAAGGAAAAAAGAGAATATGCTGGTGCACTCGAATTTGCTTTCAAAGAAGGAAAAACGGTTATTGCTGAACGTTATTTAAAAGGAAAAGAAGTGACTTGTGGAGCTTACCGTTCTGACAAAGGTATCATTACACTTCCACCAACAGAAATTGTAGCCGAAGGTGACTACTTTGATTTTGCTGCAAAGTACGAAGGAAAATCTCAGGAAATCACTCCAGCTAGAATTACAGAGCAAGAACTCAGCATGGTTCAAGCTTTTACCGAAAAAATATATGCTACGCTAAGATTACGCTCAATCGCTCGTGTAGATTTTATTATCGTAGACGGCATACCACATCTTGTTGAGGTAAACACAACTCCAGGATTCTCAGAAGCCAGTCTAGTACCACAGCAACTTGCCTGCGCAGGAATTCAGATTAAAGAATGCTTTGACAGTATTCTTCGCGCAGAATTTCCACAATGGTACGCTTGAAATTAAGATTATTTAGCTGGTTTTCTATCCGCACCTGACATCGTAATCACATATCTGCGAATCGATTCTTCTTGTTGGGCGTCAATTTTTGCCTTTTTTGCCATTACTGGAACAATTTTATTCCATTGGTCTTCAGTATACTTATTTGGCTTTTTCAGTCCATGACATTTCTTACAGTTTTCTTCGTACAAAGTCTTTCCTTCGCTCAATTCTGAAAGAGTATAACCAGAAAACTTATCTGACACCCGTGCCACATCAGTTTCATTTGGGATCAACAATGTGGTTCCACAAGCCGACACTACAAGTGCCAAGGATAAATAAATTACATTTGAAATTTTCATGACGTTCTCTTTAGTTTCAAATATAGACTATTTAAATATGCTTTCCAAGTACCTTGCTTAGATTTAGCTTCAATGATTTTAGTTTGTATGATCATTAGTGCAAACATGATTACGACACACACCAAAGTTCCTACAACTCCCAAACGCTCTTTGTAGATAGATGGGCGAATCCAATATAGAATTATAAGGTGTCCCACATATAACCACAAAGTATTGCGACTCATTTGGTTCATAATAGGTGGGAGTTTTTTAATAAAACGAGCAATCCACGCAAAAACCGCTCCAACCAAAATCACAATTCCAATTCGGTGCAGCACCAAATTCGGACTAGCTCCCATGCCCTCTATATGACCCCAAAAATTACTTTGACCATATTTTTGTATTTCGAGTATATCTCCGATTTCAGACCAAGTCAGTAGAATAGCGGAAAGTATAAATAGTTTTAGATCTATCCAGTTCAACAAGCGTCCTTTTAAGTTCATCAATGCCAACCATGAACCAAAAAACCCTCCAAAGAGCATGTAAGATAGCCATGGGAAAATTGGGAAAGGAGAAGATTTACCAGCATAAGTTTTCTCCGAATTAATCCACATAGTGAAAAAATTAGGAAACAGGCTTACTCTTCGGTCATAGCTCCACTCGATATCAAGGAGTTGATTTTTTCTCAACACACTCAAGTTTGCATATCTGCGGTAGACTTGTCTTGATTCCATAATAGGGAGGTCTTCCATGCTACACACGTCCTGATAGCCTATGCGAATAATCAAGTCATTTGTTTTCAAACCTAATTCCTCAGCTTGGCTTCCTTGAACCACTGATTTGACAACTAATCCATCGTTATCAATTAAGTTTAATGAATCTGCTATTTCGGGTGAGTTACTTACGAGTTCAACTCCAAAATTAGATACAGAGAAAACTGATTCTGGATGACTGTGATAATTTATTTTTGTCACGTGAGGACTTAAATAGGCAATAGTGACAAACAGACCAAAGAAAATTATCATTAATCCTTGCACATACTTTCTAGACAAGGCAAATATTGTCATTACAGTCAAAAGCCCAAGTCCGATGATATGCAACACATCCACAGCCATAGCGACGTCAGCAGTAGCTTGTGAAACTCTGCTCCACAGTGACTGTAAAGGAAACCGAAGTAAATAACCCCAAAAAAACAAAGTTACTACGCGAGTTATTCCCCTGCGAATTCGCAAATTGTGTTTTACATGCACATTGTTCTCTTGGATAAGCAAGAAGGTAAACACCGCTCCTGCAATAACCATAAAGAATGGCGCTGTATATCCCCGAAAAAAAGTCCAAATATAAATTCCAGTCGAACCTCCTTCACGAATCTCTTTGTCAATCATAGCGTATACCGTATGACCTTGGATCATCATGAATAACGCTAAAAAGCGCATCATGTCTAGAAATAGTATTCGTGGGTTCTTAGCCTTTTCCATTTGAGAAACAAAAGTAAGTGAAAGTTTGGAGGTAATGAATGAAATGGTTTAGAAAATAATCTGCATTCATTTAAATGACCTTTACCAAATCCGTGCCTTTTTGAAATAATTAGAAAACATCACTTCACCTCCATCGAAATCATTAATTCGAGTTCCTGACCGTGATCGGTAGCTACCAATATCGATTTGACAATGTGTCCTTTTGCTTCTTTTGTGTGGATAGTAGCTTTCACTTTCACCATTTCACCTGGAGAGAAAATTCGGTCAAAGTCTGGAACATCTATACAGCCACACGGCACTTCCACCGAGGTTATTGAAACTGGGACAGATGTTTGATTTGTAAGTATAAATTCCACTTCCACACTTTCATTGTTTTTACGCTCTCCAATGTCAATAATTCGCTTTTCGGCTTTCAATGCATGCTCGAGTGAATCTTCTTGTTCAATAAATGTTACACTTTGAATTTCAATTTTGCGCTCCATTGCTGCAGCACGTGAATAAACTGAATTTTTTGTGTCATTTGGGTTATCACTAATCAACTGATCAGCGGTGTATTCTCCAAAAGGAATTTCTGTGAAGACTAACTGCCCTCCATCGGTTGAAATGTTATCCATGTAAGACGCAAATACTCCACCTTCAAAATGGCGGAGATAGTTTTTGAGTGAAGTTATCCTCCTTTTTGTCAAATTGACATTGTAATCTGTTTTAGCCAATGGCGATGCAAAGCCCTTCACCTGCACATTGATTTTTGCTCCTTTTTGAAGCTCTTTTAAAAGTAAATCGCGGAATTGAAACAAATCTCGGACTCCTTTGTCTACATATTCTATGAAAAAATCTTCAATATTCTCTTCTGCATCGCGTGCTTTTTCGCCTGACAGTCCTTTTCCGTATTCTTTCTGATAAGTAGACAACATCTTCGTGTATTCATCATACGAGTCAATGTAATTCACTACAGTCGTGGTATCCCATGAACGTGGATTTGGGATATCGTTGTGAAAATAGAGGGTCACAGGAAGTCTTGCATTCAATTCTTCCAATGTTTCTTCTGGCATTACTTCTTCTGGCTCGGGCACTGGATACATCTTAAAAATATCCGAACAACACGTCGGGTTTTTTGAATAGAGTGAACCAATTCTATTGGAAGAAACATACGAAGTATCTCCATAAGTAAAGTAATATAAATCGTTTGCTGGGCTATTAACGGGTACACCTAAATTTCTAGGTTCAGTAAAACTTCCATTGACATATCTCGTTTCAAAAACATCAAAACCTCCGAATCCATCATGGAAGTCACTGGAGAAATAAAGCGTAGAAGTTGAATTGTCAAAATGTGGTGTCACTTCGTTTCCAACGGTATTGACTACTTTAAAGTTTTTGACTTTAGAAAATTGATTGCCGTCTTTTATCACACTATAATAAATGTCCATTCCGCCTTTCGAATCATCTCGATTGGAAGAGAAAAACAACCACTCCTCTCCGTTTACATTTGCAATAGCGGGTTGCGTTGTTGTCACTCCAGGTTCATTGATAATCTCACCTAGTGAGTCAATTTTCGACCATTTTCCATCTACATAATTGGCAGCCATTATTTTACATTGATATGATGCTCCACCCTCTTCACACAAACTGAAATAAAACTTTTTGCCATCTAAGCTGAAAGTTCCGTTACCTGTATTGAGTTTTTCGTAAAACAAATCGCTCAAGACCTCAGATTTCAAATATTCCTCGCCTTGTTTTTCTGACTTATAAAGATGTGTGTGGTAATTTTTCTCATATACTTCTTCATTTTCATGAACAGAATCAGCTCGAAGGGATGAAAAAAGGAGTTTATTCTCAAAAATCAAGTGTCCAAATTCGGCGTTCTTCGTATTTACTGTGGTTGGTAACGATCCAAAAATAACATCTACCGAATCATCAATCATTGATTTAGCCCACACACAAGCTGAGACTTCTTGGCGAGATTTGAGGTATGCAAAACTCTTTTTGTCTTTAGCATATTTTTTCTTTGCCAACTTAAATACGTCAAGTGCCTCATCATACTTCCCATTTTGTTTGAGCATCATTGCCCAATACAATAGACTCATGGGGTAAAGTCTTGCTTCTTCTTTAGCATACACTTTAGCATAATACGTCGCCGCATTTCGGTAATCTTGATATGACCTGAGTGTCTCTGCGTATTTCCACAATATTGAAACAGAGTTAGAATCATATTTCATAGCTTGTTCGTAATACTCCTTTGCGTAGTAAAAATCCCCTTTTTCATATTGCTCTTCCGCAAAGCGCAACAATTGCTTCAGCTCAGTCTGACCGAATGAACTAAATGAACAACAAAACACTAAAGCAATTAGATATATACGGGACATATGCGATGATTGACCTTTTTGGGTTTAAATGTTTTAAAAATATATTGAAGCGTAATTTCGATACCTCCTCTAACTTGAGAAGCGGGAACTAATTTTGAATAATTAAAGTCGTAACTAAGTCCCGCAAACCAGTTTTGGTAATCCATTCCGACACTGACATAAGCGGCATCACGCATTCTCATAAATGCTCCAAAATACAACGCCTTGTAATCTCCTCGCTGTTCAATAAGAATATAACGCGCTTCCGAACCGATGATAATTTCATTATAAGTTCCCTGAAAATTCATGGAGAACGATGGAAGCACATCCCAGTCTAAGCCAACTTGTATTTGCCCGCGTCCGTGAAAAGTAAAACGCATATCACGCTGTATTTTTTCTGTAAAAAATCCTTGATTTTGGCGAGTCATATTATACCACGAAAAGCCGACATTGAAATTCTTACGGCTTGATTGAAACCATTCGTAAACAGCTCCCAACCCCAAAGCAAAGTTTCCATATTTTTCTCGCTGGAAAGTTTCTTGTGTAGGTAAGCTGGGGTCGTGATAGTACCCATTATATTGTGTATCCCAAGCGAAATTCCCTGGGCGAACTTCGCGATAATTTAAACCGAATTGAATTCCAGGACGCACGCTATGTACCTTATTTTGATCCAACTGAATTTTATACGAAACAGAAGGCATGAAATCGATGGTACGAAATTTCCCATCCCCAACAGCATCATGAACAAAGTATAAACCGAGTCCTAAGTTTTCATTCAACAATCCAGAATTATCTGCAGAAATCATTAAAGTTGTAAATGGAACGGACACCGCTCTCCACTGATCGCGATATGCAGCATTTACACGATAATCTCCATTAAAAAAACCTGTGTTGCCTGGGTTTTGATACAAAGGGTTGTGCATAAATTGAGAGAAGTGAATATCCTGAGCCACTATTTTATGACCAATTGTCACACACAACAACACTCCGAGATATGTCGCATATTTTCTCATTATCGAACAAGTGTCACATTACCTTTGATAATCGATTTTTGACCATCTACACATTCCACGTCAAGGTAATAATCATACACATCAGGGTCACATGGACGTCCTTTGTATGTACCATCCCAACCAATGCTTTGATCCGTAGATTCGAAAACCATTTCACCCCAACGGTTATAAATTCTGAAAATCATTTCATATACATAAGGTCCTCGAACATAAAGCACGTCATTAAACCCTGATTCATCAGGTGAAAAAGCATTTGGAATAAACACGTAAGGTTCGTCGCATACAAACTCAAATGTCTTCACTTTTAACATGACTGTATGGTTGCAATATCCATCTGTTACTACAAATAAAAAGTCTGTAGTTTGATCAATGGTTGCTGTAGTTTGAAGTGCTCCTGGAGATGCCACCAATTCTGATGGCAACCAAATTGTCGTTGTACCATCTGGAGCCGTACCTGTTAATGTGGTTGTTCCGCCAACCGGAATACTATCAGGTTCAGCGAATGCCGAAATTTGAGAGATGTCCAATGCCATTACCTCAACAAACATTGTATCGAAAAGATTACACCCATTGCTCGCTACAGCATGAACATATACATCTTGAGACACCAGTGGGCTTATCGTAACAGTGGATGAATTACCTCCTGAAACAATAATAGAATCAGGTCCCCAATCATAAGTGAATGTGACTGAAGGGTTACTATTTAACGCTGTTATTGTTACCTCATCACCTGCGCAAATAGTATCGGAATAAACATAACTCAGACTTTCGGAGACGAAAGAGACTTGCACACTATCCGTCAATGTACACCAAGGGTTTGTAATTTGCACATAAAAAGTTGCGTCACCTTGAGGTGAAACCGTTGCTAAAGAATCAAGAGGGTAGACGTTCAATGTATCTGAAAAATCAGGTTGTGAACTCCACAAAAACGTTGTAGCTGTCCCTTGGCTGTTCGCAAAAAGTTCTAATGAGGTAGCCTCACACACTACCGTATCAGGACTAACACTGAGCAATAGTGAATCATGAACAGTAACTGTTACCATGGCAGAATCCGTAAGTAAACAAATTGTGTCTGTTACAAATAACCATACTTCATACACACCAGGATTCGGAAATGTGTAAATCGGATTATAATCTGTCGTGGAAGTTACTCCGTCTCCAAAGTCCCATATATAATTAGTAGAATCCGAACTGAAATTCTGAAACTGGACCGTAAAGGGTGCACACCCCTCAACCTGATCGACTGTGAAGTTTGCTTGAGGAACAATTTCCAAATCAAATTTGAATACTAAGTTATTACAGTTATTACTCTCATTTGTAAGCGACCATACATCCGCAGGAAAAGTAGGGAAATCACTTGCGCCCAAAGGATTCCCTCCACAGCCACCACATGCAGAATGATAAACCACTCCCATATCATCAAATCGTGAAGTCCCTCCATCTACATGTTCCCTTGATATTCCACCACCTAAATAAGAGCCGTAGAGTAAGTCTTCTGCATCCCGAGATAGCACAATTAAGTAAAAATTGTATCCGTCTCCACTGTTTGACTGAAAAGCATTTGAAGTAATAGGCATTCCAGTCACAGGTGTAAGTTGATGAAGGCTCCCTCCTATTCCTCCTCCCCAACCCGAGACATAAATATTGCCACACACATCAACTAAAAATGCCGTCGGTGAAATATTGACCAACCCATTTCCATTTCCAAAGACAGTTTGAAACTCTATTGCATTGAGTTCATCATTCAAACGCATAATAAATTGACCACTGTTTGGGTTATTATATGTACCTACTGAAGGAGTAATCACACCGCGAGTTTGACCTAAAATATAAACTTTGTCGTAACGATCTATTTGCAAGAAATACACTTGGTCATATACACCAGTACCAATTAATGTAGAATGTGTAGCTGCTGATCCGTCAGGCAAAAAACGCGTCACAAAACCATCTGCCTCTACGACATTATTGTGCGTTTCCTGAATAACTCCAGTTGTCGTAAAGAAGTCAGCTGAACGTGTTCCTCCAACAGCGTAAATATCGCCTGCACTATCAAATTTTACGGCATAGCACGCATCGCGTCCACTTCCTCCCCAATAGGTACTCCAAAGTAAATTGGTTAAATCAGAATCGAATTTAATCAATACCCCATCTAAATTTCCTCCGTAAGTAGACTGAGTTTCATTCATCAAAGGGAAATCGGGTGAATATGTACAACTCGCCACATAACAATTACCGGCATCATCTAACATAATTTCGCCCCGATAAGGATCTCCATAATTGTACATTAATCCGCCGTATACATTTCCATTTACCGCACCCGTTTCATTATAATTCAACCCATCGTTTGCAGAGCCTCCAAAAAAAGTACTTGCCAACAAATCAGTTCCATCTGAAGAAAACTTCCCTATTATCAAATCTGTTCCCCCCGAAACCTGAGTACCGTCACTCCCCCAATAGTGGGTACCATTCGAAGTGAATTCTCGATAAATCCCCCCATTAAAAGTGGTTTGATAGGCGTTCACTAAGGGGAAGTCAGCAGAAGAAGTTGTACCAAAATAGTACAATTCATTTGCTTCATTGCAAATTATGCTGTGCACTACCTCAACACCCCCAAAATCGTTACCCCCACCTAGATAAGTAGAATGTAACATCGTCGTACCATCAGAACTATATTTGGAAATAAAAATATCAGTAACACCATAAACCAAAGAAAGAATAGCAGAAGGATTAGCCTGCGTTAGCGTACTCTGTGTATCGTAAGATCCCGCAACAGTTGGGTAGCTATTCCCAAAGACAATTCCTCCCGAGTATAAATTACCGTCATTGTCGTACGTAGCAGTCATCCCGAAATTATCAGAAATAGATCCACTATAACTTGCGAAAATCATTGCTGGGTCTATAATCAGTTCTAAATCTTTATCATAATCTCCAACTTCATAGGTAACTACATTTCTCTCTAATTTGTACACACACGGGATTTCGATAATTTTACCATTTTTTACCTGATAAGCGTAGGGTTTACCTTCTTCAATTAAACCTAACTCCCCCTCAACTCTGAGGTGTCCTTTTTTTGTAATGATAATTTTCTTTGCATTTTCGTATTCAAGTTGAATCTGACTCGGTGATGCATTGGCTGATACAATAAAATCATACTTCATAAAATCCCCCTCGTTGTTAACTCTCAGGTCAACTCCATCAAAAAGATCTTTTAGTACGACATCAGCATACCCATAAACCTTAGATGCCCAACGATTTTTATCATTTCCTATAAAGAAATTATAATACTCACGAGATTTTTCGGATTTCAATACAGATGTTACTTCATTTGCCCCAAGAAAATTGGCTGCAATCAATTCTTGTTTTAGCGAAGGTGTTTTGGTTAATTCATGGTAATGTCCATGGTGCATCTCAGACATATCAACGAATTGGTATAAAATCCGTCCTTGCTCTACATACAGTTTCCCCATTCGGGACTCTGCGCGAAACAAGACGTAATCAGGCCATTGCCCCTTGTTTTCAAGGAATTTGAATTTACCGTCATGCGAAGGCACTTCCTGATTGAATCCACAAGGAATAAACCCCAAAAAGAGTACAATAGTTATTAGCCAGTTTAATCTCACAATATAAATTTAAGATAAATTTTGTTAATGTGAGAGATACTAACCCAAGTAATTTATTATCTGCAGAATGCCAAAAAAATTTAAACCTTCATTATAAATCGATTTAAACAACAAATAGCTGTCTACAATATTACTTCTTAACTGTTTTTATAACCTTAACGCTCCCCTCGATCATCTTGATATGTAATAAATATCCACCGCTAGCCCAACCGTCAGTACTTATAATAAAATCACTTGAATTTAAATCATGACTTGAAAAGATTAACCTACCTTGAAAATCAAACATTTGAATATCTTCAACTCTATCAACGCTGACAATGTGTATTCTGTCATCAAAAGGATTTGGAAATACTTGTAATGAAGCATCTTCCAAAAACTCAATTATGCCAACCGATTCATTATCAAAAATATCAGAACTGTAATTAAAGCAATCTGGCATATCATTATCCTCCACTCGACAAATAGGACAATCATTTTTGTTAGATTGGCCCATACAAGGCAATTCTTGTTGGCATGTATCACCAAATTGATTGATTTTTGGGTAAACAATCTTTGTTTCAATAATATGAGGAAATGATGAATGATCGGATCTGTATACTATACGTAGAATAGTATCTTCACTTTCTGTAAAAGCCATCATCGGACACGAATTCAAAACAGAATTAAAAGAATTAGGATAATACCATCTAGTGGTATCATAAGATGGATCATTGATATTATCATTATTACTATTAGATCTGATAAATAGCGAAGGGTGATTTGGGTTATTGGTAAGATTACTTATTGGTGAGGGAAAATTAGTTATTCCATACTCATATCTTGTATACGTTGCATAAACTATTTCACTATATAGAAAATACTCAATATTATTAGGGCTACCTGAAAGGATATCACATTCACAACAGTTTATTACATCTGATACTTGATTAAATCCACAATGACAAGCATTACTATCACCGATAGCTGCAATAAACGCACTTGTAGGACATCCAGAAAAATTCCCACTATATAACGAAATTGACATAGTATCCCCAATACCAATTTGATTGCTTGAACTAACAGCAATTGGAATTTGATCCATCAAAAAATCAGATGAAATATCAAGTATACCATCATTTGCCATGTCACAATACAAATAGACAAACATATCTTCAACTACCTGGTTTTCATTATTAATTACCTCAATAAAAATATCATTTACAATACTCATTGAATCACATGCATCATCAGTTACGTTCATGTTGACAATCAAATTATCAAGAGGAGGCAGAAAATCAATAAAAGTTGAACTCGTTATGCTTATAAGTTCGTTACAGTTGGTTATCCCACTGATAAGAAACTGAAGTTCTTGATTCACATCAAACTCACAGTCCACTTTAAAATCTAATTTCAAATGATAGAAATTGTTTAGATTAACACCATCATTTGCGAGAATACCACTCAATGTAGATAGAGAATCAAGTCCGTAATCGTAAAAAGAAATCCCATTTTGCAGATCACCAGATGATAAACTTGACATGCTCACAAAATTCATCAGTGACACCATAGTCCATTGGAACGTATTTGGATCATAATTCCCTCCTTGAGACAAAGGATAATCATATGAAGCAGACAGCAATTGCAAACCAATTATTGAATCAAATTGTACTTGTAAGTTTTGAATATCTGCCTTTTGATCATTATAAATTTGAAGTATAATTGAAAACTCTCCATCACAATGATTTACTGGTTCTGATGGAGAGAATGAGGTCAATAAATCCACGTTCAGATTAGATTTCAAAATGTTCAACTCTATAGTATCAATATTTTGAGGACAATAATCTAATGTATCAAACTCTCCTATAGTTAGAGGATAACCAGAACAATGATAACCAGATGCAATAATTACATTTGTTGTTTGCTCAACATCACAATTCAGTGGAGTAATACTAATAAAATCACTAATCGTAGAAAAACTTGAAATGGATCCGACCTCAACATAAATTTCGGCAGGAGACCAATTATAATATTGTAGATTTGGAATATCTACAGTAATCAATGCTGGATCGTATGTAATTAACATCCAGGGATAATTGGCAGCAAAATTACTAGCATTCGTAACATTAAAATCAAACTCTGTGTTTGGTGTCAGTGAATTCTGGATAGGGTTCAGAAAGGAGAAGCTAACTAATGGCATTGATATCTGATAGATCATAGTATTTACGAGGCTGTCTACCTCATTACATGTCCCATCTGAATACAAAAAATTCTCATAATGAAGATGATTACTATAAAATGTAACAGCTGTATCATTGCTACAATTGACCTCAAATCCTATTTTCAAGGTATAAAACCCAATAGTTCCAGTTTTGTCGATTACAGGCCATCCCGTTATTGGGGGGGTAATGGTCATTAAATTCCCGGATTGACTTACAGTTAAGGGTACCCCTCCAATACTAGCGCTTACAACATCTACATATCCCACATTAGCAGGATTGGTCAATTCAAATACCAAACTGTCTTTGAAAATATTTATTGGACGGAATTCATTCGGGAATTCATCACCAGCACTTCCACCCATATAACCAAGTCTTAAAATATTGGTCTCCTGATTAGTCCCACAAAGTAATGGGTTATTGAAATACTGTGAGTAATCATCAACACGATAAAAAACAAACTCTTGATTCGGATATAAACACTCGTTTTCCAATCCTTCAAAGTACGTAGTCGTATCAGGGAGTGATGGGCTTACACCATTTTCCCAACCCGTATTAGTGAAAAATGCTCCCTTAATATTTGAAAAATATTGGTACGGAAATATTGCTTGAGAAATTGTAGGTTTCGAAGCGACAAAATTTGCTTCCAAAGTAATAGTCGTACTATTAAAAAATGGACCTGTTTGCTCATCAAATTGAAAAATCCAATAAAAAGATGAATCTATATCACTAACTACCGAAATCGGAAAAGGAATATTATCAATAATAATCTGTGCATCCACAAAATCAAGTATTGATGTATTAATATTCGTTGGCTTTAAAAATGAAATATAGGGAGTGAAATTGTCCACAGAACCACAAATCTCTCCATCCAAATGTATCCTAATCGTATCACACGCATATGCCCCCGTTAAATTGTAACTAGCTGGATTAAGATCAACTTGACTTTGAGTCACTTTTGTAGTCATTGTAGCATTTGTCCATCCAAAAGTTGTCCTTTGAGCACTAAATTCTGTGTGATTGATTCGGCCCTTTTCAGTACAATCAATTATTGGTTCACAATCTGTACAAAATGAAAGATTTGTACATGCCCATTGATGCTGAGCCTCACAATTACTAAACGTTCCATACCCATTAAACTCAATAGTAGAGCTTACTAAAGAACATGTATCACAATCAAATGTTGTTTCTAATATTAGGCAACCTGTTATCCTGTTGTTCGCCGCTATTGGAATCTGGTTCGATTCTGCCAAAAAGGATACAAATGTTTCACCATCAATTCCTGACGAGACAATAGACACTGGTATTTGACTTCCATTCCCAAATTCCCAAACTGCATTAGCCGAGTCAATCAACTGCATCCCACAAGGGAGTACTATTTCTGATCCATAAAGAATTTCATCATCCAAAATTAGTTCAGACATCCCAGACAATTCTACCTCTGAAATATATCTATCAATACAAAATTTGATCTCTTGATTTTGACCATTACTAACTATCCCTTCAATTAAAACTGTTGGTTGAGTCACATTATAGTTGTTATAAATTACTCCACTAGTGGTACTTGTTAAAAAAGGAGAAATAGTACAAACCGATTGAAAATATCTTAGATTTGTATATACTTGATAACCATTAAGTACACTATTACAATTTTGAATATTCTCCGCGTTTAAGAAAAAATCAAGCATCAGAATTATAGTATCCCCAGGAGCAATCTCTCCAAATATTCCATCCAAATTATAATCATTTAAAATATATCCTGAAGCGGTTTGTAAATCCTTTAAGCTAATTGTTAAAAAACCCGTTGATGAGACTGGTAAACCAGAAATGACTGGCTCTCCATTTACATAAAAATTTGATACTGAATTTGAATTATTGAGATTTAAAATAATATCTGGATTATAAATGGTAAAACCTGATGTATCATTATTGGTTATAATATATTCAAAAACTGAAGAATTATTACAATAATCCGCATCAGAAGTATTTGACAAAGAAAATCCAATAGCGGGCTGTCCTTGAAATAAATTAATAAATCCATTATCCCCATCAAAGTAACAGTAACTTCCGTAGCAGTCAATACTTGTCGTATAATTAATTTGAACAGTATTAAAGCAATTTGGTGTATAATTATAATATACAAAAATAACATCTCCTGAGTTAAACATTGATACCCCCAAAAGAGCAGCATTCAAAAATGCTTGATAGTTACCTCCGCCCATATCCATTGGATTAGTATACCCCGAAAGGTTAACTCCATTTACCTTGACCGAATCAATTTGATTAAAATCAAGCCCAAGCGGAAGATTAAAATGAAGGTTAAACTCATCAAGGCTCGAGTTCCCTGCGACATCGTACCTAACAACCTGGCTAAATGGTGAATAGTCATTAGGTACAGTTAAAGTTTGATTAAAACTAGGTACAGTAGTCTTAATATTTGCCTGAGCTACGTTATAACTAAGTGTGCTACCATTTAATGTATAAGAACTTCCTGAAATTTCATACGAAAATGTAATACTATTATTTATAGATAGGGCGCTTCCTGACGTATTATCTAATAAATCAAAAATAGCGCACTCAGCACGTAAAACAAGTTTTAACTCAACTACAGAACTCGAAAGATGTGTGCTTGGATTTAAATAGGTGTACGTGTTTGTTGATAAATTCTGATTATCGAAAACAAATTCATTTGATATATCTCCCACTATACTCACTCCATCAGGTAGCTGTATCTCCAAAAATGAGTTTACGTCAAAATCAAAGCTGCTAATATTATTTATCAGCAAAACTAATGTATCATCAGAATCACAAGCCTTCAAATTAGCTGGGTTAGTATAATTAATTATTAGATCAGAATTAGTTATACTTTGACTAAAGGACAAGGAAATGTATATACCCAAAAAGAATGTCACTAAAAAGGAACGTAGTAGTAGTTTCATAACAAAATTTTAAATCAATAGTGCACAATATTACATTATTTTTTTTTAAACTCTGACTATGAGTCACTTTAATTTGAAAATTAAATTCGTGCATAATATTTCAAAACATTTTGCGACGATAATTTAATACTAGATGTTTTCAATACAAACAAGCTAAAGCTAACCCAAATAATCTACTGCTTGAAAACTAATTATAAAACTTATCACAAAATTTCCTACTTTTGCGATTAGGTCTTACAACCTAAAAATTGACATTTGCACTCGGCACAATCTTTGTTAGTCAACTACTAAATTGTGAAAAATGAAACTATTGCTAAGCATATTGACCATTTTTTTTCTAAGTACAACTGTACTTGGACAAGATAAACTGTATGCTGATTTGGAGCGTGCATTTCAACGTGGAGATGAAAAAACAATTCTTGCCAATGCAAGTGATAAGTTGCTTTTAGAAATAGACAACAAAGAGAGTGTTTACAGTCGTTCTCAGGCTGAAATGATTTTGCGTGATTTTTTCTCTAAAAACCGTCCAACCTCATTTAAATTGATTTTTAGAGGGAGTGCGAAAGGAAGTTCTGCTTATGCTGTAGGCATCTTGGAAAGTAGTTCCAAAAAGTTTCGCGTTACCATCACATTGAAAGAAAACGGTACCGCATTTAAAATCGAACAATTATCAGTTGAAGAAGAATAAACATCATGATATTCAATTGAGCAGAATTACATTATGATAGACGAAATTATTGACAACGCACTGCGTGAAGATATAGGCGAGGGAGATCATTCCTCGCTTTCTTGTGTTCCAGAAAACGGTAGAGGGTTAGCCAAATTATTGGTAAAAGATGAAGGGATCATTGCTGGAGTTGAATTAGCTGAACGCATTTTCAAGCGCTTTGATTCAACAATGGAAGTGAATGTATTTATAAAAGACGGTTCACGAGTTAAATCAGGTGATATTGTGTTGGAAGTTCGCGGTTCATCACGCTCAATCCTCTCAACAGAACGATTAGTCCTTAATTTCATGCAACGCATGAGCGGCATTGCTACCCAAACTCGTGAATTGGTGGACCTAATTGAAGGAACGAAGTGCAAATTACTTGATACACGAAAGACAACTCCCGGAATCCGTTACATGGAAAAATGGGCAGTCAAAATTGGCGGAGGTCACAATCATCGTTTTGCGCTGTATGATATGATTATGATAAAGGATAATCACATTGATTACGCAGGTGGAATTCCCCAAGCTATCGAACGAACGCATGAATATTTGTATAAATTGGGGAAATCACTCAAAATTGAGATTGAAGTTCGTGACGAAAAGGAATTGGATGAAGTTCTTGCTGTTGGAAAAGTAGATCGAATCATGTTAGATAACTTTACTCCAGATGAAATTCGTGCTGCACTCAAAAAAATTCCTTCATCATTTGAGACTGAGGCTTCGGGTGGAATTACGAAAGAATCTATTTGTACCTATGCTGAAACAGGAGTAGATTTCATTTCTGTAGGCGCATTGACACACTCGTACAAATCTTTAGACTTGAGTTTAAAAGCTGTTTTTGAGTAAAAAAAAGGCACATAGAAACTATGCGCCTAATTCTCAGTTCTAATTGAACTAGTTATTCAAGTAAATAATAAATATTTGTCAACCATTTTGATGTATCAGGTTCGGTCATAGGGTCTGTTACATATTCTTCAATTACAGGAGATTTTGCTATCAATTTATTCTCATTCAGATAATCTTCCATTGCATAATGTGCTTTTTCACTGCCTGCATAATCTCCATAATAGGAAATTTGCAGTGCCTTGCCTCCAAGTTTCCAAGTATCATAGCCAGCTATTTTTCTATCTTTTGTAATCGGTACAGCAGCAGCCATCTCAGTTCTCCCATTATCAGGATCCCATTTAAAAAACAATCCTGATGCAGCGCCATTAAAATCATATCCACTTTCAAGAACACCTGCATAAATCAATGGTAAATGTTCATGATACAAATGAGCTATTGAATCAAAAGGTACCGTACGTTTAATGCCTACATAGTAACGGGTTTCGAAATCTATTTCTTCTATCTCAAATTCTCTTTTCGCAGCGGGGAGTTTTGATACATTATCAGCCAGTTTAGTTAAGCCTTTATCGAAATCATCTCCAATCATTTTTTTCATCCCCATTAAATAGGTAAGTAAATTCCATGGATAAGCGTTACTCCCTGACATTCCCCATGTCACCTTAGTTGTCTCACCCAAATCTTCAAATGCATAATACGTGATACTTTCACTTTCAAAAGGTTCAATGAAGAGCAATTTAATCACGATTGAATCTGAAGTCATACGAATAATCTCCATCGAACCTTTGCCAACATCATCGTTACCTTCCCATTTGTACAGACTACCTACTTCTCCAGAAGTACCAGACATTTCAATTTTCATATCAGGATCCATTTCTGCCCAGGGACTCCACTGATTAAAACTTTCAAGATCCCCCATATAATTATACACTGTCTGCTTGCTCGACTTAACCTCGACAGAACGAACCACGGTATAATCCTTTGGGACAAAAAGAGCAACAACTAAAAATAGTACCACCAAGACTAAAATGGCCACTAATAAACGCTTAAAAAACTTTTTCATAATAGTTAATTTTGAGGCAATATACGATATATAATAATATGAGTCAAGCAATATTTAGACTTGTAGAAAGATTAGTAAAATGGGGTAATTTATTGTTTTTTATTTCTTTAAATTCAAATACATTCGTAATTCACATTAAAACTAAACAAGATGAAAATTCTACAAGCAACAATTTTTAGCCTTCTTGCATCTACGTTCGTCAAAGCACAAGTGTTTACTTCAATTATGGAACAAAACAATGCAAGAATCCACGTATTGGACAATGGCTCACTCTTTAATAACTTTCTCAATAGTACCACAGGATATATTATACCAAAAACTGGAGTGGCTGGTATTATGTACGGTCTAAATATCAATATGATTGGAACAGACTCTAATGGGGACACTTACTTTTCAAAGAGCATTTATGATGAGGGTAATTGGTCTGGGGGACCTATAAGGAATGATTATACGCAAATACCAACTCAAAGTATTTCATGTATAGACAAAAATTTGATTGACTATCACATGGCAAATTTTCAAGAAGATGGATATATCATGCCTGCTGAAATAAGTTCGTGGCCTGCGCATGGCGATACAACAAATGGTGAAGCATGGATTTTAGCTCCCTATAACGATGTGGATGAGAATGGTGTATATAATCCTGAAAATGGTGACTACCCATGTATCAAAGGGGATTATTGTTGCTACATAATAATCAATGACTCTAATCCTGATGAGCAAATTATGGGACTCACTAGTCTTGGAATAGAAGCTCATATTATGGTTTATCAATTCAACTCAACAAACAACGCAGTAAACAACGCCTCCTATTTTGATGTGAAAGCGTATAATCGAAGTTCAATAAATTATGAGAAATTCATACTTGGAATATATATGGATGGAGATATCGGGGGATATAGCGATGATTATATTGGTACAGATATAGCAAGTTCCACCATGTATTTTTACAATTCGAGCTTGTTTGATGGAAATGCACCAGGTGTACCAGGATACGGTGAAAATCCTCCAGCGGCTGGCATAACAAACATGAATGATGATATGTACATGACAAATTATATTCCTTCTGTGTACGAACCACTTTCTGTTCATCAACTTTTCAATGTATTTTCTGGACGCAATATTGATGGAACAATAAGACCTGAAAACTTTATATACCCAGGCAATTACACAGGTGGTGTGTCTGAATTCTCTGAAAGTAACCCAACTGGAGATCGAAGAGGCTATTCAAGCTATGGTCGAATTGATTTAAATGCAGGAGATTCATATGAGTGGAATTTTGCAATTACCTTCGGTAGAGATTTAGATGCTCAACACATTTTCTCAAGTGTCGAAACGATGCTGGATAATACTCTTGAGGTAAAGGCTCACTTCGGAAATATTGAGAATTGTGCTATCAACACCGCTATGGTAAGCGAAAAATTGACTGATGAAAATTTTGTTCGTGTTTTCCCAAATCCGGCATCAACTACATTGAATATAGAATCCGAATTTAACTCTACTGTATTAATTGCGAACTCATTGGGTCAACAAATAACTTCATTTGAAATGAAAAATGGCATTCAAAAATTAGATATCAGCGAGTATCCAGAAGGAATTTACTTTGCCACCCTTACTTCAGAATCCTCAAGTAAAACAGTAAAGTGGATTAAAAACTAATTGAGTAGATTTCTTTTACAACAGAAGAAGTGAGCGATATTTAGTATCGTTCACTTTTTTTATGCCTTAATAACTTGCCATTGCATTAAAAAGCGTTTCAATTTGTTTTGTCAATGCAGCAGAGGAATTCGTGTGGTTATTCACTATTAACGCAAATGCTAATTTCTTCCCAGTTTTAGTATTCACATATCCCGAGTAGGATTTAATTCTTGACATTGTTCCACTTTTTGCCACAACTCTACCATCGCCAGCTTGACCTCTACACATTGAAGCCAATGTACCTGTTTTGCCTGCGATTGGGAGTGTTTTCTCAAATTCTTTGTTGCCCTTTTCGTTCATATACTTTAAAAGTTGTACAAAATGGTTTGCTGAAACTGCATTGTTTCTTGACAAACCACTCCCATCGGTTAAACGCAATGTCGTAGCATCTATTTTCCCTTTCCAAAATTCAAAAACAGCACTTACACCATTCGATGTATTCCCTTTCCCATAGCGTTTCAAGCCAATTAGACACAATAAATGCTCAGCATATAAATTGACGCTCTTTTGATTTACCCAATGAGCAATATTGTTCACATCTTTTCCTTGGTACTCCATGATTAACTTCGCATCCTTGTAGTACAAATCTTTACTCGAAATTGATTTACGCATTGTTTGATAGTGATACTTCACCCCTATTCCTGCTTTTTTCAATGCAGACGTAAATTCCATAGACATTAACTCCTCTGGATCTGGAATAGCTGCTTTAACTTTAAAATTTGTTTTGCCCAACGGTAATTGTCCTTCCACAAACCAATCTTTTGAATAAGGTGCTCCAAAAACATACGCATTATCGCCCTTTACATTTCCTGAATGCACCCTGTTGTCCATTTCAACTCCTGGAACATGCGGTTCAATACAATATAATTCTGAAGTATCCCCTGAAGTTGTAGTCGTATTAAAGTGCAAATATGTCATGTTGTCAAATATAGACAACCCAGAAGCCCAAGAACCATAATAATTCCCCATGTCACCCCATGTCCACCCAGCTGGGGCACCATCATAACCAAAATCAGAGGCATCAGCCATTACATGCCCATTGATTTGAATAATTCCCAATTCTTTAATCGCCTTTGTCCATTCATATAAAAAAGCACGTTCCTCTCCTGCTTTGGAATAAAACCTACTCCCAAGGGTTGGATCCCCACCACCGCGAATAATTATATTTCCATCCAAAATACCTTCACTCGAAATTTTCCCAGTGTAGTACAGACGAGTAACGGGCTTATGATAAGGACCAAGGTATTCAATAGCTGTAGCTGTCGTAAATAGTTTCACAGTGCTTGCAGGAATAATTCCCATTTGTTGATTGTATAAAGCAACTTGTGAGCCAGAGTTAAGGTCAACTACTTCAAAAGAAATAGCCGCCCCCTTTAAATCATTCAATTGCACGAAGTTATTAAGTGCCTTTTGAACAGAATTCAAATTCTCTGTTTGGCAAAAAATCAACGGGCTAAAACAAGCAAAAAATATGTGTACTATATACTTCATAATTCCTCAAAAATAGGAAATTACATGCTGCTAAAACTATGCCATTGAATGATTTTTTAAAAAATAGTGAACTAAATGGTATCTATATTCGTCTTGTGAACGTATTACAAACAAGATTCAATAAGAAAATGCCAAAAATTCTACGGATTATCAATCGATTTAACATCGGTGGACCAACATACAATGCTACTTTTTTAACTCGTTTTATGGGTGAAGATTTTGAGACAATGTTAGTTGGTGGTGTACCAGATGAAGGTGAATCAGATTCTTTACACATTTTGGAGGAATATGGAGTGGAACCTATCATAATTAAAGAACTTCAACGTGACCCTAATTTTTTATCAGACAGAAAAGCGTACAAGAAAATCAAAAGAATAATTAAGGAATTCAAGCCCGACATTGTACATACACACGCAGCTAAAGCTGGTGCTTTGGGGCGAAGAGCGGCCTACAAATGTAAAGTCCCAGTTATCGTGCACACCTTTCATGGTCATGTTTTTCATTCGTATTTCGGAAAAATAAAAACGCGAATTTTTAAATCTATTGAGCAGAATTTGGCAAAAAAATCAACTGGAATCATAGCTATAAGTGAAGGACAGAAAAGGGAATTAAGCGATGTATTTAATATTTGTCCTTCTGAAAAAATAAAAGTTATTCCCTTAGGGTTTGACTTAGACAAATTCAGGTTTAATCTTACAGAAAACAGGCAAAAAATAAGAAATGAGTATGGAATTCAAGAAAATGAAGTTGCAATTGCGATAACTGGTAGATTGGCACCAATTAAACACCATGATTTCTTTTTAGATGTAATTGAGCAAATCACATCAACAGAAAAAATGTCGATTCGAATTTTCATTGTCGGTGATGGATCTGAATGGAAACATATTGAAGAACGTGTTGTAGAGATTAACACTAAACACAATAACCTCATAAAAATGACTTCTTGGATTACAGATATTGCGACGTTCAACGCTGGAATGGATATCATCTGTTTAACCTCCAAAAATGAGGGTACTCCTGTTAGTTTAATCGAAGCTCAGGCAAGTGGTGTCCCTGTCATATCAACAGATGTTGGTGGAGTAAAAGACATCGTAGAAGATGGAATCACAGGATATATTATTCCGCGAGACAATTTAAATTTATATGTTGAAAAACTAGTGGAATTAATTAAAAATGAAGAAATACGCCAAAAAATGTCACAAAATGGGTGGAATCACGTAAGAGATAAATTCCATTACACGACATTAGTGAAGAATATGGAAGAATATTACATGGAATTACTTCAAAATAAATAACTTTGATGACACAAAACCTAAACATGATTGTGAATAAACTCATCATTCCACTGATTATTGTAATCGGCATTCTGTTTACTGGATGCGGAGTGAATTCTAATTTAATGTTCCGCACACCCAAAGACTTTAAGGGTTACGACTCTATTCCAATGTCTCCTGCATACGAGTATCAAATTTCTGCAGATGATAGACTTGAACTTAAGATATATACTAACAATGGAGAAAAATTAATCGATTTTGTTTCAGGTGGAAATGCAGATTTAAACATGAATAGGTCCTCAAACACTAGTTTGGATTATTTAGTAAAAAAAGATGGTTATGTAGAGCTTCCTGTCGTAGGGGATGTAAAATTGAATGGATTGACTTTACTTGAAGCGCAGAACAAATTGAAAGAACTCTATCAAGTTGAATATGAAAACCCTTTCATCCAATTAAGAGTAATAAATCAACGTGCAATCGTTTTTCCTGGAAGTGGATCTGAAGCGCGCGTGGTGCCTCTATTAAATTCAAATACGACTTTAATGGAGACTTTAGCTCTAGCTGGAGGGATAGCAGAAAGAGGAAGGTCAAAACATGTCAAAGTGATGCGTCAAACACCTGCAGGACGCGAGATCTATTTAATTGATTTATCTACACTTGATGGATTATATTATGCAGACATGGTCGTTCAAGCTAACGATTATATTTATGTTGAACCTGTTAAACAAATAAGTAAGGAAGTCATCCAGGAAATAGCTCCAATAGTCTCGATATTAACCAGCGCGATAATAATTGTCACTGTCATAACTACACTGAAATAATTAGTTTTGGAACAAAAAGGAATATTCATAAATAAAGATTTTCAACCGGCAATACTCTCTGCTGTTTTCAGAAAAAACTGGCTTTGGATTCCGTTTGCAATATTATTTTTCACTTTAAGTGGGATGATATATTTGCGATATACAAAACCAATTTATGAATCCAATGCAGTCATTCAAATTGGGAGTAAAGATCAAGGTAAAGATGTCTTAGGATTAGAAAATTTAAATACTAAAAAAGGACTTTCAGAAGCGGTAGAGTTAATGCGTTCGGAATTTTTATTCAATAAAACGATTCGTTCGTTGAACATGAATATTTCCTACTTTTCTCAAGGAAAATTTTTAACTGAAGAGCGTTATTTATCTTCTTCATTTATTGTTACCCCATTTCAACTGAAAGATTCTAGTCTTTGTCAAATACCAATTTACATCTCCGAATCAGGCAATACTTATAAGTTAAGCTATACTATCGATGGCAATCAATTTAATGTACCCTTTAAAACAGACAGCTTAATTGAAAACAATCACTTCAAGATAACCATTAAAATTGCCAATCCAATCTCATTTGAATCTGAAAGTAAAGAAAATTTAATTTACTTCGTTTTTAACAATCCTGACAAATTAACGGAACGATTGATTTCAAACTTATCTGTAACACCTTTGAACCCTGAAGCGAAGACTATCCAAATATCTTTTAGGAGCAATAATGCTGCAATGAGTAAAGATATTACCGAATCAGTGTATCGCACATTTTTCAACTATGATGAAGAGCTTGAGAAACAATCTTCATTAAATGCACTTCTATTCATTCATGAACAACTCGATTCACTCGATCGACGATTGAGAAATTCAAAGGACAGCATCCAACAGTTTCAGCGTGCCAGTAATATCCCAAATCCTGAGCAAGCAGAAACAAGTCTTATAGAACAAATATCTACTATTTCAAACGAGATTTTCAACTCGGAACTTGAGCTTGAAACACTGCGAAATTTGGAGTTTAAAATTTCAACAAGTCCAAACAGGTTAGAAATTTACCAACTCATCCCCGAATTAATAGGTACAAGTTTTGAATCTTCCCTTTACAATCAAATTGAAGAATTGCATAAGCTACTTGAGAAAAGAGAAGATTTAGCATTCTCAATGACGCAAGAAAGTAATGCATATAAAAATCTCAGCAATAAAATTCAACAAAGAATATCTACCATAAGACACTCTATATCTGCGCTAAAGGAAAGAATTCAAAGTAGAATAATTGTATTAAAACAAAAGTTGCGCGAATTAGATAACGAAATTCTCGAAATACCTGAAAAGAGAATGGAACTCTCTAGATTGAAAAACATTCAAGAATTAGATGAAAAGTATTTTTTACTCTTAATGGACAAGCGTTCCGAATACTCTATTTCGAATGCTGGATTTGCTTCAAAAAACATTGTTTTGAAGGCATCAGGAGTTTCTTCAACACCTGTATCACCAAATAGCAAACTAATTTATGGTGCTGCAATATTCCTTGGATTGTTCTTGAGTTTAGGAATTATCATTTTAAAGTATTTAATGCACAACGAGGTAAACTCACTCAGTGATTTAAAAACACTATTGGGAGAGGTGAGCGTATTAGGCTCAGTACCTATTCACAAACAAAAATCAGAATTTTCTAAATTGGTTGTAGCTGAAAACCCTAAGTCTATGCTTGCCGAAGCTTTTAGGGGAATTCGATCCAATTTAAATTTCATAAAACCTGATGCACGGATTTATGCTGTTTCTTCATCTATATCGGGAGAAGGAAAAACATTTGTTTGTCTTAACTTGGCTGGAATATTGGCTATGACAGGAAAAAAAACCATTCTTATTGACCTAGATTTAAGAAAACCGAAAGTCCATCATGGTTTTGAAACCAACAATAATCTGGGAATGAGTACTATTCTAAGTTCACAAACCACAATTCCAGATTGTATCCAAAAAAGTTCATTAGAAAACCTAGATTTTATTTCAGCAGGACCGATACCACCTAATCCTTCAGAGTTAATTCTGTCTACAAAAATGGAGGAAACGCTTGAAGAACTTAAAACAATGTATGACATAATAATAATTGACAACCCCCCTGTTGGACTTGTTTCTGATGGTATTGGACTTTTGTCGATTGCTGATTGTCCAATTTATGTATTCAAAGCAAATTATTCGAAACGTAGCTTTGCACACCGTGTCAAAGAATTAATTGAAGTACAAAAAATAAAAGGATTAAGTATCATTCTAAATGCTGTTGACATTAAAAGAAACGGATATGGATATGGCTACGGATATGGCAATTATTATGAAGAACCATCAAAAAAGACTTGGTGGCAAAAACTTCTTAAACGATGAAAATAACACCTGGAGAAATTGAAGGCTTATTCATAGTCGAACCTGAAATTCATGGAGATAACCGAGGTTATTTTTTTGAAAGTTTTCATTACAATAAATTTGCCGAAGCGATTGGGAAAGAACTTAATTTTGTTCAAGATAATGAATCTCTCTCGTCAAAAGGAATATTGAGAGGTTTGCATCTTCAAGCTCCTCCTTTTGGACAAAGTAAATTGGTAAGAGTTGTTCAAGGTTCTGTTTTAGACGTAGCTGTTGACATTAGAAAAAACTCTACAACTTATGGCAAATACCAGATGATTGAACTAACTGCAACCAACAAAAAACAGTTTTTCGTCCCAGAAGGTTTTGCACATGGTTTTTTAACTCTTGAAGCCAATACTATTTTTCAATATAAATGTTCAAATTATTACAATCCAAAAAGTGAATTAGGAATTTTGTGGAATGACTCAACGTTGAATATAAATTGGCCTAAAATCAAAATTAAAACCTCAGAAAAAGACCAAAATCTTCTTTCCTTCGCTCAATTTGATTCACCATACTAAATCGAAAATCAACACTATGATTGTACTCACCTTTCTCATACTCAGCATATGCTTTTCCATCTTGATAAATGGAATTCTGCTTCGGTTTTCTAAAAACTTAGGGATTCGCAATTATCAGGATTATATCATACGTTGGAGCAGCGAAACAAAACCGTCGTTAGGAGGAATCAGTTTCTACATCATCTTTTTATTCTCAATTATTTTTTACGCCATTATTTTTGGTGAAGTTGATGTATTTCGAAATGCTAAACTTCTAGGCTTATTCACTGCCGGCACATTAGCATTTCTCCTAGGCCTAGCTGATGATGCATACAACACAAGACCTTTCCTTAAATTGTTAGCACAAATAACTACAGGATTCATCCTTGTATATACTGGAAGTACATTACCTGTTTCAAATATATTGTTTGTAGATGGTGTTATAACAGTTATATGGGTAGTTGGAGTGATGAATTCAGTCAACATGCTCGATAATATGGACGGTATAACTTCAACAGTTGCTGTTTTTATTTTATTGGCCTCTAGTTTTGGCTTTTATTGGTTAAATGGCTCATTATCTACAATATGGCTCGTATTGAATTTCTCGATGATTGGGGCATTAATCGGTTTTCTTTACTACAACTGGAACCCCTCAAAAATGTTTATGGGAGATGCCGGAAGTATGTTCCTCGGATTGTTTTTATCTTTCACAACGATAGATTCCCTTTGGAATGTGGGTGTACATTATGAGAATCACCGCTGGATCGGTTTATTAATCGCATTGGTTGCATTCACGCCAGCAGCAGTTGACACTTTAACGGTAGTAATAAACCGTCTTCGCAGAGGGCAATCACCAATGGTAGGTGGTAAAGACCACACAACTCACCACCTTGTCTACAAAGGATTTAAAGATAAACAAGTAGGTTTTATATTCTTGACTATCGGCTTAATAAGTTGCATCTTAGCTTGTGTGATGATTTATTTTGTTTCTTTAAACATGCTAATCCCCGTCTTTGTATCAGCTTTATTTTTTGTGTTCATCTTTGTTTGGCTTTTCCGTATAACGCAAAAATACAAGTCAAAAGAATAAAATCTGAGGTATTTAGTTCTACTTCTTTGCCTGAAAAGAAACAAATTTCACTTTGAATGTATTTCAGGTGGGGCTTTATAGTAAATTTGTATCTTAAATTATTCGACAAATAAATAGTCAAATTATTGGGATGAAATTTAGTGCGAAAGATTATATTGAAGTATTTGGTGCTCGAGAACACAATCTCAAAAATATTGACTTAAAAATTCCTCGCAACAAACTTGTTGTCTTTACAGGACTTTCGGGAAGTGGAAAAAGCTCACTTGCTTTCGACACCATTTTTGCTGAAGGACAAAGACGGTATATCGAAACTTTCTCTTCTTATGCACGACAATTTTTAGGTGGCCTTGAACGACCCGATGTCGATAAAATTGAAGGTTTAAGTCCTGTGATTGCCATAGAACAAAAAACTGTTTCTAAAAGTCCCCGTTCTACTGTTGGAACCATCACAGAAATATATGATTTTCTCCGTCTACTCTTTGCCCGTGTTTCAGAAGCTTATTCTTACGAAACAGGAGAGAAAATGGTCAAGTATTCTGACGACCAAATAGTCGATTTGATTCTCGAACAGTTCAATGAAAAAAGACTCATCATCTTATCTCCTAAAGTAAAAGGAAGAAAAGGACACTACCGTGAATTATTTGAGCAAATCTCAAAACAGGGCTTTAATAAAGTGCGTGTAGATGGAGAATTAAAAGATATCGTTGTCGGAATGCGACTAGATCGATATAAAATTCACGATATTGAAATGGTGGTGGATAGAATTGTGGTGGCACCTGATCAAAGGCAACGTCTCAATGAATCAGTGCAACTAGCCATGAAGCAAGGTGACAACGCTCTAATCGTTCTTGATGCAGATTCAAATGAAGAACGTTTTTTCAGTCGCTCACTCATGTGCCCAACGACAGGAATAAGTTATCCTGAACCTGAACCAAACTTGTTTTCTTTCAATTCGCCTTACGGCGCATGCCAGACATGTAGTGGTCTTGGACAGGTTTCGGAAATTGATCTCTCCAAAATAATTCCTGATAATTCAAAGTCTATTAAATCTGGTGGAATAACTCCGCTTGGAGAATTAAAATCCAAAAGACTTACTGAGCAAATTGAACACATTATTCAAAAACAAGGGTTTACTTTAAGCACCCCACTTAAAGAATTTGAAGAATCTTTAATTACAGAATTGTTATACGGCAACCAAAATGATTCTGATGGATTCGAAGGGATTGCAAGCTTCATTACTCGTCATTTTGAAGATAATCCATCAGCTCCCATTAAACGATGGGCTGAAAGCTTTATGAATAAAGTTGACTGTCCAACATGTAAAGGAACGAGACTGAGAAAAGAAGCGCACTTTTTCAAAATTGGTGAAAAACATATTGGTGAAATTGTTTCATTAGATTTTCAAGAACTTAGTGATTGGGTTAATCAACTTGACAGTATGCTAAGTAAACCTCAAAAAATCATCGGAACTGAGATTGTTAAAGAGATTCAAGATCGAGTTGGATTTATTTTACAAGTAGGACTAGAATATTTAACGCTAAACCGTCCAGCAAAATCATTGTCAGGAGGTGAAGCACAACGAATTCGTCTAGCAACACAAATTGGTTCTGAACTAGTCAATGTCTTATACATATTGGACGAACCAAGTATAGGACTTCATCAGCGAGACAATACTCGTTTAATAGAATCTTTGAAAAAATTACGCGATGCAGGAAACTCTATCATAGTTGTTGAGCATGACAAAGAAATGATAGAAGCTGCAGATTTTATCGTAGACATAGGTCCTGGTGCTGGAATTCACGGTGGCGAGATTGTAAATTCGGGAACTTACGAGGATATTTTATCTGGCAATTCGCTAACCACTCAGTATTTGAACGGAACAAAAAACATTGAAATTCCAAAACAACGCCGACTAGGCAATGGCAAAAACCTAGAATTGAAAGGTGCAAGTGGACACAATCTGAAGAACGTAAATTTCTCTGTTCCTTTGGGCACATTCACCTGCATAACTGGGGTTTCTGGTAGTGGAAAATCTACGTTAATAAACGAAACACTCTACCCAATTCTCAACAACTATTACTTTAATGGTGTAAAAAAGATAATGCCGTATAAAAGTATAAAAGGACTTGAGCATTTGGATAAAGTTATTGAGATAGACCAAACACCAATAGGTCGCACACCCCGCTCAAATACAGCTACATACACAAAAGTTTTTGATGAGATAAGAAGTTTATACTCTATTCTCCCTGAAGCCCTTATCCGAGGATACAAACCCGGACGTTTTTCATTTAACGTGAAAGGAGGTCGTTGCGAAACATGTATGGGGGCTGGTGTAAAAGTTGTTGAAATGAATTTCTTACCCGATGTGCTTGTAGAATGTGAGACGTGTCAGGGAAAAAGATACAATTCGGAAACGTTGGAAGTTCGCTTCAAAGGAAAATCAATAAACGATGTGTTGGAAATGAATATTGAAGAAGCTACCAAGTTCTTTGAATCAATTCCAAAAGTTCATCGAATTCTAGAAACCCTTTCATCAGTTGGGTTGAACTACATAAAACTTGGGCAACCTTCGACAACACTATCGGGAGGAGAAGCTCAGCGGATAAAATTAGCTTCAGAACTATCCAAAAAAAGTACAGGAAAAACTATTTACATTTTAGACGAACCCTCAACAGGTCTTCATTTTGAGGATATCAATATGCTTATTGAAGTACTACAACGATTAGTTAATGAAGGTAATACGGTATTAATTATTGAACATAATTTGGATATAATCAAAGTAAGTGATTATATTGTAGACCTTGGACCAGAAGGAGGACATGGAGGCGGGAACATCGTCTGTAAAGGAACTCCTGAGGAAATTGTCAAAAAACATCATACGAAATCATATACTGCAAAGTATTTAAAACAAGAATTAAATTAGAAACTATGACTAGAAAGGATTGGAATGAAATCAAAACAAATGATTCATGGGCTATTTTTAAAATTATGGCCGAATTTGTAGAAGGATATGAAAAAATGGCTCGAATAGGACCATGTATTTCAATATTCGGCTCTGCAAGAACAAAACCTGAAAACCCTTATTATCAAATAGGTGTAGATATTGCTGAGAAATTAGCCAAAAAAGGATATGGCATCATCACTGGTGGTGGACCTGGAATTATGGAAGCTGGAAATAAAGGAGCACAGCAAGGCGGTGGGAAATCTGTTGGTTTAAATATTGGATTACCCTTTGAGCAAAATCACAATCCATACATTGACCACGATAACAATTTGGACTTTGATTATTTCTTTGTACGCAAAGTGATTTTCGTAAAATACGCTCAAGGATTTGTCATTTTACCTGGAGGTTTCGGAACGCTTGATGAGGTATTTGAAGCACTTACTTTAATTCAAACAAAAAAAATCAATAACAGGCCCGTTGTGCTTGTTGGAAAGAAATTTTGGGGACCTTTAGTCGAGTGGATTAAAACAGAGATGCTAGAATCGGAAAACAATATTTCACCAAAAGATTTAAATCTTTTTTCTGTTGTTGATACTGCCGAAGAAGCGGTTCAATACATTGATGATTTCTATAAAACACATGAACTTACTCCTAACTTTTAATGGAGTAAGTTTTTGTTTTTATCATTAAACTCTATCGTTGTTTAAAAATCAAACTGATAGAATATTTTTATATATTTAGCTACTGTTGTATATTAGCAGAATATTTGCGTAGAACGTTCTTACTACTGACAATAATAATATTATGAAAAAATCGTTTACACGACTTAGAATCAACACAATTCAGAAGACCTTGTTAGTCTTTTTAGCGTTGAATTCTCTCTCTCATTTATCCGCACAACAAGTTACCATTTTTTCAAATGGATTTGAAAGTGGCGCGCCTGAATGGACAACCGAAAGTATTGCTGGAGAAAATGCATGGGTCTTAGGTGAATGTGCAGGAAACGGAACATCTTTTGCGGGTGTAGCCTCTGCCTATATTTCAACAGGAAACGTTGTTGGTTGTGGAGAGGAATTTGCCTATACAAATTCAGCTTCAGGGGTTCAATCAATTGTTTTTTACCGTGAAGTCGATGCCTTTTGTGGTTCAGACCTCACATTTAGTTTTGATTATCAAATTTCCGGAGATGTAAATGATTTTGGAGAGGTTGTGTATAGTACTAATGGAGGATCAACTTGGATTCTTGTTCCTGGTGGAACATTAGGAACAACAGCAGGATGGGACACACAAAGTATCGGATTGCCAGCGTCATTGGAAAATACAACTTTCCATTTGGGGTTTCGTTTTACGTATGATGATGCAACCATTACCGCCCCTCCTCTTGCCATTGACAATGTTATTTTACAAGTAACGGACACTCAAAACCCTATATTGACTTGTCCAGTAAGCGATACATTGTTTACAAACGCACTATCCTGTTCAAGTGATATTGATGATTTATCTAAAAGATTAATAACAATTAGCGATAATTGTACTGACTCGGTAAATATAACGTTCATACAAACACCTGACTTCACGCATACTCTCTCTGGTCATTTGGATAACGTAAATGTAGAATTAGAAGCATTTGACGAAGCAGGAAACACCTCTTCATGTATTATAAATGTGGTACTTATAGATGCAATAGCTCCAGTATATATTTGTCCACCAAATGCAACTGTATTTGTTGATAATCAATGTGATTATGAAATAGAGGACTTTACATCATTAATATCTCCCACAGATAATTGCACCGCTGCAATGAATATTACCATTTCACAATCACCATTGCCTGGAGTTATTCTTTCTGGTGACGGAACAACGCAGCAAATTACATTAATTGCATCAGACGAAGCTGGCAATGAAAACACTTGTTTTTTCACTCTTACATTAGATGATAATATTGCACCATCTATCATCTGTCCTGGAGATCAAACGGCATATGCTGATGGAGGTTGCCAAGCGGTTATGGATGATTATAGATCGCTTGCAGTAGTTGATGATAACTGTACTGATAATTTGGATTTGATTATTATGCAATCACCAACTGTAGGTTTGTTTTTCAATTCAGATGAAGTAGTCACACTAACCGTTACAGATGAAAATGGCAACTCAGATAACTGTCAATTCAATGTCATGTTTATTGATACTATTTCTCCGTCGATTGTTTGTCCAACTGACCAAACCGTTTCTGCAGATGTAAACTGCGAGTCAATTCTTCTCGACTACACAGGAAGTCTTGTCGTTGGAGATAATTGTACTAGTGTAGGAGACCTTGTTATTAATCAACTACCATCCGCAGGTTCGACAATAACAGGAGCGATCAATACTATTACACTAACCGTTTTTGATGAAGCTGGAAATGATAATTCATGTGTATTCAATGTAGAGGTGGAAGACAATACACTTCCTACTATTGATTGCCCAACAGACATGACTGTTTCAACAGATATAAACTGCCAATTTACGTTAGATGATTATTCTTCATTGGTTACCATTGATGATAATTGTAGCGATGTTTCAAACTTAATTTTAACTCAACTACCTGCCACAGGAACAATCATTACTGGTGACGGTACTGTTCAACTTATAACTATGGAAGTTGAGGATGAAGCGGGAAATCTAGCAAACTGTACTTTCAATATTACATTAATTGACGATTTGGCACCTGAAATAATTTGTGGTGGTACGCTGAACGCATCAGTAGATGCAAGTTGTGAGTATATTTTGACTGATTACACTAACCACGGTATAGCAACTGACAACTGTACAGCACAAGGTGTTATCATTAAAACACAAACACCGATAGTAGGAACAACACTAGGTTTGGGAAGCCATGTTATTGAAATTTTCGCAGAAGACGAAGCTTCAAACATATCATCTTGTACATTTACGTTAAATGTTATTGATAACATTGATCCTAACATTAATGCTTGCGCACCCAACACTTCTATAAATGCAGATCCTGAGTTTTGTAATGGTGTTTTAGGAAATTACACTGCACTCGTAAATGCAGATGATAATTGTACTGCATCTTTTGATTTGACAATTGCTCAGTCACCTGTACCAGGAACAATCATTAACTCAAATCAAACAGTAACAATGACTGTAACCGATATTTCTGGAAACAGTTCGGTATGTGTATTTAATGTCGCAATAATTGATAATACACCACCTGAAGTTGATTGTCCAGCGACAGTTACTGCAACAATTATTAGTAACTGTGATTATACTATTCCAAATCTTGTATCCGTTACTACTGGAACTGATAATTGTAGTACATCGGGTGATTTAGTTTTTAATCAAGTTCCAGCTGCAGGAAGTTTTTCAAGTGGTATTACTAACGTAACTGTCACACTTACTGATGAAGGAGGGAATAGCGGAAATTGCATTGTTGCAGTTCATCCTGAAGATTTGACTCCACCAACAATAACTTGTCCTTCTGATGACGTTATTAATGTCGGGACTAATTGTAACACGCTATTGTCAGATTACACAGGTTCTGCCATTGCTTCTGACAACTGTCCTGGACTTACATTGACTCAGTTTCCTTCTGCTGGTGAAAACTTGATTACAGGTAATCACACGATTATGATTGAAGCTGAAGATGGATCAGGTAATATTTCTAGTTGTACATTTAACTTGTTTGTGGAAGAAGATGAATTACCAGAGATAACATGCCCTGCTCCAATCAATACTTGTGACCCTGTTGTCAACTACACTGAGCCTGTCGGAACAGACAACTGTATTGCATATACTTACCAAACTGATGTAACAGGGTTAACAACTGGGGACACTTTCCCAATAGGGATAACAACTCTGAGTTATGAAGTTGCCGATTCTTCAGGAAATATAGCTTCGTGTTCATTTAATATTGAAGTATTAGAATACCCGGATTTAGCAATAGTGGAAGACGACATTCAGTTATGTGATACAGTATCCACTATAATTTCCGCTAACAACCCAACAACTGGTACAGGTGAGTGGTCTATCTTCAGTGGTACAGGTACACTTAATAATCAATTTGCATCTACAACTGGAATAAATAATTTGAGTATAGGAGAGAATCAAATCATTTGGACAATTAGTACTCCATCATGTGGAAACACAACTGATACGCTTACTATTACTGTTTATGACTTGCCACTGCCTGCATCTACTCTTGATACAGTTTATGCTTGTGACCTTGAATTTGTACAAATCTCAGCGAACGTACCATCTGCGGGAGTTGGAGTTTGGTATGACGTAAATGGCAATACCACATTCTCAAACCCTAATGGTGTTCCAACCGCTGTATTTAATTTACAAGAAGGATGGAATCAAATTGTATGGTCTATTTCAAATGGTTCTTGCCCTGTGTCTGAAGACACTACTAACATATATACTACTGAAATCGCTCAAATTATTCAGCCATCTGAAGATTCTTTAACATATTGTCTTGGTAACACCAATATGAATTTAGTAGGTACAGAACCACAACCTGGCACTCTACCTAGATGGTATTTCCCTCAAGGATACGGATTCCTTGCAACTCCATTCAATCACGAAACAACAGTAAGTGATATTGAATTTGGTGAAAACATCCTCGTCTACGAGTTGAAAAAACAACAGTGTCCAGCTACTAGAGACACTCTCTTTATTACTGTCAACACATGTGGTGAATATGGCGATTTCCCTAATATGATTACGCCAAATGGAGATGGGCAAAACGATGTTTGGGTACTTGATAACCTTAGTATAATTCACCCTGAATGCATAGTAAGAATTTTCAATAGATGGGGGAATTTAGTTTTTGAGTCCGAAGGATATAAAGATAGCTGGAATGGAACACATAAAGGCGAACGTCTTCCAATGGGAACATACTATTACACTATCGACTTAAACGATACGGAAAAAACGGTTTTGAAAGGTAACGTAAGTATCATCTACTAAAAATATTGAACATGAAAAAATTAATATATATCGCACTGTTTTTCGGGTTCAGCTCACCTCTTATAGCTCAACAAGAAAGTCAATTCACTCAATTCTATATGAATCCCTATATGCACAATCCTGCGGCATCTGGAATGATGTCTTTGATTGATGTAAACCTTGGTTTCAGACAGCAATGGGCAGGAATTGAGGGCGCTCCTAGAACATTTTTCGCTAGTGCACATTCGCAAATCAAATTAGGAAAAAAAGGGAATCAAGTGCTACAAGAATTCAGAGAAAGTGGAACTTTTTTCTCTACTCCTCAGGTTTCTACAGGAGCTGTTAAACATGTAGTTGGTGGTAAATTATTCACCGACCAGATGGGACCGTTTAACAAGACAAGTTTAGGTGGATCGTATGCATTTCACTTTCCAATGATAAAGAATGTGAATATGTCATTTGGTCTTTCAGCAGGTTGGAGCAATTTTGGATTAAATTCTTCGAAAGTAAAATTGTACCACCAAGATGATGGAGCTTATGCTAATCTAACATCAAATGGAGGAAGTCAAAACTTCTTTGACATGCAAGCAGGAACGATGATTTATCACAAATATTTTGAAGTGGGTTATAGCATGTCGCAGTTAATCAATAACAAGTATGTAGTAGAAAACATCACAACAGATTCTCGTTTTGAAAGACACCATTTCGTTTACATTGCAGGGAATATTGATTTTAACGATGACTGGATGGTTTCCCCTGCAATATTTATGCGAAGTGTGAAAAACGCCCCATTTAATTTTGAAGGTATGATTCGAGTGCAATATCGAAGAATGGCTTGGCTTGGCGTAGGGTATCGCAATACGAATACTTTGACTTTTAGTGCAGGCGCTAATTTTGCAAAAAACTTCAGAATTGGTTATTCATATGACTCAGGTTTTGGTCAATATAGATCTGTTCAAGGAGGAGGAAGTCACGAAATAATAGTTGGCTTCTTACTTGGCAAAAACAGAAAATTAGAGAAAGAAATTGATAAATCTGAGGAAGAAGCAAAGTAGAAGTTATCTTTGCACTTTCTTTTGAATTGTTATGAGGTTTTTATATTTCATCCTTAAAATTGTATTAAACTACAGTTTAAGACTTTATCATAAACGTTACATTGCTGTAAATGCTCCAAAACAATGGCGCACGCGAACAGTTTTTGCGTCAAATCATCCAAGTTCATTTATGGATCCTTTAGTTATTGCAACACGCAATAATCCTATAGTTCACTTTATGACGCGTGGGGATATATACAAAGGATTCATGAAGTATGTTTTTTGGAATGCTCATATGATTCCAATATACCGAAATCACGATGGTGATGAAGCTGTCAAGAAAAATCAGGCTATTTTCAATATAACTTTTAAAGAATTGAAAAAAGGTCGGGGCATCATAGTATTTGCCGAAGGATTTACCGATGACAAATTCAAACGTCGCTTAAAACCAATCAAAAAAGGTAGTGCTCGAATGGCTTTTGGGGCACTGAATTACTGTAACTGGGAAAAGGAAGTTTACCTTCAAGCAGTTGGTCTTAATTATACTGATCCCAGAAAATTTAGAAGCGAAGTACTTGTATCATATGGGCCTAAATTGTTATTGAATGACTACAAAGATGCTTACCTCGAGAACCCAAGCAAAGTCATAAATGAAGTCACCAGAATGCTCGAAATTCAGATGCGTGAACAAATAACTCATGTGGAAAACAAAGACTGGTGTAAATTACATGAAGGAATAATGTCTCTGACCCGAAAGGGGATGAATGAATACAACAAAGACGAATCTATTCCGCTCAAAAAACGTTGGGAGTATTCACGAAACTTGGCTCTTTGGTTAAATCAAACTGAAAAAGTTGAAGAAGTTGAAAGCTTAAAGGAAGAGGTTGAAAACTACTTCAACACATTAAAAAAGGCTAAAATCAAAGAAAATTACATCTATGAATTCTCAGAAAACGGTAAGTTTAGTCTCATTATGAATTACCTCTTGATGATCTTAGGGTTTCCTTTTGCCATTCTAGGTTTTATCCATGGCGCTCCAGCCTATTTTCTTTTAAAACCAAAAGTAGAAAAAGCATTTAAGCGCAGAGTTTTTTGGAGTGGTGTAAAGATGGTTGGAGGACTTTTAGTTTCGGGGCTCTATAATATTATTTTTATTTTCCTTATTTATCACTTTATATATCCAAGCTGGTGGATTGCTTTAGGCTATTACTTCTTAGTTACTGGTGTAATATTTGTAATATTCCATTATTGGTACAAGAATTTTAGTGAAATTAAAACCCGCAAAATTTTACAGAAAAAGGATTTGAGTACATTTATTGAAAACCGAAAAACGTTGGTGGAGAAAATAAAAGAAACTGTGCCAGTCTCATAAGCAATTTTTATTCTTGGTGTAATTGCTCTCTTAATTTCCTTTCAATCTCAATTTACTAAATGGTTTAAAAAAATGTGATTATGTATTAAGACCTTTAATTCACTTATACAAGTTACTCATTTTTTAACATTTAGGAGTTTAAGTATAGATTAAGCGCCATTAAGATTGTTTGTACAAAAGTGAAATCCTTGCCTATATACTTGAATCTGATTCAGATGTCTTTTCTCTATTAACCCAAAATTTTCTAAAAAGAATTACAGGAATAATACTTGCCAATACACCAACCAAAGTACCGACTGTTACATCAGAAGGATAATGTACCCCTAGATAAACCCTGCTATAGCACACTAGGCCATGAGCGAAAATTAACCCAATTACCAGCCATTTATTTCGCTTTAGAATTAACAAACAGAAGCTTGTCAGAACGGCAAAATTAGCTGCGTGAGAAGATACAAAACCAAATTTTCCACCATAATACAATTCACCATTAGCAAATTGATATAAGTGGAGTGAGTCTTGTAATTCGAGGTTATGTGAAGGTCGATAGCGTTCAAACACATTCTTAAACAGATAGACACTTGATTGGTCAGCTATCGCTATCGCTAAAACAATGCAACATAAGAAAAGTAAAGAACCCTTTATACCAAACTGTTTATAAGCGAGGTAAAACAACAATAAATACAATGGAATCCAAGTAAGCTTACCACTTATTATCCACATCAACTGATCTAAAAAGGGAGAGTTAGCACCATTAATTGCCAATAAAATTAAGCGGTCGATATGTTCCAACCACTCCAACATTATTTATTGAGCTCTTTCCAGATTAAATCTTTCAATTCTTCCAAACCAGTTTGTGCAATAGATGAAATAAACAAATAAGGAATTCCTTTTGGGATATCCGCTATCATCTGCTCTTTCATAACCTCATCTATCATATCTGCCTTTGTTATTGCCAAAAGACGACTTTTGTCCATTAACTCAGGATTGTAAAGTTTTAATTCATTCTCAAGGATTTTATATTCCTTTTTGATACTTTTCGCATCAACAGGAACCATAAACAAGAGCAGTGAATTGCGTTCAATATGTCTTAAGAAGCGATGTCCTAAACCTTTCCCTTCGTGTGCTCCTTCAATAATTCCAGGAATATCAGCCATTACAAATGACTGATGACCTCGATAAGCTACAATTCCAAGGTTTGGAGTTAGTGTAGTAAAAGGATAATCAGCAATCTCAGGTTTTGCAGCAGACACTACTGAAAGAAGTGTACTTTTTCCTGCATTTGGGAAACCTACCAATCCAACATCTGCCAACACTTTTAATTCAAGTGTTACCCAACCTTCGCGTAAATCTTCTCCAGGTTGCGCATAATCAGGTGTTCTATTAGTTGAGGATTTGAAATGTGTATTTCCCAAACCTCCACGACCACCTTCCATGATAATTCTCTCTTCCCCTTCTTCCGTAATTTCGAAAACAATTTCACCTGTTTCTGAATCGCGCACTACCGTTCCAAGTGGGACATCTAAGTACACGTCTTCGCCCTGTGCACCGGTTTTCATTTGACCGGAACCACCCACACCGTGACCAGCTTTGATGTGCTTTCTATACTTGAGGTGCAATAAAGTCCACATTTGTTTATTACCTTTCAGAATCACGTGTCCACCGCGCCCACCGTCACCACCATCGGGACCTCCCTTAGGGATATATTTTTCACGACGCATGTGGCGGGAACCTGCCCCACCTTTACCCGATTTACAGTGAATCTTAACGTAATCAACAAAATTCGTTGCCATACCTAATCTCTCAATCTCATTAATGTGCTACCTTATCGATAGCATTGTAAAGACGTGTGGAGATTTCATCTATTGAACCCACTCCGTCAACTCGCACAAAACGACCCTGTGCATCATAATAATCAGCCACTACAGCTGTTTGGTCATTGTAAACCTTGATTCTGTTTCGAATAATGTTCTCGTCTTTATCATCAGCACGACCACTGTCTTGACCGCGAAGCAATAAACGGTTAACCAACTCGTCTTCCGCCACATCAAGCGCAACCATAAGCTTAACTTCTGTTCCTTTTGAAGCAAGAAATTTAGACAATGCCTCAGCTTGAGCTGTCGTTCTAGGAAAACCGTCAAAAATAAACCCTGTCGCACCAACTTGCTTGTCTACTTCACTCTCTAACATACCAATTGTCACCTCATCAGGAACCAATTGGCCTTTATCCATATAACTTTTGGCCAAAACACCAAGCTCTGTACCTCCTTTGATGTTTGCACGAAAAATATCACCCGTCGAAAGATGTACAAGGTTGTACTTATTTACTAATCTTTCCGACTGTGTTCCTTTTCCTGCTCCCGGAGGGCCAAATAATACAATGTTTAACATAATCTGCTATTTTCTCGTAAGTTAATTATTCAATACATACAATTCGGATAGTTCCCTACCCAATCCGTCATAATCTAATCCGTATCCTACTACAAAATCGTTTGGAATTTCTTTTCCAATAAAATCAGGGTGATGTTTTCCTTTAAATGCATCTGGCTTAAAAAGAAAAGTGGCTACTTTGATTGATGCCGCACCCAAATCTTTTAAATCATCACGCAATCGTTCAATTGTCAGACCTGTGTCTACGATGTCTTCAACGATAATCACATAACGATTTGTCAAATCTACATTTAATCCAATAAGCTGAGTAACCTGTCCTGTAGACTCCACACCGTCATACGAAGCCATCTTTACAAAGTGAATTTCAGGGTTGCATGTAAGCTTTTTTGCTAAGTCTGCACAGAACATAAAAGCACCATTCAATACACCCAAAACTATAGGATTCTTACCACCATAATTCTTATTAATTCCATCCGAAACAAGTGAAACCGCATCCGCAATTTCCCCTGTCGAAAGGTATGGTTTGAAACTCTTGTCTTTTAATTGAATGTTCAATTCTGTAAATTTTGAGTACAAAGGTACGATTTTCAGCGGGAAGAAAGTTGATGAAAATCAATTATGAAGGGGAAACGTCATAAAATTTGATTTTGCTTCGGTTTTTTTTAGACAAAAGACTTTCAGACAAAAGACAAAAGACTTTGATTCGAGGGAAGTGAAAGACTCTCTGAAAAAGGGTGATTGTAAGTTAGAGGGAATTTATTTGGACGTTTGTGATTCACATTGGCGTTCGTCCTTCTAAATTGTTTTTATCATGGTTTTTGGTACAAAAACGCACGCCAAAAACTAACGTCATCGTTGTTGTTTGCGGCGGATTCACATCCGCCGTTACAAATATTTGACTCCTTCGGAGTCACGGGAAATAATAAAACTCGTTTGCACTTATTTGCTTCGAAGATCAAAATCTTATCTATACCAAAATATAAGTCTTTTGTCTAGCTTCTAATAGTCTGTCGTCTAGAAGCACTAAGATTCAATGTTCCTCCCACCATAAGGTGTGCGTGTGCCAAACTTTCGAAGGAATTTAACCAAAGCTAAAATCATAATCAGAACTGAAACAAACCAAGAAATACGACCTAACATATCGCCGTATTCGACATACACCGTTTTTTCTGAATTGAGATTCAAGGTCCCTTTGATTGCAGTTTGTTCATCCCATTTTGTTTGCTGGATTACATCTCCGCGTTGATTGATAAATCCTGAAATTCCAGTATTCGCACTGCGGGCAACAGAACGTCTTGTTTCGATCGCTCTTAGTCTTGAAAAATCAAAATGTTGTTTATATCCAGGTGTGTCTCTCCACCATCCGTCATTTGTAATTACAAATAATATTTGTGCGCCTTGTTTCACAAACTGCGATACAAAATCACCGTAGACTGATTCGTAACAAACTAAAGAAGCAAATTTAATTCCTTTGCCTTCAAGTACTATAGGTCCTTTTTCAATACCCAAACTACCACTCGCTCCACCTAAATCCATTGCGAAATTCTCCAAAAAAGGAAAAATAGAGGCAAACGGAATTTTTTCTACACCCAAAACCAATTTAGATTTATGTACAAATCGTGCTGGATGATTTAAACCTAAATGCACACTTGTGTTATAGGACTCATAAAATCGTCCATCTCTGAGCTGTCGAGCAACGTGCGAATTTTTCTTCTCAAAAATACGGACTGTTGAAGCGCCTATTACCAAATCAGGGCCATTCCATACGCGCAAGGCACTGTCGAGATAGAGGTAAAAGGGATAATTCTGAAAATACTCCTCCTCCACTTCATAGGGGATTGCTGTTTCAGGGGCAATCACAAAATCTGTGTTCTCCGTTACCAATGGTGCTACACTAATTGTCACACTGTCCAATTGCTGCTTCCAATTTAATGCTGTCGGACCAAACTTCTCTGTGTATGAATCAATATTGGGTTGTGCAATTACGATCTCAATTGGGTTAATTTTCTCTGTGTACGTTATGTATCTGACAATAGAATAACCCAACGGCAAGACAATCGCTACTGCTATCATTACAATAAATGACTTCAATTGTCTCCATGGCATAGCGTGTACAAATCGGTTTCTCAGCAATTTATATATGAGTAAATTAACTACCAATACCCACAAAGTACCGCCTAAGACACCTGTCCACTCGTACCACTGAACAAAGCTTGGTGCATTGGCAAACACCGTCCCGAAACTGAGCCAAGGCCACGATAATTCCCAATTGAAATGCTGGTATTCAAATGCCAACCAAATAAAGATAAAAGCGATGTATCCCTGGTTGCGTCCAATGTTCTTTTTAGCAAAATGAAAAATCCAAAACGCAATCGCCATCAATAATGAATTGGCAAAAACTGCCATTACTGCGCCGATTGGATCAGCATAATAAATCCACCATGTGGTCAATAAATTATAGATAAAGAATGTCACGTACCCAATTCCGAACATTCTAAATCCACTTCTTTTCCGTTCAGAAAGTCTGTCTTCAGCAAGCAATAAAGGTAAAAGAGCGACAAATATGACAAGATTCAATCCGCCGATATGTGGAAATGACAAGGACAACAACAAACCGCTAAGTAGCGCTAGTCGAAGATTTGATGAAAATATTTTTGCTAACATGGAACAAATGTAGTTATTCCTAAGATAATTTGTATGATGTAAATGTTGTGGTCTTGTAAACCGTCAAAACATCACTATTTCAAACTCTTCACATACCGCTGCAAAGCCCAAATCGGGAAAATATTTCTGTAGTTGATGTACGTTGTGGTACAATTCAAATTGAAAATTCCAGAGATATTTTGCTGTGGCCAATCTCCGGATTCGATTTGTCTGTCCACGAGAAATTGGATGGCTTTTTCGACTTTATCATCAATGGGGTATCCTGCTTCAAGTAAAGCTAAAAGTGCCCATGCGGTATTTACGACTTGGCCGTCTTTGTTTTCGATATAGCGTTTCTCTGCACATGCTTCCCATACCTCTCCCCAACTTCCGTCTGATTTTTGGATGGTGAACAATCCATGACACGCTTTTGTAACAGGATTGGTTGGATCGTTTTCATTATATTTTAAGCCTGCGCATTGCACCAAAGCTTCAATTCCGAACCACGTTGCATAAGTGTAACAAACTCCCCAGCAGGCGTACCACAAACCGTCTTCTTGTTGTCGGTCAAGGATGAATTTCACTCCTTTGGTGATTGCCAAGGCTACGTCAGCTTTGCGGTATTCGGGATTGAATTTCGAATACGCTCTAAGCGCTTGCATACACGCTGAGCTGCATTCGGTATAGGAATAATCCACCATGATGTCGCCAAAAACGCGCGACGGATTCATTTTCTCTATCCATTTTGGTGCGCGAGTGACTTCGTAAGACGCCCATCCCCCATCTTTATTCTGACTGAGCAGAAGAAAATCTACAGAGTGGGTCAAGTCGCCAACTAAAGTAGGATTTGAAACCAAGCCGAGTTTGTTCAAGCCCAACACAGTTCTCAAACCTTCAGAAGTACAATCAGTCACAGGCCAACCATTCTCAAAAGTAGAAAACGGCCATCCGCCTTTGGATGGAGCGCGGTCAAATCGTTCGCTCTCCCAACGATCTTCACGCAAAAAAGTATAATCCATGAACTTGTCTACCTTTTTGAGCGATTCTTTAATCTCAGGCATCTGGTCAGCATTCTCCAAAAGCGCTTGAGCCATGAAAGCAGTGTCCCATAATTGGGTACCGTTGTACATGTTCATTTTAATTCCGTCTTCTGATAGCCAGATGTAATCTTCTAAACGGTCTCGGTGTTTTTTAAATTCGGGAGAATCGGCGCCGTCAATATAGTACACGGCTAACATATTCAACACTTTGTTCACCGGCCCTAAGTTGACGCTGTCTGAATGAAGATCTTCTGCATGGATGCGGTCTGCGACATCTTTCAATGCGCGCTTTCGAAGTCCTTTCCACGATAATTTCTCCAAAACAGGCATCAGTTTAGAGGCGAAGTAGTATAATTTTGTTTCTGCGTAGTAATCGTCAATCGGACAGCATGCTCTTCTGGCTTTTTTCCAATTTACTTGATCATATTTTCCTTCGTACAGCATGTCGCGAAATGCGCGCAAGTTGTCATCTGTTTTTGTCAAACGACGACCATACATATAGGACATCGGCAAATACACCATTCGCGCATGATTCCAATAATTTCCAGGATAAAAAGGAACCCATTTTGGCAACAACCACATCTCTGGCAACAGAGGATCAAGTCCTTTCCAATCGTATAATCCGACAAGTGCTAAATAGAATTTACCCCAAGGTGGAACGCCTGTCACTCCTCCGTTGGCATGAATCCATTTAAGTGCTTTTTGGACAGGCTCGCTTTGAATGTCCTGACCTGCAACCACAAGTCCCGTAAGATTCAATGCCGTTCCAAACATGGATGAAGGACCTTCAATATGGAGTCCCCAACCTCCATCTTCGTTTTGGTGGTTGAGAAAATAGCGACGCATCAACACCAAGCGCGCTTCGTCTGAAAGTGAGTTAGAACAATATTGTGAAATCACCAATCCCGGTAACAAAAAGTGAGGTCCTCCAGACTCGCCACACCAGTTCCCGTCTTCTTGTTGAAGAGATAAGAAATAGCGCAACCCGTTGTTCAATGCTTCTTCCGCATTAGCAGGTTTTTGCCCCACAGGTTGTGCATACTTATCGCGATACACGCTATCCTGTGCATTGGGGTTGTCGGATTTATCCCACACGAATTCGGCATCCATTTGTTGCCACAATTCATTGTCATTCTCGGTTCCCGCAATTTCGTGCGCTTTTTGCTTATCAAAAAACCACAACTGTCGACCTTTGATATTTTTAAACGACCATGCGTCTTTGAGGGATTGTTTCATGAAACCTAACTAATATTAAGATGGATCAAACCACTAAAGTTTTACTTCACCCGACTCAACATCACATCGCCAAGGTATTCTATGCGCTCTTTGTTTTCTGTTGAAATTGAAGTGGCGTATAATCTGTCCAACGCAGTTTTGTGAAGTTCTTCCATTTTGTGCACACAGATTTCCGGTAAGCCCATTTCGGTAAAAAGTGCTTTGAATTCCGTGATTTTTTTGTCTTCGTTTGTTTCGTTGAACAAGGTTTCGATTCGTTGTTTTTGTTCAGGTGTAGCCATTTTCATCGCATTGGTTAGCAAGAAGGTTTTCTTATTCAACAGAATATCACCACCTACTTTTTTACCAAATGTTTTGGGGTCACCAAATGCATCTAAGTAATCATCCATGATTTGGAACGCCAAACCTGTGTATAATCCGAAATCGTATAATTTACTTCTGTCGTCTTCTGAAGCACCACCGATAATTCCGCCAATTTCCATTGAAGCACCGAACAATACCGAAGTTTTCAGCTTAATCATCTCCATATACTCTTCTGGCGTAACATGGTCAGTTGTTTCAAAGTTCATGTCGTATTGCTGACCTTCCATCACTTCAATCGCCATTTTGCTGAACACAGCCAATAGATCTGCTGCTTTGTCTTCATTTCCAGAAGTCAACAAATTGTATGAATGAGGAAGCATAGCATCACCTGTAACGATCGCTTTGTTCACTCCGTATTTCTCGTGCACGGTAACTTGACCGCGGCGCACTTTTGCCTCGTCCATGATATCGTCGTGAACCAAGGTGAAATTGTGAAACACTTCAATTGCAATTGCTGCATTCAATGCTTTCTCATAATTTTCGTCGTACGACAAATAACTCATCAAGACCATAATCGGACGCAAACGTTTTCCGTCCAACGTCATGATGTGGTGAGCAGAATCTGTCAAATTTCCTGGGAAATTTTTCAACGAATATTGCTCGAGGTAATTCTCAATAATCTCTTTATAATTGTTCAAATCTATTTTGCTCACTGTTTCCATTGCTTAATATTTATAGATGACTTCGATGTCTAATCCGTTTAAAGCTTTCTCTGTTTTTTCCCAATTTTGGGTAAATCCTAACATAAATCCACCCCCACCGGAGCCACAAATTTTTAAAAAATAATCTCCGTTGTTCAATCCACCTTTTACCGCGTCTTTGAATTGATCTGGAATAAGGTAGTTCATTTCATCTAATTGAAATTGCACCAATTTATTCAGGTTATTGTAAAGTTCTGTGGGGTTATTATCTAAAAATGATTGAATTCCGCCGTTTGTGAATTGTACCAACTCATTGTCCATTTTATCTTTGAACTCTGGCTTTGCACATGCTTCGTGGAATTTTGCTACCAAACCTGAAGTGCTACGACTCAACCCTGTGTTCAATAAAAATACGACATTCTTTCCATTCTCGTCAAACGCAGGAATCTCCACTGGAGACACATCATTTGTGCTGCGAAACAAAAGAGGTTGATTCAGCAAAATACTTAAAGGATCTATTCCTGAACTTGAACCGTGAAAATAAGATTCAAGTTGACTTAGTGTTTTCTTCAAGCTGTGAATCTTTTCTTTCGTCAGTGTTTTTACTTCCGATTTAAACTCACTTGCTTTCTCGATATAACGCAGAAAAATTGCCGCTACAACAGCGCCTGAGCTCCCCAAACCAAATCCTTGAGGAATGTTGCTTTCGAAGAACAAACCGTTTTCAATTTCACTTTTAAATTTCTTGACATTGAGCGCAAAATTCTCGTCCACGTGGTTGTCAAGAATGTGGTGGCAAAAGTTCTTTAAACTCAAATTGGAAGAATGAATTGTAGGGTCAATCATGCCTTCCTTACAAAATGTAAACTTCCCTGTAAAACGATTGTACGGCATAGTCAACGCCATACTGTTGTACAGCAAACTATACTCCCCAAACATCAATACTTTTGAATTAAAAGTTTCCATTTCGGTTTTATTTTACAGAAATCGGTCCTGCACCTTGTTGGTCAAAAATCACTTTCTTATACGTATCCTTCAAGTCGTTCATGATGAAGTTCTCCACTTTATCTTTGTATTGCTCAGGATAAAGAATATGTACGTTTGGTCCTGCATCTAGCGTAAAACAAACCGGAATCGCAGTCTCTTGACGGAACTCAAACAAACGCTCAATTGCCATCAACGTTCCCGGCTTCATCAACAAATAATAATCCATTGATGTCATCATCATAGCGTGTAATGTCAATGCTTCCGATTCCGCAATGTGAATAAATTCAGCGTAGTCACCGTTCTTCAACACTTCAGCCAAGCGAGCTGTGCGTTCGTTTGCTTGAACAAAACGTTGAGCTGCGTATGGGTGATTGTTCATCAATGAATGCCCTGCAGTTGAAGACACTTTTTTCGGTTCATCTTCAATAATCAAAATTGCATCATACATTTTTGAAAAGTTCGAATGAATCTCCGTCACCGGAATTGCAAATTCGTGAGATGAACCTGGAATCAAGTCATTTTGTCCCCACTCAGCCCAATTGGCAAACATCGAACGCGAAGCGCTTCCTGAACCTAAACGTGCAAGGTTTGAAGCCACGTGATAAAATTCGTTGTCAATTGCTTTGTTCTGTAAACGATAAGTCGCCTCATAAAGCGAAAGTGCGATTGCACCGAAAGCCGAAGCTGAAGAAGCAATTCCTGCCGAATGCGGAAAGCTGTTTTCCGACTGAATACGCACTGCATAATCATTCAAAAACGGAAAAAACTTTGCGTTATCTTGCATGTACTTAGCCACACGATCCGAAAACTTCTCGTTCTTTTGCCCTTCAAAAAAGTATTCTAACTCAACAGGAGAAATGGTTTCTTTTTTCAATAATTCCAATTTAACTTCTGTAAATGAATTTGACAAAGTCAAACTCAACGAAGAGTTGCAAGGAATTTGGTTTGCTTTCTTTCCCCAATATTTTACAATTGCGATATTGGATGGGCATTTCCATGTCAAATCCAATTGCACTTCTCTCTTGTCTGTTATTTCTGCTGTTGATTGCATATCTTTCTTTTTTCTTTTTCTATTGTTCGAAGCAATGAAATGTAAATTCAAAGTTCAGAATAATCTATTTATTGTCGGTATATTAATTCACTGTAATTAAACATTGTATCGTAGCCTTTAGCCAGGAAATAGTCCCTCGCATCCTTCTCATCGCGGAAAGTGGCCATGAAAAAATCACCACCCCAAGCCCCCAATGACTTGATGACATTTGGATAATCTGAAAAATGAGTTTCTTTCAAGGTTGACATTCCCAAGATTTCAGACAGTAATTTTTCGCTTTCAATTAATGTGTGTTCAAAGTTTTCGATAGTTTCCGCTTTTAATGCTTCATCCACTATTTCTCCAATTCGCTTTACATCTTGAGGAGCTGTTTCACGTTGTGCGAAACGTTTAATTTCGTTGCGTGAGTTTTGCTTGTTTCCACTGTAAACGAATAGCATTTTTTCTGTCACAGCTGAAGGCAATTTCACCTCAGTTGTTTCGCGATTATCTACTTTGTATACAATTGGGTTATTGGCAGTAGCGCAAGCGATATCGTATCCTGAACCGCCGAATGATTTTTCGAGAATCAAATACGGATCCACTCCGGACCATTGAGACAACAAACTCACCAAAGTAGAGCTTGACCCAAATCCCCATTGCAAATTAAAATCTGATTGAGCTTGAAAACGCAAACCAGTTTTAAACAATTCAGGTTTTTGATTGCGAATAACGTCCAACAAATTCACCAACACATCCGATTTTTCGACATCTGAAGTGCGGAGCATATTCAGGTTTTTATCCAACGAAGCTGTAAACCATGGGCGCTCCAATTCAAAGCTTTCCCACTGCACACCTTCGTCCTCTGACTGCTCAACTTGGAGCGTTTGACCGTACTTTAGGGGTATAGCCAAACATGGCGCCCCTTTGAGCACCATGTATTCTCCAAAGAACATCAGCTTCCCTGACGCTCTGTATGTTTTCGTATCTGTTACAATCATATATTCAAACAACCCGCATCTTGTTTAATGCGTAATTCCTCTACAAATTTACGAACTCCTGAAACAGAAACACTCTTATCTTTAAAATAATCTACCACACGATTCTTTTCAGAATTGCACACATCCAACTGTTTCATGATGTTGTAAAGGTGCATTTTCATGTGTCCTTGCTGAATCCCTGTAGTTACAAGAGATTTTACTGCGCCAAAATTATTTGCTAATCCTGCTACAGCAGCTATCCCCATCAATTCGCGTGCGTCAGGATTTCCTAACATCGCCATGGACAATTTCACCAAAGGATGTAAGTTTGTCAAACCACCAACTACACCAAGTGCTATCGGAAGTCTAAGCGTGAAAATAAAACGATCTCCTTCTAATTTCACATCCGTTAGAGAAGAATAGCTTCCTTTCAACGATGCGTATGCATGACCACAAGCTTCAACCGCACGGAAATCATTTCCACTTGCCAAAACTACCGCGTCAATTCCGTTGTAAATTCCTTTGTTGTGAGTTGTCGCACGATAAGGATCTATTTGAGCGATGCGCACAGCAGTATAAAACTTACGTGCAAATTCAGCTCCTTTAATTCCAGGTACCAAGTCATCAAACTCCGACACATCACATTCAACCCAACACTTAACCATGCAGTTAGGCGTCAAGTTTGAAAGAATACACATCACGATTTCCAGACCTTCACCGTTAAATTCAGGTTGTTCTTTGTACCAATCTTTAAAAATATCCGCAAAACGCTCTAGACATGAGTTTACAAAATTTGCTCCCATCGAGTCTTTCGTCTCAAACGTCACAAACAACTGCATCAATCCTTCTTCTTGAGCCGTAAAATCTTTTAGCTGCACATCCAAGATGCCACCACCACGCTTGCGCATGTTCTCCGTAATATCTTCTGTACCTATAATCAGTCTAGCCTTAAGGTCGCGGAACTTTTGAATCAATAAATCTTTATCGTCTTTCCAAATAAAATGAACTTGACCTACTTTTTGCGTGTCCACAATTTCTGTTTTGAATCCACCACGTGAATGCCAAAACTTAGCTGCGTTTGAAGCTGCTGCCACAACCGAACTTTCTTCAATAACCATGGGAATAACATATGGTTTATCATTGATCAAAAAGTTTGGTGCAACACTATATGGCAAGTGAAAATTCGAAATTGAATTCTCGCTAAATTCAGCTATCATTTCTTGAATAGCAGGGTCTATATGCTCAAAACTCTTAAATTGTTTTACAGTCTCTTCGCTATTTGCAAACAAATTCCCGATTACTTCAAGTTTTTCTTCTCTGCTTAACTTAGAAAAACCATTTAACATACTCGCTCTATTATTCATCTTGTCTGTGTTATCTCGTGAAATACTCTCCCTATTGTCAAAATGCATGCCATTAGACAGAAAACTCAATTTATTCATTAGTTTAGTGTTGGTTGTTTGTTTTCATCCTTCAAAATTGGTCGGATAATTCCAAACGCTTTGTTTAACAATCTATATTGCTTTCCAGGGCGCAGTACAAAATCTGATGGTTTTTGCATCGCTACACGGAAAAAGTGTTTCAATAAGAATTGCTTATCTCTATTAATTCCTGCAAGAATCGATAATGGTCCCGAAGCTTTTTCTCCTCCAGAATTCAAATAATCAAAACAAGCAATCTTTAAATCTTTATCAGTCATCACTTTGTAAAGTGCATTCGCCAAAATATTGATGGTCTCTACACGCTTTGACCTGCTATTGTAGTAACTATTTACCGCATCATGTACCGCTGTTATATTCGAAAGATTTACTCCCTCAAGCTGTTCATTCAGCGTAATGATATCCGTAAATACAGCTGTCATTCCACCACCAGTAAGCGGATGGCGCATATTCAATATATCTCCTAAAAGTGCTACACCGTCTTTGTGTTTAGCTTGCGCCTTCATTTTGTGATTAGGCATCACTTGAAGTTGGTCATTTTCAAGTGCTGTAACAAAAGGTTGTTGCATTCCTTCTGGCAAAAGAGGAGTAATTTCCTCTTTCATACTCGCCTTTAGCTTATCACCTAAACGCGGTGGTTTTGTTCCTGGATAATCTATAAGAATTCTCCATTCATTATCGTGAATGGGGTAAACCAATACTGGAGCTTCACCAGAAACAATCATGTGTCCGTGACTTGCGACCATAGGTACCACATCACGCAACACAAGCCCCATAAAGAAACTACTCACCTCCTTATTTGGCACACTCAAACGCTCTCTAAACAAAGACAAAGGTCCGTCACAGACAACTGTGAGCGGTGCTTTCACTTCTATTGTTTCTCCAGAAGTTTTATCAGTGTAACGTACACCTATTACATGGTTATTTTCTTCAATCAGTTCGGTAACGTCGCCCTCAATAATATCAACGTTTTTTTGAGCTTTAAGATCTTCACGGATTCGAGTTAAGAATTTGCCATTGCGCATTCCTAAACCATAACTTCCCGATTTAGCTTCGTTGTATCCTATAGAAAAGTTTCGATTTTCTTTAATCAGTGTATAGCCATACACAGGTTGAGCTCCAAACCCTTCAACTAAATGCTCTAGTTTCATAGCGCGAAGTGAGTCCAAACCACCAGGCTGTAAAAGCTCTCCGATGATACGATCAGGTTCGGTCATATCTCGCTCAATAACCAACACTTTTCTACCTGTCCCACGTTGTGAACAAGCAAAAACGCCACCGGCAACACCGGCACCAATTACTATGATATCATACTCTGACTTCATCTTGTAGCTTAATTTCTTTTATCAACTCTTTTATCGCAGGATTGCCACTTCTATTGTGAAGTTTTTGCAAAAAATCCTTAAATTCTTTTTTCGTCGCTTCATAATCCATGGAAGACATGAAGTATCGAGCTGTTTTTCCCTTGCGAATTTTGACATTTTTCAACAACACATTTTGGTTGTCGTAAAGATCAAATAAGGTTGCGATTGCCATCAATTGAGGAATCGCACAAAAACGGAACACATCATAATCTTTCAATGCGCTCATATAATTTAGGCAGTGTGGGACGTGAGATAAGGCATTTACTACCAACTCATTTAACACCTCCACACCAACTTTCAACTCTTTTTGTAATTCTGCTGGATTAGAAACGCGCTTTGACCATGCTGCTTTAGGCCAAAAAAGTCTGTCGCCTTCAAGGTCTTCAGCAAAATCGCGAATGATGTTTGTTTTTTGCAACAACAACCCCATGTGATTCGACAGGGATTCGTCTTTCAAACGCGCATCATCTTCAATTCCTGAAGCCGTAAACAATTGGCTTAACCCAATTCCAACCAACCCTGCGACATAATAACAATAATCATCCCAATCTTCGTATGAATCAACTTCGCCAACAAAGTATTTATTCATTCCGAAAGCCATTCTTTCGGTGATATCGGTAATTACTACCTGGTACTTTTGATCTAATTTTTTGTATTCGCGGAGCACTTTATCAAAATGCTTCATCAAATCGCGGTAATCTTGCGTGTCGCCTACATTATCAAGCGTAAAATCTTCTTGATTCATACGCGTTGCAAAATTCTTGAGCAACTCCACTTTCAAATCATGATCGATTTGCATATCATCTTCAACTGTATCCAGTCCTCGAAGAATAAGGTAGAATAGACAAACTGGTGCGCGTAATTCTTCAGGCAATTGCTGAATGACAACTGCAAATGAGCGCGAAACTTTTTTGAGGGCCTCGAAACAAAATTCTTCATCAGTTAATTGTGCTGCCATTTCATCGAGCCTTGCTTCAGAAGGTCGGAAATGCTTGAATTTACGCTTCATTTGAAACAAATACGTAAGTTCTGCAGGGTTACCTGAATAATAGAAAAAGCGTGCTAACATAAATCACTTTTGAAATAGGACGGATAGTTACTGTATAAGTTACAATAAAAATGTATTTTTTTATAACAGATAAAACGAAAAATAAATTACGCTTTTCTTCTCAATTCGAAATTCTTCCCAAGGTATACTTTTCGGACTTGTTCATCAGCTGCCAATTCTTCGGCTGTACCTGATTTTAAGATGCTTCCTTCAAATAATAGATAAGCTCTATCTGTAATGGAAAGAGTTTCTTGTACATTGTGGTCAGTTATGAGGATTCCAATATTCCGATTTTTTAATTCTGCAACGATGGACTGAATATCCTCTACAGCAATTGGATCTACTCCAGCAAACGGTTCATCAAGAAGGACAAATTTTGGGTTTGTTGCAAGTGCGCGAGCAATTTCTGTTCGTCGCTTTTCTCCACCAGAAAGCATCCCCCCCATGTTTTTACGTACGTGTTGCAAAGAGAATTCATTTAATAATTTCTCGAGCTTTTCTAGACGCTCTTGTTTATTGAGTTTAGTCATTTCAAGAATGGCCATGATATTATCTTCCACACTTAATTTTCGAAATACAGAAACTTCCTGAGGCAGGTAGCCTATTCCTAATTGGGCGCGTTTATACATCGGTAGTTTAGTGATTTCTACGTTATCTAGAAATACCTTACCCGAATCAGGACTAACCAATCCCACAATCATGTAGAACGAAGTCGTCTTTCCAGCTCCGTTTGGACCTAGTAACCCAACAATTTCACCTTGATTCACCTCAACAGTTACTCCCTTTACGACAGGTCGTCCCTTATAGGTTTTACATATTTCTTGTGTATATAACTTCATTAAAAATCGAAATTTAGCCTTGCACGAACGCCAAAGTTATTGATTCCTTCGTATCTATGAGTCAATCTCCACGTAAATTCGATCCGGAGGTAGTTAAAAATGTTCTCAATACCGATTCCTGTTTCTACATAAGGCTTCCAATTCAGGGACTTTGTAACATCAGGTAAAATCATTTCTGATAAATGTCTATCGCTAAATTCACCCACTACACCTCTCAGTGCAGTAACCATTCTCCATTTTAACTTTCGGATTCCTGGAATTCTGTCAAAGAACAATCCATTCCAGTGGTGTTCTGCCATAAGTGAAACATACGAATCACTCACAAACTCAAAAAAGCTCATATTATTAAAAGCTTCAGTTTGCAACCAATATGACTGATTTCCAGGATGAACTTTCATAAATGGATAAGCTGCTCTACCAAAAACATGCCCAGCTTGTAAATCGTAGTGAAGCGCACCTATAAAACCTAAGCGAGCTTTATGGCTCATTTGAAACTCTATTTTTTGGTATTCATAATCAGAATTAAACAGGTCTTTAATTCCAAAAATTGCTTGAAGAGATAGAATAGGAAATCTTGACCCCATTGAAATTCTATCAAACTGACCTGCAAGAAATTCTTCGTTCTTACCCCATCTCAATTTAATCGTAAACTCAGATGCTTTGATATTATCTACATCACGAATAACTCCTTCATTGTCATATCTTTTGTAGTCAGCAATTCCAAGAGGAACATATGACTTCCATTCAAAGCCACCATAAATTATCAAGTCTTTTCCAATATCTTTTTCAAGATTGACTCCTGTTTTTTTCACAAAGGTCAATTTATCCAAAGGTCCTGTTCGCAATAAAGCTCCAAATGTTGCTCCAACTTCTTTTGCGTTTGGGGACATGCCCAACTGTTCTATATCGCTCCTATAATAAGCAGACAACATTCCCCTTTTACGAGGAGTTATGTTAAATCTAGCTCCAACTCCATACTTCACAACCTGATCTGTCCAACCATAAGCAAGTCGACCTCCAAATTCAATTCGCTTAGAAAACTTATTAGAAGTACGCAAAGAGATTTCATTTCTAACTCCCTCGACTTCGTTATAGCTAATTAAATTGTAAAGATTTCCTACTTCAACTTTCCCTAGTCTGTAGTGTCCAGTTGTAAGCATGTATCCCGCATTTAATAAAAAGCGAAAAGTTGGGTTATAAGCTAAAGTATCAACCATTTTTATAACCCCTTGCTCACTTTCAGAAAGTGGTTCATGACGCCTAGTCTTCCAATATTCATCATCCTTGTCTTTAGCTCCATATTCTACTTCAACCCTATTTTCAGAATTATAGAAGTCAGGATCATGGGGTTTATTAATCACAAAATCTTTACGCATGGTCGTTTTTCTGCCATAAAAACCATACACTTTAGATTTTCGCATCAATTGAAAGTCAACGATTACACGTTCTTTTGTAAGCATCCAAACTTCGGGTTCAACTTGATCAAAATGTTGTTCAAAGTGCATTCCGTGCACATAATTAATATTTGCCGTTGGCGAGATATCTCCTGTGATTTGCTTAACTGCGTAAGTAGTATCATGAATCCACATTTCGCCTTCAAAAGTAAGGTCACCTTTTCTTTTGGGTTTATAAGTCAATTTATAGCACCACTGATTCCCGATAAAAGCTGAGTCAGCTAAGTAGTATTTATAAAAACTTTTATACGAATTAGTTACAGGCGAGATAAATTGTTTCCCAAATAAGAAAATCAAATTATCGTACACATTAATATCCTGATACATTTCACCCATAAACTGAGTCACCTCAAGATTATCGACACCAGTAATATGTGAGGCTTCCATTACCTCTTTCTTTTTTTGTGGATTTCTTCTGTAATAATATTTAGAAACAGACTCTGATAAAATCATGGGTAAAAACCTACCTTTAGTATCTGTATCAATGTAATCCAATATCTCCCCCAATTTTTTCACCACACCCATATCGTCGAATGAATCACCGAGATTGTTCAAGTCAAGCTGAACTTTATTATACGTTTCATACTCGTATGAATCCAGCTTTTCTTTATTATTAATTGGTTTATTTCGAACAACCAAACGCATCAATCTAGCGCTAGGCAACTCATCTGGAGCTTCAATAATTACATCGCCTAACATCCCTGAAGATGGCACGAGTTGAATATCAATTGTTTGATTTTTCCCTACGTTGATTTTAACCTTGGACACTTCATAACCGACAAAAGTAGCTTCTAATGTATCTGAAGCATAATACGACTCAATAAAATACTTCCCCTCTAAATCAGTTGTGCCACCCGACTTTGTATCTTGAAATCTGAGATTGACAAAGGGTATAGATTCTCCAGTCTCCTTATCTGTAACTAAACCCTGAACAATGGTTTTTTGAGCCACAACTGTGTTGGCTACTAAAAGCATAATCAAGAGGATAAATCTAATCATAATTCAGAATCGACGCTAAGTTAAAAAAAAACGCCTATCGAATTATTTATATTGATTCTTAAGTTGATTTTTTTCTACACGACGAGCGAGAAGAACACTGAACTCGTATAAAATCACTATTGGTATAGCAACTATTACTTGACTTATCAAATCTGGGGGAGTTATTAATGCGGAGAGAATCAAAACTCCAACAATTGCGTGTTTACGGTATTTTTTCAGGAAAGCTGAAGACAACACACCAAGTTTGGCGAAAAAATACACTAGTACTGGCATCAAGAAGATGACACCTGAAAAGAAAATTGTAGAAATGACCGTGCTCATATAAGATGATACAGTAAAATTATTCGTGATTTCTTCTGCTATTTGAAACGAACCGAAAAATTGTACACTTAGAGGAGCAACTACAAAGTAGCCAAAAAGAACTCCAATAAAAAACAGTGTACTCACAAAAAACACTGTACCTTTTACTGCTTTCAGTTCATTTTGTTTTAATCCTGGTTTCACAAAACTCCAAATTTCCCAAAAGATATAAGGAAATGCAATTATTACACCTCCAACAATACTCATCATAATGGCATACGAAAATTGGCCTATGACCTCGGTGCTTTGCATCAACACAGGCACATCATCAACACACACATTAATGTATCGACATAAAAAATCAAATGTATAAAAATCTGATTTTCGCATCGTCATGAATAAATTCTCCATGATCCACGACTTAAAAATCCAAATCACAACAGCAACTATAACAATAGCAGCTGAAGAACGAACCAGTCTCCAACGAAGTTCTTCGAGGTGATCAAGAAAAGACATTTCCTTTTTTTCTGCCAATTTATTCAGATTTTGCAGCAAAGTTAATTAAAACTTACTTCACATCGTGCAAAGACAAAAACAAGGTTAAAATAAGTTGCTTATTCCTTATAATAGACTCATTTAATTCACAAAATCAGTAAAAGATTATTATTTTATAGAGCATAAACAAGTCTTTATCTCTAATTTTTATAAGATAGGCGATAATTAATTTACAATCAATCTATTTTAATTAATTTCGTTAGCCTTTTTTTCCGTATATTTAGGAAGCGAAGTAGTTATTTAGATTTTACAATGGAAGTAATTCAAGTCAAAGAAGCCTTAAGAACCTATTTTGGTTTTGACCAATTTAAAGGAGAACAAGAAGCTATAATTTCAAATGTATTGGAGGGTAAAAATACATTTGTTATCATGCCTACTGGTGGTGGTAAGTCTATGTGCTACCAACTACCCGCGTTGATGATGGAGGGAACTGCTATTATTGTTTCTCCACTAATTGCATTAATGAAAAATCAAGTAGATGCAATTCGAAATGTCAGTGAGGAGAATGCGGTTGCACACTTCTTAAACTCTTCTTTAACCAAGACAGAAATTGCGCGTGTTAAAGAAGACATCCAAGCAGGAAAAACAAAATTACTTTACGTAGCGCCAGAATCTTTAACCAAACAAGAGAATATAGACTTCCTTACTTCTGTTCCTATTTCCTTTTTTGCAATTGATGAAGCACATTGTATTTCTGAATGGGGTCACGACTTCCGTCCTGAATATAGAAGATTGCGTGAAATATTTGAAAAAATCTCAAATGTGCCTATTATGGCGCTTACTGCTACAGCAACACCAAAAGTTCAGGTTGATATTCAGAAAAACCTGAATATGCTTGATGCTAAATTGTTCAAAGCCTCGTTTAATAGAGATAATCTATTTTACGAAGTAAGTCCAAAGAAAGAGGTTGAAAAAGAAATTATTCGTTTTATAAGACGTCACGAAGGAAAATCGGGGATTATTTATTGTCTTTCACGCAAAAAAGTGGAAGAACTAGCGGAAATACTTAGAGTGAATGGAATTAATGCACTTGCCTATCACGCTGGAATGGATGCTTCGACTCGAAGTAGACACCAAGATATGTTCTTGATGGAAGATGTTGATGTGATAGTCGCTACGATTGCCTTCGGAATGGGAATTGACAAACCTGATGTACGTTTTGTCATTCATCATGACATTCCAAAATCATTAGAAAGTTATTACCAAGAAACAGGGCGTGCCGGCAGAGATGGTGGTGAAGGTCATTGCTTAGCATTTTACAGTTATAAGGATGTAGAAAAATTAGAGAAATTCTTACAAGGTAAACCTGTTTCGGAAATTGAAATAGGTAAGCAATTGCTTTTTGAAATTGTTTCTTATGCCGAAACATCAATTTGCCGACGAAAATATTTGTTGCACTATTTTGGAGAGTCTTATGACGATTCGAAATGTTCAGACATGTGTGATAATTGTAAAAATCCAAAAGAACGTTTTGAAGGAAAAGTACAGGTTGAGCAACTTTTAAAGAGTATTGTTGCATTAAATCAAATGCAGAAAACTAAGCATATTTGTGCTTTTTTGGTTGGCAACAAAACTTCTGATATTGTTTCTTATCGTCACGATCAAAATGAACTTTTCGGAATAGGGAAAGACCACGATGAAGTGTTTTGGAATGCCGTTATAAGACAGTGTTTAGTGAATGGTTTCATATCGAAAGACATTGAATCATACGGAATCTTGAAACTAACTGAAGAAGGTGAGAAGTTTTTGACTCAACCAAATTCATTCATGTTAATTCGCGAAACGGATTACTCAACTGATGATGACAGCGACATTATAGTTTCTGCAAGTGCAAAAGATGCGTTTGATGAAATTTTATACAAGATGTTAATTGATTTGCGAAAAACTATTTCAAAAGCACATAACGTTCCGCCGTTTGTAGTGTTTCAGGAAAATTCACTGAAAGAGATGGCTTTCCAATATCCAATTACAATTGAAGAACTTACAAACGTACAAGGTGTAGGTCAAGGAAAAGCGGTTCGTTATGGAAAAGCATTTCTTGAACTTATCTCTAAGTATGTAATCGAAAACGAAATTGACAGACCTCAAGACCTTGTGGTCAAGTCAATCGTGAATAAATCTGGTTTAAAAGTTCAGTTGATTCAAAATATAGACAGAAAATTGCCTTTAGAAGATATCAGTAAAGCTCAAGGTAAAACAATGGATGAAATCATTGATGAAATTGAAGCTATTGTAATGTCAGGGACTAAAGTTGATATTCGCTATTATTTAGATGAAATTTTAGATGAAGATAATCAAGATGAAATTTTTGACTATTTCAGAGAAGCTGAATCAGACTCATTAGTAGATGCCTACAATGAATTTGATGGGGATTACTCCGAAGAAGAATTGAGGTTGATGCGCATTAAGTTCTTGTCTGAAATGGGGAACTAATAAACTCAAGACCCGTCAAAAGAACGAACGGGCCTTGTTTGTGTTAGAGTGATGAGCATTCTGAAAAAAGGAGATCCCGACAATTAGATAAATTTGATTCAAAGGGCATACATAAATCAATTGTCGGGAAGGGAAACTTTTTTATAGACTTTAAGATAAATTTCAGACCTATTATAATAGTGTGATTTTATTTCTCCCCAATTTTATCATTCCTTGTGTTTCCATTTGTTTTAGAATTCTTGAAACCACTTCTCGCGTTGTACCTAATTCATCTGCCAATTGCTGGTGAGTAATGCTGATTTCCTTTTGATTATAGAGGTTGCTCTTCTGTAAAATTAAATGCTCTAATCGTTGATCTAATTTTTGAAAAGCAACCAGATTAACCATCTCCAGAAGCTCTTCAAACCTTCTATGATATAAGCGGAAAATAAAATCAGTCCATTCTGGGTATTCCTTTATCCATTCCCCTGCCTTTTCAACTGGAATGAGGAGTAATTCAGTTTTCTCTTCCGCAACTGCTCTTACTTTGCTCATTTCTTGATGAAGTCCGCCGAGAAAAGACATAATACAACTTTCACCAGGTTTAACATAGTACAGGAGAATTTCTCTACCATCTGCATCCGTTCTTAACACTTTCAAACTTCCTTCAAGAACTATTGGAATACTCCGAATGAATGATTCTTCATTGAGAATCACATCACCTGGAACAAAGGATTTCAAAACGGCAAATTTCTTTACATCGTCTTTCAAAACCGACTTAAACAATTCTTCGGGTAACATCATACTATTATAGAAAACACGTAATTACAAACTCTTTGTTCTACCACCATCAACAGGAATATTAATTCCATTAATGTATGACGCTTTATCTGAAGCAAGAAAAGCAACCGCATTCGCCACTTCACTTGGTTCAGCAATTCGTTGCATTGGAGACTCCGAAGCCATTTCCTTAAAAATTGCATCAACTGATTCACCCGTAGCTTCAGCTTTAACACCTGCTATTCCTTGCAAACGAGATGTATTCGTGGCACCCGGAAGTACATTATTTACAGTAATATTAAATCGACCTAATTCGTTTGCCAATGTTTTACTCCAATTAGCCACCGCACCTCGAATAGTATTTGACACACCTAAATTTGGAAGAGGTTGTTTCACACTCGTTGAGATAATATTGATTATACGACCAAAACCCGCTGCTTTCATTCCTGGAACAAGAGTAGTAGCTAAAATATGATTACATATAAGATGTTGATTGAATGCATCTATAAATTCCTGTGATTTTGCTTGAAGAATGGTACCTCCTTTAGGTCCACCAGTATTATTAACCAAAACATGAGCCACATTTCCATCATTCACCCAACGTGAAATAACTTGCTGCAACTGAACCGGATTAGAAAAATCAGCTACAAGATAAGCATGCTTCTGACCCATTGACGCGGGTAGCTCAGAAATAATCCCCTTCAATTTCTCTTCATTCCTAGCCAAAGCCACAATTGTATATCCTAATTCTGCCAATGCTTTTGCACTTGCACGTCCTATTCCTTGTGTCGCTCCACAAACAACAGCAATTTTCCCTAGTTGTTTAATCTCCATATTGTTAATAATTTAACTTGTATTTTATAAGTCCACACAAAAATAAGATAATTGTTAAACCTTTATGTATATTTTTTTGTTTGATATTGAAAGAGTACATTTGTGTCTATTAATTTAAAAAAAATGTTGTGATATGAGAAAAATTTTACTTTTATTTCTGTTTGCCAATATAAGTTGGCTTCAGGCACAAACTATCACCTCGACTTATGTTGATGGTGATATACCAACGAGTTATGATGCTTTTGACCCGGCCTGTAATGGACCGCTTTCGATGCTAGAAATTGAACTACCAGTTGGAGGCCCTTGGGAGGTGACTAGTATCGATATTGAATATGATATGTCTGCATTTGCGGCAGGAGATGCTTGGATGTCTGAACAACGCTCACAAATTCACTTTCAGAATGATGCTGTAAGTGAACCTGTAGCAAGTGGTGTTGGTAATAGTGCTGGTGTTATGCCTTACGCCCGAACAGGTGTCGATATTGCAAACGGTTATTATCCTGGTGGAACAATGCTTATTTTTGAAATGAGAGCTTGGAGAACTTGGGATGGTGATTTCCCTGGTTGTAGCACAGGTGGAAGTATGGTTGACGATGGTACTTGGTCAATCACGGTGAATTATCAACCAGAACCTACTTGTTTTCCTGTTACAGGACTTGCAATTTCTAACATAACTACAAATTCTGCTGACCTTTCTTGGACATCTGGCGCAGGTTCTTTTAATATTGAATGGAGCACTTCTCCTTTTACACCTGGTAACATGGAACAAGAAGGTGATGCGACATCTGCTACTTCTTCTTACGCATTTTCAGGATTAAATTCAGCAACTACTTATTATTACGCAGTGCAAGCTGATTGTGGTATTGATGGTTTAAGTACTTGGTCAAGTGTGTCTAGTTTTACTACACCACCAGGATGTGGTGACAATGTTTCTGGATTATGTTATAGTCTTACTAGCACTCAGGAGGTTTTATTAAACTTCACTGCAACTCCAGGTCAATGGGCTGAACTTGTATTTAATGCAGGTGGTGTTGAAACATGTTGTGACGAAGTAATCGTTTATGATGGATTAAACGGAACTGGAAATATTATATATGGTGCTTTGACTGGTGGTGGATTAGCTGATTACTCAGGAGAAGGTCCTGTAGTTAGTACTACTGGTATGTTGTCTTTAGTTATTAATTCTGATGGGTCAGTGACGTGTAACTCAGCTGGATTCACTTCATTCGATGTAACAGTCAATTGTCTTGTTCCACCAGCTTGTATAGATCCATCTGGTCTGACTATTGAAGGACTTACCTCTAACTCGGCAGATATATCATGGACTGCTGGCGATACTGAAATTGCTTGGAATATCCAATGGGGTGCAACTGGTTTTACTCCAGAAACTGATCAAATTGGATCAGACGTAGCAGCAACTGAATCATTGACTATTGCAGGCTTACTTCCTGAAACAACTTATGAGGTATACGTACAAGCTGATTGTGACGCTAGTGGAACAAGTGATTGGGTTGGACCATTGTCATTTACAACAACAGAACTTTGTCCTCCTGTATCAGGACTTACTTTAGATTTATTATCTTCAACTTCTGCTGACATTTCTTGGACAGCTGGAAGTACAGAATCATCATGGAACATACAATGGGGAGCTAATGGGTTCACACCAGATACTGACCAAATTGGATCAGATGTTTCTTCTACTGAGTCATTTACTATATCAGGCCTAGCTGCTGAAGGAAACTATGACATATATGTACAAGCTGATTGTGCAGGAGACGGTACAAGTACTTGGGTAGGTCCATTGGATGTATTTACAGGTTATTGTTCAGCAGGCCCAACAACAACGGACGATTCTGAGATTCTAGGTGTTACATTAAATGGAGCTGCAAGCTCGATTAATAATCCAACACCTTGTCCTGCTATTACTGGTATTAACGATTTTACTGCTCAAACAGTAACGTTAGTTCGAGGAGAGACTTATGATATTAATGTATTAATGGGAACTTGTGCGGATAGTTACAATAATACAATCAAAGCTTGGATTGATTACAATCAAGATTTAACATTAGAAGAACCAGCTGAAAGACTTGGTTTATTAACTCAATTGACAAGTGCAGCAGGAGTAAATGGAACGTTAAATTTCACAGTACCTTTAACTGCCTCATTAGGTAATACTCGATTAAGAGTGATGATGCGTGAAACAGGAACAGCAACATTGGTAACTCCTTGTGCTACATACTCATGGGGTTCTGTTCATGATTACACTGTAGAAATTGTTGAAAGCCCTGCTACTCCACCAGCACCGGTACAAGATGCTGCTGCACCAACATGTGACTTAGGAACAGATTTAACTGTAACTGGAACACCTGATGCAGGAATTGAATGGTACTGGCAAGAAAATGCAACTGGGACTGAGACTGACAATTTGTATGATGGACCTTACACAGTGTTTGCAAATGGTACATACTACTTAAGAGCATATAATTCTGCTTATGATTTGTGGTCAGATGCTTCTTCAGTAACTGTTTCGAATTTCCCATTAGTAGCTGATTTACCTCCATTACCTGTAGCAGGAGCTAATCCTGTGTGTTTACCAGGAACGGAAATAACTATGCCTGCAGCAGATCCAGGATTTGAATATTTCTGGCAGACAGCTGAAAATGGTACATCTTCAGCTAATAATGCTAATACACCATGGGAAATTACTGCAACTGGGACATACTATGTTTCAACTTTTGAAACAGCCACAAACTGTTGGTCTGAGACATCTGAAATCACAGTTACAGTTGAAACTGAAATTCCTGGTGTACCAACATTCGTTCAGTCTCCTTACAATTTCTGTTCTTCTGATATAGAAATGATTGTAGAGGCTGAATTCCCTGTTTTAACCGAGAATTTGACTTGTATTGAGACAACTTCAGCTTCAGGTTTCGACAATACAGGAGTAACAGCTGAAATAACAGATTTTTCATGCGCTTCAGGTGAAATCACTAGTGCTACGATGAATGCAACTATTGAGAGTCCTTCTGGAACATCATGGTGTCCAGGACCAGACTACTGGTATTCAATGGATATTTACATCAACGGAGAAGAAGTTGCACTTAATTCGTGTAATCAGATTGGCTTTGATTTGACTCCTTATTTACCATTAACATCCATTACAATTGTGTCAAATGACACAGACAATTGGGCAGATAATGTTACAATTAACATTGAGGTTAATTTAGAATATGAATCACCTGTTGATCCACAGCCAACTTACACGTTAACTTGGTTTGATGATGCTTCAGCTGAAAATGAAATCGGCAATGGTCTTTCTATTGATGTTTTAGGTACAACAGCTGTGCCAACAGCTACTGAAGGTCAATACCCTGTTTATGTAGCTTCTAATCAAGGTGCTTGTCAAAGTGAAACAGTTATGACTATGGTGAATATCAACAATGTTGTTGTTGAATTAACACCAATAGATGTTACATGTAACGGCGGGAACAATGGTTCATTTGCAGTGAGTGCTATTTCATGTGGAGCTGAGCCATTTACTTATTCTATAAACGGAGGCGCATTTGGTGCTTTACCAACAGACTTGACAGCTGGTGCACACACTGTTGTTGTTCAGGATGACAACGGTGAAGAAAGTGCAGAAATGTCGATTACTATCCAACAACCTGAAACAGTAACTGATTTGACAGCTGAAACATTAAGCTTTGAAGAAGTTGAATTATCTTGGAACACAGTTGGAACAGAAACAGAATGGGTAGTTGAATACGGTGAAGCAGGTTTTACTCCTGGTACTGGAACAACTGTAACTGTTTCTCAAAACCCTGTAACTATTGATGGGTTAAATGAGCAGACAAATTACGATTTCTATGTTGCACCATTATGTGCAGCAGGATTTGAAGGTGATCAAGATGGTCCTGCTAGCGCTACAACTTTCTGTGCTCCAATTATGGCTCAAGGTTTCTGTGAGAACTTTGCTTCTGACTCAGAAACACAAGACTGTTGGACAGTAATCAATGCTAACGACGATGGTGATTCTTGGAATATGGATTATACTTCTAATCCATATAATGGAGACCAAGTTGCAGTTATATTAACTGATGGAAATGGTGGTAGTAATGATGATTGGTTAATCTCTCCTCAATTGACATTGACGGGTAATGAAGTTCTTAACTTCTTCTACCGAGTTCAAAGTTCTGGAGAGCCAAATGACTTTAGAGTAATGCTATCAACAACAGGTAAAGAGCCTGCTGACTTCACAGTAACACTAATGGATTTGGCAAGTTATAGCAATATTACTTACCAAGATACAGCAGTGAATTTAACTGATTACACTGGAGATGTTTATATTGCATGGCATGTACCTTCAGGTGGTTTAGACGGATGGAGACTTTATATTGACCAAGTATGTGTTGACATATGTGTGCCAACACCTAGTCAAGGTGGTGCTCAAGATGTATGTAGACTAGATGGTACTATTGACTTGAACACAGTAATTGTTCCTGGTGAATCTACTGGTACATGGTCGTTTGACACGAACCCAGGAGTACTCAACGGTTCTGATTTCAATATATCAGCACTCCCAGCTGGAACATTCCAACCAATGTATGTTGTAACTACAGCATGTCCAGAAGAAGCGGATACTGTATATGCAACTATAAATGTTTACGGTCCTTCATCAGCTGGAAATAACGGTTCTGTTCAAACATGTAACTACGGTCCATTGAATTTATTTGATGGGTTATCAGGAACTGTTGACTTAGGAGGAACATGGTATAATCCTGCTGGGAATCCATTACCTGGTGCAATTGTAAACTTCAATGGTCAAATTCCAGCGAACTACAATTATTACTATATCACTTCTAATAATGTGTGTCCAGCGGATACTGCATTTGTTGAAGTACAGTTGCAAAATTGTGCAAGTATAACTGAAAATGAATTATCAGGATTTGCACTTTATCCAAACCCAACATCTGACATTGTGAATGTTCAGTACTCTGGGAATGCAACAACTGTTGACATGGTATTAGTTGACACTAAAGGTTCTGTGATTTACACTGAAAAAGTAAATTTAGCTTCTGAAGACAAACTTGAAATTGATCTTTCTGAACTTGTTAAAGGTGTTTATTTCTTAAACATCTATGGTGAAGAGGGTTCGAAAGTAATAAAAGTTGTGAGAAACTAGTTTTGCTAAATAATCTTATACTAAAGGGGGAATTGTGAAATTTCCCCTTTATTTTTAAACCTATCTTAAATTCGTTCTTTGAGTACTTAAGTTTAATTGCAATAAATGAAGCAATGCATATTTTTTGTAACTTCACATCAATAATTAATACTAAGTATATGTTAGCTCCTTTTAATTTACAAAAATGGATTGAAGACAATAGAGATTTGCTCAAACCACCTGTTGGTAATAAAAATCTTTATGTTGAAGCTGGCGATTTTATTGTAATGATTGTAGGTGGACCTAATGCGCGTAAAGATTATCATTTTAATGAATCAGAAGAATTATTCTATCAATTGGAAGGTGATATTACAGTACGAATTCAATACGAGGGTAAAGCAAAAGATATCCAAATAAAAGAAGGAGATATGTTTTTGCTTCCTGCAAATACCCCACACTCTCCAATGCGTGGAGCAAATACAGTAGGCTTAGTTATTGAAAAAGTTAGGAGAGGAACCGATTTACAAGATGGCTTAATGTGGTTTTGTGAAAAATGTAACCACAAACTTCACGAAGACCGATTCCCATTGACAAATATTGAAAAGGATTTCTTATCAAGATTTAAAACTTTTTACACTTCAGAAGATATGAGAACATGCAAAAAATGTGGTCATGTTATGGAGGCCGATGAACGCTTTATTTAGCGCAATAAATTCACATGTCCATTGATTTTTTTAGGAATCAAACTAGGGTCTTTGTACTCTATTACCCAAATGTAGGTTCCATCAGGGGAAGGTTTACCTCCGTAAGTACCATCCCATCCAGTCTCAAAATTATTACTTTCAAAAATTAGCTCACCCCACCTATTGAATATTGTCATATTAAATTCAACAATATTACCTCCTTCAGGTCTGAAAATATTATTAAAATTATTTCCATCAGGCGTAAATGTATTTGGGACATAAATGATTCCATCGAAATAAATAGTTACATCATCTCTAGCTATACAACCATTTTCATCAACGAAAGTAACTGTATAGGTCATTGTTGACGAAGGCGATGCATTTGTAGATTGGCAATTTACACAACCTAAATGTTCAGGCGGCGACCATGAATAAGAACCATTTCCTATACCATTTGCACTTATTGTTATTGGATCACCAATAAAGCCATAATAATCAGGTGAAGTTTGTACAAAAGCGTGCGGAAATAAATCAACGAACACACCTGCCGTATCAGTACAACCATTTTCGTCAGTTACCCATGCTATAAATCTTGTTGGAGACACCGGTTCTGCTGTTACTGTTGCACTGTTTTGAGGATAAATATAATTTGATGGTGTCCATGCATAACTCACCCCACCTGATGCCCAAAGAAAAGCTTGCTGACCAGGGCAAATTATGGTATCATTGCCTGCTTCCGCATATACTTCCACAACTTCCACGTAAACACTGTCAGGATTACTGCCACAAGCATTAAAACCTAAGACATAATAGGTCATACTATTATCAGGACTCAAAATTACAGTTGCAGTTGTTGTCGATGAAATTTCATAATCTGGACTCCATTCATACGTATTTGCCCCACTGGCTGTTACTTCAACAGAAGACCCCCTACAAATTCTAACGGAATCAATTAAATCAATGATAGGTTCTAGCGTGTCAACTTGTACAAATAATTCTCCTGCAACTTCACAACCATCTAAAGTCACTCCAGAAATACCAATAGTAACTGAATTATACGGGGAAATTGTCGTTGGCACTCCAAATGGGTCTGAAAATACTTCAGCGGGAGTCCATTCAATTTGTTGAACGTTTGATAAATTAATATTGACAGGAATGGTATCTCCTCGACACATTATCGTGTCTGCAACTATTTCAATATTCGCTTCAAAAACTTCTACTAATACCTCAAGTGTATCAGAACCACAAGAATCAGATACTACAACTTGAAACAGCGTTGTTTCATTAACTGTGGCTATTGGATTTGCAATAGTGGCATCATTTAACCCTTCAGTTGGTGACCATTCATAAAATAATCCTCCACTAGCTTCAAGTTGAACATTAGCTCCAGGGCATACAGGTTCTGAAATTGCATTTACATCACCTTCAAATGTGGCTATAGTAATGTCAAAATATGTCGTGTCTGATATATAACAATTATTCGTGTCAATTACCACTAACGTAACTGTATAATCACCAGGGCCACTATATACATGCGAAGGATTTACATCAGTTGAAAAATTACCGTCGCCGAAATCCCAATAAAATGCATTCCCATTACTAGAATTGTTTTGGAAAATAACAGGATTAGGTAAGCAAATAAAAGGATCTGTATCTCCGATTGTTGCAACCATAATACTTAAATCAAACTTAAAAGCAGCAAGATTACAATTATTGCTTTGACTTGTGGGTGACCAGACTCCAGGAGTTGTTGTGAAACCAGTACTTGAGGAGCCACACGAACCACAGACAGCATGATACATTGTACCACTTTTATCAAATCTTGATGTCCCACCATCCACATGATTAGAACTACTACTCGCACCTCCAATATACGTCGCATACTTAAGGTATGCCGCATCTCTATCTAATACAGCTATGTAGAAATTACTCCCGTTCGTAGTACTTTGATAAGCATCAGGAGTAACGGGAAAACCAGTTGAAGTGCTATTTGTAGCCAAAGAATTTGCCGAGTTTGTTTGTCCGCCCCAACCGGATAAATAAATATCATAACAATCCGAAACAAGGAAAGCAGTTGGTGAAATTTGAACCGTTCCATTTCCTGAACCAATTGTAGTTGACCATTCAGTAGCAGATAAATTTTGATTGAGTTTGTGGATAAACTGACCCGAGTTTGGAATACCATATACCCCTCCAATATTAGGGTAATTTCCCGCGCTTTGCCCCATTACATACACATTGTTATCAAGATCTAATTGAACAAAATAACCTTGATCATATGCACTTGTCCCCATAAAGGTTCCATTAATAATTGCGCCTGTTGTAGAATTCAATCTTACAACATACGCGTCCGTATTTCCAAATGATGAATTATTAAGACCTCCACCTCCAAGAGACAAAGAACCACTTGTTGTTCCACCAGTCATGTATAACTCATCGGCGGAGGATAATTGTAAAGAATTACCTGTCTCAAATCCTGTTCCACCATAATAACGACAAAACAAAAGGCTTGTAAGATCTGCATCTAATTTACCGTAAATTGCATCTTGTTGACCAGATAAAGAGCCTGAAGCTTGAGCAACAGGAAAGTTTGCAGATTTTGTTGTGGAAGAAAAATACACGTTAGATAACTCATCCACAATAATTTCTCCTCTAAAAGGATCGCCATAATTGTACTTTAAGTTACTATCATAATTCAATCCATCATTACCTGAACCTCCTACATAAGTACTCGCCAACAAGGCATTACCATTCGCACTCAAACGCGTAATAGCTAAATCTGTTCCGTTAAAAAGCAAATACTGGGTTGTGCTAGGTCCACCTGCAAATGTATTCTGAAACACTCCTGCGCTTACAGGGTAATTGGGCGAGGAAGTAACAGCTAAAATAAATAATTCCCCCATTTCATTTGTTACAATACTATTTGGTGTTTCGTTTCCATTCCCACCAATAAATGTGCTATATAAATTATTCGTTCCAGTTGGATTAAACTTCGTAATTGAAATGTCAAACCCAGGAATCCCACCTGTAGCATTACCCCCATTGAAGGTTCCGTCATAAACCCCAGCTGTCACAGGGTATCCAGTACCAAAAACAATTCCTCCGCCAAAAAGATTTCCTTGAATGTCAGGACAAGCTGTGAACCCCCAGTTATCAGAAGTCGCACCTGTAAATGTAGAGAAGGTAAGCTCTGGGTCTATTATCAATGTGTCGTTTAAATTATAATTACCTAATTTAAAATGAACGATATTATTCACTAATTGAAACTCACAATCTACAAATTTTTTCGTGCCATTTGAATTTATCGTCCAAGCTACAGGTCTTGATTCTTTAATTTCACCCAACTCCGAATTTACAATTAGTTCACCCTCATCCGATATTCGAATTTTATCTGTTCCTTCATATTGAATTTGGATAGATTTCGCATTCGCTTCAGGTAAAACCTCAAAAGAATATTTCAGCGAACTCTCTTTACCTTCATAAATTAAATTTATGCCTGAATACAAGTCAATTATTTTAGTTTGACGAATGCTATTCACATCTGTTTTCCACTTTGAGCTATCGTTTCCTAAAAAATAATTTCGATAATAGGGAAGCACTTTACTTTCTTCAACTATTGAAGATTTTTGACTTCCGAGAAATTTAGTTTTTATAACATGTTGCAAAAATTTATCATCTTCATGATCATGTTCAGCTTCATCAACATGGTGGTTATGCGGCACCTCAAAGTGAAAGAAATTATAGGTAACCCCCTGTGCTTCAATATACATTTCACCTACATCTAACTCAACTTTATATAGCGCATTCTCATTCCATTGACCTCTGTTTGGGTGCAATAATACTTGACTTTGTAGCAGAGTAAACCCACTACAAAACAGCACTAACAAACACAAGAATAATTTCTGCATATTGCTCAAACTAATCCACACTATATAATTCCTTTGTTATTAGACGTAAATATAACTAAAAGGTTTCCTTACCAATTGAACATAAATTCTATCTAACAGACTGTAGTTTCAATTCTTATAATGAAACGTGAAGAAAGTTCTTATGTTATGTGTTAAACGAAAATTAAACCGTATTTTTGCATAAAAATTCAGCTTTCTGTCATGAGCGATGCTATACAACACGAGTGCGGAATTGCACTTTTAAGATTAAAAAAACCACTTCAATTTTATCTGGACAAATACGGAACGGCTTTCTACGGCCTGAATAAAATGTATTTGTTGATGGAAAAACAGCACAACAGAGGTCAAGACGGAGCTGGATTAGCGAACATAAAGTTCGACATGAAACCAGGACAGCGGTACATAAGTCGCCATCGCTCTATTGATTCAAAACCTATTCAGGAAATCTTCCAAAAAATTAATCAACGATTTAAAGAAATTGAGGAGAAAGATCCTGAATTATTAAAAGATGTTGATTACCTGAAAGAAAATGCTGGTTTTACTGGAGAACTTTTTCTAGGTCACCTTCGCTATGGTACTTTTGGTAGAAATAGCATCGAAAGTTGTCATCCTTTTTTGCGTCAAAGTAATTGGATGACTCGAAATCTAGCTGTAGCAGGGAATTTCAATTTAACAAATGTGGATGAATTGTTCAATGTTCTTTTGAATATAGGACAACATCCAAAGGAAATGTCTGATACCGTTACGGTAATGGAAAAAATCGGCCACTTTCTAGATTTAGAGAATGAACGACTTTTCGAAGATTACAAAAAAATGGGATATTCAAATGTGCAGATTTATGAAAAAATTTCTGCCAGTCTGAATATTGAAAACATTCTCAAAAAAGCATCCGAAGATTGGGATGGAGGATATGCTATGGCAGGTTTAATTGGTCATGGAGATGCTTTTGTACTTAGAGATCCTAGTGGAATTAGACCTACATATTGGTATGAAGATGAAGAGGTTTGTGTAGTTGCATCTGAAAGACCTGTTATTCAAACAGCTTTTAATGTTCCACGAAATGAAATTAAGGAATTGACTCCTGGACATGCGCTTATTATCAAAAAAGATGGGGCAATAAAAGAAACACAAATCAACGAACCACTTGAGAGAAAAAGTTGTTCATTTGAACGAATCTACTTCTCAAGAGGAAATGATTTCGATATCTATAACGAACGAAAAGAATTAGGTAAGCTAGTTTGTAATCAAGTGCTTAAAAGTGTTGATTACGATTTAGATAACTCGGTTTTTTCATTTATTCCTAATACTGCCGAAACTTCATTCTACGGAATGATAAAAGGGCTTGAAGATTATTTGAATCAACAAAAACTTGAGTCAATTCAAAAGCTTGGCAAAGACATTACCAAAGAAGAACTCGAAAAAATCATCTTTCAACGTGCTCGCATCGAGAAAATAGCGATAAAAGATGCCAAACTACGGACATTTATTACACAAGATGATGCGCGTGACGATATGGTTGCACACGTTTATGACATCACTTACGGATCTGTCGTTGAAGGAAAAGATAATCTGGTTGTTATTGATGATTCAATTGTTAGGGGAACGACTTTGAAACAAAGTATCTTAAAAATACTAGATCGCTTGAATCCGAAGAAAATTATTGTAGTTTCCTCTGCGCCACAAATTCGCTTTCCAGATTGCTACGGAATTGACATGGCAAAAATGGGAGATTTCATTGCATTTCAAGCCATCATTGAATTGTTAAAAGAAAATAAAAAAGAACAAGTAATTCAGGATGTATATAGAAAATGTAAGGATCAGGAGAATTTGCCTAAGGAGCAAATTAAGAATTACGTAAAAGAAATATACGACCACTTTACTTACGAAGAAGTATCAGCTAAAATTGCACAGTTATTAACTCCTCCAGATATTAATGCTGAAGTTGAAATTATTTATCAAACTGTAGAGGATTTGCATAAAGCTTGCCCACAGAATTTAGGTGATTGGTATTTCACAGGAGACTACCCAACTCCAGGAGGTAACAAAGTAGTGAACCGTGCATTCATGAACTATGTGGAGGGAAAAAATCAACGGGCATATTAAATCCATTCTCAAATGAGAAAACAAACCGCAATCATATTTTATGCACTGGCAGCTTACGTCGTGCTACAATTTGGTTGGTGGGGATTGCATTTAATTAACCTAACTCAAGAGTTAAATGACGATGCCGAACACATCAGCAAACGTGCTTTAATGATTCTGGGGGAGGGAACCGTTTTCTTTATCATTGTGATTCTAGGTCTATGGAAAATTCGTTCTTCAATTAAAAAAGAACTTCAGCTCAGTCATCAGCAGCGCAACTTCATTCTGTCAGTTACACATGAACTTAAAACTCCTTTATCTTCAATTAAACTCTATCTTCAAACGCTGAATCGCCAATCTTTAGCTGAATCGCAGCGCACAGAAATTGTGACCAATGCACTTAAAGAAAATACTCGATTAGAGCACATGATCGAAAATATTCTCACCGTATCCAGAATTGAAAACGGAGCCTATCTTTTTCATCCTGAAGATGTCAATGTAAACTCATTAATTGAACAAGTTGTACACCCTTTTAACATTGACAAACAACTAAAAATTGAAGTAATTTGTACTAAAGATTTAACATATCACACTGACAAGAGCGCGCTAGAATCTATTTTTTCAAATTTGTTGGAAAATACCTTAAAATATGCAGGAAAAGATGCTCAAATAAATATTCAATGTGAATTAGTGGAGAACAAACTGCAAATAATATTTAGCGACAATGGTCCTGGAATTCCACCTGATAGATTAAATGATATCTTCGGTCGTTTCGTACGTTTAGAGAATGAAGACACAAGGCAAAACAAAGGTGCGGGCTTAGGCTTGTATATCGTTGACCAGTTTGTGCGTGGTCAACAAGGTTCTATTAAAGCTATTAATAATGAGCCAGGAGGATTGAAGTTTATCATCAATATATAATATTCTATCTTTGAATAAGGAAACTTTCTAATTCGCTTTAGAATTAAAGTATTTGATAAAAAAAGAGTACAAATGACGACAAAAAAAGCAGCATTAATAATATTAGATGGCTGGGGTTTGGGAGATAAATCTAAATCAGATGCCATTTACAATGCCCATACACCTGTTTTTGATGATTTGATGAACACTTTTCCTAACGCAACCTTAATTACTTCAGGTGAAGAGGTTGGCTTACCAGAGGGTCAAATGGGAAATTCTGAAGTAGGTCACTTAAATATTGGGGCAGGACGAATTGTTTATCAAGAACTTACCCGAATCAACAAGTCGATTCGTGAAGGTGTTTTTTTTGAAAACCAAACGCTTATAAGCGCTTTTCAAAAAGCTGTAAACGAAAATAGAAAAGTTCATTTCATTGGTTTAGTTTCCAAAGGTGGAGTTCATTCATCACAATCTCATTTGTATGCATTATGTGATATGGCTGAGAAAATGGGGGTAAAACAATCGTACATTCATGCTTTTACAGACGGTCGTGACTGTGACCCCAAAAGTGGCAAGATCTTTTTGACAGAATTAGAAAACTATATTCAACACAAGCCAACTCAAATAGCCTCAGTTATTGGGCGATATTACGCAATGGACAGAGATAATCGTTGGGAACGTATTGCAAAAGCGTATCATCTTTTGGTAAACGGCGAGGGTTCAAAATTTGATTCAGTACAAAAAGTATTTGAAGATTCATACTTAAATAATGTCACAGACGAATTTATTACACCTTCCTATTTAACTAATGAAGCTGGTCTACCAATTTCAACAATCGAACATGGTGACGTTGTAATTTGCTTTAATTTCCGTACAGATCGCCCACGTGAAATTTCAATCGCGTTAACTCAACAAGATTTGCACGAATTCAACATGCATAAACTGGATTTGCATTATGTGACCATGACGAATTACGATAAGACATTTAAAAATGTCAATGTTGTTTTTGAGAATGATAATTTAAAAAATACGATCGGAGAAGTTGTTTCTGCTAATGGGTTATCTCAAGTTCGAATTGCTGAAACGGAAAAATATCCACATGTAACCTTCTTTTTTAGTGGTGGTAGAGAGCAAGCTTTTGATGGAGAAAAACGCATTTTAGTTAATTCTCCCAAAGTAGCAACTTATGATATGCAACCAGAAATGAGTGCACAAGAAGTTACTGCAAAAATTGTTGAAGACATCAATACGAATCAACCCGATTTTATTTGCTTAAATTTTGCCAATCCTGACATGGTTGGACATACTGGTGTGTATTCTGCAATTGTTAAAGCAGTAGAAACGGTTGATACGTGTTTAGGAGAAGTTGTAAACGCTGCACTAAGCAACAACTACGAACTTATAATTATCGCCGATCATGGAAATGCTGATTTTGCAATCAACCCTGACGGTTCTCCAAACACTGCGCATTCATTGAATCCCGTACCAGTGATTTGGGTGAATGAAAGTAAAGATGGAAAAATTGCTCCTGGCATCTTGGCAGATGTGAGTCCGACATTACTCGATATAATGGGTATTAAGCAACCTGATGAAATGACAGGAAAATCGTTGATTCAACTTGGCGGAAATTAAACGTTTTAGCCTATATTGAAATAGAAATAGCATGTCTCAATTCGGAACAAACACTCTTTATGTCGCTGTCTGTTAAGTCATAATAAATAGGTAGTCGTACTAAGCATTCTTCAAAATATTGGGCATTTTCACATTGCGTAACAATAGTGTTAACTGTACTAGTACTTAGACTTTGATAATGCGTTGCAATTTGAATCTTCCTTTTAGCAAGTTCGCGAATTACATCATTTTTAGTTTTCTCACTCTCGAATGTCAAAAAAAACGTGTGTGCATTTCCCACTTCATCAATACTAGGAAATTTAATCGATTGATCTATTTCCGACAAAAAACAATGATAAGTCTTCCATATTTCACGACGTTTAAAAGTCACCTCATCAACCTGCTGTAGTTGTGCCCACAAAAAAGCTGCATTAATTTCTGACATCAAAAACGACGAGCCAACCCCTACCCACTCATACCTCTCTATTTCTCCTCGCAAAAAAGCACTTCTATTTGTTCCTTTTTCCCAAATAATTTCAGCCTGCTTAAAAAAATCAGTATTATTAATCATAAGCGCACCACCTTCACCACATTGAATATTCTTAGAATCGTGAAAGGAAAATGCAGCAAAATCACCTACTGTACCAACTGGAATAGATTCATTCTTAGAATTGATATAATAACTATCGATTGCTTGGGCAGCATCTTCAATTAGAAATATGTTATGCTTATCACAAATAGCTCTGAGCTTTTCAAGGTTGCATGAATATCCAGCATAATGCACGCAAACAATTGCTTTCGTTCTCTTTGTAATCAGCTGTTCAAGATTATCTTCATCAATATTTGGGTGAGTTGGCTTACTGTCCGCGAACCTGATAGCAGCCCCCCTTAACATAAATGCATTGGCAGTTGAAACAAACGTAAATGCGGGAACAATCACCTCGTCACCCGGTTGCAAATCAATTAATAAGCCTATCATCTCAAGAGCTCCAGTACAGGAATGTGTCATCAGGCATTTGCCAAACCCATATCTTGCTTCCAAAAATGATTGACACTTTAGGGTAAAAGGTCCATTTCCAGAAAGTTTACCATTGGAAACAACTTCCTGTACGAACACTAATTCATTTCCTTGAATATATGGGCTGTTAAATTTAATCTCCATCAGAATAATAGTAGTTAACTCTAGTCGATATTTAATACGATATTACACAAATGATTTTAAATGTAGAGTCATAAATCATATTTTTTGTACATTCGGATTAATTATTACTACACAATCTTCTACTATGGCTTTAAAAGTTAGTGGTACACCCAAAAGTCCGAAAAACTACTGGTTTTACCTATTCTGCATCCTTATATCGTTTCTATTTTATGGAAACACATTGAAAAATGGGTTTTCCATGGACGATGAATTGGTGACTACAACTCAAAAACAAAGTCACCCCAACATCGAAAAAGGAATTGCGGGAATCAAAGACATTTTCACTTCAAGATATGCTCAAGATGGCAAGCAATCGTACGCATATCGACCTGTAACTACTTATTCCTTTGCAATTGAATACGACTTATTCAAAGACGCCGAAAATCGTGCTAAAGTCAGTCACACAATTAGTGTTTTATTATACGCACTTTGCGGAATATTACTTTTTATTTTTCTTCAAACACTTTTCAAACAAGAAGCATGGTGGTTCTCGGCACTAGTTGTGCTCATCTTTTTAATTCATCCTCTCCACTCTGAAGTGGTAAATAATATCAAATCAAGAGATGAATTATTAGCATTTAATTTTGGGCTGCTGATGCTAATCAATGTACTAAAATATTTTGATTACAAAAAAATTAAAAACCTCTTATTCGGAATTCTAAGCCTCTTTCTCTGCATATTCAGTAAAGAAACTGGGACTATTTTTGTGGCTCTTATACCTGTAGTTTTGTATTTTTTTAGGGATATTAATGTGAAAAAATTAATTTTCACCATCATAGTTGTTGGAACTGCCTTCTTTTTATTTAAAAAAGGATTCAAGATTATGCTAGATAAGGAATCCGTTCGTTATTTCCAGTATTTCGAAAACCCGCTTTACGAATTAGATTTCAGTTCCCGAATACCTATGTTTTTCTACACAATTCTTTTATATATCGTATTACTTTTTAAACCATTTCCTCTAAAGTATTACTATGGATATGATGAAGTTTCACTGGTTGGGTATGGGAATTGGGAGTTTTATCTGAGTTTGGCTGTGTTCCTCACACTATTTTTTTTCATGTTAAAAGGATTAAAAGACAAAAAACTTTATTCCTTCATCATTCTCTTCTTTTTTCTGGCAATTGGTGGTGCAGCAAATCTTTTATTTCCGCTTCCAGGAATAATTGCCGAACGTTTCGCTTTTGTCGCTTCGACAGCGTTTTCAATATTTATAGCTTGGTTGATTTTTAATCTATATAAAACATCAATTACAAATAAAATAAAATCACAAAAGAGCTCCTATTTATGGGTTTTCTTAATACTGATTACAGGCTCTTCTTTTATTTATTCATTCAATCGAAATAAGGCATGGGAATCCAGTATGTCAATCTACTCAACAGATATTGTTAAATTGAGGAATTCAATGAAAGCTAACTCTCTTCTTGCAACAGAGTACGCTACATCTGCAAGTATAGTTTTGCGATCCGGGAATATGGATGAATTCACAAACATGATGATGCTTGCTGATTCTTCGCTTAAATACTATGAAAGTGCTCTCAATATCTATGACAAATATGCAAATACACACAACAATATAGGGTTCGTTTACTTCAACTTAAAAAACAACGTGTATAAAGGATTGCCTTACTGGCGTGAAGCTATCAGATTAGATGAAAATTACCAAGAAGCTTGGTTTAATTACGGAAGCGCGTTGGGGAAAATAAAACGTCATTACGATGAGTTAGGCGTGGTCCTTGGACATACTCCTAACCTAACCTTCACTCCTTCCAGCGATTCATTGATTCAACAATTTCAGAAAATCAATTCTGAAGAAAGTCTGATTAAGAAATTTGAGTCATGGGAAACATTAAATCATTTGGAAAATATTTATAGAAAAATATGGTCAGGAAATAATTTAAACCCAAGTATGGCAATTTCATTTGGGAATTATTTTGACAATTACCTCAAACACAAAAATGACCTTTTACGGGAAACAGGTGCTGGAGAATATGTAAAACGAATTGTCAAACAACCTTTAAATCAACAAGGACAATTATTGGGGCAAACGATGTTCAAATTACGCGAAAATTTAGCGCTTAAGATAAAAAAAGAGCTTAAATCCTCAAACTGGTCTGAAGAAGAGCTGATACGAACAGGAAGTTACTTATATCGCGATTCTTTCTATATTGTATTCGATAAACTATACGAAATTGACCCAAATTATTCGCGTCAGTTTAATACTGTTTCGCAATTTGCCTCTGCAGATGAAAATGCTCAGAAACTAATTGAATGGGGACATCGATTTGTAGAAGCATATCCAGAAGATTCTGGACAGGGATATATGCAAATTGCTTCGGCGTATCAACGAATGAACAATGTTGATAGTGCCACAACTTATTTTTCAAAAGCACTTGTTTTTCTTGAATCGGATTTAAGCGATATGAAAATGGAAAAAAATGCTCAAAAGCAACAAATTGACAAACTAACAAAGGATATTCAACAATTGAAAAACTTTCTAAACAGCACTGAATTCAAAGAATAAAACATGTCTCTTACAGAAAAAAACATTTTACCAATTCACTTTATTATTGCAATACCAAGAACAGGAAGTACTTTATTACATACAATGTTGAGTCAGCACAGAAATGTGATTTCGATTTTGGAAGAACCTTTTTATCTATCGCTATATGACAAATATAGTAATGTAGGTTTCTGGACCTCTAAATTAATCTCTGAGTATGTCGAAGATTTTTACCTCTTTTCAAACCATAAATCAATTTTGCAAATGCCAACAAAATCAGATTTAATTGAAAACCTTAGATCAAATATCAACAATCTAAACTGGGATTTGGTTGTTCAACTCACTTTTAATAGTTTTCAAACAAATAGCAGTAAAACTGACGCTTCTTGTATAATTTGCAAAGAATTATCAATCCATAATCATATCATTGAACTTTCAGTTAGATATCCCAAAAGTAAGTTTATTTTTCTTTACCGCAATCCATTGGATAATATAGCGAGATGGCGCAATTTTAGAGAGAAACGACTGAAAAAATCTGAAAAAATATCTGATATAGCTACACGATGGAACTATCGAAATGAAAAGACAATTTCAGCAAAAAAAAATATTGACAAAAGTCGTATACTTAATCTTAAATACATCAGCTTAATTCAAAATCCAGAGCAAGTTCTTCAAAACATTTGTAACTTTTTAGATTTGGAATACACCGATTCACTTATGGGATATAGTGAGAACGTAAAAAAATCTATTGAAAGTCTGGGACATAAGAATGAGTATTACGTGGATAATTTTAATGAATTTCATTCAGGTTTACTTACAAAACCAAATTCAGCTAAAATTGACACTTGGAAGAAAGACCTTTCCTCTATAGAGGCAGCTACGGCTTGGGAAATTTGTGCAAATACTGCATGCAAACTAGGGTATCAAAAACCAGATGAAATTATTTCAGATGAAATTAGCCTACCAATTCAGAAAAATAAGTTTCTTATTTTCAAAAATAAATTAACAGTTAAATTATGGACAAGTTCTCCTTTTTGGTTGCGAAAACGAGTTAAAAAGCTCAAATATGGAGCATTTGTCGAAAAATACTACAACAATAAAGAATGAATTTAAACAATATAAAATCACTGCAAATAAATTTCATACTTTGTATGGAAAGGACTGGGAGTTCCATGCTCACCATGATGCTAAATAGGAGCGAAAGTGTTCTATCACCTTCTGAGGAACCTTTCATGCTATATTTATACCGTGAATACAATGCTAAAAGCAAATGGACCGAAAAAGAGATTGATCAGTTTATTATATACTTTGAACGAATAGCAGAAAAAAATTTGACTTTGTATTTTTCACCACTTGAGAAATTAAAGCAACAGATGCTAGATAATCGAGATGACTTGAATTTCCAAACCCTTACCCGATTAATCTACTCACTTTTTCTGCCTTTACTGAAAAAAGATTCCTTTACACACATTATAGATAAGCAAATAAAGTATATTCTATATTCAGATGTTTTAGAGCAACTCTCACCCGAGAGTAAGTATGTTATACTTGTAAGAGATCCTAGAGCAGTAATTGCTTCATGGAAAAAAAGAGAACTTGGGTTATCAAAACAAATTGCTTATATGGCAAAAATTTGGTGCATAAATTATCAAGCTGTTCTTCATAAAACTCAACATAATCCTTACAAATATCTACTTGTAAAATATGAAGATTTAGTGTTAGAAAATGAGCAAACGCTTCAACAAATATGTGCCCATTTCAATATTCATTTTCAAAAAGAAATGTTATCGCATTCCGAACTACCCTCTCCAGACCCTGCATCACTAGAAAGGTTAAACACCTTACCTGATGAATTTGTTGAAAAAATCAAATCCTTTCATCAAAACACTTTAAGTCCGATAAATCAATCTTTGATATCAGAATGGGAAAGCACCTTAAGCTCAAAAGAAGTTCGTCTTATAAACCACATAACACACATTCTAGCGAACCAATATGGATATAATATACCTAAAGACAAAATCAATATTGGAATTAAAAATCGCCTCTCAATACTTTTTGCCATTTGGGAAAAAAAAGTTTACCTGTACCTCTATGTAAAATCTCCACTTTGGCTAAAGTCACTGGTCAAAAAATATCGCCCCAATATTCGAAAAGAATAATTTCATTAACTGTGTTTTCTTATAACACCAAACTTTCTTTGAAAAGGGAGTAAAATATATACTAAAAGTTTGATTTTAAGAAATATAAAATGTACGATCGCTTTTGGCAACTTTAGCAAAATTGGGTACTTTAAAACGAATACTTGAGTCAATAAAAATGCTCTGACATTAACACATATTTTCTTTTTGTTGCGTACAAATTCAGGTCTAAATACATCAAACATCAAAATTAAGCGCTCATGGCTTGTGTGATTCCATGCCTCGTGTTCATTTGCATCTACAAAGGCAATTAATTTACCTTCTTCCCAACTTTTCATTTCATCATTAACTTGAAAACCGCAATCGGGAAGTGGTGAAGGTATTGATATTCCAACATGGCATCTAAAAATAGCATTCGTATCACCTTGATGTCTCTTTATTGTTGAATTCGGTCCAAGTCGACTAATTGCCATACTCGTTACCTCTGGAAAACGCAATAAAAAATTAGTTAAACTAGGGGCATTGGAAAGTGTCTTTGGCACATCTATATCCCATGTTTTTAAGGAAATTGTAGACCACGAAGATTCCTCATCTCCTAAAGCCGAATTAAAATAAGGAATAAATGTAGATTTCTCTTTGATTAAGTACTCAATTTCATTTTTATACATTAACCAATTAGTTACCAACTCAGAAGACCAAGCGAATTGCGAATGCTCAATAAAATTGGGTACTTTCTCCAAATATGGTTTGCCGTTATATATGTACCAGATTTTATCCTTCAATTTTTGATTTTCTTTTGATGTGATTGATTTGGATAAAAATAGTAAATTAGTTGTAATAAATACTTGATTATGTTTTATTCGAATGATACAATTTCATGGATCTCATTACTTAAAAATAATTGGGAAGTATTTTTAAGCGAGTTAGACACTTTTATTTTACATAACGATACTAATTTACAATCGAGTTACTCCGATTACACAAACAACGATGGATGGCTGACTATTCCTTTGATTTTTTTTACCATTCGAAATAAGACTATACTCACTCATTTCCCTAAAACATATCAAATACTAAAAGAAATACCAGAGTTAATTGGAGCAGAATTCTCAATATTAAAACCTGACACTATTATTAAAGCACATGAGGGCTATTCTAAACAAGTCATGCGCACACATCTATCTCTTAAAGTCCCTAATGGGAACCTAGGCTTCCAAAGTCAAAATGAAACTAGGTTATGGAAAGAAGGCGAGACATTCTCATTTAATGATGGTGAATTGCACGAGGCATGGAATAAAAGTGAAGGTGACAGATGGGTTTTAATGATTGATACCCCAGTACCTAATTCACCATACTCAGCAAAAGACATTTCACGTTACAAAATGGAAAATTTAAACGACCCTACTTTGTTAAAAATTTATCCTAAAGAAGAATGGATTAAAATGATTGGCTGACAATAACAATCATTTTTCAAATCTTGGAGAAATCAACCTGTCATTTTTACCCATTGGTTCAAGAATAAAATCTGAGGAAATTGGAAAGTCAATCAACAAATTTATACGATCTTTATCGGAATGATTAAATGACGAGTGCTCAACCCTATAATCAAACAAACAATAATCCCCTTTTTTTGAAAAATTAACCATTTCATTTCCGCACGTAATACAACTGCCTCCGTTTTTATGATCGAGCAAACTAATATGAAAAACTAAATGAGGAATTGAATGATAGTGAGATGCAATACTCGATTTGGTTCCTAAACGAACTAGTGAACTAAAAAAAAGATTAGGAATGTCTTTTAATAAAGCTAAAGTTTGAGGAAAATAATCTTCAACATTACACCATTTTATTGGAAATCCAACTTTATATAGCGGAAAAGCACCTAAAGTACCATTTCTAGAATCATATCCTAATATCTCAGCATGAATCCCTGTATCTCTAGTCCAATGATCTAAATGAGGAAATATCTCCGGTGACTCGTCATTCATACACTGTGAAAGTTCGGGAATTTTAGTTTTAGCACTTATAAACTCTTCAGCGATAATATCCACATTTTGAATTATTGGAAGAAGAAAATCAAGTTTTAAAGGATTATAAAACATAACAAACTATTTTATAGTAAAAGTATTAAAAAGCAAACATAATTCATCTTCATAAAGATCTTCTTTATCAAAAATCATTTTCTCATCTGGGTGTATTATCTTTATTTCTAGATTTTCATAAGTAGGTAAACTAGAATATTTTGTGCCTGAAACTTTCATATATGTACCCTCCTCATTTAATCCAACATTATTGACTAGATTCATTTTCGGTGAAATCACTAATCCTCTATTATACCAAATATCAATATTCCATGCTATATCCCAAAAGTTATTGGTCTGGGCTAAATTACCGATAATATCTGTCCATGTTCTAAAATGCTTCTGCTGAATATTCATAAACAGTAACATTTTATGATGTTGCCAAGTGTCACACTTGGGATTAAACTTTTGCCATGCTCTACGCCAAGTTGCCCATCCCCAAGATGGTACTGAAAATCTTGTAAAGAAATAACTATAAGGGTGGTTCTCTGAAATATTTGGGGCGATATTAGTTCCATTTATATGCATAACCTGCTCATCACTATCATATTTATCCAAAAGTAATTCGCAATATGGGACAAATCCAGTTGATGGAATACAATCATCTTCTAGAATTATAGCGCGCTCTTCGTGCTCAAACAAAAAATTTAAACCTGAGATAATTTGATTCCCCAATCCAATATTTACATCTCTATATTGTTTAACCACCTCACATTCCCATATTATTTCATCGAAAATATTTCGAGTTTTCTCACAAGCTTCTACTTCATATTCATCAACAGGACCATTTGCAAAAACATAGAGTTTACAAGGTTTTATCTTAGTCAATTCACTAAATAAAACTGAAGTAGTATCAAATCTCTTATATATAAATACTGCAATTGGAACTTTAGTCATACACTATTTTTGAGAATCAGTTTGAAAATTTTCAATGTACCAATTAATCGTCTCTTTAAGAGAATCCAAAAAGGAATACTTTGGCTCCCAACCTAATAATGATTTAGCTTTTGAACAATCTAAGTATTGACATTCAATTTCGTAATTCGCTTCATTAAGAATTTGAATTTGCTGTGTAAAATCTTTCTCAAAATAACCAGCTATTAATTCGACAACCTGTAGAACGGATAGTGGGATATCATTTCCAATATTAAATGCTTCTCCGAAAATTAAATTGTCTGGTGATTCAATCATTTTAATATATGCATTAGAAACATCCTTTGCATATACATAACATCTTTCTTGTTGACCATCACTCCTGAGCTGAATTATACTTCCTTCTATACAAGACCGAATAGTCCCTGGCACTATTCTACTCCAATTCAAATCATAAGGACCAAACACATTTCCACAACGAGAAATGATAATTGGCATTTGATACGTGTGGTAATAACTTAAAGCGAGTTCCTCCGTAATCTTTTTACTGATATCATAAGGGTGCTTTGCTTTCAACTCAAAAGTTTCTTGATAAGGCAATGTAGTATGTTCTCCGTATGCTTTGTCAGATGATGCAACAATGACTTTTTCTACATGTTTAAGACACTTAGTCTGTTCTAAAACATTCCATGTCCCTTTAATATTTGTTTCAAATGTCTGGGCAGAATTCTTAATTCCTTCACTAACGATAGCTTGTGCAGCAAGATGCACAATTATTGAAGGTTTAAATTCAGTGAAAATATTATTTAAAAACGTCTCGTCTAAAATATCTCCTTCAAAAGGATGATAATTATTGTCTTGGAACTGATGCAATCGAAATTCTTTCAACGGATATTGCTTAGCGATTCCGATTACAATATACCCCTGTTCCAACAACTCATCAATCAAGCTTGTTCCAATAATACCTGAGGCTCCGGTAACTATTACTCGCTTAGGTTGTTTCATCTTTATCTCTTTTCAAACAATTCATTTAATGAAAGATAATCTTTGTAAGTATCCATACTTTTCCAAAATCCATGATGCTTAAATGCCACAAGTTCTTTATTCTTAGAAAGTTCAGCTAATACTTCAGTTTCAAAATCGCTATCCTCGCTTAAATATGAAAAAATCGCATTGTTTAACACAAAAAACCCTCCATTTACATACTGTTCTAAAATAGGTTTTTCAACGAATGAATTAACTAGGCCATCTTCATTTATGGAGAGTAAACCAAACTGAAGTGTTGGCTGTACTGCTGTTAAAGTTGCTATTTTAGAATGTGTTTGATGAAACCTTAATAATTCATCAAATTGTATATTTGACAATCCATCACCATACGTTAACATAAATGAGGGATATTCCTCCAAAAGATATTGCGCCTTCTTAAGTCTACCACCAGTAGGTGTTTCAGTGCCTGTTTGCAAAACAGAAATAGTCCGTTCAGAATTCGAATTTCGTTGAGCAAATTCGATGAATTGGTCTTCATTGTTTCCAACTAAAAATAAAAAATTCGAAAATCCTTGACTAGAAAAATTGTTTACAATATGAAGTAGTAGTTCTTTTCCATGTATAGGAATTAAAGGTTTCGGAACATCGTTAAATTGACCCTTAATTCGTAACCCCAAACCTCCACAAAGTATGACAACCATATCAATGAGCTATTTTATTGTTTTAATCATTTTGTAATCAATCACGTTGAGGTCGATTAGTTTTTTTAGTGCAATATTTGCTTTTAGATGATTAACAAATACGAGATTATCACTGTTTAGATTGGTTACCAAGTTTACTGCTTTTCGGTAAGAATGATTAATTCCGGGTAAAACTTTGTCCGTAAGTGAAATGAATTTGGTTTTTGAAAACCCAACTTGATGTAATTTATCAGTAAATGTAAAGTCAGGATAATGCGAAACAGCCCAACCTTTTTCAAAGTCAGTAAGGAGATTTTGTTCTAGTTCGGATAATGAATTATTTTCTTTGGTGACGAAATAATCAAAAATCAAGCAGACTCCTTCATCTTTCAATATACGATGTGCTTCTTGTACAAATTTCATTTTGTCAGTTGCATGGCACATGCTCTCCATCGCAAAAAACACATCAACAGAATTAGACAGGGTAGACATGTCCAAATAGCTCTCATTCAAGAAATTAATGCTGCTGTTTTCTTTAATATTTTGTATGTTTTGTTGAGCAAATTCAATCTGTTTATCATGCAAATTAACACCTATAACTTGAAAGTTTTCATAATTTTCGACTAAATACTTGCAAGTTCCTCCAACACCACAACCCGCATCTACAATTGTGAGTTGTTCATTGTTTTTTGGAAAGTTTGAAACTAAAAACTTATTCATTTCGAGTTTGGCGAAATCATTTGGTGTATTCTCATCAATGAAATAACCCATATGCATTGCTAACGAAGCAGAATTATGCCCATTCATGAATCTAGGTAACCAACTTTCAGTATAATATTTTTTAATTTTAGTCTCGCTAGCCATTAGTAGAAGTAATTTTAGATTGCAACCAAAGATACAATTTTATTATTTCGATTTACCTTTTTAATTTGCTTCAATTTATATAGATTTGAAACATATAAAGATATTTCACAACTTCAGTTATTATGGTAAATGATTTTTTAAGAATCATCAATTCAAATCAAACAAAATTGTTTTTGGATAAAGCAATTTCCATTTTGTACCACAAAGATTACCCCTTTTGTACTTATTTAGGAATTAATTATACAAACGAAAAATTGATTAATGTTAAATTTTATATAACAGGATTTAAGAAAATTGATTTTGAACGGATAGAATCAATTTTCCCATATTCTGAGCAAATACAATCATATTATAACAGATACAAGGAAAGTTTTATATTTGATTACAAAAATATGGGATTATCTTTTGCTTTGAAACAAGATTTACAAGGCAATCTAAAACATGGGTTTTGTATGCGTGTAAAAGATAAAATGAATCCAAATTTAACTGGTTTTGATTTAGTTACAGAAAATCATGATGTGGATGATTATTTTGCAATTGAATCCTCATTTCAAAACTTATATTCAAAATATTATTATGTGATAACAAACAGAAATAATATTAATCAATTGACTGCTAAATTTGATTTCCCAGTAGACCCAATGAAAATTTTGTTATTTGAATACGCTTCTTTTGGGGAAAACAAAAAGCTCTTAGCGGCACTAAAGAATACTTCAGATGTGGAAGACTATCTCCAAAGTAGTAACTCAAAATTCATAAAGCTTCATGAATTTATTAAATCAGAGTTTAATTTCGTCCCTGCTTCACCTGGACTTTATTTGGATAGTAACGTTAAATCCATTTATTATTTTGATCAAGGAGAACCAGTTTATTTTAGAGATTCTTTTGCACTTTTGACTATATTAGAAAAACTAAAAAAAGGAATAATTAGCTAAAAGGTATTAATGCTTATCCAAAGTAACAAAATAATAGAGTTTTTAAATCCTATTAATCTTCAACAACTAGATTCGTATGAAGATTTAATAAAGATTAAAAATGACTTTCCGACACATACGTTACTTCCAAAAGATTTTTTTGAAAATATGCTATCTATTGCGCAATCAAATGAGCTAAGTTCTATTGGAGATTGGGTTCAAATAGGAGTGTGGAAAGGCGGAGGAGCCCTGTTTTTACGGGCTTTGATGGACGATCTGGGTTACAAGACAAATCTTCATTTATATGATACATTTGAAGGCTGGGTAAAAGAGGATTTACATCATAAAAAAGACTTAGGTTTTATAGAGGCTTTAGGGGATGTAAAAGAAGCGATTAATTCATGTTATTTGAATGATGTAACCACTTTGTTTAATCAGTTTGAATTAAACTCGAAGGTGTATTTTAATAAATGTGATATCAATTATATAGAACCACTAGATCTTCCTCAATCAATCTCTCTACTTCATATCGATGTCGATTTTTTTGAACCTATATATTCATCACTAACTAAATTTTATCCTAATGTAAATAAGGGAGGAATCATCATTGTAGATGATTATTATTTAAATTTGGTAAACTGTAAAGAAGCGGTGGATTTATTTATCAAAAAAAATCAACTTGAAAATCAGATTGAGATTTCTCAATTCTCCTCTTTTTCATTGAAAATTAAAAAACTACACTGATGTACTTGACTAAGCGGATTATAAATCACCCATTAAATAAAAATCAAACTTTTGAATTTGAATTTTATAGTCGATATAATCAGGAAATCAATGATTATTTAATTAATGAAATATTTAATGACGAGATATATTCAATTGATCATGTTCAAAAGGCTCCACTGATTATTGATTGTGGAGCAAACATTGGTTTAAGTTTAATTTATTTTAAGTTAATTAGACCTCAGAGTAAAATAATTGCTTTTGAACCAGACATTGAATCATTTAAAACATTAAAGAGAAATGTATCGCTACACGGTTTTTTAGATGTTATTCTTTTTAATAAAGCAGTTTCTAACACTAACGAACCAAAGCAGTTGTTTATTCATGATGAAGATTCTATAGATACTCCTCCCATTTGTTCACTTTATCAGAATAAATTAACTACTCAGTCATGTCTTGTAGAGTGCGTGAATTTTGGAGAGTTTGTTTCACAATTTGATTTAGTTGACTTTCTTAAAATTGATATCGAAGGAGGGGAGAGTGACTTGTTATCAAGTCTAATAGAATCCAAATCTATTCAGCAAATTGAAAACATTACACTTGAATATCATAAATGGGTTAATCAACAATACTCGCAAGAGAATTTCAGGGTAGAGCTCGAAAAAAATGGTTTGAAAAGTAAAGTATTTAAAGAAGAAAAAGTTTCTGATGAGTATAAGTATACATCAGGTAACATAATTATTAAAGCTCATCGCTGACTTGCCTAAATAACTGATTAATCGCTAGGCAATTTAACTCACTAGCCTTTCCCTTTATACGAACTCCGACATAATCATTCGTGTACTTTTGAGCAAAATTATTCAGTTGTTGCGCTTTTTTTATGTAATCTTCTTTGGTTAAGACATAATATGAAGCTTGCTGATTTTGTTGACCTGGAATTAAACAATAACCTAATTTTTTATTGAATGTGATTGCCTTTTTATTTGAATTTAGAACTTGCGCAAATGATTTATTGAATAAGTCTATTTTAGTGAATACAGCATTTAACAAACATAAACTAGCAAAAACACTTAAAAAAGGTAATTCTTCACATTCTTCTCCAATGAAAACCCCTCCCTCACCATAAGCATCTTCGAAATTTATATTTTTTGCATTGATAACACCATAGTTTTTGCCCTTGTATTGTATTAGGAAATAGTAATTGTATTTATTGTTTATAGAGTCGAACCACTTCTCTTGCATTTTTTTAGTAATATGTTTTTTGTATAACATATTGTTTTTAACTCCCGTTTGGTTACGCCAATTTCGAATGATTTCGATATCCTCATATTCGACTCTTTTCAAGGTAACACCATATTGCTCCAAAATCATAAAACCTCCTTCTGACTATAATTCGGCTTATTATTTTGATTTCTATATATTTTACTTAGATATAATGCGATAAAAGCCAAAGTATACATTATTAATCCTGTTGATAACATGATAGTTACAATTAAAGACGTGTATCCCTGTACTGTTACATCATAAAATATTTTTTTAATTAGATAATAACAGGCTGTAAAAAATGAAATTATTGATATTGAAAACCCCATTTTAGAAAGGATCCTTAAAGGTAAATCTGATGTATTTATTATACTAGCGATTGAATACTGAAATAATGAATTAAAATTATATCCAGATTTAAGCTTTTTTGATTTCGCATGTTTTAGCTCAAGCTCGGTAAACTCATCAGTATTCCACCTAATTAATTCGTCAATATTAATTTCCGATGATTGACTTTGGCTGATTTTCTCTCTTAGTCTAAAATTCATTAACCTAAAGCTCGATAACTCTTTAAACTCTGAATTGAAATGTCTAACAAATCCCAAAGTTTTAAATAAAAATCGGATTGTCAATCTCTTAAAATTATGATTTTTATGTTTAAAAACGCCATAAACGATTTCGGTTGAATTATTATTAATAGTATCAATCATCTTACTGATATCCTCAGGTGAATGCTGTAAATCATCATCCATTGTAATACAATACTCACCAGAAGCGTTTCTTAAACCACAAAATGTAGCATTATGTTGTCCAAAATTTTTGGATAAAAGAATTCCTTTTATTAAATTCGGGTGCTTAGCTTTTAGCTCTTTAATTACCTGCCACGAATTATCAGTGCTAAAATCATCTACAAGAATTATTTCAAATAACACTTTTGAATCTTCCATGACATTAATTGTCCTACTTATTAATTCCTCCAAACATGCAGCTGCATTAAATACAGGAACAACAATAGAATATTTTATTTTGGCGTCCATAGAATTAGCTTTTTAATGTTAAGCCTCCATCCAATATAATTTCCTGCCCTGTCATCCACCTTGAAGATGATGAAAGCAAAAAGATTATTGCATTAGCCACATCTTCTGTTTCACCAAAACCGAAAGGATAATTTTTTTCGTACTCTTCTAGTTTTCCACTATCTGAAGCTTCAATAGTCTGTGTGAAAATTTGTGTTTTAACCAATGCTGGAGAAACCACGTTACATCTAATTTGCCTTGAGGCCAACTCCAATGCTAAATTGCGACTATAAGCTTCCAATGCCGCCTTAGAAGAAACATAGATTGAACCACCAAAATAAGGATGCTTGGTTGATATGGATGAAATAAATACAATCGAGGCTGAATTCTTAATCTTATTTTGAGATAATAATGCCGAATTTAAAAGTACAGGTGCAAAAAAATTGATTTTAAAAACTTCATCTAAGTGCTTTTGCTTGATAAACTTAACTGGTAAAGGATATACAATACCTGCAGCGTGTACAACTCCATCACAATCCTCAATTTCACTTGCTATTTTACGAATATTATCTTGCTCTGACAAGTCAACAGACAATGCAATGTGAGTCAATCCATTTATTGTTGAAAGTTCCGCAATCAAATCTTGTAGTTCCTGTTCACGACGAGCAAGCACCGTTAATTGAACACCTAAGCGTGCCAATTGAACAGCAACTTGCCTTCCAATCCCAGATGACGCGCCTGTAACCACAATATGTTTGTTATTAAAATCCATTTTCTATATTTCGATTAAGTCACACACATGGGGCAAATTCGTATACATCAAAGCAGAGCCCCATGAAAAGCCAACACCAAAACCACTTAACAGGAGTTGCTTCTCTCCCTGTAACCTATCTTTCAATTCAGTTACAATAGTCAGTGGTATGGAAGCCGAACTGGTATTTCCAAATTTCTCTAGAGAGTAAGGTGTTTTTTCAACTGGGAATTTAAGTTTCTTGCGAACCGATTCATTCATCAATTTATTTGCCTGATGCATCACCAAATAATCAATATCATCTAATTCAGCAGATGCAAAAGCAAGTAAATCGACCACGTTGGGTTTTACCTCGCGCAATGAGAAGTTAAACACTTCAACACCGTCAAGTTCCAAATCTCTTTGACATCTAGAAATACCCGGAGAAACTTCTTTTAGCACATACGTATTCTCATCACTTGGGTGACGTGTTGCTCCACCTCTAATAATAATAGCCTCTTCACCAGAACCGTCACTTTGCAAATTGAAATACATTGACTTTGCTTGCTCATTACGCTGAAGTAAAGTTGCCGTTCCTGCGTCCCCAAATAAAGGATACGTGCTTTTATCATGATAATTTGTAGATTGAGTCGATTTGTCTCCACACAGTAACAACCCTTTCCTCATTCCAGAAATTGATAAAAAATTGGATAATACACTCAATCCATAAATATATCCGGAGCAACCTAAATTAATGTCAAATGCCATTGTTGATTTACGCAGACCAAGCTTATTTTGCAAAATAATTGAAGTAGCTGGCAGAAAATAATCGGGGGATTGTGAAACAAAAATCACCACATCAATCTCGGACCGATCGATTTTCAATTCATCTATAATTTTATTTGCAGATGCAAAGCACATGTCAGAAGTACACGTATTGACATCAGCCACACGTCTTTCTTTAATCCCTGTACCTTGCATAAACATTTTCTGCTCTGAAGTAGATATCAAATCATAGTCTTCAGTACGCACCTTACTTTTAGGTACACACGCAGCCAAAGCGATAATTTCAGTATTTTCAATTTTAAAAATACTCATTCATTAAGTTTTGTGCCGACTAAGTCATAAAGATCCTGAATTGTCTGAGCGCCTCTTAAATCCGTCCCTGTCAATAAAACATCAAATTCATTATCTATAAGCGCAATAATAATTAAAGCGTGCATCGAACTGAAATCTGGTATTTCTCTATAATTTGTTTCAGGTTTCAAACTCCCTGATTCTATATCTTCAAATTCATCTTCTAATAACCGTACAAACGTAGTAATATCAATCATAGTTAAGTATAAATAATAGTTCCTGACCAAGAAAATCCTATACCAAAACCTGCTATTAAAATTTTCATATCTGATTTGATAACACCTTTCTCCTCAGCATCTTTCAAGCACAAAGGAATAGAAGCAGAAACGGTATTTCCAACGTCCACTAAATTAGTAAAAAATTTATTATCAGGTATATTCAATTTTCGCTTAAGAGATTTTAGAATAATTGGACTTGCTTGGTGAAAAATAAACAAATCAATATCATCAAATTTACATTCATTGTTTTCCAATATTTGCTCTATCAAGCCTGGAACCTCTTTAAGTGAAAAGCGAAATATTTCTTCACCATTCATCGCCATTTCTCCTACACGCAGTTCGCGCGTAAATTCATCCGTATACCAGTCAGAATCTTTAGTTGTATTAAAACCACTATTTCTAACTAATAAAGATTGTTCGCCACCTCCATCAGTCCCACATACAAACTTCCCTAATCGATAACCCTTAGCTTCATTTGTAATTAATGAAGCAGATGCTGCGTCACTGAATATAAAATTCAAATACGGATCTCTCTTGGACACAACTTGAGTTGGTATATCAGCCGTAATAAATAGCACTCGATTTGCAATACCGCTCTCAACAAGCGCTTTTGACATCAGTAATCCATAAGTATATCCACTACATCCAAAAGATAAATCAAAAGTTCCAATAGTTTTTGGTAATTTAAGTCGATGTTGAACTATACAAGAAGTTGCTGGAGCTATGTAATCGGGACCTTCAGTGCAAAATATTAAATAATCTATACTGTTTCTTTCTATCCCATATCTATTGAAAAAGAGTTCTGCAACCTCAGCACCAAACGATGATGACAATCCATTTTTACCGACTGAAAATCGCTGACTTACACCCGATATTTTGGAAATATCAGCTTCATTGAATTCTGTGAAAACACTTGCCAATTGTGCATTGGTGATAATCTCCTTTCCAAGGATACACTCAAGATCGTTTATATATGCAATGTTTGGCTGACTATTCACATTAGATTATTTGATGTATGAAGTTAATATAAAAATCATTACAATTTCCACTAACAAAAAAAAGCCGCCATTTGGCAGCTTTTAATATAAAAATAAAACATCTTATTCTGTTTCTGTTAATTCCTCTTTAAAGAGTTCCTTTGGGTCAACAGCCCCAGTAGTCAACGCCTTTTTAATCAATCCTTCCAATTCATCCATCAATTCAGGATTGTCCGCAATAAGCGCCTTCACGGCATCACGTCCTTGTCCAAGACGAGTTTCTCCGTAAGAGAACCATGAACCTGCTTTTTTAAGAATGTTTAGCTCAACCCCTAAGTCGATAATTTCACCAACTTTTGAAATCCCTCCTCCGTACATGATGTCAAATTCTGCTTTTCTAAATGGTGGAGCGACTTTGTTTTTAACGACTTTCACCTTCACACGATTTCCTATTACGTCTTCGCCATCTTTAATTTGGCTTGAACGTCTAATGTCCAATCGAATAGATGAGTAGAACTTTAGTGCATTACCACCCGTTGTCGTTTCTGGGTTACCGAACATCACACCAATCTTATCACGAAGTTGGTTAATGAAAATACAACAACAGTTTGCTTTGCTAATTGAACCTGTAAGCTTACGCAATGCTTTTGACATCAAACGCGCTTGAAGTCCCATTTGCGAATCACCCATCTCACCTTCAATTTCTGCTTTTGGTGTCAATGCAGCTACTGAATCGACAACAAGTAAATCAACAGCGCCTGAACGAATCAAATTATCTGCTATTTCTAGAGCTTGCTCGCCGTTATCTGGCTGTGAAATAAGCAAATTTGCCACATCCACTCCCAATTTCTCAGCATAAAACTGATCAAAAGCGTGCTCAGCATCTATCATTGCTGCTATTCCTCCTTGCTTTTGCACTTCAGCAATGGCATGAATTGCCAAAGTCGTTTTACCTGAAGATTCAGGTCCATAGATCTCAACAACTCTACCTTTTGGAAATCCGCCTACACCTAAAGCCAAATCAAGTGTAACCGAACCCGAAGGAATTACATCCATTTTTTCTATAGGAGCATCTCCTAATCTCATTACAGCACCTTTACCAAAGGTCTTTTCCATTTTGTCCATTGTAAGCTGCAATGCTTTCAATTTTTCTTTATTAACTTCTTTTGAATTTGCCATGTCGTTTATTTTTAATACAAATTTAGGTTAGGTAGTACGTAATCTTTTTACGTACTTATTACAACGCATCAAAAAGTTGCCCTGCATGTTCTTTAGTTTTTACTTTTTCAATAATTTCTTTAATCTTTCCATTCTCGTCAATTAGAAAAGTGGTACGGTGAATTCCATCATACTCTTTCCCCATAAACTTTTTAGGCCCCCACACGCCATATGCGTTAATCATCTTCAAATCGGTGTCTGCTAAAAGCGGAAAAGGCAAACTGTATTTCTCCACAAATTTCGCATGACGCTTTTCATCATCTGCACTAACACCAATTACATGAATATTCTTTTTTAATAGCGCCGCTTCGTTATCGCGCAAATCACAAGCCTGTGCAGTGCAACCTGGAGTCATGTCCTTTGGGTAAAAATAAATGGCAATCATCTTTCCTTTATAATCTCCCAATCTATGTACTTTGCCGTTTTGATCCTTCACTTCAAAATCAGGTGCCTTATCTCCCACTTTCAATGTCGTCATATTGCTATTCTTTTTATCGTTATGTTGACGATTATTTCGTCAAAAGTAAAAAATATTTCTTATCAACCAAATAAATTTACGAGTTCTTTTGTTAAATTCGAAGAAATCTTTTTGAAATGCCTCACTTTATACGTCAAGTTGCTGAATATATTCAAACTCATTACAAAGACACTTCAAACTTAACAGTTGTTTTGCCTTCACAACGCGCGAAAAAGTATATTCAAGAAGAATTGTTCGACGTATTGGGCAAACCCTATTTCTCTCCAAACTTCATTACTATTAACACATGGATCAAGGATTTAGTTCCCCTGAAAGTGATTTCTTCGGTTCAATTATTGTTTGAGCTCTACCATGTGCACAAAGAACTTGCAGACAGCCCCGAGTCATTTGATGAGTTTATGCGTTGGGGGAAACTACTCCTCAACGATTGCGATGAAATTGACCGATATTTAATTGAACCAGATCAACTTTTCAAGAATTTACGCGATGTAAAGGAAATTGAAAACTGGTCATTTGACTCAGAGAAAGAATTGACCGAAAGCCAGAAGAAATTCATGGAATTTTGGGATAAATTAGGTGGTTACTACACTAAATTCAACTCACACCTCCAAAATCGCGGACTTTGCTACATGGGAAGTGCCTACAGATTTGTAAGTAATAATGTAGAACTGGCATTTGCCGAACAAAAGGATGCGCACTTTTTATTTGTAGGTTTCAATGCCCTCTCTCCAGCTGAAATTTCGATTATGAAACAGTTGGTAAAAATGGGCCGTGGGAATGTCATGCTCGAAGGCGACGATTTTTTCGTCAATGATGAGATGCATGAAGCAGGGAAATTTCTACGCGAATTAAAAATTGAAATTCCAGAATCTGTTTTATGTTCTGGAAATCGTTTGCTAGAAGAAAAAAAATCGTTTGAACTAATCAGCTGTTCTCAACCAACCAGTCAAGTTAAAGCAGGATTAACAATTCTCAAATCACTTTCAAAAGACGAGTTGAAAAATACACTTTTGCTCTTGGCAGACGAGTCTTTAATCGTTCCTGCAATTAAGCATATTCCTGCTGATGTTGGTGAAGCAAATATCACACTTGGACTTCCACTGAAAAACACACTGCTTCGAACTTGGATCGATTTGCTTTTTGAAATTCAGGAAAACATGAATTATTTTGCGACATCGGCAGCTTACCACAAGTCACTTTCTGCCTTTCTGCAACATCCATTCTTTAGAAAGTTTATTTCCGATTATGAGGTTGAAAAAGTAGAAGAAATTTTAATAAACATCGTCAAATACAATAAACTTTTCAGCAAAGTTGATTTTCCTGAATTAACTGAAAAATCAAATCAGTTAATCAAACTTGCGTTTACGAGTTGGAATGGAAACTGGCCACAAGCGCTTCTCATGTTTCGTTCTCTTAACAAATTGCTTTTTCCTGTATTTGACAAAGAAACTGACTTATTGGAAAGAAGTGCCATCACTCAATTTGATGAAGCAATTAGAGAAATCACTCCTATTTTCAACGAAAATGCACCTGACTTTGGACTGCATATCTTTAAACAATTAGTCAACCCTTTTTGGATGAATAAATCGGTGGCCTATTATGGAAATCCAACTGAAGGATTACAAATTATGGGACTACTGGAAACACGGATGCTTGAATTTGACAACATAATCGCTATTGGATTAAATGAGGGTAAAATGCCCCCTTCAAATGTGATTCAAACGATTATACCTATGGATTTGCGTCGCTACTTCGGTCTGCCAACACCATCGGATAAAGATGCTCTTTTTGCTCATCACTTTTATCGATTGTTGCCTGGAGTTAAACGATGTTGGATTACTTATAACAATTCACCTGGAGAAGGATTGGTTGCGAATGAACCTAGTCGTTATCTGCGTCAACTTGAATTGGAGTTAGTTCGGGAGAACGATAAAATTGAATGGAAAACATCCAATTTTGAACTTGAACTCAATGAACTTAACAAAGGAACGATTGAAATACCTGCTTCAAAAGAAGCGACAAAAGTGATTCTTGAGTATTTTGAAAAGGGAGTTTCAGCTTCAGCACTCAACAAATTCTTAACCTGTCCTCTGGATTTTTATTACCGCTATATCTTGGGCCTTCACGAAAGTGATGAGGTAGAAGAAGAGATGGAGAGCAGTACTTTTGGTGAGATTGTACACAACACACTTGAAGAGCTTTACAAACCTTTTCAGAAGAATAAAATTCAAGTCACTGAGTTTGATATTGACAAGATGTTAAAAGAATATCCTTTAGAATTGAATAAACAATTTGCAGCAAAATTTAATTCTCAAAAAGAGGTTTTTGCAAAGGGTCGAAACTATCTTTCATTTGAAATGGCATCTTATCAAATAGAGCGATTTCTGAATTTCGAGCGAAAACAGCTTCAAGAAAATCCAGGTAAAAAACTCTTTATTCTATCACTCGAAGAAAAATTAGAAGCCACCCTTTCTGTTGAATGGCAAGGAAAAGCTTATCCTTTAAAAGTCAAAGGGCTTATTGACAGAGTTGATTCATGGGGAGAACGTACACGTATTGTTGATTACAAAACAGGGAAATGCACCACAGACAATGTAACGATCAAATTCAACGGTAAAGATGTGAATGAAAATTACCAAGAGGAAATTCCCAAAAAACTAGATAAAGCAAAATACGTTCTTCAATTAGGAATTTACAATTTACTCTACCATAAATCCAAAGGGCTTTTTGCGAACGAGGCAGGAATTATCTCATTAACTCAACTTTCTTCTGGATTCCAAATGTTGAATGAAAACAATACGCCAATAATCATAAACGAAAGCCATATTCAATTAGTGGAGAATCTTATCACAAAAATTGCGGAAAACATTCTAGAATCTGATTCATTTATTCACAACAACAAAGCAAAATATTGTGAGTATTGTGAGAAATAACCATTAAATAAAAAAGGAGACCTAAGCCTCCTTTTTAACCAGTAATAGTAAGTTGAGTAGCTTCTTAAATTTCTTATGTTGTGATTATGATATCTAAAAATTCAACTTTACAATACAAATGTACTACGTATGCGAAGATAGAAAAAGAGGGCTGCCCCCTCAATTTTATCAATTTCCTGCTTTTTATCCCTAAAAAGGAAAAACTGATAGAGAACTATATCTCGTTAACCGAAAAATCTAATCGAATTACTTACCATTCCAATTAGTCATTGTCAGTTGTAGGCCTATTGTACAAAACCCTTTAATAAATTCAGTAGCAGTTGTTATGCGTTCTTCTAAGTTTTTTTGTTCTTCTATAGTCCATTCACTTAACACGTACTCAGCTTGCTGACCAGGGAAAAAACCATTACCAACCCCAAATCTCACTCTCGCATAATCTGTTGTATTCAGAACAGCCTGAATGTCTTTTAGTCCATTATGACCTCCATCACTACCTTTTCCTTTCATTCTCAATTTTCCAAAAGGAAGAGATATGTCATCGGTAATAACAAGTACATTCTCAATGCTTATTTTTTCTTGTTGAAGCCAGTAATTTAGTGCTTTTCCACTAAGATTCATGTATGTAGTTGGTTTAATAATGACCAGTTGACGACCTTTGAATTTGCAACGCGCAACTTCTGCATGCTTTTCTACATAGAATTTAGTATCGTGTTCTTTGGCAAATTTATCCACAACCTTAAATCCGATATTGTGTCTTGTGTTCTCGTATTTTGTTCCTGGATTACCCAAGCCTACGATTAAGTACTTCATATGTAGCAAATTTATTGCTTGATTCCTGTAGGAATGGGTCGCGACATACCTCTATAGGAATCAATTCATTTTAAATAATTTCTCAAAAATAGGTATATTTAGTCAAATCAAACCCACACTTTGGATCCTTCAGAACAATTAGTACAGATGTCAATTTGATGCCGTGATGTCAAAATTTTCTTTCGCATCTCGCGATAAGATTGGTTGCCCCAAATTCTTTCAAAGGAATTTTCTTGAATATTCCCCAATTGATGTTGTGCATCTTTGTCAAAGCAACAAGGGACTAAAATTCCATCCCAAGTAAACACAGTCGAGCTCCACATCCGCCAACAATGATTTCCAGTTTTCGCTTTTATAGCATATGTACCGTCACTTTTCTTTTTATATCTGCTGTATTTTTGATTTGAAGGGAGTAATGCATTTCCGTTTTTGTAGTCGTATACTTGAACGGATTTTAATCTAACCTCATCTACTCCTAGTTCTTTAGCCAATGAATAAAGATTTTCTATTTCATGTTCATTTTGTTTGACAACCAAAAACTGAAAAATCAAATGGGGAGTGTTGCTTTTTGCCTTTCTTTTCGCTTGCACAATATTCTTCGTGCCTTCTATAACTTTGTCCAACTTACCGTGAACACGATACGACTCGTAGGTTTCTTGTGTCATTCCGTCTATTGAAATAATCAACCTATCAAGTCCAGAAGCTACGATTTCATCTGCTTTTTCAGCCGTTATAAAATGTGCATTTGTAGAAGTTGCCGTATATATTTTTCGCTGGTGAGCCGCTCTAACCAAATCGAGAAAGTGAGGGTGTAAAAACGGTTCTCCCTGAAAATAATAATTGATGTAGAACAATTGTTTCCCTACTTCATTTAAAATTCGCTCGTTTAATTCAAGTTGCAATTTTCCTGTTTCACGTGTAAATTGTTTCAATCCACTTGGACACTCTGGACATCCCAAATTACATGCGGTTGTTGGCTCTATACTAATGGCATAAGGTTTCCCCCAAACTGTTGGAGTTTTAAAGTATTTTGCAAGAAAATAAGACATGCGCAATTTCCCTAAATTCCAAACTCTTGGTAGCGTAAGTTTACTTAAAATATTGAACTTGTCTTTTCCCACAAAACTAAGTTAGTGAGTTTTGGTGTATTTTTTTCTCTAATGCAGGTTGAATCCATAAATCAAACGAAATTTTGCCAGCAACAACTAACCACAACCAGATATAATCTGCTAGTGGGAAAATTAAATTAACCAGTAAAAAAGCTCCTCCTGCCAAGGCAAACCATAGGAAAGTATGTGTAGCCATTTTCTTTACAAACTCAATTCGCATTACCCGATATGCACCATTCCTAATGAACAATAATTGGTATTGCTGATAATTCATCAAAAAAATCAATGGAATAAGTATCACTCCCTGGGGAATTCCGAATTCTTGGAATTTGAGAAATTGAATCAGCGATTCAACCAAATTCAGTTCAGGATAGACCAGTAATAGCCCAATTTCAAATGCAATCATGCCAATAAGCACGAATGAATACCACAAAAACATTTTATTCATGTAGTGAGGCAAATGCCACTTTCCTGCTTTGAAAATTTCGATTTTTCGAATTTTCATAAGGTAAGCAAGTAACGAAGCCATCACGTCCAAATAGTAGAACAAAAAAATAAAATGTAAATCCCACTTCCACCAATAGAAACCTAAAAGAGGAATTAATAACTCACCAACAGCTAATATGAATCGCTGATTTCTCAAATTTTCAAAAGCAATTGAATCTGTTCATCAGCACCTTTATAGTTTGGGTCAATTTTCAAAACATTCTTAAAACATTCTAAGGCTTTAACTTTATTTTTCTTTTGAGCTTGCGTCAAACCAAGATTATACCATGCATCAGCATAGTTCGGTGCCAATTCAAGAGTCTTATTGAAGAAATGTGTGGCGCTATCCAATTCTTCTTGAACAACAAGCTTTATCCAGCCTTGATTGTAATAGGCAATGAAATTGGTTGAATCATAATCCAACATTTTGCGATATAGTTCTAATGCCCTTTCTTCTTCATTGTGATATTGTAAATAAACAGCCATCCCATACATTGCATCCACTCCCGTAGTATCTAATTGATATGCTGTTTGATAATATTCAAATGCGATTGGATCCTCTTTAATTTCAAAAAGATTTCCCAACGCTACATATCCACTGTAAAATTTAGGGTCAACTTCTACAGCCGTTTGATAAGATGATATCGCCAAGTCCAATTTGTTTTGCACGCGGAACATAAGTCCTTTCAACTCATAGGCATCGCGCAAGAATTTATCCCTTTTCAAGGCTTCATCTGCATATTGAAAAGCTTTTTCATAATAATCTTCAACAGCATATGTTCGCGCCATTCCTAGGTAAGCCTCTGCACTCCCTGGATTTTGTTCAATGATGTAATTATAGTCCTTTCGAGCAGCCAAAATCTGAGTGCTTGCTAGCATATAATCCCCATGAATTTTTCGAATATCTAGATTGAGTGAGTCCAATCTAAAAGCCGTTGAAATATTTGGCAAACCTTCTTGAATTCGCCCCATTTTCATCAGTAATTTCGCTCTTTGAGATAATAAAATCGCATTATTGGGGTCTTTTTCAAGTTTTGAATCAATCTCTTTCAGCTCCGCATCTCTATCTTCAGCGATTTCAACTACTTCATTAGGGTTATCCAATTCAGAATCCGGTTTTTCGTCTGTATTACAACTTTGTAAAAAGCCGAAAAATGTAATTATTACAACAAACTTCCATTTATTCATAGCGCTAAAATAAGGAGAATAATAGTAAAAAAAAGACTTTGTCACAGAGATTTACTTCAATGCCAGTTTCATTTAGTGAATGGTAAATTTGATGATTTTAAACATCTTCATCAATCTATAATGTATTTACCTCAAGAAATGATTCAAAATAAAATTTCCAGACGAAGATATTCACCAAATTAAATCGCGCCAAATTGTATAACAAATACTATATTTATCGCTTAAATATTTTTTGTGCAGGACATTAAAGAACAATATGATGTAGTAATCATCGGTGCAGGAGTAAGTGGACTCACTTCTGCTGCACTTTTTAGCCGTGCAGGGATGTCAGTTGCGGTACTGGAAATGGATGCCCGACCAGGTGGCTACTTAGCAGGATTTAGACGTAAAGACTATCGATTCGACTCCGCAATTCACTGGTTAAATCAGTGTGGAGAAAAAGGATTTGTTTACCGTATTTTCAGCGCAATAGGGACTGATTTTCCAAAAACAAAGGAGCAGGTGAATATTCGCCGATTTGTTACTGGAGACATGGATTTCATGATGACCAATACGCCAGATGATTTCCGCGATGACCTAATCAAAGCTTTTCCTCACGAGAAAAAAGGACTGATGAAGTTCTTTAAAACTGCCAAAAAAATGGCTGGTGCATTCGAAGATTTCGCCACAAATTTTCGAGACATGCAAACCCGAAATATCTTTGGCAAAATATACTACGGAATTAAACTCACAAAATTCGGTCTTACTTTCGTTCCTCATGTATTTTACGGTGGCGAAGAAGGTGTAGAAAAGGGCTTGAAAAAGTATTTCTCCGACCCAAAACTATTGAAACTGTGGGCAGCAGAAACAGATTTACTCTCTTGCTTGATTCCCATAGCGTGGGCTTACAATAAAGACTTTCAATTCCCCCCAAAAGGTGGTGGTCAAGTTTTTCCAGAATGGCTTGAACATGTTACTACTCAATATGGAAATCAGATTTTTTATCAGACTAAAGTTGCTAAAATTGTTGATAATGGCTCCAAAGCCACACATATTATAGCTCATTCAAAAGGAAAAGAACTAATCTTTAAAGCGAAATATTTCGTTGCTGCTTGTGACGTGGAAACGCTTTATGAGAAAATGATGAATCCTGAACTTTCTGATAAAAAATTCTTGGCAAAGCTTCGCAAGGCAGAATTGTACAGCTCGGCAATCACATTGTCAATCGGTCTTAATTGCCCAGCAGAAGATTTAGGATTTGGAGATGAAATGCTATTAATTGCTGAAGACAATGTTTCTAGAAAAGATCACAATGGTGGTGATCCACACAAAAGTGATTTAAGCGTCTTAGCACCTACTGTTCGAGATAAGTCTATGGCAGTTGAAGGCAAAGGGACACTTACTATTTATTCACCTGCGTATTTCGAACAGTTTGATAACTGGGGCTTGGAATATGATGAAAATGGTAATCCTGTTCGTGGTGAAAAATACAAGCAAATCAAACAAGAATTTGCAGACATCATTTTATCGCGAGTAGAAAAAGCGCTGAATACAGAGATTAAATCGCATATCGAATATTTGGATATCGCTACACCTGTGACGCACTATCGCTATACGGGGAACAAGAACGGTACAATGATGGGAGCACGTCCTGGAAAAGATAACTACAAGGCAAAAATTGCACACTACAAAACTCCTTTAGAAAATGTTTACTTAAGTGGCCATTGGGCCAATCTTGGTGGCGGAGTGCCAATTGCCGTTTCCACAGCTGCAAATTCTACTTTGTTGATTCTTCAAAAGGAAAAACCCACAATTTTCAAAGCTCTAGGTGCTTTCTTTGATGGTAAAATTGAGCGAGATGAACTCAATCAAAAACCGGGAATTTTACCTTATGCGAATAATTGGGAAATGAATCCTACGCCAGCAGAGAAGAAAGCAGCACGAACGGTGAACGAAGATCAAGATTAAAGAAAAACTTTGTATTAATTATTCAGTCTGCAAACTCACTACTCGGTTTTGCTTAAGGCGCTCTCCTAAGAAATAAATCGAACCATCTCTTGTTTGCCCAGCCATTGAAGGGCGGAAATTCATTTTAAAATCTGAGTCGTAGAGCATGCTTTTTTGAATGACTCCTAGATCCGATATTAAAACGTGAACTCCATAATTCTTCCGATAGTTAGTCATTCCTTTCACATTACTAGAATTGCTTACTGATAACTCCATGTTGCGCTCTGTATCATTGTAAAAAATATGCACCCTGTTTTTACTTTGGGCGACAAAAACAGATGAAAATACACCATAGTCATTATTCGTTACCTGGTACTTAGGAATTAAAAAATGCTGAATTACATCACCGTTATCGTCGAATAAAGTCACAACGACCTCATGATAATGATACATATCGCTGTACGATGTTAAATCTGTACGCGCATCATATCTTGGGCTAACTTCTTTATAATGTCGTTCACCAACTAATACCATTTTACCTGACTCAAATTGAATCAGACTTAGTGCAAGTAAATTACTCAACTGTAAATCATTTGAATTTTGTCCAGTCAACTCATTCGTATTGATTTTTTGAAGCTGTGCATTGGTTATTTCGTAATCGCTGTTCAACAAAAGATTAAATACGCCATTTACATCTTGATTATTTTCATTCGAATAATAACCGCACACCACTATTTTATTATCGTTTGCAAAAAGCTTTAGACTTCTAATCCATTTGTCTTTTAGCTTCAATTCAATTTCATTCAGTTTCCCTGTTTCGTGATTATATCCTATCACATGATATTTGTTATTCTCCTTAACTTGATTTGGCAAATCAACAGGAATTCCAACAATTTGCCTTGCCAACAACACGAACTTTTCATTGCCATCAAAATAAAACTGCTCGATATGCATATTTTTATCCTTGTAGGGCAATTCGAAGTTACTATGCCAATTTTGCTCTAGCGAAAAGTCGAATTTCTTTACTTTTATTTTTTGATTGTGGAAACTTTCAAAAGGCAAAGGCTGAATTACCAATAGGTTTGCCTCACTGCTATCTATAACAAGATGAAATTCTGTGTGAACAGGCTTTACAGTCTGTAGCGTGTCTAATAGGATAATTTGCCCCAACTCCCCGTTGAGTGCAACGCCGTGAGCAACTAGCAGGCGTGTTTTATCAATCTTATTATTTGCAATAGAAACGAGAAATACAGCATCATTTAGCGTGAGAATCTCTACAGGTTCAAAAGCCAAGATCTCGTTGTCTTGGGGTGTGATATCTAAAGAAACAATTCGATCTAAAGTAGCCGCGTCAAATAATGCCAAATAAATTGATTTCAACTTTCGCATACCAAATTCAGATTCAACACCGAACACATGTGTCTCGTTTGCGCCAAAAAAACCTTGAAATTGAACTCTAGAATTTGGATTGTACGGTTTTCCTATTTTCACAGAATTGGATTCTTGAGCCATCCCAAAAAAGCAAAAGAGTATGAAAATAGCTACCAACCTCATTGCTAAGCTGGTTTTAGAATTCGGTTTTCCGCATTTGCAACCTTATTCTTATTTGCCAATTGACCACACGCCGCATCAATATCTTTCCCCCTACTTCGTCGAATGTTGACTATGATATTGCGCTCCTCCAAAAAGGCAGCGAAGCGATCTACTTTCTCAGTATCTGCTTGCTGAAATTCACCGTCATCAATAGGATTATACTCGATAATGTTTACTTTACAAGGTACGTGTTTACAGAATTTTGCTAACTGCGCCGCATCCTCAATTCCGTCGTTAAAGTCTTTGAAAATGATGTATTCATAAGTCACACGCGTTCCTGTTTTCTCATGGAAGTAAACCAATGCTTCGGCGAGTGCCTCAAGGTTGTTGGTTTCATTAATTTCCATAATGGCGTTGCGCTTTTCATCATCCGCTGCGTGGAGCGAAAGTGCAAGGTTAAATTTAACCTCATCATCACCGAGTTTCTTAATCATCTTGGCAATTCCCGCAGTTGACACAGTAATTCGCCTAGGCGACATTCCTAGTCCATCCTCAGACGTAATCAACTCAACTGAGCGAAGTACATTTTTGTAATTCAAGAGAGGTTCGCCCATTCCCATGTACACAATATTGCTCAACGAAAGTCCGTAACGTTCTTCAGCTTGATTTTTCAGATAAACCACCTGATCCACAATTTCGCCTGCAGTTAAGTTTCGCAAGAGTTTCAATCGACCAGTCGCACAAAACTTACACGCCAAGCTGCACCCCACTTGGGATGAAATACATGCGGTGGTTCGAGATGTGGTCGGAATCAAAACACCCTCCATTACCTGATTAGTATCGGCAATTGAAAAAGCGCATTTTATCGTTTTGTCATTACTGATTTGTTGGTCATCAAGTGTAATTGCGTCGATAAAGAAATTTGATGTCAATTTTTCTCGCAACTCTTTTGAAAGATTGGTCATCTCCTCAAATGTATGCGCATTCTTCTTCCACAACCACTCGTAAACCTGCTTGGCACGAAACTTCTTTTCACCCAACGATTCAAGTGAATTGATTAACTCAGTGAGTTCCAGATTTCGAATATTTTGTTTTTCGGAAGAAGACATGATGCAAAGTTACGATGAAAAATGTACATTTTGAGAGTATGGGGTAGATTTGTCAGGAATGTGTAAAGCGCAGAAGTATAAATTGTACTTACTGTTTTAACACTACAACCCCTTAAACTCTTCCCAAAGTGCCTTCACAAACTTGCGACACTGAGTGAGTTTAATCTCATGCAAACTATCTGGAAAGGTGTTCACGACAAAACGCTCAGCTTCCATGTGGTAGAAAAAATCGCCGTCGGGGTCTTTCCATCCGTATCCGAGCGAACTTGAGTACAGTGCAAATTCTTTGAAGTCCGGACTCATCAAGTCTCTACTCCACGGATAATCTGAAGTAGGAATTTGCATTTGATGTAAAAGTGTCGCAGCTAAATCAGACTGAGAAGAAATGCGGCTTTGCTCTGATCCTTTGTATTCATCTTTAATCATCGGCCCCCAGAACAAAAGTGGAATTCTGAAATAAGGTTCTGCAATTGCATTTTGATTGAGTGGTGTTGTTCTTCCATGATCAGCGACCAAAATAAACAAGGTATTCTCAAACCACGGTTGTTTTTTACATTCTTCTAAAAACTGATGTAAAGCATCGTCTGCATACCGGATGCTATTCATGATTCCTGCCTCGTCGCCTTTCCAAAAATTTTTCCATTTGTCAGGAATGTCATAAGGAGAATGCGTGCTACCTGTGAAGGCAATTTGCATAAACGGTTTAGGCGAATTTTGGATATTCTCCATGAATTTAATGTACAAATCATGGTCGTACACGTTCAGCACACCGCGTGTTAAATCTGAGTCAAAGTCTTTCTCGTCCTGAACTTGATCAAACTGATGATCTAGAAAATAACCTCCAATATTTCCGTACTTTAAATCTCCACCGAAAAGATAAGAAGAATAATACCCTTCCTCTTTTAGTGTTTGGTTCAACGATTTTAATTTTCGACTTTTATCAGGATGCATTGTGAGTGAAACTTGAGGTAAAGCCGGATATCCCCCAAAAAGAGCCGCATTCCCAATTTCTGAAGTTCCTGCTGCCGCATAAAAACGATTAAAGTACAAGCCCTCTTTAATCAACTGATCAAAATGTGGTGTGGAACCTTTGTGAAGGCCTGTATGACTAATGGCATCTGCTGCCCAGCTTTCAAGCACCACAATGACGATATTTGGGCGAGAATTTTTCAAGAATATGTTATCATGCTCCTTTTTGTACGTCACCATATTCTGAGCAAATTCGATTGCTTCTTCAGGATCTGTTTGAGCTAAATACTTGTCTAAATCAACTTTTCCGTAAAGCAGAAGACTGTGTAAAAAGAAGTATGTTGAATTTACTGAAACATCATTTAGTGTGGTGTTTTGAGAATACATGGCTGAGTTAATTCCAATCGGAATAGGTTGCCATCCACCTCTCGCTCCCAAAAACGAAAGTCCGCCTAACACAGCGAAAAAGCTAAGATGAATTACTCCATGTTTCAATAGTGAAGCAGCATTATTCTTCTCAAACTTAAACAACTTTTTAAGCAGCCAAACCCCTATACTTATTTCAATTGTCAAGTAGATGAAAAAGAAAATATAATTCCCAAATGTTGCAGATCGAAAAACCTCATCTGGATTTACCAAATGGTTAAAAACTCGCACAGTAAGCTTGTGTGTCCATTCTGCATATACATTAATCTCACCACAGTGAATCAATGAAAAAATCACCAGCAAAAAGACTTGCTGAAAGCGGATAAGATTCCAAGCCCATTTCTGCAATTTTCCAGCACTGAGCTTATAAAACAACCAGAAAGGCAAAGTCACCATTGAAATGTAGCCTATCATCGCCAAGTCCAAACGAAATGAATGGAAAAACAGCTGAAAATACTCCCCCACGCCATCATTAAAAACAATTCCACTATAATGAATTGAAAAAATGATCCGCTGAATCGTAAAGACCAACCACCAAAAAAGAATAAATTTTGCTATTTGCTTAGCTTCGCCCAATCATAGAGTATTTGGATGCAAAGTTAACACTTAATTAATAAATAGCATTGGGTCTGTTAATGTATCAGGAATTGGGAAGAATCAAGACAAAAGTAGCTGATAAACTTCGTTGTATTCTAATTCAGGAATGTTTCTACACCAAATGAAGCAACGATTTTCTTGGGTATAATTGTTACGCCATTTTGATTAGTAAATGTTATCTTTCTTTTTTTATCAGTATTTCATTCACCTCATTGTCGTAAGCCATGATCAGATGTCGATTCCAGTTTAAGTGCTCATCGCATGTAAACTCAAGCACATCATCATTCCATTCTTTAAATTCAATCATATCCATTTCAATAGGACTATTGATTGTCTCTTTATTTTCGAGGTCCGATGTTATTCTTTCAACATTGTAATAGTCAGCAATAATAAAGCTACCATCAGGGGCGGTTGTTAAATTGTGATATTGTGGTTGGTCTTCTAAGTTTAGAATATCTCCGGTTTTCAAATCAATCTCGAACAGATAATCCGAAGTGAGTACAAGTCCTTTTCCGTAAACATTCGAAATTGAGACTTTACGAGGTGTTCCCCTAAACTGACCGCACCATTCACTTGCACCATCCTCCCTAAATTTAATCCAAGTCCAATTTTGAGAATTCCAAGGGCTTTCATTATCATAGATACGTTCCTCGAATTCTCCCGAGTATGGTTGATTTATTATTTCTGCTGCAATTATCACTTGGGAATAAATAAAAAAATCAATTCGTGTAAATCCACTAAATCTGTGTAATCCGTGTTCTATTCACTACGCCTTATTTTGCACGTAGTGAATAAAACTAGATTGCATATTATTTCCAGCCTTCCATTTCAGACTCTATCATTCCTTTGTATCCAAAGCTACCACCATCTTTAGAAGCTTCTTCGCCCATTTGAATGGCTTTCTTAGCTGCTTCTTTTGCTTTTGTTGTTTCTCCTTTTGCAGCCAAAAGACGCGCTTCGATTAAATAATTAAACCAAGATTCTTTGATTTCATTTGCTTTGCGTATAAAACCAAGACCTTCATCTAAGCGCAATTTTGAGTCTGAACAATAGCGTGCTGCATTTCGCAGAACCATTGCATCCTCAGGTGAGTTTTTAATTGCTTCCTGAATTTCAGCCCACGCTTTTGTATCTACATCAACTTGAATTGGAAGTACCACTTTTGTTTTCTCCCATTGCAATACTAAATTTCCTTTGTCCCAAACAACTTCATCAAAATAGAACATCATGTTTTCTGTAAATTGTGCTGTCTCTGGAGTCACTTTTACAATAAGTACATTGTCTTTTTCATCATAATCATTTGTTCCCCATGACTCTGTATTTGACGAAAAGATAATCTGCCAACTGTTTTCTCCAGGAATTGTAAGAATTGAATATTTTCCTGCTTTCACATCAATATCCGCGATTTTAATATCGTCTTCAAATTCAATAGTTGCACGTTCGTTAGCACCCGTTCTCCACAATTCGTTAAAAGGAACGACTTCACCAAATATTCTGCGGTTTTTCACTCCAGGACGGCTGTAAGATACTTCTATTTCCGTCATCCCAATTACTTGTTCTACTTCAGCCAAAGGACTTGTTCTAGGTAATTTCTGTCCAAAACTTGTTCCTGCCAACATGAGTGCCAAGGCACCGACTACTATTCTTTTCATTGTGTTTATTTTATAATTAACATCATTCGAACACTAATGTTCATTGGTTACGAATATAGGCATTAAAAGTTGTTTGAGAGAACGGAATCGAGAACAAACCAATCCTTAATTGCGACCAAAATAACTATCAGGAGTTATTTCACTAAGAATTTTATCCGCCAGCACATCGTTCAAAAGGAAATAACTTTCATGCGTCCAGCCACCTACATGTGGAGAAAGAATTACTTTTTCTGAAGCAATTAATTTACGAAACGTTTCGGGCATATTGCCTTCTTCAAACATATTCTCAAAACTTGCTTTCTCAAATTCGAGCACATCTAAACAGGCACCTAATACTTTTCCTGAATCAATAGCCGATAATAAATCAGAAGTTTGTACAATTTTTCCGCGAGAAAGATTGATGAGATAAATCGGTTTTATAAATTTATTGAAAAAAGCTTCATCCGCCCAATACATGGTCTCTTCGTTTTGCGGTATGTGAAAGCTAACCACATCAGCTTCCTTGTATATTGACTCTAAGTCGCTTTCTTCGACCTGACCTAGACTGAAACCAGTTTTATACTTATCATACGCTAACACACGCACATCAAACCCTGAAAGTTTTCTGGCAAAAGCCTGTCCGTTATTTCCAAAACCTATTATTGCCACAGTTTTGCCATCAAGTTCCTCTCCTCTATTACCTTCTCTATCCCAAATTCCAGAACGCACTTCTTTATCTGCCTTGTTCAGGTTATTGAATAAACTCAACAACATTCCAAGCGCATGTTCAGCTACAGCATTTCTATTACCTTCTGGCGCATTAATAAGTGTAATTTTACGTAACGCGCAATATTCCACATCAATATTTTCCATTCCTGCACCTGACCGCGCAATAAATTGAAGTTTTGGCGCATGTTGTAAAAGCTCTTTATCCATTCGAAAGCGAGAACGGATAACAACTCCAACGGCATCTTTTAAAATTGGAATGCATTTTTCCTTATCAAGTAAAGTTGCATCAATACAATCAAACCCAGCTTTCGAAAGTCGTTCTTCCAAAATTGGATGTACAGTATCGAGAAAAACTACAGATTTTGACATAGAGGTCAACTTAATAAAGCAATAGACTAATAGCGAAATATACAAAAAGACCAACCACATCATTCAGCGTGGTGATAAAGGGACCTGTTGCTAGAGCGGGGTCAATATTGTATCTATTTAAAATTAAAGGAATCACCGTTCCAAAAAATGAGGCAAATAATATCACTGCAATAAGTGCAATACTCACCGTAAACCCAAGTCTTAAATCTTGATAAAAGATAAAATTAAACAAGAAAATAAGCGATGCGCAGATAAGCCCGTTCAACAAAGCAACCATTACTTCTTTCCGCAATCGCGTGCGCAAATCTGTTGATTTGAGTGTGTTATTTGCAAGACCTTGCACAATTAATGCAGATGACTGCACCCCGACATTACCCGCCATTGCGGGAATAAGTGTAATATAAATTGCCAGCATCGCATGGAGAGCAATTTGAGGTTCAAAGGTCTTGATCACTTGTGCACCTAACAATCCACCAAATAACGCAATAACGAGCCAAGGCAAACGAGCACGAGTAAGTCTGAAAATACTTGATCGCGCTTCCACACTTCCCGAGATACCAGAAGCCATTTGGTAATCTTTTTCAGCTTCTTCTTGAATTACATCGATAATATCATCAATGGTAATTCGACCGATTAATTTATTTTGTCTGTCAACAACAGGAATACTTTCGAGGTTATACTTACTCATCAACTGCGCTACCATTTCTTTACTCTCGTGCGCTTTTACTGAGATAATATTCTTGCTATTGTAGAGATCTTCAATCAATGCTTTTGGAGAAGCAAAAAGTAACCGTTTAAGCGATAGTAACCCTACAAGCTCATTTTTATCATCTACGACATAGATTGTATACACTTTTTCGACTTCTTCAGCCTGACGGCGCAATTCAGCAATACAACGCATTACAGACCAATTCATCTGAGCGCGTATAAACTCTTTTTGCATCAGACCCCCTGCGGAATCTTCGTCATAGTTAAGAAGGTCGACAATCTCAGAAGCAATTTCTTCATCCTCAATTTGAGAGATTACCTCTTCTTGAATTTCATCAGATAATTCACCAAGGATATCCGCGGCATCATCTGAATCTAGTTGCTCGATCTGTTCAGCAATTTCTTTTGAAGATAGAATTTTCAGGAAACGTTCTCGCACGTCATCCTCAAGCTCCATTAACACATCGGCACCAAGCTCATCATCTAAAAGAGAGAACACATATTTTGCCTCAAGTGCGTCAAGTTCATCAATGATTTCTGCAATATCAGCAGCGTGCAAATCAACAAAAGAGTCTTCAATAAAGACACTATCCCCTTGCTCTACAGCTAGACGGATTTGCTCAAGAAAGTCTTTTGTTAATTCAAATGCCATTACAAAAATTTGTACAAAGTTACTTTATTTGTCGGAAACTGAGTCCAATTCAATACACTCTTGTCTATAAACACCCTCAAAGTATCAATCTTATTGTTAAATTCATTCCTCCAATGATTTTGAAAAAACTAAGTAATAAAGTGTTAAGTAAATTAAGAGATGACAATCCCTGTTAAAAAACGTTAAGCACAGCATATTAACAATATAAATGAGTTTTTTTGTTAAATTAAACTGATTAGACAAATTGAATAGAAAACGACAATATCTTATTATCTCTGTTATCAGTGTTGCTTTGATTACCTTAATTGCTCTACAGTTTTTTTGGGTAAAGGAGGCGATGAATCAAGAGGTCACCAAGTTTAACGAGAAGTCTGCCACAATTCTTGAACGTGTCGCCCTAAGACATGAGAAAGCTGAAGAATACAGAAAATATCAAAACTTGCTCAATATAAACTTCGAGGGCAAATACCAGGACATGCTTCGTCAAGAATTTCAAAGTGCTTTGTCAATAAAGGAGAAAGTTGAAATCAGAGATACAGTGATAAATGTTGGTGGAAAAGAACTTAATTACCTTATCATTACGGGAAGAGCAATTGACACATTAACTGACATTGAAGTTCAACACCGTGTTCTTGCTAAAAATGTAAAAGAATTTCACGAGTTAATTTCTCCCGAAAATAGTTTTACGACTATTGATACAACTGGGCGAACAGTTGAATGGGACACTGAAGAAGCACAAAATTTATTTCGAAAATCTAAATACATTAATGATTTAATGGTTCAGGCTTTTCGCGAAGATTTGTTTATGAAGTCTTCCGAACGCATTGATTTAATTCTATTAGATTCTATCCTTCTTGATGAGTTGAATTTAGGTGAACTGAAAACTTCTTATAAGTATCGTGTAATTGATCACGAGGGCAACTCACTTAACCCTAATAGCGAAATCCATAATTATAATGCTCAGCTTTCTGATAACAACTACTCTGTCCAGCTTTTTCCAGCCGATTTATTTCATGAACCGCTCTATATTGAAGTCCTCTTTCCTGATAGAGTGGTTTTCCTCTGGCAAAAATTATGGGGTGTTATAACCATTGCGGTATTGGTCGTAATCATTATGGTTGTATCATTTTGGTTAATGTACAAGACACTTTTAACTCAACGCAATTTATCTGAAATGAAGACCGATTTCATTTCGAACATGACTCATGAATTTAAAACACCTATTTCTACCATTGCACTGGCTTGCGAAGCATTAAGGGATGGAGACATGAACAGCGGAGCCGATATCTCGAACCCATATATTGGCATGATACAAGAAGAGAACGTTAGGCTCGAATCATTAGTTGAAAATATTTTGCAAATGGCTGTAATTGAAAAAGGTGAATTAAAGCTAAACTTCGAAGAAATTGATTTTAACTCAATGGTTCACTCTGTTCTTAATAAAGTAAAATTACGCACAGAATCACTTGGAGGAACTTTATTGAATGAAGTTGCCATTGGATCAGCTATGGTGAGTGGTGACAAGTTTCATCTCACCAATGTCGTCAATAATTTATTGGATAACGCCATTAAATATTGTGACAAAATTCCTGTTATACGGGCTAAAACTTACATCCTTGACGGTTTTATAATTTTGGAGATCTCAGACAACGGAATTGGAATGAAAAAAGAGCATATCTCAAAAATTTTTGATAAATTGTACCGTATTCCAACTGGCAATGTGCACAATGTAAAAGGATTTGGTATGGGACTTAGTTATGTAAAGTCCGTAATTGAAATGCATAAAGGTGAAATCGAGGTAGAGAGTCACTATGGGGAGGGCTCTACTTTTAGACTAAAACTAATGAAATTATGAGTAAACAAAGAATCTTACTCGCAGAAGATGACGAGAATTTAGGTAAATTACTTACTTCCTTTTTAAACGCTAAGGGGTTTGAAACTGATTTAGCTGTTGATGGGAAGAAAGCATTGGACAGGTTCCATTCCAAACAATATGACTTTGTGATACTTGATGTCATGATGCCTGTTATGGATGGATTTTCTGTTGCAGCAGATATCAGAGGTGTTGACAAAAACATCCCTATTATCTTTCTTACAGCAAAGTCAATGAAGGATGATAAATTAAAAGGATTTGAAATTGGTGCAGATGACTATCTCACTAAACCTTTCTCAATGGAGGAGCTACTCGCACGTATTACGGCAGTAAATAAACGTGCAAACCCAAAAGATAATTCACAAATAAATTTATTCGAACTTGGCTCGGCAAAATTCAACCCTATAACACGGATTCTTTATATTGCAGATGAGGAGCGGAAACTAACAACAAAAGAAAGTCAGTTACTTAATCTTCTTTGCAAGAATCAAGGTGAGGTTTTGGATAGGCAAGCGGCCTTGCGTTCTATCTGGGGCGACGATAATTATTTCAACGGACGTTCGATGGATGTGTACATCGCCAAATTGAGAAAGTTACTGAAAGAAGAAGAACGTATCGAAATTTTAAATATCCACGGAAAAGGGTTTCGATTACTTATAAATTAACAAATAATTAACATTTTCACCCTTCTGAATCGCTTTATTCACAAAGGATACAGGCTTTGGCACAAAGATTGAAAGTAGATTTTCAATGTTTAATTAAAATCTATTAGTATGATCGCAAAAAAAGATCCGAAGTTGAACTTCGAAAAAAAGCGGTTCGTGTTTTTCCAAGTTGGATTAATCACAGCCGGAACAATGATGTTGGTAGCCTTTAGATGGTCTACCCCAGTTGACAACCAAATAACGGAAGTTATTGAAACTAAAGTTCAAGCCGACCCGCTTTATGAACTTGTGGACAAACCCGAGCCACAAAAACCTGATCCACAAGTTGAGCGAACGATTTCGACTCCAATAATCTCAGATGAAGTCAATCCTGTTGACAAGTTGAAAGACGAAGGGAAAATCGAACCCTTCATCGATCCTCTTGACATAAAAATTGGGACATCGACTAAAACTCCACCTAAAGATGGTATTACAGATCAAGATACCTTTGAATTTGTGGAAAAACAACCAGAGTTCAACGGTGGAGATGAAGCCATGATGGCCTATTTCAGAAAAACAATGAAGTATCCTGAAATATCGGCTCAATTAGGAGAACAAGGACGTGTTTATGTAAAATTTCTTGTGAATAAAGACGGGACTATCACAGATGTCAAAATTGAAAAAGGGGTAACTCGTGAATTAGACAATGAGGCATTGCGTGTAGTTAAAAAAATGCCTAACTGGATTCCAGGAAAACAACGTGGAAGACCTGTAAATGTTTGGTATATCGTGCCAATCAATTTTACCTTGAAATAACAAAACCGATCGCAAAAAATAGCAAAGCCGCCCTGTTTCAGAGCGGCTTTGTTATTTACATTTCACTAATTCTATAAAGATCCAATCATCTTAGAAGGTACTACCCACTCATCGTATTCCTCTTCAGTTAAATAACCGAGGCGTACTGCTTCTTCTTTCAGCGTTGTGCCGTTCTCGTGAGCCGTGTTTGCTATTTCAGCAGCCTTATAATAACCAATTTTAGTATTTAGCGCTGTAACTAGCATCAATGAACTGTTAACAAGCTCATCAATTCTACGGTAATTTGGCTCTATTCCTTGTGCACAGTGTTCATCAAATGACACACATGCATCTCCAATCAATTCTGCCGATTGAAGTAAATTGTAAGCCATCATTGGTTTAAATACATTTAACTCATAGTGACCTTGCGTTCCACCAACAGTTACCGCCACATCATTACCCATAACTTGAGCACAAACCATGGTCAATGCTTCACACTGAGTTGGGTTTACTTTACCTGGCATGATAGAAGAACCTGGCTCGTTCGCAGGGATGATAAGCTCGCCAATTCCCGAACGTGGACCTGAAGCCATCATTCTAATATCGTTTGCAATTTTATTCAATGATACAGCTAATTGTTTCAATGCACCGTGAGTTTCCACAATAGCATCGTGAGCTGCAAGGGCTTCAAATTTATTTTCCGCTGTTATAAATGGTAAACCTGTGAACTCAGCAATTTTCTTCGCTACAAGTTCAGAATAGCCTTTTGGAGTGTTAATTCCCGTTCCAACAGCAGTTCCTCCTAACGCAACTTCTGCCAAGTGAGGAAGTGTATTATTTAACGCGCGCAAACCATGATCAAGTTGTGAAACATATCCTGAAAACTCTTGACCAAGCGTAAGTGGAGTCGCATCCATCAAGTGCGTACGACCTATTTTCACTACATTCATAAATTCCTTCGCCTTGCTTGCCAACGTATCTCGAAGTTGTTGAACTCCTGGAATTGTTTTATCCACAACCATTTTGTAAGATGCAATATGCATTCCTGTAGGAAAAGTGTCGTTAGACGATTGAGATTTATTCACGTCATCGTTTGGTTGAAGTGTTTTTTCACCTTCGCCCATCTTCTTTCCTGCAATAACATGCGCTCGATTGGCAATTACTTCATTGCAATTCATGTTAGATTGCGTTCCTGAACCTGTTTGCCAAATTACAAGTGGAAATTGATCATCATGTTGTCCAATGAGAATTTCATCACATACTTGCGATATTAAATCTCTTTTCACTGGTTCAAGTACACCTAATTCACAATTTGCATGTGCAGCAGCTTTCTTCAAATAAGCAAACCCGTATATAATTTCTTTGGGCATCGATCCAGAAGGTCCAATTTTGAAATTATTTCGTGAACGTTCGGTTTGAGCACCCCAATATTTATCTGCGGGAACCTTAACTTCACCCATAGTATCTTTTTCAATACGATATTCCATAAATTTTTACTTGTAAATGTGATTTATTTATTACTTTTACGCCGTTGAGCGATCACAAATGTAATAAAAAGATAGTTTGACAAAAGATATTGATACGGCTTTTTCCCAGTCGTTGGAATAGGGGAATAAAGACTTTAATACAAAATTTGAATTATGACAGTTTTAGGTATTGTACTCTTCTTTTTAATTGGCGGGATGGCTTTTTGGATGTTGTTATTCCTTTTAGGATTTGCAGTTCCATATTGGATTACATTAGGTTTAATGCAATCACTACGTCCAAAGCGTGTTTTTGATGAGAAAGAAGAAATTGAAGAATAAAAGATTATTATAGAAATTTAAAAAAGCGACATCTAGTGTCGCTTTTTTTATTTTACAGCTTCAAGAGCGTTTTCTATCTCTCCAATGATTTCTTCTTTTGACAATACACCTTGGGTTCGCCAAAGAATTTGACCACTTTTAAATAATAAAAAGGAAGGAACTGCTACGATCTTATATTTAGCTGTCGCATCGACATTCAGATCTGCATCAACTTTTAACACGCGAAATGAGTTTTCATAAAGTTCTTTCAACTCATCTAATATCGCTAGTGTTTTTTGACAAGGCTCATACCATTCTGCATAAAACTCAACCAAAACCGGTGTATCGCCTTTAATTATAGCTTTAAATTCACTCATAATTGAAAACATACTTATTATTCACCAACTAATTTGCCTGAATTCTTCTTCTTGTAATCTGGATTGTACTTTGTAAATATTTTCATCCAAAGAAGTCTGCTTCCTCGATAAGTAATTGGGGCAAGAAGTACAACTACAAGAATAATGTTAATGATGTAATTGTAATATTCTGCATTTGGCCAAAACCAGTAAGTCAAAAGAAAAGTAGCAACTGAAAATGCAACGGTCATTGCATACGAAACATACATTGCACCGTAGAAAAATCCGTTTTCAATTTCATACTTATGCCCACAAACCGAACATTTGTCGTGCATCTTATCAAATTCTTTGATGTTGTATACTTTATTAGACGTAAACACATCCCCTTCGTGACACACAGGGCATTTAGCCTTAAACACACTGTAAACCATACTCTCTTTGTATCCCATTACTTCTACAATTGATAATGTTCTACAAAGTTAAATAGTATTTGGAGTAAAAAAAGTGATTTTTGTCACTATACAGAAATATATACCAATAAAAATGCCACTCAACTTGTGAATGGCATTTTTTTAAAAACATTAAACTATGGAAGAGTTTAACTACTTTGCTAATTCTTCTTTTACAAGAGCAGAGATGAGTTTACCATCAGCTTTACCTGCCAATTCCTTAGATAAAGGCCCCATCACTTTCCCCATGTCCTGAGGTCCAGCAGCGCCAACCTGCGCAATTTTATCTCGCACAGCTTTGCGCACATCATCTTCAGACATCATTTCAGGCATATACGCTTTAATGATTTCTGCTTGCTGCAATTCTTCTTGAGCCAAATCATCACGGTTTTGAGTCTTATACAACTCGTATGTCTCCATACGTTGCTTAAAGAGTTTCACCACGATTTTCACTCCCGCTTCATCTGTAACCTCACCTGATCCTGAAGTAGCTTCAAGCATAAGTTTGGACTTAATGTCGCGAAGCGCAGCTAATTTTTCTTTGTCTTTAGCAAGCATCGCCTGCTTTATATCGTTGTTTATTTTTTCTGTTAATGTCATATTAATCTACGTTGTCGTGTAAGAAAGAATTGTTCCCTCTTAAATCTGATTTACCGTCATCTTCTTTTTCAAACAGTCCAAAACGAGAGATGTTTGATTCAGATGAGTGAGGCGTGTCTTCCAACTGAATATTTCTTCGCATAAATGCAGGTTCCTGCTCAAGTTCCGAAATTCCATCTGGCTTTTTCAGTTTACTTGTGTATTCACGAATTCTAAGCATTCTCTCCTCCGATTTTTGTTGTTGCTCTTCAGGAGACAATGTGCTATCAGACACTTCATTCTCATTCACTTTCGCCTCAAGATCATCTTCCAAGATGTAACGTGTAATCTTTTCTTCAGAGCTTGATGACTCCTTGCTTTCTTTTTCAGAAGGAAGTTCAAACTTCACTTCTTCCGTAATTTCAGATGTCACTTCCCAATCAAAAGAAATTGAAGCCTGAGGAAGTTCTTCTTCTTCAACTTCAGACACTACATCTTCCGATTCAAGTTCCATCAAAAATGGCGCATCTTCGAGCTCAATCTCATCTGAGATTTCACTTACAACCTCCGTGCTTTTGCTTTCAACAACTTCATCTGATTTCAAAAAAGGCATTTCAGCTTCATCTGATGTCTCTGATTCTTTATTCTCACTTACTGGAGTTGACATTGGTGTCTTAACTTCATTGCGGTGCTCGTCTTCTAACTTGCGAAAAGTACGCTCTGGAGCTTGTTCAAAACCCGTAACAGGAGAAGAATTAAAACCCGTTGCAATAAGCGTTACACAAACTGCATCACCCAAAGAGCTATCATAAGCATGACCCCAAATTACATCCGCAGTAGAACCTGCTTCATCTTGAATGTAGTCTGTGATATCTGCTATCTCGTCCATTAATACTTCTTTCTCACCATAAGTGATGTTAAGCAACACGTACTGAGCTCCAACGATATCATTATCATTCAACAATGGAGACAACAATGCTTTCTGAACTGCTTCAATCGCGCGATTCTCACCTTCAGCAGTTGCCGATCCCATAATTGCCACACCACTGTCTTTCATTACCGTATTAACATCATTGAAATCGACGTTAATTGAACCAGTAACTGAAATTACTTCGGCGATACCTTTAGCTGCAGTTGTAACTACATCATCCGCTTGCGAAAATGCATTACCAAGGCTCAAGTTTCCGTACATTTCACGCAAACGCTCGTTGTTAATGACAAGTAATGTATCAACGTTCTTGCGCATTTCTTCAAGTCCTGCTTCCGCTTGTTGTCTTCTTTTCCGACCTTCGAAATTAAAAGGAACAGTAACAATACCTACAGTAAGAATCCCCATGTCTTTCGCCAATTTAGCGATAACAGGGGCCGCGCCCGTTCCAGTTCCACCACCCATTCCGGCAGTTACGAAAACCATCTTGGTGTTCTTTTTAAGGATTTCTGTAATTTCCTCAATATTTTCATTCGCTGCGTTCTTTCCTATTTCAGGAATAGAACCCGCTCCTCGACCTTCAGTTAAGCTTGGGCCAAGTTGGATTTTCACAGGAATTGGCGAAATTTCTAACGCTTGGCAGTCCGTATTACATACAATGTAATCAACTCCTTTAATTCCTAGGTTAAACATGTGGTTTACGGCGTTGCTACCTCCACCACCTACACCAATCACCTTGATGATTGACGATTGTCCTTTTGGCATATCAAATTCCATACGATTCAGGTTTTAATTTCTTTTGTTTATTCTTCTTAATCTTCTTCTTCAAACCAACTCTTGCTCTTCGATATTATCTTCTCGAAAAAGCTTCCC
>CAYUQU010000003.1:0-112921 GCA_964447015.1 uncultured Flavobacteriales bacterium
ATGCGCGTTTGCGAACGGCGATTCAGAATGCTAAGGGGCAAAATATGCCCAAAGACAACATCGAAGCGGCAATTAAACGCGCTCATGCTAAAGATACGGCTGACTTCACAGAGGTCAACTACGAAGGCAAAGGCCCTCATGGTGTATTGGTTTTTGTAGAATGTGCTACGGACAATACTACCCGTACAGTAGCTAACGTAAAATCGTACTTTAATAAAGCTGGTGGTGGTGTTGTGCCAAATGGTTCACTTGAATTCATGTTCTCACGCAAAGCCGTATTTGAATTTGCGAAGACGGAAGGAATGGATATTGAAGAACTGGAATTTGAACTTATTGATGCGGGTCTAGAAAGCATCGAAGAGAATGACGGAGTGGTATTCGTGTATGGCGATTACACCAATTTTGGAACGCTTTCGTCTGCATTGGAAGAGCAAGGAATAGAACTGAGTAAATCGAGTTTACAGCGCATTCCGACGTCTCCAGTTGAATTTACAGAAGAACAACTTGTGGATATCGAGAAAATGTTGGACAAGATTGAAGATGACGATGACATTCAGCAAGTGTTTACAAACATTGCTTAATCAATACTAGCCTCACAATTTTGTGAGGCTTTTTTGTGCGATGAAGATATTAACACCTAACCATGAATTAGTATCTGAACCACAAATTTTTCTTTTGACTTATTCCACTATTTTAGCATCATGAATTATATTGATTTTCTCATCATAATTCCGATGATTTACGCGGCCTGGAAAGGCTTCAAGAAAGGGCTTATTGTCGAAGTTTTCACTCTTCTTGCTTTGCTTGTGGGAATTTACGCAGGAATTCATTTTTCAGACTGGACTGCTTCTAAAATTGAAGATTTATTTGAAAAAGACTTTAAATATCTTCCTGCAATTGCTTTTACTATAACGTTTCTCGGTATTGGTGCGATGGTGTTTTTTGCTGGGAAAACGCTTGAGAAAATGGTTGATGTGGTGAATTTAAGCCCACTAAACAAGGGTCTCGGAATTGTATTTGGCATGATAAAAATGCTGTATACCATCAGTATTCTCTTTGTCCTTTTAGAGTCTTACGACCCAAATGACAAGTTTCTGTCAAAAGAGAAAAAAGAAGAGTCGATGCTTTATAAACCTGTGCGAAACACTTCCGTTTATACCATGCCTTTTATTGAGGAGACACAACTTTATTTCAACAAATATCAGAGTGATAGCATAGAAGTGGAAGATGCAATTCGACTGAAGAATACGGCTGATAGTTTGGGTGTTGATGTGAATGATCTTCGTGAGTTGGAGGAGTGAAACTCATAATTATGGCTATTTACAATTATGCTCAATTACATTCGAGAAAATATTGAAAACGCACAGGAACAAGCAAAACAAAAAATTAGCTTGTTCCTGGACAATATGGGATATCAATTAGTAAACGACATACATTATAAAGAAGGTATTGAAGTGCGAATTTATCAGTGGATAAACACTCAGAAAAACCACTGTATTCAATTGATATGGGATGGAAAAGAGGATTGGTTTGATTTGGGGGAATTTCAATACACAGGTAATTTGAACTATTTGAACGCGATCCAGATAATACTTGTTCCCCTTAAAAGGGAAAAGTTATTTAATAGAAAGTATTATGTAAGTAATAAAGTTGACAATTTAATTGAAGCATTAAAAACAAAATATCAATTAAAAGCCAAAGACTGAACAATCACATTCAAGTACCCCAAGTCTCCTATTTGAAAACCTTTATCATCTCATATCCATATTCATCAAACATAAATCCCCATTCTTTATTTATGGTTTCGATTCGTTTTTGAGAAAGGTTATTGTACTCATTTTTCTTGTACGATTTAGTTGATGAAATCTCATTTTCCAGAAACTCATGCACAGGTTCAAAATCTCCCAATTCAATTTTTTCATATACTGATTTCAGCACTTCAATTGGATTTTTCTCAAATTCCGCGTAAGCAATTTCGACTAACTGATTTGACTTCAAGTTTGACTTAGATTGAAGATATAGCTTGTAGGTTTCTTGGTACGAATCCATAATAAATTGCTCAAGATCTTCTTCTTTTGGTCGATTTAATGCTGTTTTGGGTAATATTTTTTCCAGTAATCGCTCGTTTGACACGTAGACATCATAAGGATTTCGGTGAATATGAATGAATTTCGCATCGGGATAAAGAGACACTATTTCTTCAATTCGAGCGGTGTTCAATGGGCTTTTAAGAAGCGGAATGTTACTTTGATTTTTCACCATTACCTTTCTCAAAAAATAGTCAAATTTTCTTTTCCATTCATTCTTTGCCTTTTGGTTGTTAATGATTTCTGAAAAAGTCTGTGAAATTCGTTTTGGGAAAACATAACCATTCACCAAAGAGTGTGGCGACATATTGGCAAGTGCAAATTCTTCTTCACTTGGAGATTTTGCAGTGATTTTCACATTGTCTTGGGGTCGGGTTGCGGGCATTACCGAATCAAACATTTTCCTGATCCCTTTTCCGAAAAGCAAGAACAGGTGAGGGGTAAGCACTTGGTAAGTTGTGGGTGCCACAAATTTTGGATCAGCACCTAAGACATATAAGAGGTAGGTTGTACCACTTCGAAAGTAACCTAAAATAAAAACGGGCTGTGTGATTTTTGTGTGTTTAATTCGCTTTGAAAAAACAATTCGTTCAAGCAGCTGCACAGGAAAACTAAAAAGAGCTATGAATGTAATCACTAGCACTTTTGGCCAATAAATTGGGTGTACATTCCACTTGTTTTGCATCAATACTCGAAACCACGTTGCTAGATTAATTCCGAAGGCAGTGTGCTGAAAAAGATTGAACGTGTCCTTATTTGAATAGTTAATTTTCACTAGGACAAATTTACACTTTTGTTTGATTCATGGAGTTCACTAAAAAACACTAATTTTAAGCAATGAAAACCGAAAAGAATGTGCTGCATAAATTGCGAGGAGTCCGAATTTGGATTCCTGTGCTCATTGGTTTATCTATTTCCATCTGGTTGTTGGTGCGAAGTTTAAATGAAACGCGATTTGTAGAAATTTCGGATCAAGAAATTGGCACACATTCTTGGACCGATCAAAACAACAATGGCGAAGTTGATTTTTGGTTGGAAAAAGAGTTTGCCCCTAGTGAAAATGGTCGCTACAGGGAAGAAACACTGTCTGATATTTTAAAAAGCGTAGACTGGACGATCCAATCTTTTTTCTGGCTGCTTGCTGCATTTGCCATGATGGGAGTGCGGGATTTAGGTTACATGCTTAGGATTCGCACACTTACAGATAAGCAATTGTCTTGGAAACAATCGTTCTATGTCATTATGATTTGGGAATTTGCCTCCGCGCTTACTCCTGGTGTAGTTGGGGGAACAGCTGTAGCCATGTTTATTCTGAATAAGGAAAAAATCAGCATGGGACGATCGACTGCGATTGTAGTGATTACTGCGTTAATGGACAATTTATTTTTCATTCTTATTGTCCCTCTTTTGCTACTTTTCATAAACTACGACGCCATTTTTCCCGACTCAGCAATTAGTATGAAGCACAGCATCAACTTCTTCTTCTGGGTGGGCTATGCGATAATGTTTGCTGTTTGTGTGCTGTTGTTTTTGAGTATTTTTCTTTTCCCCAGTCTTATTAAATCAATCTTGGTGGGTGTATGTAAAATCCCTTTTCTCAAAAAGTTTAAGGCTAAAGCTATTGAAACGGGGGATGAAATTAGAGTCACATCCAGACAATTCAGCAGTCGACCATTTTCGTTCTGGATTAGTGTTTTCTTGAGCACCACGTTGTCGTGGACAGGGCGCTATTTGGTAATCAATATGATTATGATGGCCTTTTTGCAGATAAATCTCATAGAGCACTTGCTGATTTTCGCTAAGCAGTTTGTCATGTGGGTCATGATGCTTGTCAGTCCAACTCCAGGAGCGAGTGGTGTAGCTGAATGGGCATTCTCTTCATTGCTTAGTGATTTAGCTCCTTCTGCGCTTGTTATTGTGTCATTAGGAATCGTTTGGCGACTGGTGAGCTATTTCCCTTATTTGTTCATTGGCACATTTTTGTTGCCACGGTGGTTGAAAAAAAAATAGATGGTATGTTTTTTGCCTCTCAAAAAGTAACAATTACATTATTTTGCGTTAATTACGGACAATAGCAACAGATAGAAATGAAGCATTTTATCATAATAATAGCACTTATTTTTTCGTCACATCAATTGGTTCTAGCTCAAATCAAGGGAGGATTTGATAACAAGGAAGCGATTGAGATGATTCGTATTTGCAATAGTTTTACTTTTCTAGAATTGTACAATTCTGATTCACCAATTATCCCGAAAGAATATAAGCGCATTCATTCCTCGACGCCGAATGTATTGGACAACATGTTTCAGGTTTATGTAAATGACCAAACGGCGGTAATTCATTTTCGAGGTTCGACTGTTCACCCGAATAGTTGGATAGAAAATATGTATTCTGCCATGATTCCAGCTAATGGATCAATGACAGTATACAGCACGACTTATGATTATTCATTTGCCAAGACCAAAGAAGCAGCTGTGCATAGCGGTTTTGCACTTGCGATTATTTTACTTTCAGAAGATTTACTTTCTCAAATCCGTATGTTGAACAGAAAGGGAATTTATGACATTATTCTTACCGGTCACAGTCAGGGTGGAGCTTTAGCGACTATGTCTCGGGCTTATTTGGAGAATCTTACAAAAAGAAAATTGTCGGACAAAAACACATACAAAACCTATGCGTTTGCTAACCCCATGTCTGGAAATGCCTATTTTGCATTGGAATACAACAAGAGATTTACTCAAAATGGTACAAGTTTCAGAATCATTAACCCAGATGATATTGTGCCTTGGTTGCCGTTGAATTACAGCAATCAGGATTTGTTCTCAAAAGAAAATATTATTGGTTGGATTACAGGAGAACAGACTTTTGATATAAAAAAATTAGGTCTTGAATTACTCATGAAGAAATTCGAAAATGGTGTTTCGTCATATGTAAAAAAATCAAATCAACTGATTCACAAACTTATCACTATGCAAGCTGGTGAAGTCATTCTCCCCGAATATTTGGATGATATCAACTATAAGGAAGTTGGAGAAGTCCATAAGTTAAAAACGTTCCAATATCCCAAAATCATCAAAGATTCAACAGAAATCAGCCCCAAAGAATTTTCAAGCTACACGCGCTTATCCGACGGAAAATATCAACGAAAAGAACCACGTTTCTTTCAACACAAACCGTATAACTATTATGTGGATATGCTGAGGATTTATGATGAGAAGGAATACAAAAAGTTGAGGTTTAAGTTTTTGCCTGAGAATTTGTAGGGGGTTTCTATTACATAAACATCATACTCAAGTAAATTAACACATTAAATAACACAGCGACTAACAGCGTGTAGTTTATGGCACTTTTCTTTAATGAAAAGAATGTCAACATATTTTTAGATGAGATTATTATAAGCCACAAAATAGATTGGATAAAGAGGAGTAAATCATTAACTAAATTGTATTCATATTCCACTAAAAAAGTAAGTAAACTACCAATACCCTCATTACTTTGACTGATTTCAGATTTATAACTAAAAAAGTATTTGAGAGAGTAATACAAATTAAATGAACAGTGAAAAAATAGGATCCACGCACTAAAGCTCAATACAAACCATCCCCACTTATTTCGTTTAATCAATAAAAATAGGGCAAGTCCAGCAACGAGAAAATCAATAATATAGATAAACACTAAACCAAAATCCATCCACAGTAAATCTTCAAATGGACTCAAAATAGTTATTGCATACTGATACGTTAGAATTAGGATTATTATATTGACTAGCTTCTCTGTGTGAGGCCTTAACGGGTTTAAGAGCTCCCAACTAGTTTTAAATAAATCTCTGATATATTGCACCTGTTCCTCTCCTCGAATTTCGGCTTCAATTAGCGACTGTTTTCGAGTGTTTACCTCTTTTAGGATATCTGCCAACTCTGCTTCGGATAGATTGCGGGTTTTTAATTCCTCATTAGCCAACTTAACTGCATGAGCTAAATACATTGAGGCATTCTCAATGATATTCACAATTTCAAAATCACTCAGTGATTTGTATTTCTCCCTCAGTTGCTGGTGTTGGTCATTCATGCGAAATAAATGTAGTAATTTTTTTGAATCAGGGAATTGTATAAAACCAAAAAGAGAGCAAAAGCCTCCGCTCTCACTCTGTTATGTGGTCCCACCTGGGCTTACCGACTCTCACTATCGTTCGATTCGGCATAAACTTCTCGCCCAGACTAAACCAAAAAGAGAGTAAAAGCCTCCGCTCTCACTCTCTTCTCTCACTCTGTTATGTGGTCCCACCTGGGCTCGAACCAGGGACTTTCTGATTATGAGTCAGATACTCTAACCAGCTGAGTTATAGGACCGTTCTCTATTCATTGCTGAATGAAGTGTGCAAATGTAGTGTTTGAAACAATTAATTCAAAATTTCAAGTAAAGTTTTATACTTTAGTTTTCCTTTGCTATTTCCACCTTCAGTGATAATTCAGCCAACTGAGCATCATCAAGTGGTGCAGGAGCGTCAATCATCACATCGCGGCCGCGGTTGTTCTTTGGGAAAGCGATATAATCACGGATAGAATCTGAACCTCCCATAGTTGCTACCAAACGATCTAAACCGAACGCCAAACCACCGTGTGGAGGAGCTCCGTATTCGAACGCGTTCATTAAGAAACCGAATTGCGCTTGTGCCTCTTTTTTTGTAAAGCCTAACAAGTCAAACATGCGTGATTGAAGTGCTCTGTCGTGGATTCGAATCGAACCACCGCCTAATTCCACACCATTCATTGCAAGGTCATACGCATTTGCGCGAACTTTTCCTGGGTCTGTGTCAATTAGGGCAAAATCTTCTGGTTTTGGCGAAGTAAACGGGTGGTGCATTGCATACCAACGTTTGCTGTCTTCGTCCCATTCCAACAACGGAAAGTCAAGTACCCACAATGGTTTAAAGACATTCGGGTTGCGTAATCCAAGTTCGTTACCCATGTGTAAACGCAATTCGTTCATTTGTTTGCGTGTAGTATCTAAATCACCGCTAAGAACCAACAACAAATCGCCTGGTTTAGCATTTGCTTTTTCAGCCCATGCTTTCAAATCTTCTTCTGAGAAGAATTTATCTACAGATGATTTGAATGTTCCGTCAGTATTGCATTTGACATAAATCAACCCTTTCGCGCCGATTTGTGGGCGTTTCACCCAATCTACTAATGCGTCGAGTTGCTTGCGGGTATATTCTGAACAGTCTTGTGCGTTAATTGCAATCACAGTTTCGGCAGAATCAAATACTTGAAAGCCTTTGTTTTTTGCTATCTCATCAAGGTACACAAATTCCATATCGAAGCGAATGTCCGGCTTGTCAGAACCGTATTTTTGCATTGCTTCAGCATAAGTCATTCGAGGAAATTCTCCCTCAAACTCTACCCCGCGAATAGTGGAGAATAAGTGCTTGATTAAACCTTCAAAAGTATTGAGAATGTCTTCTTGCTCCACAAATGCCATTTCGCAGTCAATCTGAGTAAATTCAGGTTGGCGATCTGCACGCAAATCTTCGTCGCGGAAACATTTCACAATTTGATAGTAGCGGTCAAAACCAGAAACCATCAACAGTTGCTTAAATGTTTGAGGAGATTGTGGAAGTGCATAAAATTCACCTTCGTTCATGCGACTTGGCACCACAAAATCACGCGCTCCCTCAGGAGTTGATTTTATTAAGTATGGCGTTTCGACATCGATGAAATTTTGTGCGTCAAGGTATTTTCTCGTTTCCAAAGAAACTTTGTGACGCAAGAATAATTTTTGCTGAACTGGATTGCGTCGCAAGTCCAAATAGCGGTATTGTGCACGCAATTCTTCACCACCATCTGTATCATCTTCGATTGTAAATGGGGGCGTTTTTGCGCCATTCAACACGGTGAGTTGTTCAATCTGAATTTCTATTTCTCCCGTTGGAATATTCTTGTTTTTGCTAGAGCGTTCTATCACAGAACCTGTAACCTGAATCACAAATTCACGACCCAACTTACGCGCTTGTTCGCACAAGTCTTTGTTGACATCCATGTTAAACGCCAATTGGGTAATTCCGTAACGATCTCTCAAATCGACAAAGGTCATTCCACCAAGGTCACGAGAGCGTTGTACCCATCCTGAAAGGGTTACTGTTTGTCCAATATGTTCAGCGCGAAGTGCACCACAAGTGTGAGTTCTGTACATGATTCAAAATTTAAGTGAAAAGTCCACTATTTTAAAAAATGCAAATATATGTAAACGTATTGAATAAAGATTCAAGACAACAAGACTCAAGACAACAAGACTCATAGTAACTCAAGTCTATTGTATTGAATCGCTGATAAGAAAACTACCTCAAAAGATTCACATGTCCGCGGTGAAGTTCAGGTTTATCTACTCCCTTTACTTTCACCTTAATTTGCCACACATACGTTCCTTCTTGCATTAATTTTCCGCCATAAGTACCGTCCCAGCCAATATCAGCGTTCTCTGATTCGAAAATAATTTCTCCCCAACGGTTAAAAATCAGCAAATTGTAACCATAAATATCAAATCCTGAAGTAAACACGGGAGAGAACGTTTCATTGAATTTATTTCCGTCTGGAGTAAATGTATTCGGCACGTAAAAAATCAACTCTTCGTTTACGACAATTAATTGTTGAATGGTATCTGTGCAGCCATTCGCACTGTATGCGATTAGTGTGACCAGATAATTCCCTTCATCTTCATATGCATAAATTGGACTGATTTCCGTGCTTGTTCCCGTATCATCTCCAAATTCCCATACATAATCTGTTGCGTTTGAAGAAGAATTAATGAAATCAACCTGACCGTTGATTTCAACCGTAGTTGGTGAAACAATAAAACCTGCAACGGGATTTTCATCCACACACACGGCGTTTGGAATACTAAAACTATTTGAACATCCTGCAGAGTATGTAACCGTTAAAGTGACATCATAACATCCTTCTGAGGTATAAATCGGATTTACCGAGCCACATCCATTAATTGTTTGTCCGTTACCTAAATTCCATGAGCACCCGATAGGATTTGGAAAAGCTGTCGTGTTTGTTAGTGTTACTTCTAATGGACTACAACCTGAAGAGTTAGTTACACTGAAAGAAGGAACTGGATTGGATGTAACTGTCACAGATACCTGATCTGAATTTTGACACCCATTAACATCTGTACCAACAACGGTATAAACAACTGTCCCCTGATTCTGCGTAAACGGCACACCATTTACAACTCCATTGTCCCAAGAATAGGACGTTCCTCCTGTGCCATTTAATGTGATTAACTGACCCTCACAGTTTGTTTGATCTGCTCCAGCATTGATGTTTGGCAAAGGATTTACGGTTACCACAGCCGAAACAGGAGTTGACACACATGTTCCTGTCGTTTCTGTCAAATAATAGGTTGTCGAACCTACTGTGTTTGTAGGTTGATGTGAGTTTCCTGTTCCAATCAAGTTTGTTAATTGAGCATCGCTATACCAGTTTAACTGCCCTCCAGAACTTGGGTTTCCCGTCAAAATATTTATCGGTTGACCCGCACAATACACCCCTGCTCCGCCAATTGTGGGTGTGGGTAATGGATTTATTGTTATTGTAAACGTAATTAGATCTCCAGCACATCCAGGAATTGAAGGAGTAACTGTAATTGTAGCCGTAACCGCTGAGGCTCCGTTGTTTGTTCCTGTAAAAGTTCCAATGTTTCCTGTTCCAGATCCTGCTAACCCTATGGTCGTATTTGAGTTCGTCCATGTATACGTTGCAGTTCCCGATGATGAGGTAAAGTTGGGTACAGTTACCGACTGATTGTGACATTGTGTAATGTCTTGAACAGCATTCATGACTGGAGGCGAGGTAGTCTGAACTTGAGCTGATCCCGATACAGTTCCTGTACAATTCGCATCTGAAACAGAAATAAGACTGTAGTTACCTGTACTTGGTGGTGTATAAGTCAACGGTGAAGTTGACGAAGTCAGTTGAATAGTGTTGGTGCCGTCAGACAAGTCGACTGTCCAATCTGGTTGACCTGTAAAACTGATGGTTAAATCAGGTAAAGGACTTCCCGCACAAACTTCTCCACCGCCTGATAAGGTAGCTGTTGGAACTGCTAAAATCGTTACATCCTCGATGTGCGCAACCTGTGCACATCCTCCAGCTGCAGGAATAGTATTTGTAACCTGATAAGTTCCCGCTTGACTTGACGCCAAGTTTATCACGCCTGTATTGCTATTTACAACCAGACCAGCGTTTGATGAAGTGTATACACCTGAATTTGCTCCTGGTGCCAACTGAGGTGAAGGATTTGCATCATTGAGGCAGTATGGTCCACTATATGTAAAATCTGCAGCAGGCGCATTTGTAATTGTGAGATTTTGTGTGGAGGATGCAGAACAAGGTCCAGAAGTGGTATAATTAATCGTATATGTTCCTGTAGGGGTCGCGCTGACATCCACTTCTCCGGTTTGTGTATTGATAAAAGTAACTCCTGCTCCGCTAAACGTTCCTCCTGGTGTAGTAACAGTTGGAATTGGATTAGAACCAGAGACACATATTGTTGAAGGATTATAATTGAATGTAGGGTCTTCAGTTGGATTTACTGTTACCGTAATGTTCGATGGTGTTCCTGAACATCCTGACGCACTTGGTGTAACGGTGTATGTAGCTGTACCAGCTCCAGCTCCTGTAGTGCTTATCGTTTGGTTTATCGTTGTGCCACTTCCATTTGCAGCTCCTGAAACACCACTTTGGTTTACCGTCCAATTGAACGTAGTTCCACCAACTGCTGAACTTAGATTAATCGATGTAGATTGCCCCGAACAAATTGTTTGAGAGGTCGGATTTGCTACTACATTTGGCGGTGGATTTATAGTGATGACCACATTTATTGGCGCCCCAACACAGCCATTTGCTGATGGTGTAATGGTATAAGTAACAGTGCCTGCAGAAGATCCTGTTGCTGTTAGTGTTTGATTGATTGTCGCACTGCTTCCTGCCGATTGACCTGAAGCTCCAGATGCTGTTGCTGTCCAAGAAAATGTCGTCCCTACCACATTTGATGTAAGAGAGACATTCGCATTTTGTCCACTACAAATTGTTGCACTTGCAGGCGTTGCCGTGACGTTTGGTGTTGGATTTACCGTTATTAAGACATTAATTGGAGAACCTAAACAACCACTTGCTGATGGCGTAATCGTGTAAGTCGCAGTTCCAGAAGTCGTTCCCACATTACTCAGCGTTTGGTTTATCGTTGTACCACTTCCATTTGCAGCTCCTGAAACACCACTTTGGTTTACCGTCCAATTGAACGTAGTTCCACCAACTGCTGAACTTAGATTAATCGATGTAGATTGCCCCGAACAAATTGTTTGAGAGGTCGGATTTGCTACTACATTTGGCGGTGGATTTATAGTGATGACCACATTTATTGGCGCCCCAACACAGCCATTTGCTGATGGTGTAATGGTATAAGTAACAGTGCCTGCAGAAGATCCTGTTGCTGTTAGTGTTTGATTGATTGTCGCACTGCTTCCTGCCGATTGACCTGAAGCTCCAGATGCTGTTGCTGTCCAAGAAAATGTCGTTCCTGCCACATTTGATGTAAGAGAGATATTCGCATTTTGTCCACTACAAATTGTTGCATTTGCAGGAGTTGCTATTGCGTTTGGAGTTGGATTTACCGTTACGGGCACAGTTATCGGATTGCCTGTACAACCACTTGCTGTTGCCGTAACTGTATATGTTGCCGTTCCGGGAGTTGCTCCAGCATTCGTCAATGTGTGATTAATCGTTCCACCACTTCCGTTTGAAGCTCCTGAAACACCACTTTGTGCCACCGTCCAGTTAAACGTTGCTCCTGCAGTTCCCGAAGTCAGTGTTACTCCAACTTGTTGCCCACTACAAATAGTTTGTGGATTAGGGTTTGCTGTTACAGTAGGTCCAGGATTTACCGTAATATTTCTAGAACTTGTTACTTGATTTCCACAAGCGTCGGTAACTATAGAATAGAGTGTAAATGTTCCTGAATTTGGAAAGTTTATGGACGTCGATGCTCCTGTCCCTACAGAAGGAGCTCCCCCAGCATTTAAGCTCCAATTGTAGTTATAAGGAGGGACGCCAAAAGAAGAGGTTGTTGTTGCTGTGATATTTTGCCCCTGACAAATAGTTGTAGCGGATAAAGTGATTGGATTCACTGTGTTTTGATACTCTATGGTTCTACCCGTTACTGTCATCGTCCAAGGAGAAATGGCACCGATACATGCGTTACTACATCCTCCACCAGCACTGTAACAACGATGGAAACGCAGTGAGAAATTCAAGTTCTGAGGTGTACATGATGGTGCGGGAAGACAACTGTTAAAGTCAGAGAATATAGAAATATTCGATCCATTACAATCACCAGCGCTAGGGTTGTTACAAAACCAATAAAAATTTGCGGGCCCTGGACTGCGACATGATCCTAAGTACAATGTAATAGCTCCTTCAGATCTAAAACAGGGTGAAGTTGCTCTGTAATTGAATGACCACGAAATATCTGTTACTGTAGCATTTGCTGGAGTTGGTACGGTTAGATTGTAAGTGCAATAACCTGTGAAACACGTTGCATTATACCCTGAACCTGTAATTGAAGCCTGAGCCAATGTGTTGGTACTGGTAACTATAGGATCAATTACCAATTCATCATATAATTGAAGGTAATGCGTAATCCAATTTACAGGTACAGCCACATCCAAGTAATTATTATTAATTCGATAGCTTGCTTCGGAAACTTCATCCTTTTCTCCTCCTCTGGGATAAATAATTGCAGGGCTGATTTCCAATAGTGTTTCTGTTTGGTTCTTATAATGAACTGTACCCACACTTTCCGTCAGACCTGGTGTTTCTTCAAAAGATAATTTTCCTTGACTGGAGTCTTCAAATTTGTCCCTGAAAAGGATAAAATCGTATCCAGTAAACTCTAATTCGCGTACAATGAAATTCGTTTTAATACTTCCTCTCAAGGTGTTCATCTCCGCATCAATTCCTGGAAAAATGTTGTGAATCAAGATTCCGTCATCTCCAGCGGTAAAGTCAGACCAATTAGCTTGAGCCAAAATTTGTTCCTGCTCGTCTTTCAATCCCACTAAAATCCATTGGTTAAAGGACACCGAACCGAAAGGTGTTTTGATGAAAGACAATTTGTTTTGCGTGTTAAATCCTACACCATCAAATTGGTTTAATGCGGCAAATATAGTTGTAGATTGTGGTCTTATGCGAGAATCTATTGTAATCCATTGACCGTTTTTCATGTAGTGTAGTGCACCATATGATTGCTGTTGGTAAAACTCGGCAGGATTATTTATATTAATAAAATAGCGTTCGTTTTCTTTTCTTTTCTCTAGCACCTCTACACATTCGCTACATGGGGCATCATGTGGTAATTTTCCGAATTCAGGGTGAGATTCAAAAGCGTCAGAATTAAATTGTTTCCAATATGGTAGATTTTGAACATTCTCTTCTGAAAAAGTCAAATAATTCCGCTCTGAAGCGACCATACCGTTTGGAAAATCTTCTTGTGCAAAAAATGCCCCCCAAAAAAACACCAAAAAGAATGTACAGTAAAAAACTGAGCAACTGAAGTAGCGCTTCTCCATAGTAAATAGTAATAAGTTTAAGCCAAACTAACTATAAAGTTATAAGAAAATATAACATATCCAACTAATTTTAACAGAAATTTCAGATATCGAGAACAAATATCACAACGTGTATAGTTAATTATTTGAATGCCAAATGGTAATATGTTGATTTGCGAATTACCTTAAGATGTTCACGTGACCACGGTGGCTTTCGGGCTTATCTACTTGTGACACTTCAAATGTAATTTGCCAAATGTACGTTCCCGTCGGCATAATGTTTCCACCATAAGTCCCATCCCATCCAATTGAAGGGTTATTTGATTCAAATAAAATCTCACCCCATCGATTGAATATAAGTAAGTTGAATTTATATGGGTCGAACCCTGAAGTGAAAATCGGTAAAAATTCTTCATTGAACTTATCTCCATCAGGAGTAAAAGAATTTGGGACGTAAAAAATAAGCTCTTCTTTGATGAAAATTAACTGTGTCGTAGTATCAACGCATCCATTTTCATTATATGCCATTAATACTACTTCAAAAAAACCTGGTTCTTCGTAAATATGTGAGGGGTTTTCTTCGAGGTTTTGCCCACTATAATCTCCAAATTCCCAAATATAATCGACAGCATCAACAGATGTGTTAATGAAATTGACAGTTGGATTTAATGTCGTAACTTCATCTGGTGTTGTGTAAAAGTCGGCATTCGGCTGACCGTAAACACAAACAGCATCTAAAGCACTGGTTGTATTCGAGCATCCCTCATTTGTGGTTACAGTGAGGGACACATTGGCACACCCTTCGTTGGTATATATGTGATTTACTGAATTGCATCCCGAACCTGAAGTTCCATCTCCAAAATTCCAGCTACAATTTGCCAAATTAGCTCCTATTGTTGTATTGACAAAAACAGCTTCGATTGGTGCACAACCTGAAATATTTTGTACTAAAAAAGTTGGATTTGGAAGGGGAAAAACTGTTACTGTAACCTGATCTACGTTCATGCACCCGTTCGCGTCTTGACCGACAACGGTGTAAGTTGTCGAACCAACGGGTTGTGTAAACGGCTGACCATTAATCACACTATTGTCCCAAACATAATTGACTGCTCCAGTTGCTGAAAGTATAACTTGAGTTCCTGAACAAACTTGCTGGTCTATCCCTGCCGACACATTAGGGAGTGGGTTAACGGTTACCATAACCTCATCTGAGTTTGAGCACCCATTTGCGTCTGAACCAGTTACCGTATAGGTTTGAGTTGTCCCTGGACTAAAAGCAATATTGTCTTGAACACCATTGCTCCATTGATATGTATTTGCACCTGATCCTTGTAATACTACATTGTCCCCCACACAAATAGTTTGATCATTTCCTGCAAACACATTTGGTAGTGGGTTAACGGTTATCAACACATCATCTGTTGCAGTACAACCAAACTGATCCGTAGCAGTGACCGTATATGTCATTGTCATTCCTGGCGTAAATGCTACTCCATCTACAATGCCGTTATCCCAAATAAAAGTTCCCGTGCCAGCAGCACTAAGCACAATTGATTCTCCTTCACAAACTGCTTGGTCAATTCCTGCCGAAACCACAACAACACTTCCATCTTGCTGCACATTCACTACTTGAGCAACTTGACAATCATTTAAGTCTCTAACTCGAATATTATAAACTCCGGCTGATAAATTATCGAAGGTTCCTCCAATTTGATATGTTAATCCGTTGTCAATGCTATATTCATACCCTGGAGTTCCTCCGTTTGCAACAATATCTATCTCTCCATTTGCCGCACTACACAGCTCGTTAGTTACAGTGACATCCAAAATTAATTCATCTGGTTCAGCGATAGAAAAATCTACTGTTTCCTCACATGACAGACATTCTTTAAAGGAGATGTCATCCAATGCAAAATCATTTCCGGATGGAGTCGTATTTTGATTTACAATACAAATTGTTGCTGTTGTTGCAGCTCCAGAATACCAAGTGCCAAAAAATTGACTCCAAAGATTACTGACATTTGGTGCAGAAAAAACAGGTCCCAATAAATCTCCATTTGCCGAAAATTGTAGTTGAGCAGGTGATGAAGGGTGTAACGAAGAGACCCATGATGAAAATACGTAGTATGTATTTGGGGTGACATTAATAGTTTGACACCAGACATTCGTATTGGGGAATTCACTTCCATTTACTTGCATAAAATTACCATCTCCACCATATCCAATCCCTTGAAATCCACCATGGTGCAGATTTGCATTATGACCAATCAAATATTGTCCCCCAGGTAAATCATTACTACCACTGAAGCAGTTTGTACAATAGTTGTAGTCGCTGAGAAAACTATTATTTCCGTTCTCAAAATGACCATTCTCCACAAGTTCGTTTCCATACATCTTACAACTGTCCATAACTTGAACGCTGTAGTTTCCTGATCCAAGGTTGCTTATTGCTAAGTCAGTAGTATTTCCATTTGACCATTCGTGTTGATATGGATTTCCATTACCTCCAATAGGATTAATCGATGCGCTCCCGTCAGCAATACCATTACAGCTTGCATCAACTACATTAAGGTTTGCGACCAAAGCAGGATTATTTGCTATCGTAACCGTTGTGGATGCCACACAGTTTACATTTGATCTTGCATATACAGTATAATTGCCTGGAGCGAGATTATCAAATGCAGAGGAAGGGAAAAAATTTGTACCGTCAATAGAGTAAGAATACGGTAAATAACCTCCATTTCCAGAAATATCAAGTGCTCCTGTTGAAGTGTTTTCGCACACTACTGGTGAACTTGAAGCATTGACGCCCAAGGCAGTGGGGTATGGATAAGGAATTGGTTGGAACTGAGGCGCACCAACTGCCACTCCGTTCCACGTCGCGTTTCCTTGAACATTCAGATAATTTCCCTCAAACTTATAGTATGCAAGTAATCCTGGTTGAGCGGTAGGGGTTGGTAAATCGAGCATATTTTGTGCAATTTCAGCTTGAGTGCGTGCCACATTCCAGATTCGAACCTCATCTATAAACCCGTTGAATTGTTCACATTGACATGAAGATTGTTGTCCAATAGCTGTGATCAAATTGTTCTGAACCATGTTTCCTGTCCAAGGCATTTCTCCCGTCAAACAGCCATTGACATAGTAACGTAAAAACTGTCCATTGTAAGTTGCGGCCAAATGATATGTTTCTCCTTGCGTCAATGTTACTCCAGCTGCTGCAGCTCCACCAAAAGCTGCGAATCCTGAAGTAGTTGTTATCTCAAAACTTCCTGGACGAAACAAATAATTCACATTGCTCGGATCTGTATGTTTTGACACTATATTAACGGACGGGTTGGTATAATTAACTAGTGCTTCAACTGTAAGTTGATCTCCTGGCACATCTAAGTCACCTATTCTTACATAGTTTATCGGTCCGTTCAACAAGAGTGAATTTTGTGCAAAAGAAAAATTTCCCAGCACAATGAAAAGCATCAAACAAAATTTCTGAATCATCTAAATAGTAGTAAGTTTGAATGCAAATTTAAGCCGAAATGTGTCAATAAAAAAATTTCATTTTGAATGTACGGTGATATTTATCAAAATAAGATAGACTGAATACTATTTTTCACAGTTCAAACCAAACATTATCAAATAAATAGAGACAGCTGAAATGCTAATCCAACCAATAATAGTGGTAAACTTTTTGTTGCCTTGATTCTTCTATTTTCACAGGAACCTCATGTAAAGGGATGGATTCATAGACATCAGATTTAGATTTTTTAATCTTTATTTCATAAAGTGATGACGGCTCTCGAAAGGTTTGGGCATTGATGTATTTCCCTAATTCAAGTGTCGCACCTTTTTTTAACACGTGAATCACCGTTTGATTTGGGTTGTCTTTTAGTACCAACAAAAACGTCAATTTCTTTTTTGTCTTATTAGTGAAAAACGTTTGTGTTTCCATTGGTGTAGCACATTCATTTTCCTTGACTTGTTTAATTTCTGGGCGTTGTGGAAACTTTGTAGTTGGCTCAATTATCATAGTTGGTCTATTGTCGTGACTGTCTTCCGTTTTTGAAATTATACCACCTTCTTCGTCCAATACATAATTCGAACGATACCACTGAATTCCACCATCAGGAGCTGAGCTATATTTAATCGTTTTAACTCCACCATTCTCATGATAGGTCAAGTAGACCGAAGAGTGACCTGCATAGTTTCTCCTATTGCCGTGATAAACTAATTCACCTTTTTTGTTGAACACTTCTACTTTTTCTTCCTTTTGGTTGGGGTTGTAAGGATTGTTTAGGTTGAATATCGTTTCACGACTGGCTAATTCTCCAGTCTTATAGTGCTTTTCTATCACTTCTTGTCCGAAGCTAGATAGGCTCAAAAAGCAAATTATTAGTAGTGTAAATATTTTTTCCATACTGATTCTATGGCAATTCTTATGCCGAAAAATCAACGCTTACTTTTTTACTTTTTCTTCCAAAAGGGCATTGTATTTTTCCAACAACCCAAAATACTTATTTTTCCAATATTCTGGATTGTCTTCGGGTTGGTGGTAATCCGCTTTGACCTCAATGGCTGTAGTTGTTTTTTCAGGAACGCGATAACCTTTCAATGCGCTTATTTCAGATGTAAAATCATGGTGAATGATTTTACCAATTTCGAGAATAGTTTCAACAGGAATTTGCGGATTTTCAAACAGGTTGTACACATGCCGTCTACTTCTCCCCAAGCGTTTAGCCAATTGTGTAATCGGAAAACCACTATGGCGAACTGCTGCCTCAACTATCTCTCCACGATGCTTCATGTATACAAGTTTATACAGCATTTTGTGTATTATAATTTACGTAATTTGCGCATTAATGTAAAATATTTTATATCTTTGAGAACACGTTTACAAAATAGATTGAACAATTTTAACCTGAATTTGTATTTTATGGAAAAAGAATACCATGGAAACTAAGCAAAGTATAAGCAAATTTATATTTGAAAAATTCTACGCCAATATCCCAAGAGTAATGGATAAGGTCGAAGCTTTTGATAGTGATTGGATCTACTATTCAGGAAAACGCAAACTTCCAGTTGAAGGAAGAAACAATGTAGTACAAATCGGAGATATTGTAGTCAGTGTACTGACCAATCTCTCTATAGTTGACGGTGCTTTTATTCTTAGTGTCATCCACATGCCCTTTGATAATGAAAATCTCATTTTGAAACATGGCGATGTGACAGATCTTCTTCGGGTTGAGAATGTGAGGATTGAAATTGAGCACTTTGCTGAGGAAACAGAACTTTAATAAATATGAATTAAATGATTACAAGTGCGGATGAAAAGAAAAATCACATGTGAATTTAGGCAAACTTAATCAATAGCAACAAGGTCGGTTAACTTGACATCAAGCGCCCGAGCAATGACAGCCAATTTTGAAACACTTATGCCCACTTTAGCCGTTTCAATTTTGTAAATATACTGCCTGTCTGATTCGGTCCAATTGGCAAGTTGAGTCTGTGTTACGCCCTTCTGTTCACGGATTTGCCTAATGCGTTTGCCGATTACTACAGGAGTAATCTGCTTAATCTGCTGTATGTATTCCTTCGATAATTCAGGCATACAGCAAAGTTGCACTTGTCGTCTTTAAAAATTGTAACCTTATAATACTACGTGTAATGTTTTTTTACTACATTTAGTGCGCGAAACAATTTACCTAATTAATAATCATACTACTATGAAAATAATTGAAGAAAAATTAAATGAGTTAAATGACCTTTTGAAAACATGGGGTTGTTCAAGTGATTTAAGCGTGGTACACGGACAAGACACTACTGGGAATTTATGGGCAACAATCTCAGTTAATGGGACAACAGTGCTAAGAATTGAACATGATAATGAAAGAATCACAAACTGTTCATCACCTATCGAAGAAATAAATAAAACACTAAATAATTAATCTATGAAAGCAACTATCACCCTTCTGATTTGTGCAATAACATTATACTCTTGCAAAGATGTAAAAAAGGAGTACAAAGAATGCTTAATGAAAGCCTCTAACCAATATATGGTTTCAGGTGAACGCGCTAAAATGGATGACCTTAAGGAAATGTGTAATCATTTCGATGATGACCTTAAGAAAATGGATATTGACGAAAAAAATCAAATACGTAGTGTTTTAGATTCAATAATGTTGAACATAGAAACCAAAACATTGTTCGAAGGAATTGATGACGCAAAATTCATTCATATTCCTTGTGCAAGTGATTTTAACGTTGAGTACTCAAAAATCATCAATGACTTGCCTCCCCACTCAGATGACGCTGTCATTAGTCAAAAAATAAATTATGTTTTTGCAAAGCGCCCAATTAAATGTCGAGCGTTAGTTCAAACTCTTTATAAACCACAAAATGGCTATTTAGATTTAGAATGTAAAATGTACGATGAAGAAACTATTTATAGACATTCATTTCGCTTGCGTATTCCTGAAAAACACAAGGATGAAATTAAACCTAAAACTTATGGAAGAAATGGTGGATATGTGCAAGAAATTGAGTTTGAAGGCGTCTTCAATTACTGGTTTGAAAATCAATATGGTTATAGTGGGTTTGTTATAGATGTTACGAACTTTAAACTAATGGATTATGAATAAGTTTCTAAATATTATCGTTGTTTTTCTCTCCATTACAAATTTAAACAGTCAATCTAAAGTAACTGTGCCTGAAAATGCGTTGATAAAGTCAGGTTCAGTAGGCAACTTCAAGATTGGAAATGAATTCCCTAAAAATCTCCAAAATGGAACTATCAGTAAGAAAATGGTTGTCGGGGAAGAAGGTGAAGAAATTCCAATAGCAGTCATATCTCTTAATAACCAAGAATATTTACATCTAATTCCTGAAGTTGATTTCAATTATGAATATCATGATTTCATTAACTCAATAATAATTAAAAATGCTCTTTTCAAAACTGAAAAGGAAATTGGAATTGGTTCCACTATTAGCAAGTTTATCGTAGCTTATGATGACTACAGTATATGGTACTCTTACATAAGTGGAGTTTTTGTGTTGAGCTCAAACGGGTTAAACCGAGTAAATTTCATTCTTGATGTAGATGAAAAAACTGAAAAAAGCCTTTGGGAACATACTTGCCTTGATTGTGAAGAAGTGGTTTTTATAGACCTTGGGGTTATCGATACTTCCCTAAAAATAAAAGAGATTAGACTTTATTAAACACCTAATTATGAGAACGCTTAAGAATTTTATTTTGACTTTGGTTACAGCATTTGTTACAACAATGTCTTTCGGGCAAGTAACATTTAATTTTCTCAATTCTGATAGAGACGATATTATAACGTGGGGTTGGGATGGACACCCAGATAATGAAGAAGTTATCATAGATGTGTTTATTACTGATACCATTAAAATATCAGGTCCTTATACTAAAGTTGGTCATCTTGCAACAACACCACTTGAGGATAGAATTGATTTTGTATTTAATAGTGATACTATTAATACAACTACTTTATTTAATGGTGCACAACGAATTGATACATTATCATTTATTGAAATCGGTTATACATATATTATTATTGGAGATACATGGATTAAAGTAAACGTAATCAATGAAAATGATACAACATCTACCGCATCAATAACAGAAAACAAAACAACAGTAACAAGTTTAAATGCTTATCCAAATCCTGTAGTACATTATTTGAACATTGAATTTGAAACCACAGAAACAGAAGTTGTTGTGAATGTATTTAATAGCACTGCGCAACTTATCTATACAGATAATCAAATGAGATATTTTGGTTCTAATAACATTACTGTACCTATGTCTAATCAACCATCTGGCTTGTATTTCCTTGAAATCGTATCAGATAGAGCTGTAAAAACTATTGTTAAAGTTGTAAAGGAGTAAGATATAATATAGAGAAAATAAGCTTTTCCATCAAGCATAAATTTGGGTCGGAAGCCGAAAAGACTTGGAGAGTAGGTAAGATTATAAAAAAAGATAAGTTATGGCAAAATATCAGTGTCAAAATTGTGGAAGAACTAGTAATGTGCAAAGCGCAATGAAATGCAAGGCTACTGGTTTTAAATGTGTTTGGAATCAAATTGGTCGAACAATGAGAATTCTATGGTCATTTTAATAAAAGAAGAAACAACGTTACTGGTAGCGTTGTTTCTTCTTTGTACGAAAACTTTTTTAAATAAAACTTTAAGTTATGCAATCCGCAACACTCATAAAATCCATCACTCCCACAAATCCGGAAGAACTTAGAAAAGCAATTAATGCTCTTGAACTCAATTTTCAAGAGGATGATAGATGGCAGGTTTTGCTTGGCGAAGACAATCAACATCAGTTTGAATATTTTTTAGTGTTTTGGGATAGGTCAAAATGTGATTATTTCTGCACCATTTTAGATTCGATGGAGCTCTTGGTTAGTAAAGAAGATGTGTCGAATGCTATTTTAACAGATCAATTACCTCAATCAATCATTGAAATTTTTAAAGACGACCCAAAGTTTGAAGATCTCATTCTTGAGTTTGTCAAGAACAATACAACGATAGATTTCGTTTTGGACAAGATTAAAAACCTTGGTATGGAAAAATTAAATGAATATGAATTAGAGTTGTTAAAAAATGGGTAGTCAATTATTAAAACACAAGGTAATTGATTACTTACTCTGGCATTCTGAAAAAATTGCCATCAAAGAACTCGTTTCAGGTGAAATATTCGTTAAAGTCTATTCACAAGACAGTTCAGTAAATTTTATAAGAAAGCTTCTTAAAAATTTTGGAGATTTCCCAATAATTTTTGAAGAGACACTTCAAGACCCAACATTTATTGAGGATAATACCGAAGCTTTAGAGCTAATTATTTCATTTCCAAAACAAAATTTTGAGTAACTCCTCATTCAATTTATGTATAGATTTACGTAGTTATAATTGGAAGTGATACCCGAAAAATTGTGAGGTTATAAGTTACTTTAATGAGCCTTTGTGTTTGTCTGAGTCCTATGTTGAAAAATAATACACCACACTTGTCATGAGCTGAGTCAATGGTACAGAGTATAACCACAAAGTAAATGTAAGCCCTAAATTTATGTGGCAAAAATCATTATTTTCAATGGACATTATCAACTAACAACTTGTTTTTTAATTAAATCCTTCGTTCGTGTTGATTTACAATCAAGCATAAATAAAACTGTAATCTATTACAATTATTGTCGATTCATATACTATAGATAAAGATCCAATTGAAGAAATTAACATTAATTCATTGAATACATTGAAGCAATTAACGTAAAATGCTTCAATAGTAATTACTAAAACAGGCTAAAACTTAAACACAAACGAGGGCTTCACAATAAAGAAATATGTATTCGGCTTGTTGATATCCGTCAATCGCCAAGTGAAGTCCATGCGGGCAAATTTGAAGATGTTCTCAAAACCAAAACCAACTTCATAGTACTGACTAGGGAATTCTGTCATTCCTTTTGGAAAAAGGTGTACACTTTGACTGTTTTGTGCAGAGAGGCTGCCGAAATAGCCTTTGGCAAATACAAAACTTCGCCATTTTAGCTTTTTAATAAGTGGAATACGGTTCATTATCATTCCTTCAAAGTGATGTTGCAAATTGAATTCTACATATTGGTCCGCTCCATATTCCATAAATTGCATGAGGTTGAAGGCTCTGTCATCATTGAGCAGCAATTGGTTTCCGTAAGGGATATCAAGAAAGGGAAAAGGTACTGTTCCAAATGTTTTTCCTCCAGCAATTAAATAGTGAAAGTACCCTGCCTTTCCAGCGCGGACTTTTTGTTGTATTTGCAACTTCAACTTTTGAAAATCGAATTGCGAACCAAGCACATTTTTATCGGCGAAACGGAAGTCAAATGCGATTTCAGGGAAACGCAAGAATGGGAGTTGCATCACTCGACGTTCAACCATTTTTCCCTTTACGTTGTTTTCCAAATAGCGGAATTTGAAGGTGATTCCTAAGCCAGAAGCCATGTAATTTGCCACGGTGTCAAACCCTGTTTCAGTCAGACGGATGTAGTTATTGTCGAGAGTTGGTGTATAGGTTTGGTGAAAATAACTCAGTCGGGTTACAAACCCCGGAGCCCAATTTTTCTCCACATAACCTTCAAAATCATTCACATATTGCCTGCTGCTCCCTTGACCGATTTGCATAAACGATGAAAATAAATGATCTATAACAATCTGATTTTCACTTCGACCTACTTGTTGAATGTCGTACGAATAATCTGCTCCAAAATGTGTGCGTTTTCCTGTTTGTTTTCCTAAAGAAAAACGCAATTCTCCACCATACTTCCACTGCGCATCTCGCAGTCCATAGGCGGCGTATGCTGAGGCGTAAAAATGCTTGGAAAGTTTTTCATGCGTTCTCAAGCCAAACTTAAAGCGTCCAAATTCGACTTGATTGTAATTGTAGAATGTATAAAAATCGCCAATTTCAATTACATCTTTGATGGGAATATAACCCGAAAATATCGACACGAGCAAATTCTTTCGAAAGATGTATTTCGGGTCTTTTTTGAGTGTTTCCATCATCCCAAAAAGATTTTCTTCTTGTTTGGTCATTTCGCCTTTACGCCATTGCTCCCACTGAGCTTCTGAAATAATTTCGGCACTATCTGTATATTCTACTCGTTCCAAGCCTGAGAAAATTTCTTTTGGAATCAACGAGTCGACTACGTAATGGTGAAAAATGGAGGTCTTACGCCCATAAAACCCCGTTAAATCCGCTTGATTTTCTAATACGGTGAAGTCAGCCAATACCGCAGCCGTATCAGGTAACCAGTATTTATCTTGAATAGGAGTGTAGGTTTGCTTAACCAAGTAACTTCGCACAAAATTGACATTGGCTTGGATATCAAAACGCAGGTTAATCTCACGAATCGCTGCATCAGATGAGTCTATCCACATGCTTCCCATAAATGCCAAATCCAAGTAGTTTTTAGGTTTAAAGGCAATTTGATAAGACTTGCGATTTTGCAGCGTTGTACTGTCAATCAAATAATAATTGTAGTGTGTTTTGTAGTTGTCATTTATAGGACTGATGAATCCTTTGTCGAGTAAGATTACCGTATTCTCATAAATGTTTGGAGTCAATTGTAAATCATCTGCAAACTCCAACATTTTTGGACCTTTCAATCCGGTGATGTTAACACCTTCAACGATTGTTTTTTCACTCCTCGGATTGATTCGAACGTAATGGGACATTGCTTTCTCAATCAACAGCACGGGCAAAAAGCGAATTCCTTGATCGGTTGTGTCCACATTCTCCCAAATAAAATCAAATGGTTTAAAAAGAAAATTCTTCTTGATTTTATCCGAAAAATGATTCAAATCAAAACGCACTTTGCTGTATTCTTTGTAGGTGTGTGAGGGAAAATTTGATGGATTATTCAGCCTTTTATTCGCTATTACGCGGTCAAGCAAAATGAAGGCAGGGTTTTGTCCTGGACCGACAACAACTTCGGTGAGACTGAATGTGGTAGATTGCAATTCGATAATTAAATGCTGTTTTTTACCTCGCTCAAAATGAACTTTTTTGCGGTGATACCCCATGTAAGTCACTATGAGAGAATCTTCTTGAATTATAGAATTCGGAAACGAAAATTCAAAATCTCCTTCAATTTTGGTTGTAGCGCCAACTCCTCCATTGACTAACACAACCTGAGCAAATCCCAAAGGATCTTTCGTGTCTTTATCAATTACTTTTCCTGAGATTGTTGTTTCTTGGGCATGCAAAATTTGTCCTGTTTGAAACAAGAGAAATGCAAAAACTACAATGCGTACCCAATTATTCATAATATCTAAATCAGGATAAAATTAGTTTTTTTGGTGATACTTTAGTCCTATCGTAAAATCTATCCTTTATTGATTAACTGACACATAAATATCCACTTCTGCATTACTCCAATCTGCACATCGCTCGTCATAGACTTCGAAATCTGCTTTGTATGCTCGAGGTAAATTCGCGTCCCAAATTTTCATCCATGTCGTACCAATACAATCCGGCATCTGCCCTTTAGCAACTATTTTCTGAAATGTTCCATGTGGTATAAGCAACGAATCAAGACCCTCAGGTACTTGTGTGTCAACTGGCACTTTGCAACCAATAAAATAAGAGAATGGCTGCATATAATCTCCCTCATAATTGTGATATACCGCCAGAATATCATTTCCTGATTTATTTGGAATTTTATCGTAATATTTTTCTTGTTCAAACTGTTGCCAAAGCTGACCGCAATCTCTGCCTGACTGCCCATCTTTGTTGCTTGTTTTTGTCTTCAGTGCTAAACCGATTAATTTCACTTCTGGTAATTCAATGGGATTCATCTCTTGTCGTATTGTTTCTCACCAAATTTAAGGAATTAAATGGTATTTTTTGATCGTTTGTTCTTCCTACAAATTCATCAATTTTGTAAATTAGCCATTCTATGGAAGAGGTATTAGTAGATTGTGTGTATTTGCTTCAAAAATTTGAAGGTAAGGGTGGGTGGACGTACGCCGAAATTCCAGAAATTAAACCCGATCATAATTCCCCCTTCGGTTGGGTAAAAGTTCGCGGAAACATAGATGATTTCACGTTTAAAAATTACCGCTTACAACCGATGGGCAACGGCAAATTGTTTTTACCTGTCAAAGCAGAAATCAGAAAAAAGATTGGGAAAAATGCTGGCGACACTGTTCGAATCACACTTTATAAAGATGAAACACCCATAGACATTCCCGAAGAACTTGTTACTTGCTTGCAAAATGACCCCGATGTGTACACCCAGTTTTTACGTTTATCGGAAGGAAAACAAAAGGCACTCATAGAATGGATTTATAGCGCAAAATCGGATGAAACAAAAGTAAATCGAATTGTCTCTACCATGGAACAACTTCAGCAGGAGTTATTGTCCAAAAATCTCAAAAAATGAAAACTTGTCCACACAAAGCTATGCGGAACAAGCGAGTATAATTCAAATTTTCTCTATTAAAAACTTGGAGCAGAAATTGAACGGAATTGTTTTACCTGAACATTCTTGTTTTTTGGATACTTAATCGTAAACGAGATTGTGTATTTTTTAGCTTCTCCTGGTTGAAGTTGCACATCCCACTTTAACAATCCTTCGGCAGGGTCTAAATTAGCTCCTGAAATTTCCTCAACTGTTACCGTAATGTCACTGTCCTGAGAAACAGGAACTTGGTCTTTCATTTCCATTCGGATAGCTCTATTTCGGTTATTTTTCACGATAATCTCATAGGTATATACATCTCTTTTCCAATTGCCAATTTCCTTTTTACTGGAGAATTCTTCAACTTTTTTACGCGTAATCAGAATTTTCTTGTCGCGGCCAAATGACAATCCCAATGTATCTTCCACATTGCGGGTGTTGATATACGATTCGCCGACGTAAGTTTGGGCAAAGTACACATTTGTAGGTCCAGGAACTAAATCCAATTGTTCCCACCCTGCAATTTTTGCCAGTAAAAAGGCATCCTTATCCAATTTAGGCACACTTACGTGCTCAAACGTGGCGTCCAATGAGTATTCGGTGATTTCTACAATATAAGGGCGTGAATCGGAAGGAATTGAATACTTTTTCTCAATCTCAAATTCCGTTGTCAACTCACTCACCTCAATCGTTGTCATAGCTACTACAGGGGTTGTTACACCTCCAATATCACCAAAATCTGCATTAAACGTTCTTCCTTCAAAATCAGAAAGTGTTCGTTCGTTTTTTTGAGTTTGTTGTTTGTAGTTATCTACTCTATTTTGAGCTTGAGGAATTGAATAGTCTTTTTTCGCTCCCGAGGCAAATGAAGTCGAGTTCAAATACCAAGCATTCAACGATGGTGACGACGCACTCAAATTCGGGTCACCTGTGGAAAGTTTAATATTTACATCCTCCCAATCATTTCCGGTGTTGTTAAACACTTTTGCTTTGTATTTCAATTCAATTTTACCCGAAATATCCTCAGCAATCAAGTCGTAACTTGGAGCCCATCCACAGCTGTTTACGTTGTACTTTAATGTCGCATTAATCTTTCCAGATTGGGGTACTTCTACTAAAACTACAATCACGTTATTTTTGGCATTCTCTTTATAATTGTATTCCAAAAGTTGTTGACGAAGTTTTGCCGTTCGCAAAGCTAATTCTTCTTTTTGGCGGATAAATCCCGAAACAGTTTTGTTAATTTCTCCCGTTCTTTTTCTGTAAAACTCAGCCGTTGATTTAATTTGTTCAACAGTCAAACTCACATTTTCACCTCCAATTTTTTGATTCTTTGCCAACACTTGCTTTTCTGCCTCAAGCGCACCAAGTTCATCATCAATGTCGCGTGTTTTTTCAGCGTAGTACTGAAGCGAATCTTTTATCTGTTTGATTTTTTTATTCGATTCATCCAACGAAAGGAAATCACGCTCCATGGTAATAGAAAGCATCTCCACATTTTGATCTGTTTCAAATTGGATACTTCTTGAATCTGCTTTAGCGCTTATCTCGATAAAACGCAACTCGTTTAACCCTTTCTCCAAATTAATTTCCGTTTTTCGCTTAATTTCAGCTCCCGACAAGTACACAGTTACACCACTAATTGTGCTTTGAATTTCTTTTTTGGTTACTTGCTGAGCTTGAGAACTCAATGCAAAAAAGAATAAACCAGTTAACATCATTATCTTTTTCATGTCGTGTACTTTTTATTTAAAAATCGCTACGGAATCTGAAAATTAATCACCACATCTGCGCTTGTTTGACCGTTTGGAGCAAGTGTCATTGGTACATCGAAGTTACTGTTCATGTAATCGCCGCTTGAGAAATTATAATCGCCGTTGTTGTCATAAATAGCGTTTACGTAATAATTTCCAGGGTGCAAGTAATTAAACAAAAAGCCTGTCTGTGCCTGAGCTCCCACAAAAACAAGACGTGAACGATAAATTAAATTTCCCGGTAGGAACGTAAATCCACTGAATAAGGGTTGTGTGGTCAAAAAGATTAACACCTTTTTCGCTGGGTCAGGAGTGGCAGGCGCCGTAATTTGCACATTTACCTGTCCTTGTCCCAAATATGGCTGTTCGTTTTCAGGATATGGATCAGAAGCGCTTGAATAGAATATTGATTCTGTAAGCCCATCAAATGTACTTGTAAAGTCGCGCACCATCACTTTTGAAGGGAAGTTAAACGCCGAGATTGCTGGCTGAGCCGAACTCAAATCCTGACGTTTTGAAAGCCACTGCATGTGTAATTGAGGTTGCGGCAATGTGTTGTAGTGATTTGTGTAGGTGAACATTTTTATACTATCCTGTTTGAAAGTGATGTTAGTGTGGACTCTATTTCCTCCCGAAATGGGATCTGAAAAACGGTAGAATGCCATGTTTGCATCTTCGTAAACACTGTCAATTATCATATACGAATTGCGAACCTGTCCCGCAAAACCACCGCCATTTCTGAAAGCTATTTTGTATTTGCAATCGTGCTTCACTATAAAAAAGGACATAAAAATGTCGTTTAGCGAATCCAATTCGCACTTTGAAGCAACTTGAGCAGATGAAATCGGTCTGAAATCAACAATCCATTGAGGGAAACTGCCCAGTGGAGTAGGTGAATATACAGGTCCATTCCAAATTCCTGGAAGACGGTTCAAAATTCCGTATCCCTGCACTGCAGTGGATGATGAAATTGAAGATTGACAATCATCCGGGGTTGGATTATCATCGTCTGGAGTGTCTTTTTTACATGCTACACTTAATAATAATACAGCGCAAAGTAAAAGTTGAATACGTGTTTTCATAGTAGTTTGTTTTTCTGTCAATTTATTCTCTCGTATAAACGGTTTGGTGAATAAAATAAGTCTTTAGGTCAATTCGGCTCCATTCTTCACTACTTGGATGAAGATGAATGTGTGTAACACCTTCGCCATCTTCGGTAAATTTATCAATTATAGTTGAGAAAGCCTCTTTTACATCATCGAAAGATGGATTTGAAATAATTAATTTATTGCCTGAGAAACTCAAAAGCATAGGTAACCAGTAGCCATTCTCAGGATAACACAAAATATAGTCGTGGTCCATCTTGTCAGGATCCCACTTACGCAAGGTGTTTGTTCCGTTGAAACTAAATAATTCGGTTGTTTTTCGAATACCGAAAAAATAATTCTCACCTTCCAAAATACAAGGCAAAGAATCGTGGTCGCTCACTCCAAAAATATGGTCGTTTCTCACTTCATACTTGCTGTTTTCTCTAATTTCTTCTCTAGAAATAGAACCATACACATTCGATTCCATAAAAATCCCACGTGATTTTACCACAATTTTTTGATTGCTGCTGTCACTTGCGTATTCTCCAATCAACTTTGGTGGAATGGATAAAATGTTGTTATCTCCCGGTGGTAGAGGTTGAATGAAATTATAATTGACAACTTGCGCGTAATTCGACATCGAATATATCAACGCAATTGACAGGAAAAGAATTTTTTGTATTTTTGGCATCACTAACTTACTTTAAATCGAAATTATGCAAAAAAGATGGCTTGTCAAAGACTTGCCTGAATATACTGCGATAAAACAGTTTCAGGAAGAACTTAAAATACCAGAAATTATTTCACAATTATTGCTCCAAAGAGGAATTTCTACCTTTGATGAAGCGAAATCATTTTTCAGACCAAATTTAGATGATTTACACGATCCTTTTCTGATGAAAGGAATGGAAGATGCAGTGAACCGCCTTATTCGGGCTAAAGAAAACAAAGAAAAAATTCTCGTTTTCGGCGATTATGATGTGGATGGCACAACTGCTGTGGCACAAATGGTACTTTTTTTTAGACAAAATGGTTTTGAAATCGACTATTATATTCCAGATAGATACGATGAAGGATACGGAATTTCATTGAAAGGGATAGATTATGCTGCCGAAAACAACTGCGCGATCTTTTTTGCACTGGATTGTGGAATTAAAGCAGTCGAAAAAATCGCTTATGCACGGGAAAAGGGCTTGGATGTCATAATTTGTGACCATCATACTCCAGGAGATGTATTGCCAGATGCCATTATTCTCGACCAAAAACAAGCTGATTGCAATTACCCTTACAAGGAATTATCTGGTTGTGGAATTGGCTTTAAAGTCGCTCAGGCATTGACAGAACGGTTAAACCTTTCCAAAGAAAAGTTGTTCGAATTACTTGATCTCAACGCGATATCAATTGCGGCTGATATTGTTCCTGTTACAGGAGAGAATCGCATTTTGGCTTATCACGGATTGAAAATGATCAACGAAAAGCCTTTGCGAAAAGGACTTGCCGCGATGTTGAAACACGCAGGGAAGGAGTTGCCACTCACTTTTACAAATGTCGTATTTGTAATTGCCCCGCGAATCAATGCTGCGGGCCGTATTGAGTCAGGAAAAAAAGCCGTGGATTTGATGATTTCAGACAACGAAAAAGACATTGATCAACTCGCAGCGCAAATTGAAGAAGACAACCGATTGAGACGCGACCTTGACCAATCGATTACCGAAGAAATTCTCGAAAACTTAGCTAAAGACGAAGACTACCAAACGAAACGAACAACTGTTGTTTACGGCGAAGACTGGCACAAAGGGGTTATCGGAATTGTCGCTTCAAGATTAACAGAAACATATTACAGACCAACAGTTGTGCTCACCAAATCAGGCGATGTAGCTGCAGGGTCGGTACGCTCCATCTCAGGGTTTAATGTGTATGATGCCATTGAAGCTTGTTCCGAACACTTGATTCAATTCGGTGGACATAAGTATGCCGCTGGTTTAACAATGAACATCAATCAAATTGATGCCTTCGCCAAAAAGTTCGAAGAAGTCGTTTCTGCCCAACTGACCGACGAAATGTGTACACAACAACAAACCATCGACTCGCCAATTAAGATTAACGAAATTTTTCAGCCAGGAGAATCATACTTTACTGTACCCAAACTGCAACGTATTTTAAGCGAATTTGAACCTTTTGGTCCTGGAAATATGAAACCCGTTTTCATGAGTAAAAACGTTTTCCTCGACCCTGACGTGAGTCGAATTGTAGGTGACAATCACCTCAAAGCAAAGTTCCATATTCCTGGAGTAGCTTTTGGCTTACACGGAATCGGATTCAACTTAGGTCACAAACTCACCGAGTGCACTCAGGGTGAAGCCGTGGATGTGCTTTATACCCTCGAGGAAAATACATGGAATGACAAAACGACTTTGCAGTTGAATATTAAGGATTTGAGGGTTAGTGGGGAGTAGGGTGGTTTTGTGTGTAAGTTTACTAGTTGGTTTAAGTCAACTTTAAATCTGTATCAGTCAGCTGCACGCTTAACTTCAAGTTAGCTTTTAGTGCACTAAACACTTTCAAGATTGTTTCGAGCGTTACGTTTTTAGTGTTTCGCTCAAGTCTGGATATTTGAGATTTTTGCACACCGATAAGCTCCCCAAGTTGCTCCTGAGTCAAGTTGCGTTCTTTTCGTACGGCTTTTATCATATCGCCCAAAATATCCACTTGAAGATCGATTTCATATTTGTCTCTCTCTGGTGTGCCTACTTTTCCAATGTGCTTGTCCTTCATTTGGTCAAGTGTCATCATCTTCATTTTTCCTTTTTCTCCCATAACTCTATTCTTTTTGCTCGAAATAGTCTTTTCGAATTCTTTTTGCTTTTTCAATTTCTTTCTTGGGAACTTTGTCTACTTTTTTGATTATTCCATGTGTGGAAATTACCAATGTTTCTGTTTTGCCTGTTTTATCCCAAAATGCTAAAAGTCGATATTGTAATCCCCCGTATACGGTGCGCAATTCCCAAATATCATCTTCCAGTTTTTTAAACAATTTTGGATCATTAGTTAACTTAGCTCTATCCATGTTGTAGAGTATTTTTAACCTCGACTTTTTATCTAAGCTGTCTACGAATTCCATGGCTTCTTCAAGTAAAATAACCTCGAAAAATGTTTTCATTCCGATTGTTTCTCGAACAAAGATACAAATAAGTTGAGTTATATGGAAACTTTTTGGTTTTAAAATCTGAATGCCGTAGGTGTCATTTTACATCAAACAGACCTCTCCTCAAGTGTTTTTTTAGAAAAAGTCACCCCCCTTAAATCTTATTCGGGAATTAAGCCGCTACAAAAAAACTTATTTTTCTGTTTACCTTTATCGGATTCCGACATCTTATACAAAAGTGATGAACATGAATCAATCAATTCAACTTAAACAACAGGAAAAAGAACTTAAGGTGCTTTACAAGAAGTGGCCTGAGATTAGAAAGTTTCTTTCGACGTTGGGGTGTACTAAGGATGTGGCGGAAGACCTTTTTCAAGAGGCGTTAATAATTTTCTGTCGGAAAAAGCAATGTCCGGAATTTGTTCTCGATGTCGAGCCATTTTTTTACGTGCGAAACACATGTAAACTTTTATGGTACAATGAGTCTCGAAAAAGAAATAAGCAAGCTACTTATGAATTAACACAAGATGTCGCCGATTTAAAAGACGATTGGTTTGAACGCGAAATGAAGTTCAAAACGATGGAGGGGGCGTTGGAGCGTTTAGGAAAAAAGTGTAGAGAAATTCTTCATCTGTTTTACGGGTTAGGTTGGTCGATGTCAGACATCGCCTATAAAATTGGTTTGCGTAATGACAAGGTAGTCAAGGCGCAAAAATATAGATGCATTCAGGATGCCAAATTGATGGTTTCCGAAATGAATGATTCTGTATCTATTCAACAAAACTAAAATCCAATTATCATGAAAACAGATTACACAAAAATATTAGACAGCTATTTGCAAGGCAAAATGAGCGAAGCTGAACGTCTTCAGTTTGAACAAGAATTAAAGACAAACAATACTCTCAAAGAAGAATTTGAATTGCAACGCGACTTGGAGGAATCTATCAAACGCAACTACTTGCGGTCAGTTGTGAAAAATGTAGCGAAGCGCTATCATTTATTGAAAAAACTCTATTTCTCAGGCGTTCTGATTTTAGCACTCGGCTTAGTTTTCTTACTGGGAATAGTGATATGGAACAAATTGAACGAAAAACCTCCTTTGGATGAAAGCAAGTTTGAAGAATTGTATTCATCACTTTCTGAAAACCCATTAATTGATGATCTGGAGGGTGAATTTTTCATTTGGGAAGGGCTGGATACCGTTATTCTGTCTAAATCAGGAGTGCTATTGTCCGTTCCCGAAAGTAGTTTTTTACTGAATGGAAAGCCTTATAAAGGTCAGGCTGTCATTCAATGGCAAGAAGCATTGGATGGGCCTACGATTGTAAAAAGCGGGTTAAGCACTGTTGCCGATAGCAATTTACTTGAAACACAAGGGATGTTTAGTTTTCGTGCACATACTCCAGAAGGTGCATTACTTGAAATAAACCCCAAAACAGGTGTGTATGTGCAAATTCCCGTTGAAGAACACAAAACAGGAATGCAACTCTATGACGGGGTAAAAAATGAAGAGGGAATTGTCAATTGGGTCAACCCTGAACCGCTTATGAAAATTCCCGTACCCGTTGACATGGCAGAACTTGATTTCTATCCTGTGGGTTACGAAGATTCACTCAACGCGATGAAGTTGCGTAAGGACAAAAAGTTTCGGGATAGTTTGTATTTGAGTTGTGGAATTCCTCAACAAAGGGATTATATTACTATTGAAAGTGGTTTAGAAGAAAGGAGTTATAATGTTGCTGTACAGCTAAACGATCCCAATAATCAAAACAACCCTAATAATCGAAATTGGAGAAATTACCTTAAATACGAAACATCGATAACTTATCATCAAAATAATGAAGCTTCAATCAATGTGCATGTCAATATTGCTGAGGATTGGAAAATTTTTTCAACTAATCATGATCCGTCTAAATCTGATTATTTAGGCATTCCCACATCATTCAAATTTGAACTAAATAACAACTACAAACTCATTGGAGAGTTACAAGAATCAAAGAAACCTCTTAGAGATATAAATCAGTTTGGAGAAATTCTACACCACAAAAATGAAGTAATATTTACTCAGAGAATAAAAATAACATCCATAAGTTCTATGAATATTAATACAGGTTTTGAATTTCAAATTTGCAATGAAAATGGATGTCTTTTTCCTCCTGCAATTGCCTTCACACTTAAAATAAACCCACCCCAAGATTCCGCAGAATTAAATTTCATATCCCCCTCCAAAGTACTTGCCTTTTGGAACAAAAAATTCAATAAAACCTTACTCGCTACCAGAGAATTTGAACGCAGAATGCCAAGTATTCACGCAACCTGTAAGAATGAAGTGTTAAATGTGTACGTGAAAAACCTTCAATTGCCTTTAACCGAGTTGGATAAACGGGTAAAAGAAATGGGGTATCCTGAATTTGCACAATTTGAAGCAGAATATGTCGGTGCGCTGAATCCTGACAATCCTCACTTGAAAAATTTGCAAAAGTTTTATGAAGACAATACGCAAAAACTACGTTCACATGCCCAATTCCTGAAAGAGCAAGAACAACGTAAACGTAATAAATGGGATAAAGAAATTAGTGAAGAGCGAACGAAAGAACAAAGTCGCACCGATAATCGAGAAGCACAAGCACTACAAGAGGAATACACGTTTAATTACGATAATGTCATGAAACAATTTGGCGGTACGATAGGCACAGTGATTTACGGGAATTCTCCAATTAAGAATGTAGACCGTCAGGTAATGGAAGCTACTATAGCTCGCAAAACAAGTGAAATTGTGGATCCCGCTACAGGAAAAACAGCTACAATTACTTACAATGATTTTGGTTTTGAAGTAGAGAATCATACGACATACGGTCGTTTATATGCCTATCTTTTCCCGTCAGAAATCAATAGCTATCAGCGAATAACAGGAGAACAAGGCCAATTTAATTATGCACTCAACAATGATATGCTCTACGACATAGCAATAATTGGTGTGAACGAAAATGGTTTTTTCTATTTCCAACAAACCAAACTCAATAGCGGTGATTTAGGCAAAATTGCACTTACCAAGGTCAGCGAAGAAAAATTAGATGCATCCATTAATCAACTGAACAAACTAAGACTCAATAAACCCATGCCCATTAAAGATGAATTGAAATGGCTCTTCAAAGAACAAGCAGACTATGTCGAAAAAGAAAGAAGAATGAAACAAGCACGCTTTGAAGAAAAAATCAAACAGATTGTGTTTCCGTGTTATTTTGGACAAACAGAAGCTTATAATCCTACAGACTCATTAGTTGTAATAGAGGTACCGAATTTATACCAATAATTAAGACATGAATTTATTTGTAAACGAAATTCATCAAATTGTCGAGAAAAAAGTCATTTGTCTTTCGTCTAATAGTCTAAAAAAGCCAACCTCGATACGTCTTCCCGACAATTGATTTATATCTTCCTTTGAAACAAATTTGTCTAATTGTCGGGAGACACTCGGTCGCCTTTTTTCAGAAAATATTTACTTAAAACAAGTCTTGAATCTTGCAGTCTTGAGTCTTAAAGTCTAGAATTACTGTCCATCCAAAAACTGCTGATTACGCTTCTCATCATCCCCATCCCCATGAACGGGAGGACATGCGTTGTTTTTATTTTTAAACAGCCATACGAATTTCACTTTGACTAACAAAGGTTGATAACGGGACGAATACCATTGCAGTGAAGGATTTCCGCCTGTCCATTCGTAAATCCCAAAGATGGGAGTGTGAACGGATGGAATGATAAAAAATCCATCGCGGATTTTGAAACCGATTCCAAGTTCGTAGTTTAATTGTGCTACAAGATCTTGTTGAAAGCGCTGAGTCGTGGGAAGTACAGCTCCGTCGTAGCGCGAGTTGTCACCTGGAGTGCTTCCTGTGATGCGGTAATCGATGTTGAAGCCAAGTGCATTGTCTAAAAACGCGCTTCTCCCTAACTGTACCACATTGTGCACATCAAAACGTCCGTAGAGGTAGCCCATGTCAAAAACGCCATTGCCTTTAAACTCTTCTGTATTACCAAATCGGTGAACCATTAAGCGTGTTTGTTCTGCTCCTGCAAAATGCTTGTATCCAATTCCCCAGTCAAAATAGTGAATGACTTTTTTTCTGCTTTTGGCAATGTGTACCATTCCCACTTCTATAAATCCACCGATACGGCCAGAGGGGTTATGCGTATACGTCATGGATGTATCTGGCGATGTAGACAAATCTCTCTCAGGCGTTTCACCATGAGTCAACAAGAATGTCGGGCCAAAATTAAATTGAAATCCGTGACGGCTATATTCTCCCGCCCACTTATAAAGCGGGTACTGGTAGCTTTGTTTAGTAAAGTACTGGTTTTTTTTCTTTTTCCTTGGTTGATACGCTTGTTGCCCCAAAACAGGAATGGCACAAAATGCTATCAACACCATCAGTACAGTTAACTTTTGCATACTTATTTTATTTTCGCCTTTTCAGCAATTCTATTCATTATCTCTTCATTGTCCCATTTCTCGTGAATCCCATCCATTTGCATGATTTCATCCATGATCTCACGTTGGTATTTTCCACGTTTTAGCGCATCACTATATCGGATATGGCTAAAGGTCACTTGTTCGTATAACGGCATCCAATCATTTGGGTACAAGTTTGAGAATTTTCGCTCTATTTTTTTGCGCAACAAAAAGTCAGGATCTGCTGTCAAATCGCGCATCTCAATATAGTTATTTAATGCCAAATCTGCAATAGCATTACCGTCAGGCACACGTAAACGTGAATATTCTGAGCAGATCAATTCCCAATTGTCCGTGTGTTTTGTCAATAATTCATCAAAAACTGTGCAATCTTCAAATCCTGCGTTCATTCCTTGTCCATAGAACGGCACAACGGCGTGAGCGGCATCTCCCATTAAAATTGCTTTCTCTTGAAAATTCCACGGATTGCAACGTACGGTCACCAATGTAGAAGTTGGATTTGTGAAATAATCATCCAATAAAGTAGGCATTAAAGGCACTGCATCTGGAAATGTCTTTTCGAAGAATTCTTTCACTTTTCCTGGAGTGTCTATGCTCGAAAATGACAATTGACCTTCCATAGGAAAAAATAAAGTAACAGTAAAACTACCGTCAAGATTAGCCAATGCAATCATCATGAATTCCCCACGAGGCCAGATGTGGAGACAATTTTTGTCAATTTTGTGGCTGCCGTCTTCATTTGGTGGAATAACCAACTCTTTATAACCGTGAGTTAAATACGATTGTGAATAGTCGAACATCGGATTCTTCATCATTCGGTTGCGTACGGCAGAAAATGCGCCATCCGTAGCAAAAACACAGTCGTATGCACTTTCTACTTTCTTGTTTGATTCAGTATCTGTAAAGATCAATGTGTTTGAAGCAAAATCGATATCCTCGCAAAAATGATTAAATCGATACGTGATGTTTGGATAATCGTCCGCCAAATTCATCAACTTTTGGTTCAGTCCACCTCGTGAAACCGAATAAATAGCTTGGTTCTCTTTTCCGTATGGTTGGTAAGTCAGTGTTCCGTCTAATGCATGCATTTTACGGCCATACATCGGAATGGCAATCTCTCTGATTTCATCTGAAATTCCTGCTTTGTCCAATGCCTTCCAACCTCTGTCGGAAAGTGCAAGGTTAATCGATCGCCCAGCCAAGATTTCAGCTTTGCGCAAATCAGGACGGCGCTCAAACACATCTACATTAAATCCTTTTTTTGCCAATAAAATGGCTTGTAAACTCCCCACCAATCCTGCACCAACAACAGCTACATTTTGCATGATTCAATTATTATCAATTCGTATTTATCTTCTGCCGAATTTTGACTCAAAAATTGAGCTTTTACGGCGTTGTTTCATTTTTTTTCGCTGAAAGAACACACTAAGACGCCACAACAACAGTCCGATAAACATCACCGTCAGCGCTTGAACTGCAAGGTTAATGTAAATCATTCGCTCGTCCAGTTGCCCAGAAAAGTGAATTTGCACCAATTGTTGTAAAGTCAAATCAACGGATTCCATTCTCTAGTATTTTTCCAAAACGATATACATCTTCAAAAGTATTGTAAAGCGGAGTGGGAGCAACGCGGATCACGTTAGGTTCGCGCCAATCTGCCACTACACCACCCTCACTCAACGCATCAAACAAAGATTTCCCTTGTCCGTGAACTAAAATTGAAAGTTGACAACCACGCTTGTTTTTGTCTTTAGGTGTGATGATTTCAAAATTAACCTTGTCACTATTTCGTTCAGATACATCGTTAATTACAAATTCCAAAAAGCCAGTCAGCAGTTCACTTTTCTTGCGAAGTTCTTTCATTCCAACTTCGTTAAAGATCTCAAGTGATGCCAAATGCGCTGCCATTCCGAAAACTGGAGCGTTTGACAATTGCCAACCTTCAGCACCTTTCATGGGAACAAACCCCGGTCTCATTTGGAAACGTGTTTCTTTGTCATAACCCCACCATCCAGCAAAACGCGGTAACTCAGGTTTATCGCCATGCTTTTCATGCACAAACATTCCCGATACATTTCCAGGACCTGAATTCAGATATTTGTAAGAACACCAAGCGGCAAAATCGACTTCCCATTCGTGTAAGTCTAACTCTACATTTCCTGCTGCGTGCGCTAAATCAAAACCAACAAACGCGCCAACAGAGTGACCTGCTTCGGCAATTTTTTTCATGTCAAAAAGCTGACCTGAGTAATAATTTACGCCGCCTATCATCACTAAAGCTAGTTCATCACCAGTTTGTTTGATTGCTTCTATAATGTCTTCTTCTCTTATCAAATGCTCACCTTCACGAGGAGCAACTTCAACAAGTGTGTCCTCGGGATTATAGCCATGAAAACGCACTTGCGATTCCAACGCATATTGATCCGAAGGAAAAGCTTTCGCCTCGCAAATAATTTTTGTGCGCTTACCCTTTGGTTGATAAAACGACACCATCAGTAGATGCAAATTTGTCGTTAAAGAGTGTGTAATTACCACTTCAGAAGGCTTTGCTCCCACAATTCGAGCCTCCTTTTCTGTCAAAAACTCGTGATAGGCAAACCAAGGACGTTCCGCATTAAAGTGTCCTTCCACTCCCCACTTTGCCCAATCATCCAATTCTTGTTGAATGTAGGCTCCCACTCGCATTGGCTGCAAACCGAGCGAATTTCCAGTAAAATAAACCACCTTTTCTTTATGAAAATTAGGCATTAAGAATTCTTTCCGATACTTGCGTAGTGCGTCTTTTTCGTCCAGTTCGTGCGCAAACTCCTTTGTATTTTGATATTCCATGTTGAGGGAATTATTTGTCGTTTTGAGAATGTCGTAAAGTTACCAACAAAGACGAAAAATGAGGTGTTTTAGATAAAATATTTCATTATTAGAAATTGGCTATTTGGAGCTCAACTAAAGCCTAGAATATTGTTTTACACCATTATACATGTTTATGTTTCTTTAATTTTGTTTCCTATTTTTATTTAGAATGATTAAAAATACCCTTTTTGTGGTATTGCAGACCGTACGCCTAGCCCATACATTTGCTGAAAAATTACTCTTATCAATAAAAGAAAATATAAAATTATGAAAACTTCAAGTTTACTTATCGGACTCACATTAGTTGGTCTCTTCTTCGTCAGCTGTAAAAAAGAAGGATGTACAGATCCTGAAGCAACAAATTACAGCAGTAAAGCGAAAAAAGACGACGGAAGTTGTGAGTACCCAAGTAATGGCCCAAGTTACAATATCCCTTCTACTTATGCTTTCACCGATGCAAATGGAAACTCTACAGTTGATTATAGCGGACAAACTGAGCGCTTAGATCAGTTGAGTGAAATGGTTGTTCTTATGAAATCGGGGAATTCTACCGTACTTGATGCTCAGACATTAAAAGATATGTTTGCAAACGCAAATGGAAACGGAAACGGAAACTTTTCTTTCAGCTCAACAAAACAACTTAAAGACAAGTGTTTTGAATTTGACCGAGCAATGTTTGAAGATTGGATGGATTCTATCGCTGGTGCAAGTGTGGATCACGCTATGACAGCAAGCAACGGACAAGCAGGTATTCTATCTTCAGGGGCGTCAACTTATTTGTTTGACGAAAACGGAATTGAGTATGTGCAATTAATCGAAAAAGGATTGATGGGAGCTGTGTTTATGTACCAATCGTTGAATGTGTATTTTGGTGAGGGTAAAATGAACGTAGACAACACAACACCAGTTGATCCTGCTGGTGGAAAATACTATACGACAATGGAGCACAACTATGACGAGGCTTTTGGTTACTTCGGTGTAGACATCAATTTCCCTAACACAATTCCAAACAGATTCTGGGGTAAATATTGCGACAATCAAAACGCTACATTAAACTCTAATGCTGAAATGATGAACAATTTCCTCAAAGGGCGTGCAGCCATTACTGCGAAGGTTTTGACAGATCGTGATGCGGCAATTCAAGCAATTCGTAAAGAGTGGGAAGAAATCTCTGCATTCCAAGCTATGAAATACCTAAGTGATGCAGTTGGTTATTTTGGGAATGATAATGCAAAATACCTACACGCACTTTCTGAAGCTTATGCATTTGCATGGAATTTACGATATTCGCCGATTGAAACAAGAAGAATGGATGCTACAGAACATGCAGCGCTTATGGCAATGTTTAATTCAAATTTTTGGGAAATGAGTGTGGCGGACTTGAACAGCATTAAGAACACAATTGACGCGAAATACTAATTAAAAAACAAATTTGTTATGCAAAGAAGACTAATTATACTTGCAGCGCTATTGACACTTGTAGTGAGTTGCAAAAAAGAGGATCCAATTGATCCTGCAACAAACTTTGACAAAGGTCAAATGCTTACAAATATTGCAGATAATCTTATTCTTCCTTCGTTAAGCGACTTTCAGGTAAAAGTGAATACTTTACAAACAAGTTATTCAACTTTTACGGCTGATCAATCAATTGGAAATCTTGAGATTGTGAAAGAGAGTTGGAAAGAAGCTTACTTAGCTTGGCAAACAATTAAAATATATGATTTTGGCCCATTTAGAACTTACGGTTTTAAGGGAGCAATAGGTACTTACCCTACAGATACAGCATTAGTTGAATCTAACATTTCAAGTGGAACGTATAACCTAGCATCGGCAGCAAATGCCGATGCTATTGGTTTCTCTGCTCTGGATTATCTATTTTTCAATTCTGATGCATTATCTCGTTTTACAAGTGAAGCGAACTACAGAATTTATGGGTCGGATGTTATCAGTAAAATGGTCTCTGAAACCAACATGGTGGTGAATGATTGGGCGTCTTATCGCTCAACTTTTATTGCTTCTACGGGTACCGAAACAACATCCGCTTTTTCTGAATTGGTGAATGAGTTTAACCGAGATTATGAATTGGCAAAAAACGCTAAAATAGGAATTCCAATAGGGAAACAGAGTTTTGGGATTCAGCTTCCAGAGTATATAGAGGCGCGTTATAGCGGTTTTTCATTTGAATTGCTAAACAAAAGTATAGAGTCTATTCAGGATTTATACAATGGTGTTGCATTCACTTCGGGAAGTAACGGTGTAGGTTTTGATGATTACTTGATTCATTTGGATAAAGGAAGTCTTAACACCACCATCAATAACCGTTTCAACTCAATTTTGACTAAGATTAGTACTTTCAATAATACATTGGAAGTTGAGATGTCACAGAATGTAGCCGCGTTAGATGAACTCTATAGTTTAATTCAAGGGCAAGTTGTAAACTTAAAAACAGATATGACTTCCTCTTTTGGTGTGTTAATTACCTACCAAGATAATGACGGGGATTAACCATAAAAAAATAGTAGATTACTTCTCTTTCGACAAAGAAGTTTCCATAACCCCATTAATTATCTACAGAATAATTTTTGGGGTTCTGATGTTTTTTGGGGTTTCACGTTTTCTTTTCAAAGGTTGGGTTCAACAACTTTATATTGATCCAGAATTTTATTTTGGTTATTTGGGATTTGAATGGGTAAAACCGCTCGCTGGACAATGGATGTATCTTCCGTTTATTCTAATGCTTATTGCCTCGTTGTTTATCATTTTTGGGTTTTTGTATCGCTACAGTGCCTTCGTATTTTTTATTTGTTTTACCTATATCGAACTTTTAGATAAGTCGAACTACCTCAACCACTACTATTTTGTTAGCCTCATGAGTTTTTTAATGATTCTCGTACCAGCAAACCGAAAATTCTCGATTGACGCATGGTTCAAACCTTCAATAAGTCGCAATACAACTGCGCAATGGCATATAGGAATGCTGAAGTTTCAATTGGCGGTAGTGTACATATTTGCAGGTATAGCTAAAATAAACAGCGATTGGTTAATCGAAGCGCAACCGCTAAAAACATGGTTGCAAGCTCACCATTCCATTCCTATTGTAGGTCAATTATTACAGCAAGAAATAACGGCTTATGCTTTTAGTTGGTTTGGTTGTATCTACGATCTTTTTATCGTATTTTTTCTGCTCAATTCTGTTACGCGAAAGTATGCGTATTTCTTTGTGGTTGTTTTCCATATCACCACTTGGTATTTATTCCTAATCGGTGTGTTCCCTTGGGTGATGATTTTTTCAACGCTGATCTTTTTCTCAGTGGAATTTCACGAAAGAATTCTACGTTTTTTAAAGGCTTTGATACCATTTAATCGCAATTCGATTATTGCCACAAACAAGCCAACTTTTACAAGCAACAAACTCATTCGTGGCTTTTTAGTTGTGTATATAACTGCACAAATTCTCATTCCTTTCAGATATATTCTATATCCAGGAAATCTCTTTTGGACGGAAGAAGGTTTCCGCTTTTCGTGGCGAGTGATGCTGATGCATAAAGAAGGTACAGCAACCTTTTATGTGAGGGATAAAGCAACAGGTCGCGAAACGGAAATTGATAACAAGATGTATTTGAATCAAACTCAAATCGACCAAATGTCTACTCAGCCTGACATGATTTTGCAGTATGCACAATACCTAAAAAAACAATTTGACGGACAAACATTTCGCTATGGTTCAGAATCTATAACGGTTACAGACCCGTCCATTCATGCTGAAATTTATGTGAGTTTGAACAATCGCCCTTCGCAATTATTTGTGAGTAAAGCCCACGATTTAACGAAGTTGCCATATAATTTATCTCATCGCCCTTGGATAGAACCGTTTCAAGAATGAAGTATTTAATTCTCATATCGCTCCTTTATGCAGGGTTTGCCCTTGGTCAAGAATTTTCGGGAAAGGTAATTGACCAATCTCGTATAGGCCTTCCTTTTGTGAAAATTGAGAACACTTCTCAAAACAAAAGTGTGTTAACTAAATCTGACGGAACGTTCAATATTATTTCATCTATTGGAGACGAAATTCTTGTATATTGCTTTGGTTTTGACAGCACTTTTATAACGGTTACACAAGAGGATTTGGACTCGAAAAAAAGCAAAGTGATTTTACTTATTGAGAAGAATCGCGAAATAAAAGAGGTTCAAGTAATGCACAAAAGAATGGCTGACTTTGATGTGGGCTATTTACCTCCTATAAAAGGTGTGCAAATTTATTCTGGCACAAACACAGTGATTGAACTCTCGAATTTAAGTGGCGCAAAATCAACAGGGAATCCGAGGGAATTGTTTGCCAAAGTCCCAGGGTTAAATATTTGGGAAAGTGATGGAGCAGGAATTCAGATGGGAATTGGAGGTCGTGGATTAAGTCCAAATCGAACGGCAAACTTTAACACTCGTCAAAATGGTTATGACATTAGCGCTGATGCTCTTGGCTATCCTGAAAGTTATTACACTCCTCCAATTGAAGCTCTGGAATCTATTGAAATTATTCGCGGGTCAGCATCTTTGCAATTTGGAACGCAATTCGGCGGCTTGTTGAATTTTATTATCAAAACCCCTCCTAGTCACACACCTTTTGAACTTACGACACGAAATACTGTTGGTACGTATGGTTATTTTGGCACTTTCAACAGAGTTGCTGGTTCAGGAAAACGAGTGAGTTACCAAGCTTTTCATCAATACAAAAGAGGGGATGGGTATCGTGAAAACAGTCAGTTCGAACAACACCAAGCATTTGCAGAAATTGGTTATCGCCTTTCAGAAAGAATGCAGGTTCGTTTGGAATATACGCACATGAATTACTTAGCTCAACAAGCGGGGGGATTGTCTGATGTGCAGTATGAATTAGATGCCAGACAAAGTTTTCGCGACCGAAATTGGTTTAAAATAAACTGGAATATTCTTGCCCTTCATTACGATTTTGCTGTGAACCAAAAAGCGCATATCAATGTACGTGCGTTTGGGATGATGTCTTCGAGAGAAACTGTCGGGTTTTTAGGGAAAATTACGCAAGCAGACCCTGGAGGAAATCGCGAAATGTTGCAAGGGAAATTTAAAAATGCCGGTGTAGAGGCTCGCTACTTGCAAAAATACCATTTTGGTAGAAAAGGAGAACCTTCGAAAATTCACGGTGGACTTCTAATGGGTGGACGTTACTATCGAGGAAAAACAATCTCAAATCAAGGAACAGCAACCGATAGTGATTTAGCTGAATTCGAATACTTCAATCCTGATGATTTGGAAGGTTCTTCATATACTTACCCGTCTGAAAATCTTGCTGGATTTGTGGAGAATATTGTGTTCTTCGGAAAGAAAATCACCTTGAATTTTGGAGCTCGATTTGAACACATCAATAGCGGCTCAGCAGGATATTTCAAGCAATATGTGATTCACCCGATGAACAATGATACGTTGGGAATCTATACCTTAACGGATTCCAATCACGTCTCGCGAAACGTTCCCCTGTTTGGATTGGGAGCTTCATATAAAGTCACTAAAAGTTCTTCATTCTATGCAAACTTCACACAAAACTACCGTGCAATTAACTTCACAGACATCAGGGTAAATAATCCAAACGTGATTATTGATCCTAATATTCGCGACGAATATGGACACACAACTGAGGTAGGATTTAGAGGCATGGTAAAAGATTACTTCATTTACGATTTAGCAGGATTCCATGTGTTCTACGGCGATAAAATTGGATTGGCTCCAAAGCCTGGAGCTATAGAAAAGGAAAGAACGAATATTGGAAATGCGCGCAATTTAGGTGTGGAGGTTTTTGCCGAACTTGACTTTATTAAAGCATTCAAACAGCAGTCAAATCATTCTTTATCGCTATTCGCAAATGTGGCTTATATTCAGGCAACGTATATCGAATCCAAAGAGCCTAATTACATTGGTAAAAATGTAGAATATGTAAGTCCGTTGATTGTACGTTCTGGAATAAAATACCGTGTAAAAGGATTTAGTGTTCAGATTCAGGGGAGCTACAACGCGGAACAGTTTGCAGATGCGTCAAACTCTGTTATTCCTTCGGGGGATGCGGTTATTGGCCTTGTTCCTTCGTATTACGTGTTGGATTTCTCTGCTCGATATACCTTTAAAAAGCATTTCCAGTTGGAATTCGGAATCAATAATTTCACCAACCAAAAATACTTTACACGCAGAGCAACAGCTTACCCGGGACCTGGAATTTTACCCTCGGATGGAATTAATGGCTATCTCACACTTCAGTATAAATTTACTGCACAACGGAAAAAATAAGGGGGATCTAACTTGAAAGAGCCTTTTTATACCTTTCCAACACCCGTTCTCTGGCAAATTTGTGCTCAACAATGGGTTCAGGATACATTGAAGTACCATATTCAGGGACCCATTTCTTCACATAGACAAGCTTCGGGTCAAATTTTGCCATTTGCGTTGTAGGATTGAAGACGCGAAAGTACGGAGAAGCATCGCAACCACTTGAAGCTGCCCATTGCCATCCTCCCACATTTGCTGCAAGGTCGAAGTCGAGCAGTTTTTCTGCGAAATATCGCTCGCCCCATCGCCAGTCAATGAGAAGGTGTTTTGTGAGAAAACTAGCTACCACCATGCGCACACGATTGTGCATAAATCCTGTTCTGTTCAGCTCGCGCATTCCTGCATCTACTAAAGGATAACCTGTTCTACCTTGACACCAAGCTTTGAAGTCGGCTTCGTTGTTCTCCCATTCTACAAAATCATATTTAGGTTTAAACGCTTTGCCAATTGAATGAGGAAAATGGAACAAAATCATGTGATAGAAATCGCGCCAAATGAGTTCATTGAGAAAGGTTTCGTTGATAGTCGCTTGTGTGGCCAATTCTCGTATGCTTATCGTCCCAAAACGCAAATGCACTGATAAGCGACTGGTGCCATGAATTCCGGGAATGTCTCTGCATTTGTGGTAATTCGAAATAATTTCTTGATTTACGGTTTCTTCAGGGAAATTGATGTTTTGAAGATCCTCAAAGCCCATTTCTTCCAATGTAAGAATGGATGAGGTTGTAGATCTATGCAGCGCATCCAAATAGCTTTCTACGGGATACATTTTCAAGAAAAAATCGTTGAGTTTTGCTTTCCATTTTCGAGAATAAGGAGTGAAAACAGTGTAGGGTTTCCCATCGTGTTTGAGCACTTCATCCTTTTCAAAAATCACATGGTCTTTAGCACCTATAAAGTCAATTCCGTGTGTTTTGAGGAATTCAAACACTTGTTTATCACGCGCCAAGGCATAGGGTTCGTAATCGCGATTGGTGTAAACTGCTGCTATTTTTCCAGATGATGCCAATTCGCTGAATACTTCTTGCGGTGTATCATAAAACACCTTCAAATCCGCTCCGTACTGTGCGTAGGTGATTTTCAGTTTTTGAATATAGCGATAGATAAATTGAACACGCTTATCTACTTTTGGAAGTTCATCCAGAATGTTGCGGTCAAAGATAAATATGGGTTGAACATGTAATCCTGACTTCAACGCTTTGTACAATCCAGCATTATCGTGGATGCGCAAATCTCGTCTATGCCAAAAAATGGAGTATTGCATTTAGATATTGAATCGTTCAATACTTAAACACAATACTCCCAATATTGTTTACTGAGGCTAAAGAGAAAGCAGCCTATAACTTCAAAATGAGTCTATTTAATTACTCCAAGTTCTTTCCCCACTTTAATAAATGCCGCAATAGCTTTATCCAAATGTGCTTTTGTATGTGCAGCAGAAATTTGTGTTCTTATGCGCGCTTGTCCTTTTCCTACTACGGGGTAGAAGAATCCTATTGCGTAGATTCCCTCTTCCAATAAACGGTCAGCGAATTTTTGAGATAATGCTGCATCGTAAAGCATGATTGGCACAATCGGAGAATCTCCTGGCTTGATGTCAAAACCTGCTTCGATGATATGTTTTTTGAAGTACTTTGTATTTTCTTCCAAACGGTCGCGTAATTCGGTAGTCGAGCTTAGTATATCAAATACTTTTATCGAAGCTCCAACAATACTTGGTGCCAATGAGTTAGAAAATAAGTACGGACGTGAGCGTTGACGCAACAATTCGATAATTTCTTTAGGCCCTGTAGTGTATCCACCCATTGCACCACCAAGTGCTTTACCCAATGTTCCTGTGATGATATCCACTTTGTCCAATACGCCATGGTATTCAGGCGCACCACGACCTGTTCGTCCAATGAATCCAGCAGCGTGACATTCGTCAGTCATAACCAAGGCATCGTATTTGTCAGCTAAGGCACAGATTTCGTCCATTTTGGCAATATCACCGTCCATGGAGAAAACACCATCTGTCACAATGATTCTGTTGCGTTGTGCTTGTGCAGCTTTCAATTGTGCTTCCAAGTCCACCATATCGCTGTGCTTGTAACGGTAACGTTGTGCTTTACACAAACGCACTCCGTCAATAATTGACGCGTGGTTCAACTCATCTGAGATAATCGCATCTTCTGCTCCGAAAAGTGGTTCGAAAACTCCACCATTTGCATCAAATGCAGCAGCATAAAGAATCGTATCCTCCGTTCCGTAGAATTCGGCAATTTTGCGCTCCAATTCCTTGTGAATGTCTTGCGTTCCACAAATAAAACGCACTGAACTCATTCCAAAACCATGTGTATCCAATGCGTCTTTTGCTGCTTGAATAACTTCAGGATGAGAAGAAAGTCCCAAGTAGTTGTTTGCACACATAATCACCACATCGTCTTGTGTTGTTACATTCACTGACGCTCCTTGTGGTGTAGTAATAATGCGTTCTCTTTTAAAAATCCCCGCTTCTTTTATTTCCTTCAACTCATTTTCGAGTTGTGCTTTCATTTTTCCGTACATATCGTTATCAAATTATTTATTTCGATTGATCTAATTTTTTCACCATTGTTAAAATGGTTGCCATTGCTACTGTTTCTCCAGTTTCGTCGTAGACATCCACCAAGAATTTTACGATACCTTTAGCAATGTCATCTTCCGAGCGTTTTTCTTGATCTACTTTTTCTTTTACGGTAAAACGCACACCGATTGTCGCTCCTGGATAAACAGGTTTAGTGAAACGTGCTTCATCAATTCCATAGTTCAATAAAACAGGACCTTTTTTCGGATCGACAAATAAACCAGCTGCTTTAGAGAGAATGAAATAACCGTGAGCTACACGACCTTCGAAAATGGTTCCTTCCAATGAAGTAGCATCCATGTGCGCGTAGAAATTATCGCCACTCACATTAGCAAAATTTACAATGTCGGCATCTGTAACTGTGTGTTTGTGTGTGAATACCGTTTCACCAATTACCAATTCTTCAAAATGTTTTCTGAACACATGTGGATTAGCCTCTGGTTGTACTGCACCCACTTGGAATTGCTCCGTAATTGCTGTAATCGTTGTAGGATGTCCTTGAATGGCTGTGCGTTGAAGGTAATGTAAAACGCCTCGTTTTCCACCCATTTCTTCTCCACCACCAGCACGTCCTGGCCCTCCGTGTGTAAGCATAGGCATAGGCGAACCGTGACCTGTACTTTCTTTCGCACACGATTCATTCAATACTAAAATACGTCCGTGCATCGAAGCTGCGCCTACTACGTAATCTCTAGCAATGTTATTATCTGCTGTAATTATAGAAGAAACAAGAGAACCTTTACCCAATTTGGTAATTTCGATTGCTTCGTCTAAATTTTTATACGGTAAAATAGTTGAAACTGGACCGAAAGCTTCAATATTGTGCACATCTGTTTTGTTAAATGGGTCGTCGTTTACAAACAGAATAGGACTGAAAAAAGCACCTGTATTTTTATTTGCCCCCACTACTTCAAAATTATCCAAATCTCCAAAAACAATTTGCTGTGATTTTGCTAATTGTTCTACACTTTCACGCACACGTTGTACTTGAAGTTTGGTAGCCAAAGCTCCCATTCGTACACCTTCTACGGATGGATCCCCAATAGTAGTCGACGCCAAACGTTTTGAAACTGCTTGTTGCACTTCTTCAACCAAATTTTCAGGGACTACAATTCGACGTACTGCTGTACATTTTTGTCCCGCTTTCACGGTAATTTCTCGAGTTACTTCTTTAATGAAAATGTCAAATTCTGCTGTGCCAGGTGTCGCATCAGGGCCAAGAACACATGCATTTAATGAATCAGCCTCTAAGTTAAATGGGACAGATTCTTGAATAATGTGGGGCAAACCTTTTAGAATTTTCCCTGTGTGTGCAGAACCTGTAAAAGTGACTACATCACTTGATGTCACATGGTCAATTACACCACGTCCAAGTCCTGTGATTAATTGAAGCGAACCTTCGGGTAGAATTTTTGAATCGATGATATCGCGTACCATTACTTCCGTAAGGTATCCTGTATATTCTGAAGGTTTAACTACAGCAGGAACACCCGCCATTAAATTCACCGCAATTTTTTCTAACATTCCCCAAATCGGGAAGTTGAACGCATTAATATGCACTGCCACACCTTCCTTTGGTACCATAATATGATGTCCGATAAACGTTCCACCTTTAGAAAGCGGAGCAGCTGTACCATCTACATAATAAGGTAAATCAGGAAATTGACGACGCAATGATGCATTGGCAAACAAGTTTCCTATTCCACCTTCGATATCAATCCAAGAATCTACTTTTGTTGCACCCGTCCAAGCACTTACTTCGTAGTATTTATTTTTACGCTCCATGAGAAACAATGCAAGCGCTTTTAGCATCCGCCCTCTTTCTTGAAAGGTCATTTTGCGCAGCACTTTACCACCAACAGTTCGACCGTAGTTTAGGATGCTTTCGTAATCCAGTCCTGCACTAGATGCCTCACCAATTTTTGCTCCTGTAATCGCATTAAATAATTCTAATTCCGTTCCGTCTCCGTCCATCCATTTACCCTGAACGTAGTTCTGATATCGTTGCATATTACTTTATTTACTATAATAGAGCCCTAAATTACCTAAAATAATTAATCCAGAATATATTTGGCTATGTTTACTGAGTTTGATTTTATATTTTCGGAAAATTAAATTTGTTGTTATGCTAAATAGGTCATTTGTCGTATTGTGTGACTATACAGATCGACATAAATTTGTCATCAGTAACAATAAATTAAAAATAATGAAAAAATCAATTTACACCTTTAAGCTAATTGGGTTGAGTTTTATGGCTATATTAATCACTTCGCTTTCTTCTTGTAATAAAGAGGATGTGTTGCCTGATGAAATTGTTCCAGAAGAGGAAACAAATGATCCAACACCACCACCTTTTCCTGAATTAATAGGATCTGATGGAACATTGGTCGCTATTAAAAGCCAATCAACACAAACTACACCTATTGGACCGATGACGGTAACAGTTGGTTTGGGGGTTGCTGTTTTTTATGAAACAGGAAACATGGAATCTTTTCTAGATGCAGGAACAGTTAACCTAAACAGCTTGGGATGTACAAAACAAGACAATAATACTTATGTGTTCCAACCAAGTGCACAAAGTCCTACTGGAATTGATTTTGGAAGTGGTGTATCATGGAGTGTTTCAGGATCAGCAAATGTAGGTGCGTTTAGTTATGACCCAACAATATCTTTTCCTACAGTTAATGCAGTATCAAGTGGAGACGTTGTAAATAAAGCAAATGGATATACACTTACTACTCCGTCTCTTACTGGTGCAGATTCAGTAATTTTCCAAATCGGGGATGTGCTTAAAACTTTACCTGGAAATTCAACTTCATGTAATTTTTCGGCAGCAGATTTATCTGGTTTAGCTACTGGAACAAGTATAGTGCAAATTGCAGCATATAAAATGGAAAATCAGACGATTACGTCTAAGAATTATTATTTCATAAATGAGACTGTTGTCACTAAGACTGTAACTATTGAATAAAATAAGAAGAATGAAGAAGTTAATAATTATTGCAGTTTCAGGAGTTTTTGCGTTAAGCATTTCTTCTTGCAAAAAATGTGGTGAATGTTCGGTTAAAGAGAATAATTATTACAACGGTGAATACTGTAAAGGCAGCACTTTCGAAAATATCATCTACGAAGATGCAAAGGAAGAATGTGTAGCTTTAGGGGGAACATTTAAATAAGATCCTCTGAAAGAAAAATTAACCGCCATAACAATGTGGCGGTTTTTTTATGCCTGAATATTTTAACTTGTATTAGTTCTTTCAATAACCCTCTTTCATTAAGTTATTTTCAATAATTCTTTTGATTGAAGGGTGAATTACCTTAAAATTGAAGTTGGATGCGAAAACACCCTTTTTCCCAATCAATTTTCTCCTTACCTTTAGCCCCACAAATTAGCGAAAAGAAATGCAAAAATCCAGATATACTGTTACAGCAGCTTTGCCTTATGCAAACGGACCTCTTCATCTTGGACACGTGGCTGGGGTATACTTACCTGCGGATATTTTTGTGCGTTTTTTACGCATGAATGATGAAGATGTAGCTTTTATTTGTGGAAGCGATGAGCATGGAGCTGCAATTACTTTGCGCGCGAAGAAAGAAGGGATTACTCCACAAGAAATTGTAGACAAATACCATAATATCATCGGAAAAGCGTTCTGTGATTTCGAAATATCGATGGACATTTTTCACCGAACTTCGGCACCGATTCACTATGAAACAGCCCAAGAATTTTTCAAACAACTCAATAGTACAGGACAGTTTATAGAAGAAACTACCGAGCAGTATTATGATGAAGAATTTAACCAATTTTTAGCAGACAGATATATTACGGGAACTTGTCCAAGTTGCAATAACGACGGCGCTTATGGAGACCAATGTGAGAAATGTGGATCAACTTTGAGTCCTACTGAATTGATAAATCCAAAGTCGTCATTGAGCGGGTCAACTCCTGTATTAAAGTCAACTTCACACTGGTTTCTTCCTATGGATAAGCACGAAGAGTGGCTTCGCCCATGGATTAAAGAGGGATTATTAGACGGAAAGACTCATCACGACCCTAAACAATGGCGTAATCAAGTGATTGGTCAATGCATGTCGTGGATAGATGGAGGGCTTAAACCCCGAGCTATGACGCGCGATTTGGATTGGGGGATTCCAGTTCCAGTTGAAGGGGCTGATGGAAAAGTACTTTATGTTTGGCTTGATGCACCGATTGGATATATTTCAGCAACAAAGCAGTGGGCCAAAGACAACGGTAAAAACTGGGAAGATTACTGGAAAAAAGAAGATACCAAACTGGTTCACTTCATTGGGAAAGACAACATCGTGTTTCACGCCATCATCTTTCCTATTTTACTAAAAGCACACGGTGAATTTATTTTACCAGACAACGTGCCTGCATCTGAGTTTTTGAATTTGGAGGGAGATAAATTCTCAACTTCTCGAAATTGGGCAGTTTGGCTCCACGAGTTTCTTGAAGATCATCCTGAAAAGGTTGATGAATTGAAATATACTTTGACGGCAATCGCTCCTGAATCTAAAGACGCTGAATTTACTTGGAAAGAATTTCAGGCAAGAGTCAATAACGAGCTTGCTGATATACTTGGAAATTTTGTCAATCGCGCGCTGGTATTGTCACACAAATATTACGAGGGGACTGTTCCAGAACAAGGAGAATTGACTGCGGAAGACAAACAATTGATTGCAGAAGTACAGACTATTCCCACCAAAATATCACAATTGGTTTATCGCTATAAACTGCGTGAAGCTCAAAGTGAAGCGATGAATTTAGCGCGAATAGCAAACAAATTTTTGGCGGATACAGAGCCTTGGAAATTAGTAAAAGAAGATCCAGAGCGTGTAAAGACTATAATGAATATTGCCCTGCAAATTACGGCGAACTTGACGATAGTATTGCAGCCATTTTTGCCAAAAACAGCGCGAACAATAGCTGCATTTTTGAATTTACCTGAATTGAAATGGGTTGACGCTGGGCGTATGGATTTACTTCTTGCGGGAAGCCCAATCGAAAAACCTGCTATTTTGTTCCAAAAAATTGATGATGATTTTGTTGAAGTGGAACTAAAGAAGCTGACCGCAAGTAAAGAAGAAAATACTCCTCCTATGGAAGTGACTGCACAAAAAGACGCAATAACGTTCGACGATTTTACCAAAATGGATATTCGCGTTGGTAAAATTTTAGAAGCTGAGCGGGTTCCGAAAGCAGATAAGTTATTAAAGCTATTGGTTGACACAGGGATAGACAAACGAACTATCGTTTCAGGAATTGCGGAGCATTATTCTCCAGAAGATATTATCGGAAAATCGGTGAGTGTTCTTTTGAATCTTGCACCACGCAAAATTCGTGGAGTTGAATCTCAAGGAATGATTCTGATGGCTGAAAATGATAAAGGTGAATTGGCTTTCGTTTCTCCTGAAAAAGAGATTAATGCAGGGGGAGAAATCAGATAATTAATTAGTTAACTAATAGCTAAAGCTTTACCTTTAGAAAAAGTTAAACTTATTTTGAAGTAGGTTGTTTTTAGTGTATGGCAGAGTATAAGATAAAAGATCTTGAGAATTTAACAGGAATCAAAGCGCACACAATTCGAATGTGGGAAAAGCGCTATGGCTTATTAAATCCTTGTCGTACTGAAACAAATTTCAGAACATATTCTGATGAAGACCTTCAATCCATTTTGCTAGTATCTGTTCTTAATAACAACGGGATCAAAATTTCGCACATCGCAGACATGACGGTTGATGAACGAGCAAAGAAGATTAAAAAATATCAGAGCACTTCAATTGAAAGTAATGCAATTGAACAATTTATATTGGCATTATTACGCTTAGATGAACAACTTTTTTGCGATACATTTGATGAACTAATCGACAAGCAAGGCCTTGAGATTACTTTTTCTGAACATGTTGTCCCTTTTTTGGATAGAATAGGGGTAATGTGGCTTGTCGGAACCATCAATCCGGCTCAAGAACATTTTATTTCTCACTTGATTAGACAAAAAATTATTACTGCAATTGATAAGCTAGAAGCCAAATCAGGTGATGACATCAAAAAAGCAGTACTTTATTTACCCGAGCACGAATGGCACGAGTTAGGATTGTTGTTCTATCATTATGTGTTGAAGAAAATGGGTTGGAAGATTTATTATTTGGGACAATCAGTGCCTCTTGATGCGCTAAAACAAATCATTGAACAAGTAAACCCCAATTTAGTAGTGTCTTCTTGGATTGTAAGTGTTGATGACAATTTGTTTAGAGCTCATTTTTCTGAGTTGAGATCCTTTTATAAAAAAACGCTAGTAATAGGGGGGTATCAAATGATGAACAAAAAAAGTACTGATTTTGAAGTGATTCACCAACCAAAAGACTTATACAATGCTGTCAATAAAGTAAAATAGTACTTTTTTTAAGGCTTTTTCTTTTCCTCTCAATTCCACTCGCATACCTCAAAACGGTAATTTTGTTGTACCTAAATCTTTTTTGTTTAATATTTATTAAAAATAATTAAACAGTATAAATGTTTGTAATACAGTATTATACACTCTATTTTGTCCATGTTGGCAAATGATGTAGGTAAAATATGGGGGCATAAATTTGCATATTGTTTAATAAAACATCAAATTTGTTGAACAAAACTAATTTGTAATGTGAGTTTTTAATTAAACAATACAATAATTATGTCAACATTAGAGTTTTATGATGCGTTAACAAGTCTAGAGAGTTACCTCAAATCATTTGCGATGAGCTACACTCGAAATGAAGAAGACGCCAAAGATTTAACGCAGGAGACTATGTTAAAAGCAATCACATACAGGGATTATTACACACCTCAAACCAACTTTAAAGCATGGGTTTTCACGATAATGCGAAACATCTTCATTAATCAATATAGAAGAAAAACAAAATCAAACACTATCTTTGATCATTCTAAGGATATGTTTTTGTTAACCAATGCTCCTGGCAAGTCGAATATGCCTGAGAATTACATGGATGGTTTGGAATTGGAAAAGCAAATACATAAATTAGATGCGGATTATTTAGTGCCTTTTCAGATGCATTTTCAGGGGTTTAAATACAAGGAGATTGCGGATAAACTAGATATTCCGATTGGAACAGTAAAAAGTCGTATTTTTTTAGCGCGAAAGAAACTCATGGAGTTGCTTCCGGGTTATGGTGAGAAATAAGAATGAGTAAAATAATTGTCATAGGTTCAGGTGTGTCAGGGTTGACTTCTGCAGCTTTTTTAGCAAAGCAAGGTCATGACGTTACTGTACTTGAAAAGAACAAACTTGTGGGTGGTCGCGCTAGGCAGTACACTCACGAAGGCTTTGTTTTTGACATGGGTCCAAGCTGGTATTGGATGCCTGAAGTATTTGAAAATTTCTACAAAAAATTCGGATATACGACATCTGACTTTTACGAGTTGAAGCGTATTGACCCTTCTTATCGTGTGTTCTGGAAAGATGACGAGCAGACTGATGTCCCTGCAAATTATGATGAGCTTTTAGCACTTTTCGAATCAATTGAAAAAGGTAGCGCAGAGAAATTGGACAAATTTCTAAAAGAAGCACAGTATAAATACGAAGTTGGAATGAATGATTTGGTTTTTAAGCCAGGTGTTTCGTTAACTGAATTTATTGACAGACGTGTGATTGGAGGGATGTTTAAATTGCAATTGTTCTCTTCTTTTGAAAAACATATTCGCAAACATTTCACTCACCCAAAATTATTATCGCTACTCGAATTTCCAATTCTATTTCTCGGTGCTACTGCAAAAGAAACACCAGCGCTTTATTCACTAATGAATTATGCAGACCTGAAGTTGGGGACTTGGTATCCAATGGGCGGAATGTATAAAATGGTTGAAGCATTTGAAAAAATTGCAACTGATCAAGGAGTCAAAATTCTTTTAGATCACGAAGTAATAGGATTTGAATATTCAGGCAAGAACGTGTCGAAGGTAAAAACGGTAAATGGTGATTTTGATGCGGATATTGTCGTGTCCTCAGCTGATTATGCACACACAGATGACTTACTGAACGGACATGCGAATTACGATAGAAAGTATTGGAACACCCGAACAATGGCGCCAAGTTCACTCTTGTTTTATTTAGGGGTAGACAAGAAAATTGATGGACTTCATCACCATAATTTATTTTTTGACGAAGATTTTTCAGTTCATTCGCACGAAATATATACAGAGCCAAAATGGCCAAGCAAGCCTTTGTTCTATGCTTGCTGTCCCTCAAAAACAGATTCGACAGTAGCTCCTGAAGGAAAAGAAAACTTGTTTATTTTAATTCCAGTTGCGCCTGATTTGAAAGATGACGTACATTTGCACGAAAAATATTTCGACATGGTGATGGACAAACTCGAAGCGCGAACGGGAACATCAATTCGCGATTCTATTGTCTATAAAAGAAGTTATTCGTTGGACGACTTTAAAAAAGATTACCATGCATTTAAAGGTAATGCATACGGACTGGCAAATACGTTGAGACAAACAGCAATATTGAAACCAAAACTTAAACATAAAAAACTATCTAATTTCTATTATACAGGACAACTTACTACTCCTGGACCAGGATTACCTCCAGCTATAATTTCTGGCGAAGTAGTTGCGGGTCAAATAGAAATGAACCTGAAACACTAGTACGCGATGAAGAAAGTATTTGATCAATTATCTCACCATACCAGTAAGCTAACAACAGAGCGTTACAGTACTTCGTTTTCCTTAGGAATTAAGTTTTTGGAGAAGGAACTCAGACAGCCTATATATGACATTTACGGTTTCGTTCGTTTAGCTGACGAAATTGTAGATTCTTTTCACGGATTTGACAAAGAAAAATTATTGGCAGATTTCCGCCGACAAACGTTTGAAGCAATTGATGAAGGTATTTCGCTAAACCCTATTTTGAATTCATTTCAACACGCGGTAAACAGCTACAACATTCCACACGAGCTTATCGATACTTTTTTACGAAGTATGGAGATGGACTTGGATTTTGAAAAATACTCGCAAGAAGACTACGAAACATATATTTTGGGTTCAGCCGAAGTGGTTGGACTAATGTGTCTCAAGATTTTTGTGTTTGGAGATGAAGAAGAATACCTTCGCTTGAAACCAAACGCAATGAAGTTAGGCTCTGCATTTCAAAAAATCAATTTTCTCCGTGACTTAAAAGACGATTATCATGTATTAGGTCGTACATACTTCCCTGGAATAAACATGGAGAATTTTAACAATGAAATCAAAAAGACCATTGAAGAAGATATCGAACGCGATTTTCATGAAGGTTATTTGGGAATTTTAGAACTCCCAAAAAACTCGCGATTTGGTGTGTATATGGCGTATGTATACTACTACAAGCTCTTCCTCAAGATCAAAGCAAGTCCCGCAGATAAAATCATGAAAGAGCGCGTTAGAATTCCGAACAACAAAAAGTACCGCTTGTTTTTGTCTAGTTATGTGAAGCATAGTTTTAATTTGGTTTAGGAAACCATCATCTTGTATAGTAGCTAACTCCAACAAAAAAAGGAGACCCTTCGATCTCCTTTCCTTATGAAAAAAACTACTTTAACTTACTCTTTAATAAATCGAGAGTTGAAGCTTCCTTTAACTGTTTGAAATTGAATCATATAAACTCCTGATGGTAGTTGCTCTATTGAAAAGGTAATTTGTTTTTCAGTCTGAACTAATATTCCCAATGAATTGAAAATCTGAATTTGTTCTATTATTTCATCTGTTTGAACCGTTAATGAGGTAGTAGCTGGATTTGGATAAATGGAAAATCGTGAATTCGATTCAACTTTTATTCCAGCAGTGGCATCTTTTATACAGCGAACACACATACCATTTGCACGGTCAGAATTGTATACTCCTGCCACATCGCCATGAAATGCAAGGTAAAATGCGTTTGTAGCATTTGCATCACTCGAATAGTAATAAGCAGTCGTACCAACATTGTTAAGTATCCCATCTGAAAATTGGCGATAACCAGGCATTGGAAGCTTAAGAACCGAATTAAATGCGCCATCACTGTTTTGGAAACTCCAAGTGGCACGTTCAGCGTCAAGTTCAGCAATGGTTGGCAATCGGTATCCTGTTGGACATGGATTGTTTGTTCCATTAACACCTTGCCATAAGTTGTCGTTTTGAGGATCCAGCCAATCTCTTGGGGCATCTGGATTAATGATAAAATCACCATGACCAGGTGTTGCTGTTGCACTCAATGTAGATGTAGTTGTAGATGTTAATAACTGATGTCCATCTGCACCTCTTCCCCACTGGTATAAATCACCATAGGCCGCTGCATCCGTGCTGCTTGTTGCCGCTTGTGTAGCGCCTAGGTTGCGATCCATCCATGTGTCGCCTGTTATAGAATTGGTAACATCTACAATTGTTGTTTGAGAATTAGCCGTAACAACTAATGTTAGGCTTAAAATGCTAAGTAAGTGTTTTTTCATATTGACTAGTTTTTAGAATAAAAATAGAGTGGAAAAAGCTAAAAGTCGATCATAAGTTTAGCAATGGACAATTCAGTTTATTAACAGAAAAAAAGGAGACCTTTCGATCCCCTTCACACATGAAAAAATAAAAAGCTACTTTAACTTACTCTTTAACAAATCGTTTTGTAATAACTCCATCTGTAGTTTTCACACTGATTAAGTAAACACCACTCATCAATGATTCAACAGAGAACTTTTTTGTTGTTTCACTTTGAACGAGCGCTCCATTAACATTAAAAATATGGATAGATTCAATTGCTGCTTCTGTTTCAATATTCAATATGGATGAAACAGGGTTTGGATAGATCGTCATAGAAATGGTGTTAAATTCTTCAATACCCACTCCTCCAGCACAATTTTCACTGAAACTTGCTGTAGCATCAATATTTGTCCAGTTTGTAGTAGAATAAGTAGCATCATCTACCTCAATACACGTTAAATTTGGATTACCAGTTGCGTAAAATGCTGTAAAATTGATATTGTTCCCATTAGCAGCATTTAAATCTGTCAAGGTGTTTGATTCACAACCCAATTCAATCAGGTTTGAGTTGGCACTAATATCGACCTGAGACACATTATTATTGTTAAAATTCAGTTTTGTCAGATTAATATTTGAACTAACATCAATTGTTGTTAGCTGGTTATAATCACAAAATAAATCTGAAAGCTGCAAATTGTTACTTACATCTATTGCAGAGATCTGATTTGCTGCAAAATTAAGACTGAAAAGTGCTGTATTCGCACTAACATCGATGCTAGTCAGTAAATTAGAATTGCAATTTAATGATACCAACGATGTAAACGCCTCAAGTCCTGTTAAATCTTGAATACCCAAAGCTTGTACAAAGATTTGACTGCTGTAAACACTCGCTTCACTGCATTGAATTTCAGTATCACCATTTGTGTTAATCGCTGCATTTCCAACTAAGTACGCTTTAAAGTTAGCATCAGGGATATTTACAATACAAGAATTACAATCCAGACTGTAAGTAGTGGTAGCATCTATGTTGTCCCAAGCATTCCAATTGGCAGTTGACCAAACTGCATCATCTACTTGTACACATGTCAAATTTGGGTTTTCGTATGCCTGCATTGCGGTAAAGTTGGAGTTATTCCCATTGGCTATATTAAGCCCTGAAATTTGTGTATCGAAACAAGAGAATGATGTTAATGATGCATGATTGCTTAAATCAAATGAACCAACGATAGGATTCATTCCAAAACTTAGGGTTGTCAATGCAAGATTATTAGAAACATCAAGCGAAGTGATTGAGTTTGAGCTACAACTTAAGTTTTCTAAACTAGGAAGCATTGAAACATCCAAAACTGTTAAATTGTTAGAAGAACATTGTAGAATTTCTAATCCTACGTTGTTAGTTAAGTCAAGAGATGCTATTGGTGTCGCCCATGTTCCTAAATAATATAATTGTGTATTATTGGCTAAATTTAAAGATGTAATTTGATTGACATTTCCACTAGCTGGATTTCCTCCAATATCAAGAACTCCAAGATTTGGGTTATTGGTAACATCTAAACTTGTTAATCCGCTATTTCCACAAGTTAACAACTCAAGATTTGTCAAGTTACTAATATCAATATTCATTATTGGATTTCGCTCAAATCTCAGTTCAACAAGTGCAGTATTATTACTAACATCTAAAGAGGTTAATGCGTTAAGGTAAACATGTAAAATGGTTAGTGCCGTATTTTGCGAAATGTCTAGTGTTGTTACAGGATTGTAGGCGATTGTCAGTGAGTTTAAGTTAATGAACGCTTCGAGGCCCGTAAAATCAACAATACCTAAACTGTTACAGTTAATAGAACCTGTGAATGCTGTAGCTTCAGCGCATTGAATTTCAGTATCACCATTTGTGTTAATCGAAGAGTTTCCAACCAAGTATGCCTTAAAGTTAGCATCTGGGATATTTACTGTACATAATTCAGCGCATAGTTCACTAAAACTTGCAGCTGCATCAATATTGATCCAATTGGTAGTTGAATAAACTGCGTCATCTACTTGTATACAGGTTAGATTAGGGTTTCCACCAGCATAAAACTGAGTAATAGCCGTATTGTTTCCGTTCTTTACATTAATGCTTGAAAATAAATTTTGAGTGCAGGATAGAAATGTAAGTGCTGGATTTCCTGACACATCCAAACTAGTAAGTTGATTACCGAAGCATCTTAAATCGGTTAATGAAGTATTGTTACTAAAATCAATATTACCGATGGAATTATTATAGCAATGCAAAGCAGTTAATGCGCTATTACTGCTTATGTTTAAACTGGTAAGTAGGTTGTCACTGCAATTAAGACTAGTTAGAGACGTAAATGCGGAAATTCCTGTAAGGTCAGAAATGTTTAGGTTACTACAATTAATAATACCGTTAAATGCACTTGCTTCTGAAACTTGAATTTCAGTATCCATGTTTGTATTGATTAACGTGTTTCCAACCAGATATGCTTTAAAATTTGCATCGGGAATGTTTACGTTTTGAGAATAAGCTGAGCCAATTCCAACAAATAAAGATAAGATTAGTACTGTTTTTTTCATGATAAGAAATTTTATATTTTAAACTAAATTAGATGATTAGCTATTGAGATTTCAAAAAAGTTCAGCAATGGACAATTCAGTTCATTAACAGAAAAAAAGGAGACCTTTTCGATCTCCTTTCCTTATGAAAAAAACTACTTTAACTTACTCTTTCACAAATCGTTTTGTAATAACTCCGTCAGTAGTTATCACATTGATTAAATAAACGCCACTCATCAATGATTCAACAGAGAACTTGTTTGTTGTTTCACTTTGAACGAGCGCTCCATTAACATTAAAAATATGGATGGACTCAATTGCTGCTTCTGTTTCAATAGTCAATATGGATGAAACAGGGTTTGGGTAGATTGTCATAGAAATGGTGTTAAATTCTTCAATACCTACTCCTCCAGAGCAATTTTCGCTGAAACTTGCCGTCGCATCAATATTTGTCCAGTTGGTAGTGCTGTATGCTGCATCGTCCACTTCTATACAGGTTAAGTTAGGATTGTTAGTAGCATCAAAAGCTGTCAAAGTTGTATTGTTGGTGTTTTTTACGTTTAAATCCGTTAACAAATTATTATAACATTGTAAATAAATCAAAGCCGTATTGCTACTTACATTCAAAGTCGTTAATTGATTGTTGTAACAGTATAAAATACTCAAAGCTGTACTGCCTGAAATATTCAAAGTCGTTAATAGATTGTCGTAACATTGCAAGTACTGTAAAGCAGTATTTGCTGAAACATTCAAACTTGTTAATTGATTAGAGCGACAATTTAATTGAGTCAAGCCTGTATGATTGCTTACATCTAAATTCGTTAATTGATTGTTATAGCAATATAATTGAGTCAAAGCTGTACTGCCTGAAACATCCAAAGTTGTTAATTGATTGTTGCCACATTCTAATTGAGTCAAAGCCGTATTGTTGCTTACATTCAAAGCTGTTAATTGGTTGTTGTAACAATCTAATTGGGTCAAGGCCACATTACTGCTTACATTTAAAGTTGTTAATTGATTGTAGATACATTGCAAGTAAGTCAAATTCACATTACTAGTTACATTCAAGACTGTCAATAGATTGTTACCACAAGCTAATTGAGTCAAAGCCGTATTGTTACTTACATCCAAATCCGTTAATAGATTGTTGTAACAATATAATTGAGTCAAAGCGGTAAATGCTTCAATTCCTGTTAAATCTGCAATGCTTAGTCCATTACATATTATACTTCCATCAAATGTACTTGCCTCGCTCACTTGAATCTCAGTATCGCCATTTGTGTTAATAGACAAATCACCTACCAAATATGCTTTAAAATTAGCATCGGGAATGTTGACAATTTGAGAATAGGTCGAGCCAATTCCAGCAAATAGTGATAAGAATAGTAAAGTTTTTTTCATGATAAGAAATTTTATATTTTGAACTAAATTAGATGATTAGCTATTGAATTATCAATAAAGTTCAGGAATGGACAAACCAGTTGAGGAATGGAAAAAAGGATTAAAAATACCTGAGAAAACTTACTTCACAAGCAAAGCTTCAAACTCTGCTTTTTTATACTTGGATAGTTTGGCACTAATTTCAGACTCAAGATAAATGGTCAATTCAGCTTTTGAATAGTGCTTGATAAAGTTGATATTGATAATCCACGATTTATGTGAGCGAATAAAATTTACATGCTCCGATAACATTCGTTCGAAGTGTTTTAAATTTTTACTCATGATAAATTTATCTGATTTTGTGTGAATGCAGCTGTATGATTCTTGGGCTTCAATGGCGATGATGTCATCAATATTGACAATGTATTGATTGCCATTTTTTGACGCCAAAATACTTTGTATAGATGAATTTGACAACGTTTCCTTCAAATGGGCAATGCGTTCTTTGTTTTGCTGTTTGTTAAACTTAGCGGAGACACGTGCAACCGATTCTTTCAAGCGATCAATTTCTATAGGTTTCAGTAAATAATCAACCGCAGAGACTTCAAATGCCTTGATTGCATATTGGTCATACGCTGTAACGAAAATAATTTCAAAGTTCACTTCGGTAAAAAAATCAACCAATTCGTAGCCCGCATAGTTTGGCATTTCGATGTCTAAAAAAACCAAATCTGGTTGATGAATTTTAATTGCTTCAACAGCTTGTTCAACGTTATTGCATTTGGAAACTAATTCTACATCAGGACAAAAACGAAGCAATAAGTTTTCAAGCACATCTCTTGCGCTTTTTTCATCATCAACTAATATGGCCTTAATTTTATTCACACTGCAAACATACTTGTTTCAACTTATGTTGTTCTATTATTTTTAGCAACGCACTTTATTTTCTATGAATAGTCAATATTTGTTTTTTATAGGAATGCGTAAAGTGATTTTTGTCCCTTCGACTTTGTTGTCAATGACTATGTCTTCCATCTCAAACCCTAATTCGCCTTTGAAATGTTCTTTCAAAATAGTGAATCGACGTTTAATTGCATTCACCGCAAAAGATTCGTGATTTGCACGTTGTCTATTCTTAATTTCTATGGCCTTTTCTCTTCCGATACCATTATCACTAATTTCGCAAATCAACACATCCGTCAATGAGAAATTGATCTTTAATTGTTTCAATCCTTCTTTATGCAGCAAGCCATGAACTAAGGCATTTTCAATAAACGGTTGAATCAACATTGGCGGAATCATGACATCTTCAATATTGTTGGTATCCATTGAAAACTCCAAATCTTCTTTGAATCTCAATTTTTCTAATGAAAGATACAATTCAATCAACTTAATTTCTTGCTCAAAGTCAATGAAATCTTTATCAGAATAATTTAATGTTCTTCGCACTAAATTAGAAAATGTAGTTATGTATGTGTACGAGTTGTCAATATCTCCCTTCAGCACTAAATCTTGAATGGAATTCAACGAATTGAAAATAAAATGTGGATTCATCTGCGATTGAATGGCTGTTAGTCGCGATGCATTTAATTCGTTCAATTGATCTGCTTTCCTTCTTTGGATGCGAAGTTGACGTTTATAAATCAATGTGACTATTGCTATCAGCATTAATCCAATCGATAGGTTGAACCACCAACGCTGATAAAATGGAGCGGAAATTGAAAAGGAATACGTTTGTGGAAGAGAAAAATGACCATTATCTTCTGCTTTCACAACAAAACGATACGTACCTGATCCCAATGCATTGTATGTAACTTCATTGTTTTCATAAGGATTGATATGCCAATTGTCATTAATTCCTTCTAATTTATAGTGGTAACGAATATTTTCTCGGTTTTTCAGTGTATTCACACGAAAGACAAACTTGAATTTTCGAAGTTCAGAAGAATATTCACTGTTCTTCGTTCTAGTGGAAACAAGTTTGCCATTCACAACAACAGAAGAAATAGCCAAAACTGGTGCGGATATTTTATGGTTGATTTTATCTAGGTTGAATTGTTGCACGCCTCTTGAATGCGTTACCCATAACTCATTTTGGTGAATGGCAAAATCAATAATTTTGTTTGTTGAGAGTCCAGACGATTTATTTAGGAACCTTAAAATCTTTCCCTTTTCGTTCATTATGACAAGACCAATTTGCGTGTTTGCATAAAGCATTTTATTGTGAATAATGAGCTTAAAGATGGATAAATTGACTGTATTAAGTTTTGGAAAAAACTGAGAAATAATCTCCCCATTTTGACAAATTAAGACACCATTTTTTCTAGTTGAAACATATGTTTTACTCGCGTCACTGTATAGAGCCAAAGCGTTAATCGTTGTGTTATTGAATTCAATCTCCCTAAAGTTGAAGGTTGAGTCAATTAAAAACAAACCGTTTGAGGTGGATGCATACATGCAGTTTGAAGACTTTTCATTACTTACATTATACGCTCTACTACTAATTAGAGGGCCTTTGTGCGTAAAGGTTTTCGACACTTCGTTAAAATATAAGTGGTAAATCCCAGAGTTTAGGGCAAGGATTAATTCATTCTTAGAAACATGTTGAACATCCTTAAGCGAACCAATTGCGATGTTTTGTGTTTCGCTCGTTTTCAAATTAGTGATTGTAAATCCATTGTTGTCGGAAAATATAAACGGATGTTCGCCCCATGTATAGAGAGTTTCAATCTTCTTATTCCCTTTAGGGTTTAATTCTTTGATGTTTTTATCAAGCCACAACAATTTCCCCTCATTTGTGCCGAAATATATTGCGCCGTTTTCTGTGTCCGAATAAATTTTTGTGATGGAATAGTTCTTGAAATTAACATCCACATCCTTAACATCAATATCAGGAATCACCAAGATTCCATTGTCAAAAGTACTCAGCAAAATATTCCCTTCGTTATCTTTGTAAACATCAGAAATAAAGTAATTTGTATAACTTTCATTAGGGACTATTGCACTTTTAATTTCGTCCGTCATTACAGAAACACCTGCAATATTATTTGCAATCCAAAGTGTATTTCCGGCACTATATATTCGATTAGCTTTTGGGCCTAAAGAAGTTTGAAAGGTTAACTCCAACGTTTTTTCATTCAAGAGAAATAAGGTGCCTTTTTTTGTGTCAATGACGTACGTTTTATTTTCATGCTGAATGAATTTCAAGATCATTTCTTCAAATTTATACTTTGAATCTTTTAAATGAAGCTGTTTTAAACTGCCTTGATTTTTCTTCCATTCAATGACACTATTAGACCCTGTATGGTGAAAAAGAACTCGATTATCCCCTAATAAAATAGGAGGCATTATGTAATTACTTTTCTCTAAGTTCAGTGACCTACCTTTTTTATGCTCAACGATGTAAGCCTCTTTTGATGAGCAAACAATAAGCTGATTTTCATTGGTTGTGAGGAGTGAAAGATCAACCCCTTTATCTGGCACGTCAAAAACCAGCTCACATTTATTGCCTGTGATGGCAAAAACTTGGTGATTCAGATTGTGGCAATAGATTGTTCCATCATTAGATTTGACGAACCCATACACAGAACCACCTTTCATGTCATCACATTCGATACTTTCAAATGAGTATCCATCATGGAGAATAAGTCCTTGATCGGTGGCAAACCAATAATTGTTTTCATTGTCTTGAATTACATCGTAAATGTCAACGCCTTCAAATTCTTTTTCACCAAACAAAAAATAGGCCGATTGTTGCCCAAACAATAGGGGATGTGCCAAAAGAATAAAAAAGCAAAGGAGTATTCGCATATTCAAATATAACATCTTAATAGTTGGATAAATTAACTTTCTTGTTTCAATTCATTAATGGACAGATAAAACGAGTAATAGTTTATGTTAGGAGAGCTTATGTGCTATAAACTAATTTATATGATAGTCAAGGCAAGTCCTGCAGATAGAATTATGAAAGAGTGAGTTAGAATTCCGAACAACAAAAAATATCTTCTGCTTTTGTCTAGTTATGTGAAGCATAGTTTTAATTTGGTTTAGTGGGATAAGAACGAATTAACTCTACAAACTCACTGGTTTCCAAATCAAAATCTTTCCCGAAAAGGTTTCCTTTCTGAGAAAAACCATTATTATACGCTAGCCTGATATAAGAGCGATGAAATAGAATGTTTTGTTAATGGATAGTGGAGATAGAGTTTTCATTTTGCTATTTGTAAACCAATATAATTATCATTGCTAATGAAAATGACAGTATCGTTTAGTTTTAGTTTAGGAACTAAAACTAAATTAAAATTGAGTATATTGGAATGAATTGATGATGTTTTTTCTGTTACTATAGCATCCACATTATAAAACCATTTTCTTTCAGTGGTATCAAACACTACACTCCTTTCATAATCAACTTCATGTCCATTTGTTATTGTTGGGAGGGCAAGTAAACTCACTTCTTGGAAATCTATTTCACTCTTTTTATATTCACTACATCCACGTCTTAAAGTAAATTTTGACGTAAAATCATTCAATTCTAAATCTGACATAATCAAATAACAATCCTTGATCAAGGAATCTTGAGATAACGATAAGCAGTCATCAAGATCATAATCATATATATCAATGATTAAATTATTATAATTGCTTGAATTTTTACATGATAATACAAGTAGTAATAAAACAATCACACGGCATCTCAAGCTCATCTTATTTCGAAATTTTTTAACCTCGATATTTCTCAGACGTATTGGTGATTTTTGTGCCACTATTTGCTCTCTTTATTTTCTATCCCTATAAAAACAATATTTTGCTGATACAACTTTAAGGATTCATTAATATTGCGCTCGTACTCTAAAACCGATTGACATCCAGTACATTTTCGAATTTTATAAAACTCTCCATCCCAGCTAAGAGTGAATTGGAAAACTAAATTATTAGAACTGAATTGAAACCACTTAATGACATTTTTCTTATTGAGTTTAAATTTAATTTCCGAAGTAAGTCCATAAAGACAGCGAACGATATTGTCCTTTTTTTCACAGAAATAATGTAAATACCCGTGTTCTGTGATATAATAAATATAATCGTTTCCTTTTTTTTGAAAACGAAATATAAATTCTTTTTTGATTTGTATAGTTGTGTCAAAATTTTCGCCAATTTCATTGTTGATTATCTTTTTCCGAAACATCTCCACATAATCACGTCTTTCTGAATCAAAATCTTTCCCGAAAAGATTTCCTTTCTGAGAAAACCCTGTGTTATATGCTAGCCCAGATACAAGGGTAATGAAATAGAATATTTTTTTAATAGACATTTGCGTTATAATTATCATTTGACACTGTCAAAATTGGCTTTAATTGGAATCTATTAATCTCTCACAGCGTGTAATTTCGCCTTTAATCCAATTCTTTGTTTTGTCCAATTCAAACGCAATTTCATAGTGTCGTATTGCATCATCGTACTTTCCAATTTGAATTGATGAGAGACAACGCGCTAATTCTGAATGATATTGACCATTCAATGAGTCAAGTTCGACAGCTTTTGTTAGGTAAATCATTGCCTCGCTATACTTGCCTTCTGTTCTCAAAAAGAAACCGAAATTATAATATGCCTCAGGAGAACCTTCTGTTCTTATTATTGACTTTAATTCTTCAATTTTCAAATCCTTTTGGCTACTTAATTTTTGATTCCACAGGTCAACAATTTTTTTATGCGCTTGAGAACGGTTATTATTATCAATTTGCAATTTAAAACTTACACCTCCAGCGATGAGGAACACCATTAAGAAATTGAACAGATACAGTTTCCAATACTTTTTCCTTGTTTCTTTTGATATGAATACAGATATAAAGAAAATTAATATCATGAAACACCAAACCACCCATAAAAACAATCTGTAATAAGCTATAAAAACTAATGACGAATAATCTGACTGTTCTGTAATTAATAATGGATACACAGACAACAATGAGAGAATTAATATGATTATTGATCCAATTATTTTATTTCTCATGGTTTATTATTTCATCATTTTAACCTAAACACCGAGATACAAGAAGAGCCAAATTCTAACACAACAAGAAAATCCCATTTTGTATTTTTGTTCAACACTATACTATTATTAGTTTTATAGGCTTCTTCTCTCAAGATGTAATAGTAATCCTTATTATCGTTTTCTTGGTAAATTCTTTCAACGTAATATACCAGATCGTTATTGTCCTTCAATTCCACACCACCATTCTCTTTGTTCACAAATTGATATGTGTTACATTTTAGCCGACCTAAGTTCAAATTCTCAATTAGTAATGAATCGTTGTGAAGAATATACGACCTGTTTTCATCTGTCGCAACTAGTCGTTGCGAAAATGCTACGCAATGAAATGAAAGGAGAATGATAAGTATTTTAATTTTTACCATAAGGAGATTGTTTTGGGGTTGTTCATATTTGCAGATGATATGTAAAACAACCAACGTTAATCGGATACATTACTAAAAAATGATACCCAATAATTATAATCATTATTCTTTTCTTTGCTTCTCCACTCATCTACAAGATTTGGTGCAAATGACATCATTATTATAGCATTAACTTCATATTTGACGTGCAGTAAAACATTAACAAACCAATCCTTTTCTGTACTCCAATATTCGAGAAATAGTTTTTTGTAATATTTATCTCCATTGTTTTGATTATCTACAATTGACCAGATTAACGAATCTGTTGTCAGTAAACGAAACTCTCTATTTTTAAATGATTCCTCATCATGTGGGGCTAATTGAACAACCTCAATTGTTATATTCCACCTTTCATTAAATAAATCTTCTTCAATAGTTTGATTCGGTTTAGGCATATTGTCACATGAATATGCCATAAACAAAATAATAAGAATAAACAGTATCTTCATTTGTATACTTATAAGACTTGTTCAGCACCGCATAATAGAATACTTTCATATTAACCTAAACCTAAATTACAAAAATTAGCCACTCAAAGATGCATAAAACCAAATCCTTTCCAATCTTTCCTCTCCAACGTAAATAGTTTATGTACAAAGTTTCATAAACTTGTAGAAAACTTTGTGATGGCTAAAACGAAAACAGCTTTTTTTTGTCAGGAATGTGGACATGAATCTCCAAAATGGTTGGGGAAATGTCCGTCGTGTAGCAGTTGGAATACGATGGTGGAGGAGTTGGTATCCACTTCAAAATCTTCGTCACAAGTTGTGGCGTTTTCGTCAAACAAAAGGCTGAAAAGTGAATCGCGGTTGATGCAGGAGATTGTAGTTGGCGCTCAACCACGCATGGAAACAGGGGATAGTGAACTTGACAGAGTGCTTGGCGGTGGAATTGTACCAGGGTCCTTGATTCTTTTTGGCGGTGAGCCAGGAATTGGAAAATCTACGCTGTTGCTTCAATTGTCAATTCGGTTGAATAAAAAAGTACTCTATATTTCGGGTGAAGAAAGCGAACAGCAAATTAAAATGCGCGCAGATCGTGTGGGAATTCAGAACTCCGAATGTTTCATTTTAACCGAAACCAATACCCAGCAAATCTTTACTCAAATTGAAAAAATCGAACCCGATTTGGTGATTATCGATTCTATTCAAACCTTACATTCAGATTTAATTGAATCCACACCAGGGAGTATTTCACAAATCAAAGAATGCACAGCAGAGTTTTTGCGCTTTGCCAAGGAAACAGAAACGCCTGTATTTTTGATTGGTCACATCACCAAAGAAGGAAGCTTGGCAGGACCCAAAGTATTGGAACATATGGTAGACGCCGTGTTGCATTTTGAAGGTGATCGAAATCACGTGTATCGACTATTGAGAACCGTTAAAAATCGTTTTGGCTCAACCAACGAACTTGGAATCTACGAAATGCAAGGGAGTGGCTTGCGTCAAGTTGACAATCCAAGCGAAATTTTGATTGGAGCAAATCCCGACCATTTAAGTGGAGTGGCAATTGCAGCGACTATTGAAGGAATCAGACCAATTTTGATTGAGGTACAAGCGTTGGTTTCTACGGCTGCATACGGAACACCTCAACGTTCGGCAACTGGTTTTGATTTACGCAGATTAAATATGCTTTTGGCGGTACTCGAAAAACGTTGTGGATTCAGATTGGGTGCTAAAGACGTTTTTCTAAACCTCGCAGGTGGAATCAAAGTTGATGACCCTGCAATTGATTTAGCTGTTGTGTCAGCGATTCTATCTTCCAACGCAGATATTGCTATTCCGAAAGACGTCTGCCTCTCTGCTGAAGTAGGCTTGAGTGGAGAGATTAGACCCGTTCAACGAGTAGATCAACGTATTTACGAAGCTGAAAAACTTGGCTTTAATAGAATCATCGTCTCTGCTCAAAACAAAGGATTGGAAAACTTAAAAAACAGTAAAATCGAAATTGTAGCGTGTAGTAAAATTGAACAAGTTTTGAAAGCTTTATTTACTTGATTTAACCTATTTTATTAAGTGTATCTGGTGTAAAGTCTTTAATGTTCAGACCAATATACACCTCTACACATCAAAAGTCTTTTAGTCTGTCTCGTCTAAATGATGGGATCTATTTTCTAACAGCCTGTCTCGATTTTTTCGGGGTCTTTTGTCTATTTTTTTGTTGCTTGATATTGATTTATCCTGTACATTTGCTTTCTACTACAATTGGAAATGAATCGATAAAATAGAACAATATGAAGATTAAACATTATTTAATTACACTGATGACCCTTTTATTATTGGGTTCAGGAAATACCTTAATTTCTCAAACAACAAGTTGGGTTGAGATTTCGAATACGTTATATGCGGAGTCTGTTCAAGCTATTGTTTTAGAAAATAATGACCTTTTTATTGCTTCAATGAATGGAAGTTCGATTGAAGTTAAAAGAAAGGACGCATGGATAGGGTCGTTTACTACAATCACAGCTGATGCAACAAATACTATTGGTGCTCAAGAATATAAATTGATAAATCACTATGGAGCCCCTGCCGTTGTAGTTAAAGATTTAAACAATGCGTTAAGATTGTTTGCTTATGATGGAGCTGATTTTGTTTCAGTTGGTGATTTTATACAAAACACAAGTTTTGGTTCAGGATTATCCGTTTCAAGCGATCCAGAAACAGGAAATTTGTATGTTTCAATAACTTCAAATGTGGTTGATCAAGGAGCCAATGTGTATTTGTTTGATGGGGTAAACTGGAGCAATATAGTAGTTGAATTTAACCCTACAGTTGTGAGTATAACTAAACCTCAAATACATGTAGATGGGGACATGGTATACTTAGCCTTTGTAGAGGATGATATTGATGGGCCACTTCATATCTATAAGGCGCAAAAAGATGTATTGTCAAATGCAAATTTGGTTCAGCATCCAGTGAGTGGTGATTTAATTGAAATTACAGATTTCAAAATGAAGGGAGAGCCTTACGAATTACCTTATATTATGAGTACAAATGCATACACTTCATTCGATTTAAATATTTCGCGTTTGACAACAACAGGTTCTGAAGATTTAGCTTCAATTAATACATCAATGAATGGAGCTGAATTTGATTTTTCAATTTATGATAACGAATTGAAACTTGTGTATAATTTTGAGGTTTCTTTCGGGAATTTTGAGCTGAGATCAAAGAAGTGGACGCTTGCAAATGATTTTGAAGAGTTAGCAATCGAACCATTTATTATTGCAGAACAAACATGGAGTTATAGCATTATTTCTCCACCCAATAACGGCAGAACGATAGTGTCAAATGTAGCAGATATTGCAGGATATAGTAATGGAAAAGTAACCCTTACAAATCGACTGCCACTTATTTTTGAAGCTCAGCCAAATCCAATTTGTGAGGGATCAGGAGATCAAAATGTCAGTCTTTACGAATCATTGATTTTGAAAGATTTTGATTTTGATAAAATTCAAATTAGTGCGGTGGAATCTTCTGATTATGGTGTAATTGAAGCGAGTGTTAACCTTTCCGTTGTTGAATTGGGGGATTATAACCCGTATACAAACACCCAAGAGTTTGATATTATTGCAACAAACATCGGTATGGCTGGCACAACAATATTGACTTTATATGTAAGTGATGGAGTTGAGACAGTTGAGCTTACGACTCCATTTACAGTAAGTCCAGCACCAACTTCAAGCGTCACTCTAACTGAAATTGAAGCCTGTATTAATGGCAATTCGATAAACATGAATGAGGAAGTTGGCGGAATTTATAGTGGAGAATTTTTCTATGATGGAGAGCTAATTCCTGAAGGTATGTTTGACCCTTCAACTTACACGGGACTTTCTGCTGACCCAATAACATTTATTCATCCAGATGCCACATCAGGATGTTTGATGGAGGATTTTATATTACCTATTATTCACTCCCCTTCAGAGTTAGAAGTTTCTGTTACACCTACCTCATGTGGGGACAATACAGGTGCTGCTCAATTAGTCATACCTAATCCTGTAGAGCCAAATACAATATATTGGAGTAATGGTAAGAGTGATGTTATGATGATAGAGGACTTGGGAACAGGCCAATATTTTGTGAATGTGACTGATGGCAATGGTTGTTTGTCTGTTGCTGCTGCAAATATTGCTTCTTCTGAAGCTATTGTGACAGATAACATTGTAAACTCAACTTGTTTTGGCGCTTCAAACGGTTCTATCTCGCTCAACATAAGTGGTCCAGACTCCCCTTATACAGTTTTGTGGAACACTGGGCAGAGCACACCAAATCTTGCCAATATGCCTGCTGGTATTTATGATGTAGTGATTACTGGAAATTCTGGATGTCAATTTTCTAAATCATATACGATCAATCAACCACCAAAAATTAAACTCAATTCCGTTTCTTTCACAGAACCAGATTGTGGCAGTAATAACGGACAAATCAACCCGATTGTAGGTGGGGGAACTGGCACATTATCTTATGCATGGAATAGTGGACAAATGACTCAATCAGTTATAAATGTGGCTCCTGGGTTTTACACATTAACGGCTAGTGATCAAGCTGGTTGTTCACAGACATTCGACTTTTCACTCAGCAATGTTGGTGCCGTTGGTATAACTGCAGCTGTAGATCAACCAACTTGTGGGGCGTCAGACGGTAAAATAAGGGTTTTCCCTTCAAATCCTTGGTCGGTTCAATCAATAATGTGGTCAAATGGAGTAAGCGGGGTAAACAATCCAAATATCCCTGTAGGTGAGTATCGTTGTGAGTTACTTGATTGGTCAGGCTGCCAGACATTTAAAAAATGGAACCTAAAAGGTATGCTACCACAAATGAATGAAATTTGTATCGTAACTGTTGATTCAACAACAACAACTAATCTTGTTGTTTGGGAGAAAACACAAACCTCAGGAATTGATTACTATAATATTTATCGTGAGTCTTCAACTGCTGGTAATTTCATTAAGATAGATACTGTTTCTTCGCAAAGCCTTAGTGTATTTAATGATGTGGTAGCATCACCTATGAGTAGATCTTGGAGATATAAGATAAGTGCTGTTGACTTTTGTGGTGTAGAGGGACCGACAAGTCCGATTCATAAAACTATTCATTTAGTTAAATCAAAAATAAATGAAACAGATTATCAAGTTACTTGGGATAAATATGAAGGTGTAATTGATGGTGATTTAGAGTTTTATAGACACACAAATGAAATGGGTTGGGAGTTAGTTGGTGTATATCCGATTACTGAAAATTCGATTACAGACACTCCAGATTCTGAGAATGGCCTTGATTACATGGTTGAGATTGTTCCATCGGCACCATGTACTGCTACACGTGCACAAGATTATAATTCGTCTCGTTCGAATAAGGCAAACAGCATCTTTAACCCAGGAGAGGGTACTGGTGACTCACATAATTCTATCAATGAAAATAGCGATAATATTCTCCCAATCTCAATTTATCCTAATCCAACTGAAGGAGAATTGAGAATTGTAAATAATAATGATAAGACAACTCTGACTACGGTTTATGATGCTGCAGGCACTTTAGTTGATGAGTTTGCGTTTACATCAGAAGTGGTGAAAAATTACGATTACTTAAAATCTGGAGTATATTATATCAAATTGGTGTCTGATGGCAACCAAGTGATTAAGAAGTTAATTAGATATTAGAGAGGTAAAATATATTAGAGAAACCGTATTGATTTGATACGGTTTCTTTATATTTGGGTGGTTTTAACCGCTCTTTACGAGATTAAATAAATGAACTATGAAACTATTTTTGATTGTGTTGTCATGTGTTTTTTTTACTTCGCTTGCTTATAGCCAAGAGGTTTCAAATAAGCAAAGGTTAGCTGAGTTGCCTGAACTTATTGAGCAAGAAGCAGCGAAAGAGAATTACGAATTAGCAGGTAAACTTCAACAGGAACTTGAGATAAGAGAAAAATTAGAGGTAGCAATTAAGGATAAGGACTATAAAAAAGCTGCTCAATTGAGAGAAGAGTTAAATGATTTGGAGAAAACGCCAAGCGCTTCAGAATCGACTTCAGCACCAAGACCAACTCCTTCAAAAAAGAAAAATGAAAATGTTGTGTTTTATGCTGATTTCACAGTGGCAGGTATGAATATGTACTCGTATGATTACACTACCTATACCGAGATGTATGATGAAAACGGATATTTTATTGGATCATCAACTAATACCGAACGAAGAAGGGATTTGATGTATGGATTAAATATTAAAATAGGCAGTAAATTTTATTTTGGTCCAGGAGAAAAGAAATTTCGTGTTGGGTTGGATGCAAATTATTTATCACTTAACTTGGGAATAAATAGTGGGGATTATGGCGGTATTATTCCAAACTTAAATTTATCTATTGCTCGTCCTGGGGTTGTTCTAACCTTCCTCTTGAAAGAGAACATGGGGTTTGATGTCCAGCTAAACAGTGGACTTGTGATGTTGATTTCAGAGTATAATGATACACCTTTTCCAATTGTAGGATACTCGATTAACCCTCAGATAAAGTATTGGTATAAAAATATTGGTGTTGGATTGGAGTACAATTTTGGAGACTTTCCAAATGAGAATATCAGATACCAGCACTTTGGTCTTTCATTTGGATTAAGATTCTAGACAAAACAGTGCGAGTATTTATTTTATGTCAATTTCTGTTATCTTTAACGGCAAATTGACATTCTATTTATATGAATCCAAACCAGATTTTAGAGGAAAAAAGACTTCAAGCACATGCTGGAGGAGGGGAGAAGCGTGTTGAGGCTCAACATGCTAAGCGCAAGTTAACCGCGCGTGAGAGAATAAATTTACTCTTAGACGAAAATTCATTTCAGGAAACTGGTGCACTCGTTCAACACAATAGTAGAGACTTTGGTCTTGAAGAGCAAAAATTCTTGGGCGATGGTGTGATTACTGGTTTTGGTACAATTCACGGGCGCTTAATTTATGTTTTTTCACAAGACTTTACCGTTCTAGGGGGTTCACTTTCAGAAGCACATGCTGCAAAAATTTGCAAAGTGATGGACTTAGCACTAAAGAATAATGCTCCAGTTATTGGTCTTAACGATTCAGGTGGTGCCCGAATTCAAGAAGGAGTAGTCTCACTAGCAGGTTATGCTGATATATTTTACAGAAACACAAAATCATCAGGCGTAATTCCACAACTGTCAGTGATCATGGGACCTTGTGCGGGAGGAGCTGTGTACAGCCCAGCATTGACTGATTTTATATTTATGGTTGAAGATACAAGTTACATGTTTGTAACTGGACCAAATGTGGTTAAAACAGTTACACATGAAGAAGTGAGTTCTGAAGATTTGGGGGGGGCTTCTGCTCATTCTACTAAATCTGGAGTTACTCATTTTACTTCTCCAAATGATTTGTCTGCCATTCTTCATGTTAGAAAACTACTTACCTATATTCCTCAAAACTCTTGTGAAAGAATGACTGATTTGGATGAGGTTGTTTTTTCGACTGAAAAACTAGAGAGAATTCAAACAATTGTACCAGAAAATCCAAATCAACCTTACGATATTAGAGAAGTTATTGACTGTGTGATTGATGACGAATCCTTTATGGAGGTACACGAGAAATTTGCTCCAAACATTGTGTGTGGATTTGCTCGAATTGATGGCGTTGCTGTTGGGATAGTGGCAAATCAACCTGCGCAAATGGCAGGAGTACTTGATATTGATTCATCGAGAAAAGGAGCGCGATTTGTAAGGTTTTGTGACGCATTTAATATTCCTATTGTTGTGTTAGAAGATGTTCCAGGCTTCTTGCCAGGCACAGACCAAGAATGGAGGGGAATTATTAATCACGGAGCAAAGTTGTTATATGCTTTCTGTGAAGCCACTGTGCCAAGAATTACTGTTATTACAAGAAAAGCTTATGGAGGGGCTTATGATGTAATGAATTCAAAACACACAGGTGCAGATTTAAATTTTGCTTGGCCAAATGCAGAAATAGCAGTAATGGGAGCAAAAGGAGCTGCTGAGATAATCTTTAAGCGTGAGATTGCTTCCGCATCAAATCCAGAGACAGAATGGCTTAAAAAGGAGCAGGAATATGCAGAGGCGTTTGCAAATCCATACCGCGCGGCTGAGAAAGGCTTTATCGATGAAGTAATTTTTCCAAATGAAACTAGAGAACGAATCATTAGAGGATTAAAATCGTTGAAAAACAAAAAGGAAGACGTACCACAGCGTAAACACGGAAATATCCCTCTGTAGCTAAAACGAAATTAATTTTTGTCCAACACTTTAGGGATTCTGAAATAATCAGAGTCCTTTTTTGGCGCGTTTTTCAATGCTTCTTTTTGTGTTAATGTTTCAATAGGATTGTCTTCTCTCATTGAAGATAATTCGTCTGTCATGAAAATTAATGGTTCGACGTTGTCAGTAGGGATTTCATTCAACTTCGACATAAAGTCAATAATATGCTCAAGGTCTTTTTTTATAGCCACTTTTTCATCACCTGCAAATTCAAGTCTTGCCAAGTGAGCAATGTGATCTATAAGTTTATCATCAATATTCATCAGTCGAAAATTTAGACAAAATTAATAAAGTTCCCTTAAAGGTTCATCAATAATATCATAAACCTTTTGTTTTAGTTCTTCTACAGTTAATTTGGCATAGTCTTCAGGGTAAATTGGAGCATGAACAACGACATGTGCAATTCCAGGTCGAGCAGGACCAAATAAATTCTCAGGATCAGAGAAAAGGCGGTAATTATTTCTGAACGTAATGGGTATTATTGGTACTTGTGATGATATTGCCAATTTGAATGCTCCTGATTTAAAAGGAATCATTTTTGGGCGATTATCATCAGGAATTCCACCCTCTGGGAAAAGAACAATTGACCAACCCTCTTTTATTGAACGACCAGCTCTAACAAAAGAACGAGCAGCTTGCATTTTGTCTTCACGGTTCACTGGAATGTGAAGTTTTTTAAAAAATGTTTTTATCAAAGGGTAATTCAAAATCTCATGTTTTCCAACAAATAAAAAGTTTGTTTTTCTTAACACACTTGGCATTAATGCTATATCCATATATGAAGCGTGATTTGCACAAACAATAAACGGTCCTTTTGGAAGTGGTCCAGACATTTTTTTGCGTACAGGCATAAAAATTAGAATTTGAAGAACAGTTGACCATGTAGAAAATAAGGGCATGCTGTGTTTTTTCCAGGACGAACGAGTCAAAAGAATATAGATAGGAGGATAAAACACAAGAAGGGTCGTTCCAAATGCTATTCCGGTATATCCCTTATATAACAACGATAAAATTCCCAATCCACCTTTCATGCTATAAATTTAATTGAATATTCCTCAAATACGACCTAATAATCATGTTTAGATTGTTATTTTTGTCTTGAAACAGAATTTAAGAAACATGCCACGAATTTTAACCGGAATCCAAAGCACTGGGACACCGCATCTAGGGAATATTTTAGGTGCAATTCTTCCTGCTATTGAACTTTCGAAAAAAGCAGGAAACGAGTCTTTCCTTTTTATTGCAGATATGCACTCTCTAACCCAGATTAAAGATGGTGAAACACTGCGAAGAAACACGAACAGCACAGCTGCAGCATGGTTGGCATGTGGATTAGATGTAGAGCGAGTAGTATTTTATCGACAATCTGATGTCCCAATGGCCTCAGAATTAGCATGGTATCTTAGCTGTTTTTTCCCATATCAACGTTTGACACTGGCTCATTCATTTAAGGATAAGGCCGATAGACTTGAAGACGTAAATGCAGGACTTTTTTCTTACCCCATGTTGATGGCGGCAGACATTTTACTTTATGATGCAGAATTAGTTCCTGTTGGAAAAGATCAGCTTCAACATCTTGAAATTACGCGAGATGTAGCCTCAAGGTTTAATCACAAAATGGGAGAAACACTTGTTTTACCACAGGATTACACCCAAGAAAACACCAAAATTGTACCAGGTACTGATGGATTGAAAATGAGTAAATCTCGTGAGAACTTTATAGACGTTTTTTTACCAGAAAAACAACTTAGAAAACAAGTGATGTCTATTCAAACTGACAGTAAAGCGCTTGAAGACTCAAAAGATCCTGAAACTTGCAATGTCTTTGCTTTATTTGAATTAATAGCTTCTGAAGAGGAAATCATTCAAATGCGCCAAAATTATGTCAACGGAAATTACGGGTATGGACATGCAAAGCAAGCTCTTTTTGAAGTCATTATGCGTGAGTTTTCTGAAGCCAGAATTCGATACAATCATTACATGAGCAACCCTGATGAACTTGATATTTTATTAAAGCAAGGTGCTCAAAAAGCTATGGCAGTCGCTCAAAACACTATAAATAGAGTACGCAGCAAACTGGGCTACTAAGTATTTTTATCAAATTAGTGATTAAGTACGGAGAGAGTTGCAATTTTATTATATTTGTTGACCAAATAACCGTAAAATGTACAAGAATTTATTAATATCGTCACTACTAACTGTTTTTTTATTTGTTGGATGTGATACGACGGAAACGACTGATGAAATAATAGTGGGACGTGGCGGGGTTGCTTATGGTGGCGATTTTCGTTTCTATTCTCCTGAAGTAGTAACAGACGTTTTTCCATTAACAGTTACTAATGTTTACGCTCAAAGAGTTTCAGGTCAAATTTTTCAAGGTCTCTTGAGAATAAACCCTGATGGGACTAATGCTGACCCTTGTTTGGCAAAATCGTATACGGTTAGTGAAGATGCAAAAACATTTACATTTCAACTAAGAAAAGGAGTGTTTTTTCAAGATAATGATTGTTTTGATGGCGGAAAGGGGCGAGAAGTAAAGGCTTCAGATTTTAAATATTGCTTCGAAATGGCTTGTACTAATGATCCAAACATCAATCAATTTAGCTGGTTGTTAGTGGATCGAATTGTTGGGGCACGTGATTTTTACGAAAAGAAGACGAAAAATATTAGTGGAATTAGAGTAAAGTCTGATTACGAACTTGAAATTGAATTATCTGAGCCATTTGCTGGATTTGAAAAAGTATTAACTCATCCTGCATTAGTAGTTTTTGCCAAAGAATCGATAGATAAGTATGGTGAGAATGTCAAAACTAATCCTGTTGGGACTGGGCCGTTCAATTTAAGTGTTTTGGACGACACGAAGGTTCAGTTAACTAGAAATGCTAATTATTGGGAGGAAGATGAATTTGGAAACAAATTGCCTTACCTGTCTTCAATTTCCATTCAGTTTAATGGGAAAAAAATTGATGAGTTGATGGCGTTCAGAAATCAAGAAATTGACTTGGTGCTTGAAATTCCTGTGGATGAAATCCAGAATGTGCTAGGCACGCTTGTTGAAGCTCAAGAAGGAAAAAATGTAAAGCATCGAGTGGCTTCAGTTAATAGTTTGAATATTGAATACATTGGGTTTGCTCATACGAACTCAGTTTTTAAGGATAAAAAAGTGCGCGAGGCATTCAATTTAGCAATTGATAGAAATCAAATTGTAGAGAGAGATTTGAATGGAGATGTTATTGCTGTAGAGTATGGATTCATTCCTTATATGACAGGTTATCCAATTGAGAAAATCAGAGGACATCAACACAATGTGACAAAGGCAAAGTCACTTATGGCTGAAGCTGGTTATCCTGAGGGTAGAGATTTTCCAGTTATCGACTATTACGTGAATAGTGCTGAAAACTCCGCGTCATTCAAAATGGCAGAGGCTGTTGTGAAGAGCTTGAAAGAAAATTTAAACATCACAGTGAAAATCATTAAAGTTTCTTATCAAGAACGCGAAGACGCAATTAAAAGTGGCAAGGCTGCAATGTGGAGAAGTGGTTGGTTGGCAGATTATCCAGATCCAGAAAACTTCCTAAATATTTTCTTCGGTAGCGATGAGACACAAGATATTGCAGCTATAAACCCTTTTAAATACAATAGTCAAGAATTTAATGAACTATTTGAGCGCGCCAAAAAAGAGACAAATGGCGAAGAGCGAATGCGACTTTATGCAGCTTGTGATCAATTAGTAATTGATGACGCTGTGGTAATGCCTCTTTTTTATAAAGACTTCATCACAATGGTAAACCTAAAGGCAAAGAAGTTTGAAACAAATCAAATGGAGCGTTTAGATTTTACTCGTGTGTACATTAAAGAATTAGTAACTAACTAATATCTCACCAATAAAATTTAGAGGCAGTCCTTAAAAGACTGCCTTTTTCTTTTTAGAATAATTCTTTAATGTTACTAGTAAATAGCTTTACCGCGATAGCGAGAAGGATAATCCCGAAAACCTTTTTTATAATGGCCAATCCTCCGGGGCCTAAAAGTCTTTCAAACTGACGTGTCAGTTTTAGCACGATAAATACGATTAGGATATTTACGATAATGGCAATTACAATATTTGTGGCTTGATACTCTGCTCTAAGTGCGACAAGTGACGTCATTGATCCTGCACCAGCAATAATAGGAAACGCCAATGGTACAATTGAAGCTGTTTTTGGTGTGCCTTCCTCTTTAAACAAAGTAATTCCTAAAATCATTTCCAAACTCATTGCAAACAGAATCAACGAACCTGCAACGGCAAATGATTTTATATCTACGCCCAATAAATTGAGAATAGTCTCACCTAAAAACAAAAAAGAAATCATAATCCCCAAAGCAACCAAAGAAGTTCGAAGGGCAAAAATTTCGCCCGCTCCCGCCTTAATTTTAATGATTAGTGGGATAGAGCCAATGATGTCAATTACTGCAAAAAGAACCATCGTGGCTTTAGCTGTTTCAATGAATGAAAAGTCGTTTAGCATAAGATCTGTTTTTCTATTGTGGGAGCGAAATGAAGATGCTCTAATGATTGTACTTTTTTCGCAATGTTTTCTACATTATCATCCTTGTCAATTGTGCATGAAAACTGTGCAATTTGATCCCCATGGTCAAATTCATTATCAACAAGATGTATAGTAATACCAGTTTCTGCTTCCCCAGATTGATAAACAGCTTCATGAACATACTTCCCGTACATCCCTTTTCCGCCAAATTTGGGTAAAAGAGCAGGGTGGATGTTTATAATTTTACCTGGAAATTGTTCAATAAGGAGATCTGGTATTTTCCGAAGAAAACCTGAAAGAATAATATAGTCGATTTTTTTTGCGTTTAAAAATTTCACGATGTCATCACCCGAGATGAATTGATCATTTGTGAAAACACTACTTTCTATATGGTAGTCTCTCGCATAATTAAGTACCCCTGCTGAGGGGTTATTTGAAACTATTACAGCAACTTCAATTTTAGAATGAGTTGAGAAATACTTCATCAAAACATTAGCGTTGGAGCCATTTCCAGAGGCAAATATGGCCAATCTCTTTTTCATTGGGCACAAAGTTAATAGAAACCAATACAACCTAGATAACCCGACAATAAAAAAGATGTAAAAAGTGAGATTAATTGTATGCTTGCATTGGAGAATCGAAGGGCTTTTTCAGAGGTTTTAATCGGTTTTGAGACAAATTGAAAATTAAATTGTGAACTGTTAACAAATTATGATTGCATTATTAACCCGAAAAATTTTGATTTTTGGTTCAGATATTATTTCTTTGCGCCTGAATTAATCCTTAAAAAGAAAGAAATGTCTGATATCAAATCAAGAGTAATATCTATTATCGTAGATAAGCTAGGTGTTGAAGAGTCTGAAGTAAATAACGAAGCAAGCTTCACAAACGACCTAGGAGCGGATTCTTTGGATACTGTAGAGTTGATCATGGAGTTTGAGAAAGAATTCAATATTGCAATTCCAGACGATCAAGCTGAGAAGATCCAAACAGTTGGAGACGCTATCTCTTATATCGAAGAGCACGCGAAATAGTCAGTTTTTACTGAATCAGGACTAATTTAAATTTTGAATATGGAATTGAAGCGAGTTGTTGTAACTGGTTTGGGTGCTCTTACACCGATAGGTAATTCTATTGAGGAGTATTGGAGCAACTTAATTAAAGGTGTCAGCGGTGCTGCACCGATTCAACAATTTGATGCCTCAAAGTTCAAAACACAGTTTGCCTGTGAAGTAAAGAACTTCAATGTAGAAGATTTTATTGACCGCAAAGAAGCACGAAAATTAGATCAATTTGCACAATATGCCATGGTTTCTGTTGAAGAGGCCATGGCTGATGCAAACTTTGATATGGAAAAAATCGATGTGGATCGTGCTGGAGTGATTTGGGGATCTGGTATCGGAGGTCTTAAAACATTTCAAGACGAGTGCGAGAATTATTTTAGTGGTGATGGTACGCCGCGTTTCAACCCTTTCTTTATTCCAAAAATGATTGCTGATATTGCCGCAGGCCATATTTCAATTAAATACGGATTTAGAGGGCCAAACTATTGTACCGTATCCGCTTGTGCGTCTTCTACAAATGCAATGATTGATGCATATAACCTAATCCGTTTAGGTAAAGCAAAAATCATGATTACCGGCGGTTCTGAAGCTGGTGTAAATGATGTGGGAATCGGAGGTTTTAATGCGCTTAAGGCACTTTCTACTCGAAACGATGACCCAAAAACTGCGTCTCGACCTTTTGATGCGGAGAGAGACGGTTTTGTTCTCGGCGAAGGAGCAGGAGCAATTATTTTGGAAGAATACGAACATGCGATTGCTCGTGGAGCAAAAATATACGCTGAAGTAGCTGGAGGCGGAATGTCTGCTGATGCTTACCACATGACAGCACCACATCCTGAGGGATTAGGCGCTATTAATGTAATGAAGGCTACTTTAGAAGATGCAGGGATGAACCCAGAAGACGTTGATTACATCAATGTGCACGGGACTTCAACTCCTTTAGGAGATGTTGCTGAGACAAAGGCGATTAAAGCTGTCTTTGGTGAACACTCATACAAACTTAACATTTCATCAACTAAATCGATGACAGGACACCTTCTTGGTGCTGCAGGAGCAATAGAAGCTATTGCATGCATTCTGTCAGTGAAAAACGATATTGTACCACCCACAATTAATCATTTCACAGATGATCCAGAAATTGACAATAAATTAAATTTTACGTTTAATAAAGCACAAGAGCGTACAGTTAATGCTGCATTGTCAAACACTTTTGGATTTGGTGGTCACAATACATCTGTTATTGTTAAGAAATTTAAGGCTTAGAAACCTTGTCGTGGTTAAAAATCTTTGAGAAAAAAAAACGTTCTGATGAAGATCTGAAGATAATCAAGTTTATCTTGATACGGTTCGGGTATAGACCAAAGAATATAGAACTTTTTAAAGAAGCACTAACCCACAAATCATTTAGCAATCTTTCAAACGAAATTAGTAACGAACGCCTAGAATTTCTCGGTGATGCAATCTTAGATGCAGTGATGGCTAATTTTCTCTATCACAAATTTCCAGAGGAAGACGAAGGCTACCTAACAAAAGTAAAGTCGAAACTTGTAAGTCGAAAAACATTGGCAGACTTAGGTGAGGCGATGGAAATTGAGACCGTATTGAGATACAACAAGGGACGGACAATTAATCTCGCTACTCTTCAAGGTAACGCACTTGAAGCTTTAATAGGTGCAGTTTACCTCGACGCAGGTTTTGAAAAGGCTAAAAATATCATTGAACATTATATTTTTAGAAATTACATTGATTTAGCCAAAACTCTTGAAGAGGAAATTGACTTTAAGAGTCGTTTGTTTATCTGGGCACAGAAGAATAAACTCGAACTAGAGTTTCAGGTAATTTCCGAGACAAATGAAGGAAGTTACTGGATTTACACCTCTGAAGTTGTAATCAACCAACTCTCCTACGGACGAGGTTCAGGCACATCAAAAAAAGCTGCTGAACAAAATGCCGCAAAGGAAACCCTCATTTTGATGGGCGAAATGTAGCCCCCATTCCAAAGAAAATAGGTAAATTCGTTCGAAATGGCGAAGTACACTCTTGAAGTCGAAAACGAATATGATTATGATGTCATAGGATTATGCTCACATCATCAGGATTATCGTGTCATTTGGGAGTTAAATCACCATTTAGGTCTTGGGTTTGAGAAGTGTGAAGAATTTTATAAAAACTACACAAAAAAAGGTGTATTAGTTTCTGAGCATAGTAAGTATAAATACCAAGATCATGAAACAGGGATAGATTATCTTTTTGTTAAAAATAAGGCTCAGGGAAAATTTCTCTTGGCAGAATTAGCACAAATTGATTTCTTTATCTTTATAAAAGATAACTTTGCAATGGATATCGATGAAATTCTCGAGAAATATAGACAAATACCATCTGTTGTTACAGCGTTTGCCTATGATCCTGAAGAAATTAAATCGTGCGAGCAACTCTTAATATTCGAATAAAGTTGTAGCAGTAGATCCATCAAACGATTAAAAAAATGAAAAAAACAAAAATTGTTGCCACCTTAGGGCCTGCATCTTCCTCAAAAGAAGTGTTGAAACAAATGATATTAGAAGGCGTTAATGTGTGTAGAATTAATTTCTCTCACGGATCTTATGATGATCATGCTGCGGTTATTGATACAATTCGCGAGTTAAATGAAGAATTAGGATTAAATGTTGCAATCCTTGCTGACCTTCAAGGACCAAAAATTCGAGTTCATGAAGTTGAAAACAATGGTGTTGAACTTGTCAATGGCCAAGAACTTATTTTCAGTATTGAAAAATGCCTTGGTACAAGTAAGATGGTGAGTATTTCTTACCCTAATTTACCACGAGATGCTCAGCCTGGTGAAATTATGTTGCTTGATGACGGTAAACTTGTAGTTGAGGTTATTAAGTCTGATGGAAAGAAAAATGTAACTACAAGAGTAATTCACGGAGGTGTTTTGTCTTCAAAGAAAGGAGTGAACTTACCAAATACTAAAATATCCCTTCCCTCTCTAACAGAAAAAGACCGTGAGGATCTCGAATTTGCGTTAAGTAAGAATGTAGATTGGATAGGACTTTCTTTTGTTCGTTCAGCAAGAGATATTATTGAATTAAAACATTTAATTTCTTCAGCTAAAAGTAATGCGCGTGTAATTGCTAAAATAGAGAAGCCTGAAGCCTTATCAGACATTGATGATATAATTCGCAATAGTGATGGATTAATGGTGGCTCGTGGAGATTTAGGAGTAGAGATTCCGATGCAACAAGTGCCGCTTATTCAAAAGATGCTTATTAGAAAATGTTTGCAACATGCAAAGCCAATTATTGTGGCAACACAAATGATGGAGAGTATGATTACAAACATTTCTCCCACTCGAGCTGAAGTTAACGATGTGGCTAATGCCGTTTTGGATGGTGCTGATGCCGTTATGCTTTCTGGCGAAACATCGGTAGGTAAATTTCCTGTAAAGGTTATTGAAACAATGGCACAAATTGTAACTGAAATGGAAACTTTTGAAGGAATCTACAATAAAGAAGAGGTTCCAGAAAAAAACCAAGATCGTTTTATCTCTGATTCTATTTGTTTTAACGCCTGCCGACTTTCTCAACGTGTAGAATCGAAAGGCATCATCACAATGACTTTCTCGGGTTATACTGCGTACAAGACGTCATCACAGCGACCAAAAGCACCAATTTTCGTGTTTACAGGAAACAGACAAATATTAACTCAGCTTAATCTTGTTTGGGGAGTGAGAGGTTTTTATTATGACAAAATGGTTAGTACAGACCACACGATAGCTGATATCAAGTATATTCTTAAGAAAGAAGGATTATTGAAGAAAGGAGATTTGGTAGTCAACATCGCTTCTATTCCTATTGAAGAAAAAGGTAATACAAACATGCTTAAGTTGAGTTATGTAGAGTAACAAGAAACCAATCGTATTAAAAAAGAAACGGGGACATAAATTTTATGTCCCCGTTTCTCTTTAACTAAAATAGTTAAACTATTTGATCGTGTATCGCGCCGTTATACCAACTCGGACATATTCAGGATAATGATCCCAAGGGATAAACTGAACGCGTGGACCCGCATCGAAAGCTAAGTTTAAAGGGATATCTGGGAATGTGTATTCCAATCCACCATAAATACTTGTTCCTGTGTAAAAACCTCCATGCTCTGCATATCCATGTACTGGGTGGTCATATCTTCTGTAATATGTCCCTGCATCAACTGCACCACCAAGATACCAACGCATTCCAGGTACTTTTTTAATGTCAAAATGATACATGATACCAAAATCTGCACCCGCAGAACGATAACCTGCACCAACGTTAAATTCAAGTGCCCAATGTGGTCCCATATTATGCTTTAAGCTGAAATTTACTTGATTTGGGTATCCTAAACGCACACCTAAAGCGGTTTTGTATGGCTGAGCCCATGAAGTGAACGCAAATGCACCGACTGAAAAAATTGCTAATAACAAACTTTTGACCTTCATACTTTTTAATTTAGAATTTAACATAAATAGTAGTTAAGCATGGAAGATTCTAAACCAAATATACATAAATTATAGTCGTGATGCAATCACTACGACTTTCCTCTGGTTGATTCGTTTTGATGTGTCTGTGGGGGAATAAATATCAAAAATTACGATGTATCTTCCAATGGAGCATTTAGCCCCGTCATCCCTTATTCCATCCCACTTTAGCTCTCCTCTTTGGTCAAAATAGTGGTTGTTTGCAAACTCGCGAACCTGCCTTCCATGCTCATCAAAGATAAAAATTGACCCTACCATCCCAGGTTCGGGCAAATCGTAGATAAACATTGCAAAATCCTGATAACCATCATTATTCGGAGAAAAAACTTGAGGTTCAATATTTATGGTGCCATCTGCGTCAGCTTCAAAATTTTGTGAATTTTTAACACCTGGAGTGCCAAAACCAACGGTTTCAGAGGCTGTTTGCCAATTTGAAGCATCATTCGATGGGCCTGCTGCTCTAATTCTCTCCAAAGATTTCCCCTTTTTATCATCGATTAGCCTAAAATGCCATTTTTCATCGTAGTCTACTCGGTCAATTACGAAATTGTTCTCATTTACTACAATTACACTGCCGTTAGAATTTGGATATGAAGGTAAATCACAAAAGACAAAAATTCCCCAGCCATGGTTGATGTAATTTTGCTTGGTGTGCACAGAGTCTTTTGTGAGAACGATATACTTATCAGGATAGAGAAGGTAATTATTAGACGTGATTAATTTCAAATTAGCAATGGTATCTGTGAAGTTGGCCATTTTCCAATTTTTTAGATTAAATACTTTAGTGGAATTGTTGTATAATTCCACATAATCAGATCCTCCAGTGAGTGGATTGAATAATATTTCATTGATTATTAATTCTCCACTTTCAGGTTGAGAAGGTAGTACAAAGGTTCCTTGTAAATTAGCACTGTTTCCTGAACAATCTTCAACGTCATTCATGGACATTGTGTAGGTGAGACTCGGTTCGATGTCTTGACCTACCAAAATATCCATTGTATAACTATACCTATTCTGTACAACTAAATCGACGATGGTTAATGATGGGTCTACCAATACGTTTATATTGACTAAATCAACGGAATCCATCAACTCTGTAAATGTCACTTGAATTGTGTTTTGAGATAGTGTAAAGATACTTTCAATTGCAGGAGGAGTAGTGTCGGGAGTATTATCGAAGACGGAATTTTGAATTCCTGGTGTTCCTCCTGTGGCACTGTTAGTCGCTCTCCAATTTGATTGCCCCGAACATGGTGCTTCAGGATTTATAAGTTCTAAGGAATATCCGCCCTGACTTTTTGCATTGTCTTGATAAGTCGCCTGAGTGTATGACATTTCATCAATATTTAGAGTCTGAGTAGCATCTTGTAAAATGACCATATCTCCATCATTTTTTAATGTGGGGAATGATGTGGCGTTAATGACAGGGAGTCCAGGAAATGAATCAATTGAATTTGTTGGCGTAATTATCATATATTGATTCGGAAGTAACAAGGCATTTTGAATAGTCCCACAACTGTTATCATTGCAAATTCTCCAACCAGCTAACTCAAATGTTTTTGAAGTGGTGTTAAATAATTCTACATATTCAGTCAATGGCTGACCTACAGATGGATTTTGGTTAGCCATAACTTCATTAATTCTTACATCACCTAGTTCAGGGATATTGGCGATGTAAAAGAAAAACTCTTCTGTTATAGTCGAAGCAATGTTATTTGATAAATCTTCAATGTTACTTATGGTAATTTCATGGGTTGCACCATCTACAAAAGGGTTGGTAAAAGTGAGGTGAATGAGAGCTGGATTTATAGCATCACGCTCGGCAAGAGACGGTGAGCCCACTCCATTGTCTACGACATAATTTGAGACCAATTCACCTGAAGTTTGGTCTATTGCTTCATCAAATAATATATCAAGGGTGTTCTGCGAAGTTACAGCGAGAGAAACAAAGTTTGGCGGAATCATATCGATGTAAGGATCACCAACAACTGAAAAATCATCAAAGAAAAACTTGTCGGAACGCGTTGCGGTATAATCACAATAGACACCAAAATAAGTTGATTGGATATGAGTGTTATCGAAGACCGTGCCTTCTGAAATATAGACATCTGTTAACGATGTGTCGCGCAATAATTCCCAATTCCCCGTTACATCTCGCGTTACGCGAATTCTAGCATTTACAGTTGTCGAGTTAACTGAGCCTGGGATGCCAGTAATAATGGATGTTCTGGTTGAAGCTGTCTGTCTGAAAAGCGAAATTTCATCATTTGTACCTCCGATGTATACAAAGTATCCATTCAACGGATTCCGAAGGTCAGCGGAATTTGAAACTAAAAACACACGAGCGTAATTGGTAGATGAAGGGTTAAATTCCATCCGAATATAAAATTCCCACACTGCATTCTCAATCGATTCTGAAGAGGTAGAAAGATACGCATCACTTGTCTCAGCTGGTGCCATGAGTTGAAGTTCCTGAGAGGCATTTACGATAAATTTCGCGTCATCTCCCGTCCATTCGGGATTTGTGGTGAAATCTCCGTCAGTAAAATCATCGGTAAATTGCCCACTTACTGAAGCAGTGGTTGCTAAAAATATAACAAAATGTAAATATTTTAACATAGTAATGGTTTAACTACGGAAATATACTACTTTTGCGATGAAAATAAAATTATTTTTTGAATATGAAGGTTGCAGTTGTTGGTGCTACAGGTATGGTAGGCGGTGTGATGCTTAAGGTATTACAAGAAAGAAAGTTTCCATTAACAGAATTAATCCCCGTCGCTTCAGAGAAATCGGTAGGGCAAAAAGTGTCGTTTGACGGTAAAGATTATACTGTAGTTAATCTCCAAACGGCTGTTGATTTAAAGCCTGATTTTGCCATTTTCTCAGCTGGCGGCTCAACTTCATTAGAGTGGGCTCCAAAGTTTGCTGAGGTCGGCACTGTAGTTATTGACAACAGTTCTGCATGGCGTATGGATCCAGACAAGAAATTAATTGTTCCTGAAGTGAATGGGCATCTTTTGTCAAGTACAGATAAAATTATCGCCAACCCAAACTGTTCAACTATACAACTGGTTATGGTGCTTTCTCCTTTGCACAAACGCTACGGAATTAAGCGTGTAGTTGTATCGACTTATCAGTCGATTACAGGTACAGGCGTGAAAGCGGTACAGCAAATGGAAAATGAGCGTGCTGGGATTTCGGGCGAGATGGCTTATCCTTATCAAATTGACAAAAACTGTATTCCACATTGTGATTTGTTTGAAGAAAACGGATACACAAAGGAAGAAATGAAACTGACGAAAGAAACGAAGAAAATTCTTGATTCAACAATTAATGTAACTGCTACAGCTGTTCGCGTTCCCGTTGTTGGAGGTCACTCTGAGGCGGTTAATATCGAGTTTAAAGAGGACGTTGATTTAAACGAAATCCGAAAAATTCTTGCGAATACTTCAGGCGTAACGGTTAAAGACAATGTGGACACATTAACGTACCCAATGCCATTTTACGCTCAGGATAAAGACGATGTATTTGTAGGTCGCATCCGCTTAGACGAATCTCAACCCCGTACTGTAAACATGTGGATCGTTGCGGATAATTTGCGCAAAGGTGCGGCTACAAATGCGGTGCAGATTGCGGAGTTGTTGATTAAGAGTTAGTTCAAACACTCTTTTTCTTGAATAATTCTTTGAACCATTCCCACCAGTTTGATTCATGATTATCATCTTGCAAAATATTACCGCATACTAGGCATTCAATTCGGTCAACTTTTAAATTTCTGTTAGAAACAACTGCGTCTATGCCTTCCAAGCGCGAAGTAAATTTTTTATCTTCTTGTGTAGTTTGAAGTTTTGAGCTACCACATCTATAACATTGATGATATGGGTATTGGATGAAAGGTTTGTGGGTGTTAACTATATTTTTTAACACTAATAAAGACAAATTTCTTTTTGTAAATTCTTGATCAATTAATTTACGTGAATGGGGTAGATAGTTTAAGTATTTATAGTGATATAGAAATGCCAATTCAATATCGCTGAGTGTTATTAGAAATTCTTCTGTGCGTGTCATTCAGAATTTTTACTTAAATATAAAAAATAAACTTAAAAATTCGACCATTAAATTTCTAGGAGATTAAACCATTCGCGACAACCCTATCACGATATCTCTCTCCATAATACCATCCACAAGTTGGTTTGGAATTTTTTTGGAGGCTAGAAAAGTAGCAGTTGAGGAACCATAGGCAAGAACACGTTGTGTAGTGTAGATTGTATTAGTATTTAGATAAGCCTCTGCATTTGAAGGGCTCGAAAATATCAAGATATCTGGTTGGGGTGTTATGGTTTTGGAAAGAAGAATAGTTTTATAAACCTCTCGATTAACACATTGGTTTGGATTCAATTGTTTTTGAATGGTTTGGTTGGAACGATCAGATTGAGGAAAAAGTACGGTTTGTTCTCCTAGCCATGTGCTAAAGTCATGTGCAACTAATTCAGGTTGAGTCGGATTTTTTCCGACAAAGTCAACTTGATAACCACGGGATTCAAGTACTTGAGCAGTACGCTCACCAACAGTCGCAAGAAGCTGGTTTTCAAGAATTGTGGACTGAAGAAGAAAAAAATTGACCGAGCGGGGCGAGGTAAAAAATATGACATCCGTTTTAGGAAAATCAAGTGCAGTAATAAGTTCAAAACCAATTAGTGGTTCTGCTATTAATTGAATTTTCTTTTCCTTGCAGAATTGACTTAGAGGACCATCCTTTTTTACTTCTCGACTGATAAAAAGCGTTTTCATTCCATTCCTTCCTTCAGGTCGTGCACGATGATGTCCGCAATGCCTTCCAAATCGTCCACTTCGTATTCTTCCCAAACCGCACCTTCTTCCCAGTTTGTGCTGAATGAGACATATACATGTTGGTCATCTGGGCAATATACACCTAATGGTAATTGACAACCTCCATCCAATTGATTTAACACTCGTCGCTCAACGTCAATACGACGGCGTACAACAGGAGTATCGAGTTTGGCAAGCAATTCTTCTAATTCAGTATCTTCTTCGCGGATTTGCAACGCTAACACCCCTTGGGCGGGTGCGGGAACAAACTCTTTAGGATCAAGTTCAATGACTTCAAATTCAGAGAGGTCAATTTTTAAACGCGAAACTCCTGCTTTAGCAAGGAGAATTGCATCGTAGTCACCTTCACGCAATTTTTTAATTCGTGTGGGTACATTTCCACGTAAGTCTTTCAGCAACACATCTGGGCGAAAGCGCATCATCTGTGATTTTCTACGTGCCGATGAAGTACCAACAATTGCTCCTTCAGCCAATTTCCACTGACGGTCTTCTACAGCTACCACTTTTCTAACCAACAGCAAGTCCGCAGGGTCTTCGCGTTCAGACACGGCAGCAATCATTAAACCAGCAGGTGGGTTAGTTTCTAAGTCTTTATGTGAATGCACAGCAAGATCGATGGATTTATCCAAAAGTGCCGCTTCAATTTCTTTGGTAAAAAAGCCTTTACCTTCCATCTTGTCAAAACTGAGGTGTTGAATGATATCACCTTGGGTTTTGATAATATTCAATTGAACTTCGTAACCTAATTCTTCAAGTTGTGCTTTTACATGATAAGCTTGCCAAAGTGCTAAATCACTTCCTCTGGAGCCTATAGTAACTTTTTTCATAATATAATTGATTTATCAAGACCTGATCATAATCTCCTTTGCCATTTTCATTGGAACACTCATGTACTTCTTTTCCATGAATTCGAGCATTTTCTCCAATGTTTCTTGAGCAGAAGAATCTAAATTAGCGATGTCTTGAGCGAAAACAGCTTTTGCTGATTGTTTAATGTCTTTAATTTTTTGCGGTACGTCGCGCATAGCAATTTCAACCTGACGTTGACGATACATGTTGTGGAATGTTTCCATTTCCTCAAAAAGAATGCGCTCTACATGTTCAATTTCTTTAGAACGTTCTTTGAGGTTTGCCTCGCTAATAACCTTTAAGTAATCGACTGAAATATGTTTTACAGCATGGTTATCCGTAATGACAGGGTCAAGGTCGTAAGGAATTGCAAGATCGATAACGGTTTTTTTAGCGGTATCACCTTGAAGAAGGTGTGTATAGATCTCTGGAGTGATGAGGTGATTTTCCGATCCTGTACACGTAATAATCACATCAAAACCTTCTTTATAGTTTGTCAATTCTGTTAGCGGATATGCTTTTCCTTTAAGCTCATTCGCTAGCACTTCTGCTTTCATAAACGTTCTATTGAAAACCACAAAATTGGTAAAACCATGTTTGCGCAGAAAACGGCTCATGTTAATGTTTGTCGATCCCGCACCCACAATTAAGAATCGAACATCAAGTGCGATATTCATTTCTTTCAATCGGTGATAGGCCAACGAAACAACCGAAACCGGTTTTGTTGAAATAGAAGTGTTAGTGTATACTTTTTTAGCCGTTTCAATCGTGTGGCGCATTAAAAGGCGAATGAAATCACCTGTTAGTCCCATTCGTTTGCACGTTTCATAAGCCGAACGAACTTGTGTGATAATCTCGCGTTCACCAATTACCATCGAGTCAATAGAAGAAGCTACACGCAAAATATGTTCAACTGCTTTTTCGCCTTCAAACACTTCTGCAGTCTGCACAAAGCGATTTCGAATCTCCTCATCCATTTGCGGATATAGGTCAAAAAAGAATTGTTCAAGAAAGATTACATCACAATTTCCTTCGACAACAATCAAGTATTCTACTCTGTTGCACGTCGAAAGGAATAACAACTCGTCAAGTTGAAGTTGTGCCTTCACTTGCCTAAGTCTATATTCCTGAGCGTCAGCATCAATATGTAGATTGCCAATATCGCTAACCTCTAGGTTTTTGTGTGTAAAAGCTATGACTTTAAAATCTTTCAATCTTGCAGTTGAGTTATTATACCACAAAAGTGGTACAGATAGCGCGAATCATTGTCATACATTTGTCAGTTTTTGCTAATTTAAATTGATTTTAAATAAGATAATTAGATCTTGTTTTGGTATAATTATTGAATTAGTTTTGCTTAAAACAAAACATATGAAAAAAACAGTACTGGCAATGATGGCTTTAGGTGTGTTTTCAATTAATGCACAAAGTGTAAAATCAACCAATGTTTATCCGACTAATTTGGCGGAAAACATGTATTATGAGAATTATAATCCTGCAACAAATATGGTTGAGGGGATATATTTTTTAGTATTATCGGATGGAGAGAATTCACAAGATCGCACTCCGGCATTTGAAGTAGCAATATACCTGCTACCTGAAGGAAGCACAAGTCGTGAAGATGTGATTATCGCAAAATCGTATAAATTGGATGGAATTTACCACATGGGTTCGCACGAATTCAAAGCGGAGAAGTTGAATCTGAATGATGTTTCAGGTTTGATGCCTGGTAATTATCGAATGGGTTTGTGGGTTAATCACACTGAGAGTTTTTCCGAAAACACAGATGACAATGCGGCAATGTTCCAAGGTGCTCTCTCATTTAAGGGGTATACAACGAATGTAACTCCAACAACTGAGCCTAAAAAAGAAGAAAATTCTTGGGGCGAGTGGGAAGAAGAGGAGGAAGAAGAAGAGGAATGGTAAAAACTAAAAACGGATGGAATTTATAAACTCCATCCGTTTTTTTATATCACTAATACAACGATTCTTTTAACGCTGTACGATAGTCTTTGATTTCTTCTCGATTGATTTTGTGGTCGTAATCTTTCAAAAGAGTCAGGAAATACACTAGGTTTTCTACATCAGAAATTTCTAAAGGATATTCACTTCCTTCTTCATCTTCTTCGTATTGAGCTTCAACATCGTATGCATTGTTCTCTATCAAGTACTCATAAGTAAGACGGATAGCCTTTGTTACTAATGGATCCTCTTCTTTTAGAGCATATTCACGAAGCTCTTTTAATTTGGGAACAAGTTTGTCAACATTGATTCCATCTTTTTCGACAATTTTAATAATGTCGTCTATCATTTTGTTTGCAGCTGCAATTTTCATCGGATTGAATTTGTCACAAAAATAGAAAGAACATTATACTAGGGAAAGAAACTGCGAATTTATTTTAAACAAAAACTGTAATAGTCTTTTTCTACACAACAAATGGAGATATTGATTTTTGTCATATTGAGGTTAAACTCGATTTGTATTGCTATTTTTGTGACTAAAGAAGTAAATTTTGGGAGTAATTATATTAAAAGGAATAATGACTGGTCTGATATTGAGTATCATGCTAGGTCCCGCATTCTTTTTACTTCTTGAAACAAGCCTTAAAAAAGGAATCCGAGCAGCTTTGGCGTTGGATATGGGCGTGCTAGTTTCTGATATCCTTTATATTGGATTAGCGTACATTTTCTATAACGAAGTCAGTTCATTAACCGAAAGCGAGAATCAAGGATGGATTCAGGTTGCTGGAGGTGGAGTGTTAATTTTATATGGTGTCATTACAGCAGTGAAGCGAACTCAGGGAGATGTAAAAGCGGATTTTATCCAGAAAGTGCACAACCCCAGAGATTATTGGATTTTATTTCTCAAAGGTTTTTTTCTGAATATTGTCAATCCAATGGTGATTTTTTATTGGTTTGGGGTGATTACTTTGGCTGCCGCAAAGATTGAAGGTAATGGGTCTGCTGTATTGCTTTTTATTATCATCATTCTCGTTACTTTCTTTACTATTGATGTGTTTAAAATAATTGGCGCAAAAAAACTAAGACCGTTTATTACACCCTATCTATTGAAGAAACTGAATCTTTTCACTGGGTTTGTCTTAGTTATCTTCGGCTTAGTGTTAATTATTCGAGGGTTGTTGTAACTTTCTGCCTTATTTCTATTATTATATTTGTATAAATTCATAATCAATATGCGCGTTTTACTTTTCGTGTTTTTTCTTGTTTCAACTCATTTTTCGATAGCTCAGGTTGTTCGAAAAGAAAATTTATCTAAACCTGTAAGTACTTATTGGGATTATCATAAGACTACGCTTCAAAGTAAAGGCTCGTACTACATAGATGAATCAGGAATTACGGGACTCAAACACGGTCAGTGGGTTTATTATAGTAAAGACTCAGAAAAGGAAGAAGTGCAAAACTATTATCGCGGAAAGCTTCACGGTCAGGTGATGCAATATTACACAAATGAAAAGCCAAAGCAAGAAGGGTATTTCATTTCAGATAAACAAGATAGTGTATACCGCGTGTGGTATGACAATGGAAATCTAAAAGAAGAAGGGTATTACCAAAATGATGCACCAGTTGGGAAGTGGTCATATTACTACCCCGAAGGGAATCTTATGATGGAAGAGGAAATAATAGATAGTACAAACTTCCTTATTTCATTTTACCTTTCAGATTCAACTCAAATAGCTAGTGAAGGCACTGGAGAAACAAAAGTGTTCTATGGTTTAGGAAAATTAAAAGAACACTATTCATACAAAGATGGTTTAAAGAACGGTCCTTTTGAAGAGTACCATTTGCTCGGTCATAAAGAGGTTGAAGGGTTTTATAGAGCAGGAGAAAAAGACGGAAAATGGATTCATCGCTTTTATACAGGCTCAATTGAGAAAGAGGTAAATTATTCAAATGGTATTCTACACGGGGCGTACATAAACTATTATGACAACGGTAAAACGCGTGTAAAGGGAGAGTATAATCAGGGACTAAAAACAGGTGAATGGACTTGGTACACAAACCAAGGTATCGTTGACATGACAGGGAACTTTAAAGATGATTTGCAACATGGTGAGTGGAGATACAATTATCCTACAGGTGAGCTTTCTTATGTTGCTCAATACAAAGAGGGTTTAATGCATGGTGAGTGGAACTATTTTTACCGTGATGGCTCTAAATTTAAAACAGGAAATTACGAAAATGACCAAAAACATGGGAATTGGAAAACATGGTATGAAAACGGTCAGTTGCTGATGAATGGGGATTATCAGAATGGAAAAGAAGAGGGTGAATGGAAAAACTATTGGAGTGATGGCAAAATTAAAAACCTTGGAACCTTTAAAAATGGCGAGTTAAATGGTATTTGGGAATCGTATTATCCAAACGGAAAGCCAAATATCACAGGGACTTATAAAAATGGGTTTAAGACAGGAGAATGGATAGATTATTTTGAGAATGGAAAACCTAAAGATATTGGGAATTACAAGTTAGCTTCTCGCAAATCTAAGATTAATAAAGACAGAGATATTTACGAAAGCCAGCGACATGGAAAATGGCAGTCTTTCTCTTCAAAAGATTACCAATTGACTGAAGAAGGAGAGTACAAGAACGGAGAAAAACATGGTCAGTGGACTGCTTACCATAAGGGTGGAAGAGTTCCTGCAGTTATTTCAGAGTATAAGGACGGAAAGCTTGATGGGACGATGCGCGAGTACGAATGGAAAGGAAGAGCACTAATTTGTGAAACAGAGTTTAAGGATGGCTTAAAGCACGGGAAAATGATTTTGTACGACAAAAAAGGTCGCAAAACAATTGAAAAGAATTTCGAGTTTGGTCAGGAAATAATAGAGAATCAACAGCCAGGGTATTTTACACCAAAGTAACTGAGAACTTCTCCTCTTAAAACAATGAAATACTCACACCCAAACTAAATGGGTTTAGTTTGCTGCTTCCCGAGTTGGTGAATAATTCTGAAATAAAGTACGCGCCGTAAATTGACCAGTTTCTGATTCCTATACGCACTGTAGCACCATATCTGAATCGAGCGATGTCAGGATGATTAAATTCTTTGTACAAATCACCACCTTCTTTCCATCGTTCAAAAGAGCTGATTCGAACTCCTGCTTTAACCCCCACATGAAACTTAAAATGCTTGTACCCTGGAGAGCGAAATCTAAACTCGACAGGAATTTCAATGTAATTGGCAACAAACTTATTCATTTTGCGATTTGGCGCGCCATCCATCAAAGGACTTAATGTAGTTGTTCCCAACGAATCGTTTATGTTTAATACACCATTATGCATTAAATTTACGTGAGAATAACTTACGCCGACACCTAAAGAAGCAGTACTTTTTTTATTGAAAGGTACATCGAAGAACAAGTTCAGATTATAACCAATCGAATACCAATTTGTTTTTGTTCCAGCGCGCTCTCCAACCCAGTCGTTGTAGCAAACGTCAACAATTAACCTGTCGTATTTCTCCCCCTCTTTACCATATCGTGGCTCAAACCCAGTGAAACGCCACATTAGGCCAGGTTTATACCTCGTTTGTATATCTTGTTTTTGGATACTATCCTGTTGTTGGGCAAGGCCAAAATTTGACAGGTACACACAGATTAATAATATACTGAAAAATGTTTTCATCGATTTTGTATGATTTTTTCCCAAGCCCAAGCGTGTTTTATTGCATCAGAAACAGAAAACTTTGCTCCCCATCCAAGCTTTTCTGTAGCCTTTTCCACTCGTGCGTAGATTTCAGGTACATCTCCATCTCTTCTTGGTGCAAATTTCCAATTTAATTTTTCTTCCGTTTCGTTCTCAAAAATACGAATTATTTCAAGGATAGAGATTCCTTTTCCTGTGCCGATATTTATGGCGTCAATAAAAGTCGTGTTTTTTTCTCCAATATAATTTAAGGCTGCAACGTGAGCGCTAGCTACATCACAGACATGAATGTAATCACGGACACAGGTTCCATCAGGTGTTGGATAATCATTTCCAAACACGGGGAGTTCTTTTCGAATTCCTAATGCCGTTTGTGTAATGTAGGGGAGAAGATTATTTGGAATTCCTTGCGGTCGTTCGCCGATTTGACCACTAGGGTGCGCACCAATTGGATTGAAATAGCGCAGTAAAACTACTTTCATCTGCTGCTTATGTCGGACAATATTCTCCAATATTTTTTCCCCTGCATATTTTGTGAAACCATAGGGTGACTCAGGGGTTTTCAAAGGAGAATCTTCCGTTACATAGGGTTTATCAGGATTGCCATAAACGGTACATGATGAAGAAAAAACAAGGTTATTCACTCCATGTTTTTCCATTCCTTGTAGTAAAGCTGTCAATCCATTGATGTTGTTGTCAAAATATTTTAATGGGTCTTGTACGGATTCCCCCACAGCCTTAAAAGCAGCAAAGTGGATCACTCCCCAAAAATCATTTTCACCAAATGTTTTGTCGTAAACTTTACTGTCACGGCAATCTCCTTCTATCCAATCAAGGGGCTTACCCGTTATTTTTTCAATGGAGTTGACTACCTCTCTGTGGCTGTTGCTGAAATTGTCTAACACAATTGGGTTAAATCCGCTTTGAATTAGTTCAACCACTGTATGTGAGCCAATATAACCAGTTCCACCTGTTACGAGAATGTTTTTTGCCATTGAAGGTAATTTATCTTCCCAAAGGTAAAAAATCCGTCTAACTTTGTGATGATATGGACGAAAACGAGGACATAAAATTTAATTTGGGTCAATTTCAACGCCACCGAAAGAGTTATACGTATTTAATTCGGATAGGAATTTATGTCATTATTTTAATTGTCTTGACTTTACTTATCCGAAATAAGTTCAGCGAGTCTGCTTCAAAAGAAGAGTTAAACAACCCAAATGGTGTAGAAGTGGATTTGGCAGAATAAAAAAAGGAGTCCTTTTCAGAACTCCTTTCCTATAAAATTTAAATGCTTATTTCTTTACAAATCTTTTCACAGAGTGATTAGTTTGACCAATCATCTCTACAATGTAAACGCCACTAGCGTATGCAGAAACATCTAAAGATGTAGTGCTGCCACCTGCTACAACACCCAGATCAATTGATTTAACAAGATTTCCAGCCATGTCGCGAACCACAATTGTGATAGGCTCATTTTTAGCAGAAACAGTAATATTCAATTCATCCGCTGTTGGGTTTGGGTAGAAAGCAAAAGCAGCAAGTTGTTGTTCTTCGATACTTACTTCATCTGCATTTACGCGAAGACGTACAATAGGTGCTTTTCTATCAAAGAAACCACGACCAGCAGAATTCACATCAATACCTTGAATATTATTGAATTGAATATCTCCTTGCTTCATGAAATAATCTTCTGGCGAACCGATATCTCCCCAACCGTAGTGACCAATCATAAACAAATATAAGTCAGTCGAATTCACATTGTATCCATCAGCGAATGCTATAGTTTTCATTTCTCCAAGGTCATCAGCAGTTACTGAAACTTCGTTAATTCCATCATAGGCCCATTCTGTACCACCTTCTGGTATGCGACCAACGATAGTGTAAATTGTTTCACCCACAATATTTGGGTTATTCGCAATTTCTACTTCTAATGCTGAAACAACATCATTTCCAGCAAAGTAAAATAAGTTACCAAACATTGCTTGATCTGCTGTCTCTTCAGGTACTGCCGATGGCCAGTTAGAAACTGGATCTTTTGTTCCTAATGGGTAGTCCATTGCATATGTATAAGGAGTCACCTGATAGAAATTATCTGTCATGAAATTATTAGAAGCATCATCATCCATTTCAGTTGAAACAGCTGTGATTTCAACAGTGTACGTATCAACATCAGTTGGAGTGTAGTTTGTTTCCCACAAAACAGTATCTAATTCGGTATTTGCAAAACTTAAATCTGCATTTGCTGTTCCCGATGAAACAACAGTGTTTGTACCGTCTTTAATTTCGTAAGTAAACCCTACTCCTGTTTGTTGAATATGCCCAATATTCTTAAGAATAGCGCCAATAACCATTGGTTTTGAATGATTAACTGGAACTTGTGAATACATTAAACCTTCGTCATAGTTTCTGTAAAGGTTTACGATTGTTAAATCACTTTCAAGTAATTCACTGATTTTCACGTTGTCAATTTGCCAACCATAATCCCAGTTACCAACCCAACGAAAACGAAGTTGAACTGTACTTAAATTTGCTCCAACCGCATCGGTGATATCCCATGTCATGTGTTCTGGATTTGGACGAGCTTCACGACCCACACCGATGTTGATTTGTTGTTCTGTCCATGTTGACCCATCAGTTGATACGCCTATCCAACATTCATCCAACTGCCATTCTGGGAAGAATTGGTCGAACTCCATTTGAATATAGTCTCCGAAAATAACACCTTGTGTAGCTAAATCAATCACAGGTGATGTTAAAGTAGCTGCCTCATTTACACCAGACGAACCATCAGCATCTGAATCAAGTAGAACCCATTGAGTTGGTGTTGAAGTTGCCAATGCGGGAATTTGATAAGTATTTGAAGGTGAATTTTGATGTCCAGTACTTGTAAGTTTAAATTCAACATTACCTGACTGTAAAGCTGGAACCCAGCCATTAAATCCTGCATCAAAATCTTCAGTGTAGTATACAGCTAAAGCACCACCACGATTTGTGTTGTTAGTAGACGTACCATCTATCGTTGTGATAGGTGCATCTTTAACTTTAGAATCAAAACGATAAAGTTTTGCGTGGTTTACAGACTGCCCAAAAGAAAGCCCACCGACCATTAAAGCAGCACTAAGTATTAAGTAATTGTTTTTCATATGTTTTTGCATTTTTATGATTTCCAGCCAAATGTACAGAAAAATAAAAATCCCTCCAATATAAAATTGAAGGGATTAGCTATATTTTAAACAAGTCTAATTCGCAGGTTCTAGGTGCGCATAACTTTCAATAGATGGACATGCACATATTAAGTTGCGATCTCCATAAGCATTGTCAACTCGTCTTACTGGAACCCAATACTTCCATTCCATTAAATAAGGCAATGGATATGCTGCTTGTGTTGGAGTGTAAGGATACTTCCAATCTTTATTGATGATACAGTCTGCGTTGTGCGGAGCATTCTTCAATAAATTATTTTCTTTATCGTATTTACCACTTTCAATCTCTTTAATTTCTTCTCGAATTTTAATCATGGCTTCACAAAAACGATCTAACTCATCTTTGTCTTCACTTTCTGTAGGTTCTACCATTAAGGTTCCCGCAACAGGGAATGATACAGTAGGAGCATGGAAGCCAAAGTCAATAAGTCGTTTAGCGATATCAGCTACTTCTACATCAGCTGTCTTTTTAAATTCACGACAATCAAGAATCATCTCATGGGCAACGGTATTGTTTTTTCCTGCATACAACACATCGTAATGACCTTGCAAACGTGCTTTGATGTAATTGGCGTTCAATATTGCGTTTTCTGTTGATTGACGAAGCCCTTTGCTTCCCAACATTTTGATGTAGCCATAAGAAATTAAGAGGATCAAGGCACTTCCCCAAGGAGCTGCAGAAATAGCGTTAATAGCCAATTCTCCTCCCGAGCGAACCATTACACTTCCTGGTAAAAACGGTGCTAAATGCGCCGCTACTCCAATTGGACCCATTCCAGGGCCACCACCACCATGAGGAATGGCAAATGTTTTATGTAAATTCAAGTGACATACGTCTGCACCAATATTTCCTGGATTGGTTAAACCAACTTGCGCATTCATGTTTGCTCCATCCATGTAAACTTGACCGCCATTTTCGTGAATTAGCGATGTGATTTCGCGAATTCCTTCTTCGAAAACACCGTGTGTTGATGGATAAGTTACCATTAAAGCTCCTAGATTCTCCTTGTATTGTTCTGCTTTCGCACGTAAATCATTGATGTCTATGTTTCCATCTACATCACATGCCGTAACAACAACTTGGAAACCAGCCATAACAGCCGAAGCAGGGTTTGTACCGTGAGCTGAAGAAGGGATTAAACAAATATTTCGTCCAAAATCACCTCTTGATTCGTGATATGCTTTAATTACCATTAGTCCTGCAAACTCACCTTGTGCTCCTGAATTTGGTTGCAATGATACAGCGTCAAATCCAGTCGCCTCACATAAATCAACTTCAAGTTGACGCAATAATTCGTGGTAACCTTCAACTTGATTCAAAGGTGCGAAAGGATGCAAATCACTAAAAGATGGCCATGTGATAGGCATCAACTCAGATGCTGCATTTAGCTTCATTGTGCACGACCCAAGTGGAATCATACTGTGAACTAAAGAAAGATCTTTATTTTCCAATTTTTTCAAGTAACGCATCATCTTTGATTCTGAATGATACGTGTTGAAAACAGCGTGTGTTAAAATTGCTTCGGTTCTCAAATGTGTTGAGTTCAACGAAGTCGTATAATTAAATTGAATTTCTTCATCCGATTTTTCACGTGCCAACTCTGCGAAAACATAAAGTAATTGCGCGATATTTTTGTCAGTCGTTGGTTCTCCAATACTTAACGTCAACTGCTTGTCACTTTTAAGGTAACGGAAGTTGATTTTATTTGCCTCAGCAATTCCTTGCAATTCTTCAGATGAAAGTCCTGCTGGCAATTCAATCCAAAGCGTATCAAAAAATTGTTCTCCCAAAATGGTATATCCCATTTTTTTCAATTCTGCTGCAACAAACGACGTTTTTTGGTGAATGTCAGTTGCGATTCTTTTCAAGCCATCAGATCCATGATATACAGCGTACATTCCTGCCATTACAGCTAAAAGTGCCTGAGCAGTACAAATATTTGAAGTTGCTTTGTCGCGTTTGATGTGTTGCTCACGTGTTTGAAGCGCCATACGAAGCGCCACGTTCTCGTCAGCATCTTTGGAAACGCCAATAATTCTACCAGGAATGTGACGTTTGTAATCATCTCGTGTAGCAAAATATGCTGCGTGAGGGCCTCCGTAACCCATTGGTACACCAAAACGTTGGGTAGAACCTACAACAGCATCCGCACCTAACGAACCAGGTGATTTCAATAACACAAGTGACATAATATCTGCTGCTACAGCAACTTTAACATCTGCCGCATGTGCATTTTTGATAAATTGACCGATGTCTTTTACACGACCGTATCCATCTGGATATTGAATTAAAGCACCGAAGAATGTCGAGTCGGGTATGAATGATTCAGGATCGCCAAACACTAATTCTATATCCAAACATTTTGCACGTCCGATAATTAGATCGCGAGTTTGTGGAAATGTATATTCAGAAACAAAGAAACGAACACGACCGTCCTTTACGTCATTTCTTGAACGAGCGTTAAAGAACATAATCATTGCTTCCGCAGCAGCTGTGGCCTCATCTAATAGCGAAGCATTAGCCAGCTCCATTCCTGTTAGGTCTAAAACCATTGTTTGGAAATTCAACAACGCCTCTAAACGACCTTGTGAAATTTCTGCTTGATATGGAGTGTAAGCGGTATACCATCCTGGATTCTCAAGTACATTTCGCAAAATAACCGAAGGAACAATTGTCTCGTTGTATCCCAACCCAATATAAGACTTAAATACGCGATTTTTTGAAGCCAATTCAGCCATGTGGGCAAGATACTCCTGCTCCGACATTGCCTTGTTTATATCCAACTCACCCTTCAGTCGGATGTGCGCTGGAATTGTCTTTTCAATTAGTTCGTTGATTGATGCTGCACCAATCGTTTGAAGCATGGCTTTTTGCTCAGCTTCATTAGACCCTACATGTCTTCTTAAAAATGTACTCATCGAGTGATAGTTTTCTTTTGTTGTTAATCTTTTTGAAGGTAAAACAGCCCCCCAAAAGAATGTGCAAATATAATTAAAAAGAAAATGCTAAATGCGTCATTTTTGGAACAACTTTTTTTCTATTCAAAACAACAATTAGTTCGTTCTTATTTTCCTGAAAAATCACGACTTTAATTAGTTTTGAATTATATTTGAGATACATGTTTTTACAAAGCAACATTATCATAAGTTTTTCAGCAGGCATGTTGACTTTTGGTGTAGCTTCATTTTGTCAAAATGAGCAGGCTCTGTTGCTTGGATTATTTTTGTTTTTTAGTACGCTGTGTATCTACAACGCATTGCGAATTATTAAGTTTTTTGTGAATCCATCGTCGCCACAAGCAATTTTAAATAGCACCTTTAACAAGGTGTACTATATTTTTGGTTTGGCAGGCTTAATAGGAGTGTTGATGTGTTTATTCAAGCTAAATTTATCGAATGAAGTGTGGTTTTGGCTCGGATTGGCGGGATTGATCAGTGTGTTTTACGTCATTCCTATTTTCCCAATGAACGGAGTAAAAGTTGCGTTGCGCGACCTGCCCGGAATAAAAATCATACTCATTGCGTGCTCATGGTCTTTACTGTGTTTTTATTTACCTGCAATGGAATCTGGGCAGAGAGGATTTTTCTTTCTTCTTGGATTCATTTACATTATATCGGTTACAATTCCTTTTGATATTCGCGATTTGCCTTTTGACAATCCTATCCAAAAAACTATTCCACAACTGTTTGGTTGGGAAATTGCACGATCTGTGTCGGTGATTTTAAACGCCTTGTTTTTTGTGCTCCTTGCAAGTGAATTTCCTGAATTTTACTTTCGATGGTATTTTTGGGGGATAGCGCTACTTCACCTATTTATCTTGTCTTTAGTGAATCCAAAACGCTCACAAAGTTACTATGGATTTTTTGTGGATGGAGCGATAAGTCTTGTTGGGGTTTTGTTTCTTTTTGAGGCGCATCAATAATCACTCACCAAACCAACTGAAATAGGTGTAGAGCAAATAAAAGCCTTCTTTCGTTTCTTCTAATTTGTACGTTTCGAGATACAAACCATGTCCACGACCGTTTTCTAGGTTAAATTTGTATTGATGCCAAGGGCAAATGACGTGTTCTCCACTAATTTCACATCCTTCCAAAGGTTTGCCTTGATGTGGACATTTGTTTTTAAGGGCAAAAACAGCCTCATTTTTTCGGACAAAGAGAACTTCCCCAAAAGGCAATTGCATTTTTCGTTCTTGGAGGTCATTGAATTCGACAAGGAAATCCGTTTTGGATTTTGCTAAATAATATTTCCTTGTTTTATCGGAGAACATGATTATTCCTCCAACAAAATTTTGATGTCCTGAATTAGGTGATCCACTTCATCAGATGAGGTGCCATCATAGTAACCTCTGATTCGACGTTTTCTATCTACAAGGACAAAGTTGTTGGTGTGAATAAAATCACTGTTTCCGTCACCGACATCTTCTGCTTCGGTAGGTTTGAGCACGAAATACGATTTGCGCGCCAACTCATAAAGATGATCTTTATCGCCGGTAAGCAAGTGCCATTTTCCTTCTCTCACGCCTTTTTCTTTGGCGTAGCTCAGTAACTGCTCTACGGTGTCTACCTCTGGCCAAACGGTATGACTTAAAATCATAACATCAGACTCATTCAAAAATGCGCCTTGCACGCGGGTCATTTGCGCCGTCATTTTGGGGCAAATTGATCCGCAAGTAGTGAAAAAATAGTCGACTACATAAATCTTACCTTCTACATCATTTTGCGTGATCGTTTTCCCATATTGATTAACGAACGAAAAGTCGCCAATGGTATGACCCTGACCTTTGCGTAAAAGAGTGCTGTCTACCAGTCCTGGATCGATAATGTCAATGGGGTTATAGACTTTAAGGACATGCGCATCTTTTGCTGCTTGATCGCTGTTTATTTTGTATGCCACACCTACTGCAACAGCAAAAATAACGAGGAATATTAAGACAACTTTTTTCATTTGTTTGAGCTTGTGCAAAGGTAGTGAATTTTGAGATGTTTGTTGTGAAACATCGTTTAACAAACTTCAAGTAATATTCATGAAATACCAATAAAAATTGGCAGTTTTCATGCTTTGAAAGAATTTTTCATGAATGAATCAAAAGCCAAAAATGCCTCTACCCCAAAGGAAACCGAACCTCCAACCTAAACCCTTTTGCAGAACCAGTCTCAATTTTGAATTGACCTTGAAGGCGTTGAATGCGGGCGCTGATGCTGTTTAGGCCTACACCCATTTTAACTACTTTGTCGTCAAAGCCTGAACCATCGTCTGTATAGGTGTATTGAAGCGCGTTATCCGTTTTTTTGATTTCGATTTCGATGTTTTTGGCGTTGGCGTATTTCAAAGTGTTGTGGAGCAATTCTTGCGAGATACGGAAGAGGTTGAGTTCGAGCTGTGGGTCAAAGCGAATGTCTTCGGCTGTTACCTTGATACTAAGTTCTTCGCGTGTGTTTTGAACGTTGTTGGTGTATTCATTTAACGCTTCAAAAATTCCAAATTGCTTGAGGGTAGGAGAGAATAATTCGTGAGAAATAGCACGAGAGCGTTGATTGGCTTGTAAAAGTAATCCATCTATTTGGGTATAGAGTTCTTCATTCTTGTCGAAAACATATTCGTGGGTTTTGGTGAAAAGCATGCGGGAAATACCCAATAAGCCACCAAGATCGTCATGAATATCTTGCGAAATACGGATTCGTTCTTTTTCTTCAGCCTCAATAGCTGCATTAACCAACATGAATTTGTGTTTAATCTTTTCTTGATTTCGTTTGTATCTATACCAAAAAATGATTGCGAATGTGATAAATAGAAATGCAATTGATCCTATTATGGTCAAATAGACCAAGCGCATAAATTGCGCTTCCTTTTTCTCTTGGTTAAGCCTCAGTTTAACGATTTCTTTTTCGCGTTGTGAGGCAGCGTATTTTTCTTGCGTTTCGATGACAAATTCGGCTTTTTCTTTATTGAAAATATCGTCTTTAAGTTCGGCAAATGCTTTGTAATAATGCAAACTCTCATCAAAATTGCCCAACATTTCATTTAACTCACTGAGATTAAAAAGAATTTGTTTCTTCTCTTCCCGTGAGCCTAGCTCATCTACCATTTCCAATGCTTTCTGGTAGAAAGAAAGTGCTTTCGTATATTCTTTTTGAGATTTGTAGATAGTTGCCAAATTGTTGATGCTGATTAACTCACCAAGTTTGTCGTCAAGTTCTTGGCTGAGTTTGTAGGCCTTGTCAGTGTAAAATTGTGCTGAATCCAGTTGGTTGAGTTCTAAGTACATTACGCCGATGTTAGATAGGGCGATTTCTGTAAATAGATCATTATTTTCTTTGAGAAAAGTATATGCCTTTTTGAAGTAATCCAATGCCAGTTCTGTTTTTCCTCGCTTAGAAGAAAGCTCTCCTAAATTGGAATATGTCTGACTTAAACCAAGTGTATCTGCTAATTCTTTGAAAATGGTGACCGCTTTATTCAGGTATATTTCGGCATGGCTATAGTCATTAATCATCGAATAGGACAACCCCAATAGGGAGTGGGTTTTAGCAAGTTGTTCCCCAGCGATATTTTTACTATTCAGGTTTTTAGTTAGGTAGAAAATACTTTTTTCGTACTGACTCAGGTTGTAATGGTTTGCCGCAATCTGATAATTTAAATCAGATTGTTCATTGTGTGTGTAAGTAGAATTTAAACAACTTTGAAAGGACTGAATGGAATTTTCGTACAATCCTTTTTGCTTAAAATAGAACCCATAAAGCTTTGAAAGGTAGTATTTGTTTTTTGTAGAATAGCTTGCAGAATCTTTGGCATGTTCATATAATTCCTTCTCTATTTTGTCTGGTTGCTCAGTTACCAGTTCCAAGTGATCCTGAAGGGATAAAAAAATTGCATTTTCCTGTTGAGCCGTTGCCCCGTAAGAAAATGCAATTAATATGCTTGCCAAAAGCAATTTCATTTTGGAGGGAGTAAGTGACTATGCAGGGACCATTCCTCTGACAATTCCACCACCATTACCCACATATTTTCCTTGGGCGTTATCATAAACTAAATATACAACTTCAACAAAAGGTTTATCGGTAGTGATTACAATTGGAGAGGTGATGTTAACATTTCCTTGCAATAAATAGGGGTTAGCTGCGCCGTTGTCTTCCAGTTTAATTTCAATTCGAACACCAGGAATGGCTTGTGTATTTTTATCGTAAGTAGGTATTTGCTCAACGGTGACATTTCCTTGCGTATATTTTCTCCCTGGAGTGAAAATATAGTATTCAAGTTTGTATTCTCCATTGCCCATATCAATCAGGTCAATTAAGCTTTTGAATTTATTCATAGTAATTTTTTAATTGTGTGTACTTGCAAAGTAACATAGAAAAAAAGAAAGTTCCTACTATCAAAAATGGGGGGATTTATGTTTGTTTTACACATTTTTACCTGAAAATTTGCTGCTATGCGTTAAAACTTTCACAGTAAGTTTTTTTGTGTCGCGTAAATTGCCAATTCGATTGATTTTTTGGCACCGATTTTATCCAACAACTTTTTTCGGGATGTTTCTGAATTATCGTGTTCAAGAACTTCAGATCTATTCGAAGCCCCTGTGCTCTCAAAGCAAAGTGATTTGATATACTCCACTTCTTCTTGCGACAACGAAACGTTCTTTGAAAATTTTTGGGTGATAGTACCATTTTGAATCATAAGCTTGATAGAGTCAATATCAATATGTTCGTTATAATAATATCCATTTGTAAACACTTCGTCAATTGCTTCAAAAACCTCTTCAGTAGAAGCGTCTTTGCTAATGTATCCATGTCCGCCAGCGAGGATGGCTTTTTTTACAAAAGCTTCAGAAATGTGCGCTGTCAGAAAAATCACGCCAACTTCCTTATGTTTTGTTGTGATTTGTGTACAAGCCTCAAAACCATCTATTTTGGGCATGTCAATATCCATTAAAATAATATCAGGAAGTGTTTTTCGATCTTCAATTTTTTGAATTAATTCCTGTCCGTTTTTTGCTACATGAATTAATTCATACTTCGGATTGGTTTTCATAATTAATGAAAGTCCATCTCTCATTAGTTTGTTGTCTTCAGCAATAGCCAAGTAAATCTTTTCCATTTATGCAACTTTTACGAGTCCAAGTTCCAAGGCTCTAATCACTAATTCTACAGACTTACTTACATTCAATTTTTGTCGTAGATTTTTTTTATGAAAATCAACGGTGGACACTTCGATTATAAGTTTATCCGCAATTTCTTTAGACGAAAAACCATAGGTAATTAATTCTAGAATCTCTTGTTCTCTTTCTGTCAGACGCAATTCATCATCTGAATAATCACTAGGCTGTTTTATGATTTTTGCAACCTCAGCACTAAGATAAATTTCGTCTGTTAATACACAGTCAATTGCACGAGTAAGTTCATCCCCACTACTGCTTTTTAGTAGGTATCCAGAAATTCCTTGTTTGAGTCCTGCGTATACAAATTGCGATTGATGATACATTGAAAGCAAGATAACTTTTGATTCTGGCTTATGTTTCTTTATGTGTGCAACCAAATCAATTCCATTTATATCAGGGAGTCTTATGTCGACAATAGCGACATCAAAATCAACAGTTTTACTCTCTAAAGCGCTTAAAAAGTTATTGCCTGTTTTGTACTTACCAGAAATCTTATGACGAGTAGTGTGATCAATTAAATAGTGTAATGCATCCATTACTACTGCATGATCATCAACTAAAACAATAGAGGCCATAAATAAGTTTTGTGAGTAAATATAAAAATTTAATTACGATAAAACGCATCATTTATTATGATTAAAGAAACTTTTATATCGATGAACTGGCGATGAATTTGGTTAATTTATTGATATTAAGTAGATAATAATAATGTTTTTTGACTGATAAAGTGATTCATTTTGTAAGTCAAAATGACCGTAGAATCTGCGAGGATAAAGAATAATCAGAGTTGAATTAGAGCGAGAGAGATCATTCTCACTCTGATCTTATCAGCTAAGAACAGAAAAAGAATGCTCTAAATCCTCTGCATAAAATCCGTGTGCCCTTATTAATTGGATAAGGTCTTTTTCCTGAAGATATTCATTTGCCTCTACCCGGAGTACATTGTCTACATCTTCTATGTCTATTGACCAGTGATGAATAGCTGGATGTTTGTCAAGTGCTGGAATTATTGCCTTCAACTTTTTTCGTGTTTTAATGTTTGTTTTGAGAATTACTAATTTCGTTTTCATCGTTTATTCCTCTTTTTTCGATTCTTCATTATTTAAGTCATCCAAATACTTTTGGTAGGCATTCTCACCTTCTTCTTCCCAGAATTTATCGTAATGTTTCCATTTAGAGAAATCACTTCTATGTTTTTCTTTGCTCTTTTCGCCTGAATCTCCCGAATGTTTTGATGAATGACTCCCCCCACCACATCCACCAATTAGTATTTTTAGCAAGATGAACAAGCCAACTGCCTGCCAGTAACTCAATATAGGGAGACCGAAAAGTTCTGGCATCAACCAATTCCACAACCACATGATAATAAATCCGAATAAAATCGCCAGTCCCACTATGGCAACAATACCAAATACGATCATCGCTGCTATTGCGGCAGGGTGCTTACCGCGCATTTTGTGTTTAAAATAATTTTTCATCGTTTCTCTGTGTTTAATTATTATTTTCTTTTTTACTTTCTAGTTGTTGAAATAATTGTGAGAGCGCCCTATGTCTTCGCGACATTAGCGTTCCTTCTGGAATGCCTGTTTCCTGAGAAATTTCCTTGTACGTGTACCCTTCAAAATCTACAGCTATAATGATGTCACGGTAAGGTTCTTTCAGGTTTAAAATGGTTGTTTTTAGCTCATCTTTTAATTGTTCTGAGTACGCATTGGCTGAATTTCCATAGATCAGTTCCACATATTCGCTCAGTTTATCTTCACTTTCATGTTCACTTCGCAGGTTTTTTTTCTTCCGCATGACATCGATAATCTTGTTTTTGATTGAGTGGTATACAAACCCCGCTACATTATTGATGGGTGAGTATCGTTCTGCTCCCGAAAACAGCTTCAATGCCACATCTTGAATGATGTCTTCAGCTTCCCAATCTGAACTTGCCTTTATTCGTGAATTTACATATGCTTTGAGCAAATGATATT
>CAYUQU010000004.1:0-105723 GCA_964447015.1 uncultured Flavobacteriales bacterium
ATATTCCTGAACGCACGAGGGTTCATTTGCTCTGAAATGAGCCCTAAATTGTATATTTCAGGACGTGAAGAAGCAAGTAGCCCACCCTTAAGGTCGTAAAGATTGATGTCGGTCATGAAAACAGCAGAAAACTTTTGCAGAAGATACTCAAGATAGTTGCCCATTTTACCTCGATGTATCGATTTTTCAAAACCAAGTTTTTGGATTAACTCCATGTTTACTGACCCAAGCTTTTCGCGAATTAAGCCCTCTCTATATTCGCTATATTGCTCTTTCACAAAAGATCCCGTTCCCAAACTCAAAAAGAGCAAGGAGAAGAATACGAGTGAAATAAGTATCATTTGAATTTTAAAAGCAAGCTTAATTTTCCCCCAATCAGGGATTAGCTTACCAGTAAACAAAAGAGAGATCAAGAGAATGAGACCAAAAATAGAGAACAGAAGAGAAAAAGACGTTAATTTTTGAGGAAAACTAACCGTCACGACGCTCAAAACAAGTGTACGGCTATAATCACCCTTTAGTATATAGTGACCAATGTTCTTTTGTTTCATGACTCCTTCTTGGTCATTAAAGTCAACAAAAAAAGATTCGGTTGTTAGTGGGTAGTTATATGAACCGTATCTTGAGACAAGCTTGCCTTCTACGTATTTACCCATAGAATACTCCTCAAGAGGGAAAAAGACTTTAGCATCGTCATTTAGTAACAGCCTTGGAAAACCAATTTCTTGAGGAATTATTTTTGACTTTAAGGTGCAAAACAAATAACCCAAAAGACTATCGCTAGAGTTTATAACAGGTTGCTTTATTAAATAACTCAACTTGTTTGTGTAGTTGGTTATATAGTAAATATTGGCATTTATTTCAGATTGTTCGGTACTTGTTTCAAGCAGATCTTCAAATCGAGAAAGACTGCCCTCTTCAATTGATGCGTATGAAGCAATTGGCATTGAGTCTGCGGAAAACAGGAAAAAATCCATTTCAAAACGGTTCCAATAGTGATTAAAGAAACGGTTTTCTAAGTTTTTCTTTAATTCAGAAGTGCTGACCTTTTCGGGGTTATTAAATGCATCTATTAAAATCGGGTGGCTTTTTAATATTGGCGCAAGCTGGCTGTATTCAATTTCTGTATTGAGGTCTTTGTCTGAAATTAATTTTTTAGCATAAACCTCTTGCTTTTCTTTTTCCTTTATTTCTAAAGAAGAATGGAGCTGGGTAGAGGTGTGACCTGCGAACAAAATGAGCAAGAAAACTACTTGTGGGAAACTGTACTTTTCCTTTTTCCAAGGTTTAATTAACAGCAATACACCACTTAAAACTAATGGCAATACTGTGATAGCGAAAGCGTGTTGCTCATTGAACATCTCAACTATAAAATACAACACCCCACCAAGAAACCAAAACACACCTATTGATGTTGCATTAAAACCAGAAGTTGAGAAAATTCGAATTAAAAAGGCTGAAAGAATAAAATATCCCCACAAAGCCAAACCAAACACGATGATGAAAATAAATGAATACACATTCAGATCCATAAATTGGTGAAAAGCCAAAGGAATGTCGGAATCGCGTACTATTTGATATGTGGTTTTAGAAAAAATGTAACTTGAGAACAGAAACAACACAAAAGACAACACTCCATATATACGTTGAATGTTAGGTGATTGAGATAAAGGTGTTGTTTTTATTTTTTTATTGATGTAGATAACAAAGACAAAAAACAAAAGAACATTTATTACCAAGTCACCAAGAGTTGGCAGTATAACACTAGACGCAAAAACCTGTGGGTCAAATAGTTCAAAGTTTTCAAATGGACTCAACCAGTGATATTTTATTGACCACCATCTTAAAGCAAGCACAAGGAGTATCGCTAAAACGCCCAAGTACTGATATATAATGGTTTCTTTTTTAAGAAACTCGTTTAAAATGGATGTAATCAGCAAAAACACACCCAACACAAAAAGGCCAAATACAAGAAGTTGAACCCAAACTGATTTTGGAAATTCTTTTACAGGGTTGATTGAAAAAAGAAATGTTCCATTGGCCGAGTTTATATCATACCGGTCAGAAATTTGTTTTATTTCGGCTTTAATGTTAAAGTTAAAATCAGCAGCAAACCGATTGATTAAACTTTCATTTTCATACGGATATTCATTTTTTATCAAGAAAAGGCCAACAACCGTCAGAGCTCCTTTTTTTCTTAAATCCTGATAATACCAGCCATTTTCTAATAACACAACTCCAGAATTGTTTAAGGTGTTGTTTGAAGAAGAAATGGGAACATGATTAGAGGTCCAATAAATTAACGAATCATCAGAAAACACATAATAGTTAAATGCTGAACGTCTAAATTTTCTCGTTTTTTCCCACGTAGATTCAAGTGTATCAACTTCAGAAATTGAGTTTACAAAATCATCAAGAGAAGCAGAGAGTTTAACCTCCTTTTCGGTGAATTGATCTTGAAAAGACGAAACCTCTTTTTCTATTGAAGGGTTAAAAAAAGTGTTGAAGAAAAAATAAGACAACAGAAGCGCTAAAGTAGCAAGTAAGTAGTTTTTATTTTTCAGCGCAAAAATTTGCATGCCTTATTGTTGGTGTAAGAGATGTTTTTTTAAAGATAAGATTTTTGGGTGTTGATCTAGTTTTTCAATCACCTTTTCAATCATCTCGCCTTTAGAGCCATCATTCAAAACCAACAAAGAAGCGAGCTCTTTGTGTGGTTCTATGTATTTATCATAACATGGTAAAACGTGGTTTTCCCATTGATATAAAACATCTGACATTGAATATCCTCTAGCCACCATGTCGCGCTCCATTCTTCTCTCTAATTGCATTTTTTCACACACATCAACGAAGATTGAAAAGTCCAATAAATCAAAAATCTCTTTGTATGTAAAAACAAATAAGCCTTCTATAATAATCAATTCAGAAGGCTCTAATAAAAGGTTTTTTGTTGTTTGAGAATGATTAAAGGTGTATTCAGTCATTTCGACAGACTCCCCGCGAATTAACGCACATAAATCCGCGTGTATTTTTTCGCGATTTAAAGCAGATGGTAAATCGAAATTAATTCTGCCATTTTCATCTTTTATTTGTTCTTTCTTTGGTAAATAATAGTTATCCAGAGAAATTATAGTGGGATGGAGGTCGTTATAATGACGTTTAAGACCATTTAAGATGGATGTTTTGCCCGAACCACTTCCACCACAAATACCGATAATCATTTTACTGTTTTTCAAAGACAAGTGGCGTTAATGTTTCTTCAAAAGTAATTTTGTTGACCGAGTGCCAAACATCATTGAAAAGATACAAAAAATTCTGATTAACTGTTGAGTGGAACAAGTTTGAAATGTTAGACCCGAGAGTACCACCCGTAATAATGTGCTCTTGAACAATGCTCCCATCTTCATTCACGACTATGCCTTTGGTTTCAAGATCTGATTTTACCACTATCACAAACTTATTTCGAAGCACAGTGACGCCAATCTGATGTTCTGGGTTTTTCTTCGTTTGAATTGAAAAGTCAGTAAGAATTTTAGTCGGTTTCCCATCAACGTATTTCCAAATGGAGAATGAATTAGCTTTACAACCCAAAAGATACCAATCGTTATCAAAAAAGAACAACTGACCTTTGGCAGCATGAATAGTGTTATTCGAATAATAACTTCCAGAAGGGTAAATAGAAAAGCGAGAAGAAACGCTTATATCGCTGTCTGGAGTTACCAAGAATCGAGAGCCTGTAAAAGCACCTTTTTTATCAAAAATTAAAACGTCATAACCAGACTTATTGTCTTTTTTCGTGTGGTGAACAAAATAGTTTTCATTGTCTTTACTCCCCGCAAAATACACAAGAGATTTTTGACCACTATCTACTACATCAAACCCAAATACTCCTGGAACCTTGGCAATAAAAGTTTTTAGACTATAGTGATTTAAAAACACCAACACATCTTGATAGACCTTGTTCTTTTTGTCTTTCAAACGAAAATGAAAGATTAAGTCGTCTGTAGCACTCACAATATCAATTAATTCACAAGAACTGTAATCGATGTCAGATACTGTGCGAAAAATTGGAGGAAAGTAAATAGAGCCTTTTCGGATATACCCACTGAGGTTTGTTTGATTGTAAAATATTTTTCCGTTTTCAGGTTGTAACTGATCTAGAAAATATAAATAGTCAGAATATTCTGAAAGAATAATTTTTGGTTCAGCAACTTGCGGTAAATATTGTTCTTGCCATTTAACCTCACCAGCATCATTGATAAACGAAATCTCCTGTTGTACGGTATTACCTTTGTAGTCTTTTCCAAAAACTAACACACCATTGTTTGGCCACTCTATAATATCATAAAAAGGCATTTTTTTTGGCGTCAGTGTAAGCTCTTGTCCGAACAAGATTGAAGAACAAAAAACCAAGAATAGCGTTATTATTTTCATCTTTTTTATGGTAAAATAGAATAATTCCCCGAAATTAGGCATTTTAAATATGTAGAACAACCCAAAATTTTAAATTATGTTGAAATTAAAATCATTATTTGTTTCACTGACAGTGTCTTTATTTGCCTTTTCACAAGCAGAAATTGTACCACTTTCATTAGGAAGTCAGTTACCATCAAAAGATGTTGAGCTAAAATCAACTCAAGGAAAAACCACAACATTGGGTATGTCAATGGCTGAAAACGGGTTGATTGTAATTTTTACATCAAACACTTGCCCGTTTGTTGTTGGTGGAGAAGACTACCCTGGTTGGGAGAAAGACTATAACACATTATTTGAGGTGGCTAAAAAAGCAGGCGTTTCACTTGTTTTAGTTAATTCTAACGAGGCAAAAAGAGACAAGGGAGAGAGCATGGATGACATGATAACAAGAGCAAAAGAAAAAGAGTATTTAATGCCATACCTTTATGATTACGAAAATAAATTAGCGAATTCATTCAACGCTAAGACCACTCCACACGTCTATTACTTTAACGGAGGTGGTTTGTTGATTTATGAAGGATCAATTGACAACACGTGGGATGTAAAACGCAAAAAGGATGAAGCATACCTTGTTGATGCAATAGAAAGCACAGCAAAAGGAAAAGAAATTAAAAATGCGAACACTCCAGCAAAAGGATGTAGTATTAAGAGAAAATAGGCAACAGGTTAAATCATGAGAAAAAAATTATTCATAGCGGTAGCTATTTTTATAGCATCAGGCACATCTTTCGGTCAACAAGGTGATGGTGGAGCGCCAAAAGGGACAAAACTAGCTCCATCTGAGTTTCGAAGTATTGACACAAAGCTGTTTTCGGAACCCGATATTCAGGCTCTTATTGCTGAAGATGCAGAGGTGGATGGAAGAGGAGTCGCTCCGTGGCGTTTTGGGTTTAACAACTATACAGAACTAAACACAACTAATTCAGGAACATGGATTGAGTTGCCTAATGGAGATAAAATTTGGATGTTGAAGTTAATATGTGACAATGCATTAACTATTAACTTAACGTTCGATAAAACTGTTATTCCAGAAGGGAATGAGTTGTATATTTATGATGAGAATAAATCATTTATACTAGGAAAATTCACTGATTATCATCTTTATGAGGGCAAACTCGGGGCTGAGCTTGTTCCGGGAAATGTTGCAATTGTAGAATACTATGTTCCAAAAAGAAATAAAGCCAATATTGGCAACATTCAGGTTTCAACAGTAACTCATGGTTATAGAACAGCAGAAGAGTTTAGACAGAAAGCATTTGGTGGCTCAGGGAATTGTAACATGAATGTGAATTGTCCTGACGGATCTTTGTGGACGAACCAAAAAAACAGCGCTGTAATGTTGGTTTCGGGAAGCAGTGGATTTTGTTCTGCAGCACTAATAAACAACACATTTAATGACGGAAAGCCCTATGTATTGACTGCAAACCACTGTTACAGTGACCCTGCAACATGGATCTTCCGTTTTAATTGGCAGGCAGATGGATGTGTCAACCCTGGCGTCTCACCTTCTTTTGAGTCTCTTTCAGGAGCGATTCTAAGAGCAAGAAGAACACCATCGGATATGTGTTTAGTTGAAATAACTGGAGGGTTAATTGGTGGAACCGTTCCTGAGTCGTACAACCCATTTTTTGCTGGGTGGAACAATTCAAATACTCCTCCAACATCTACAGTAGGGATTCACCACCCTTCAGGAGATATTAAGAAAATATCATTTGATGATAACCCTGCAGTTACAGCTCAGGCAATGGGATCATCAGAACCAGAAAGTAGTTGGGAGGTTGTTTGGGATAGAAACACAACAACAGAAGGAGGATCTTCGGGGTCTCCCTTATTTGATCAGAACGGTCGAATTATAGGTCAACTTTGGGGTGGAGGAGCGTCATGTTCAAACTTAACTGCACCAGATTATTACGGAAGAGTTCACAATTCATGGGAACCGGTAGGAAGTGACCAAACGAATCAATTGAAATATTGGTTAGATCCAAGTTCGTCGGGTGTTGAATTTATTGATGGACTTAACTTGGGAACCCCACCTGCAGCCTTAGATGGTGCGCTTAGTTACCCTCAAGGTACATCAGGTATAATTTGTGGTGGAGAAGTAACGCCTTCCATGACGTTAATTAATTTAGGTTCGACTACACTTACTTCGGCTACAATAGTTTACAACATTAGTGGTGGTGCGAATCAACAATATGATTGGACAGGAAGCCTGGAACTTTATCAGTCTGAGGTAATTAATTTGTCGCCAATTGCTTTAGCAGACGGGGATCATGTGTTTTACGCGGAGGTAACCTTGGTGAATGGAGGGGTTGATGAAAATGCAACAAACAATTCTGTTTCATCATCATTCAGTACAATTACGGAAGGGGTATTTATTGAAATGAACCTACAATTAGATTGTTATGGAAGCGAAACGTCATGGGTGCTTGAAACACAAGGTGGCGCAGCTGTTTATCAAGGTGGTCCTTACTCGGATAATTGGAGTAGTCCACAATTGATAAATGAAAACTGGTGTTTGGCAAATGAATGTTATAACCTTATTATCAATGATGACTACGGAGATGGTATTGGTGGAGGCGGCTGGTGCTCAACTACTGGATATGTTTTAGTGAGAAATGAAGCAAACGACACATTAACTCAGCTTACAACCGAGGAAGCCGATTTTGGGTCTACAACAACGCTTGCTTTTTGTACAGATGGAACTCCAGTAGGGATTTCAAAAAATGAGTTAACAGAACAGATGGTTCAGCTTTACCCAAACCCAACAAGTGGAGAGGTGAGTGTTTCCATGAGTTTTGAAGGAGAGAAAACAATTACTGTTTATGGACTTGATGGAACATTTGTTGATTTAATTTCAACAAATGAAAAATCAGTTTCTCTAGATTTGGCTTCTCGCTCAAATGGAGTTTATTTGGCTCACATTCAATCTGATTACGGAGTGATTGTTAAGAGAATTATTAAGAACTAACAATTACGCATTTTATATTTCTAAAAGAGCGATGCAACAGGTATCGCTCTTTTTTTTGTTATTACTCGATTCACTTTTTTCCCCCGTTTTTCACTTGTGGGTAAGTATCTGATTATTTTTTCCTAATTTCCCCAAATATTACGAAAAAATGGAACAGAACAATTCGGGAAGAGTCCTGACAACAGTAGTACTTGTGTTTTTCTTTTGGGGTTTTGTTGCGGCAAGTAACGACATTTTAATTCCTGTTTTTAAGAGTTCATTAGGGCTTAAAAATTGGCAAGCACAGTTAGTTAATTTTTCTTTTTATATGGCCTATACTATAGGATCATTGGGTTATGTGCTTTTTGCGTATTTAAAGAAGAAGGATATTGTAAATATTCTTGGGTACCAAAAAAGCATTTCTTTAGGATTACTTGTTTCTGCTTTAGGAACGCTTATGTTTATTCCTGCGGCTGAATTCAATTCATTCTGGATGATGATTTCAGGCTTATTTATTGTTGGGCTTGGGTTTTCGCTTCAACAGACCGCAGCAAATCCATTTGCAATAACATTGGGAAGCCCAGAAACAGGGTCGCAAAGATTGAGTTTAGCTGGAGGAGTAAATAACATTGGGACAACAATCGGTCCGTTAATAATAGCCTATGCAATTTTTGGTGGACTTGGTGACACAAACACAAGTGTGACCATTCAAGATGTAAAAACACCTTACCTGTGGCTTGGTTTAGCGTTTTTAATTACAGCATCAATTTTTTATATTTCAGGAAGAAGACACACGTATTTTCCTGATAAAGATGATGTGGTTAGTCTTTTTGATGATGAGAAGGTAAAAAACAAATTTTCTTTGCGTGCATACCCACAGTTGTCCTTAGGAATGTTAGGTATTTTCTTTTATGTTGGGGTTGAGGTTGCAACAGGAGGTCATATCGGAGAATTTATGAAACAAGAGCTGGAGGGGTTTTCTGATAAGTCAATTACTCCATACGTTGCTCTTTACTGGGGCTCCTTAATGATTGGTCGTTGGGTTAGTGCGGCTTCTGTGTTTTCAGAAAGAAAATTAGTTCGGTTGTTGTTAAAGGTGCTTCTTCCATACTGTGCCTTCTTCATTTTTATGTTTGCAACCAATCAAGCGGGACACGACGTGAAAGAATTCTACAATTACTTATTGGTAATCCCAATTATAATTTTCGCAGATCTTTTAAGCAAAGACAATCCATCAGTTCAACTGTTGATTTTCTCTATACTAGGTTGTGCAGCTTTGTTTATTGGAATGTTTACCACAGGAATGATAAGCATATACGCGCTAATGAGTGTTGGGATGTTTTGTAGTACGCTTTGGCCATGTATTTTTACTCTTGCTACAAAAGGGTTAGGAGAACACACGACAAAAGGATCTAGTCTTCTTATAATGATGATTATGGGTGGTGCAGTTATAAGCCTTAGTCAAGGGTTTTTAGCAGATGTGCCTTCGATTGGAGTAAGATATAGTTACTTTATTGGTGTTCTTTGTTTTGCTTACCTTGCGTTTTATGCGTTTAGCATGAAAAGATTTTTTCAGCAAAAAGGGTGATTGCAAGGTGTTTATTGAGGTTTTTCAGCAGAAAAAGTCGAACTATTCTTATCAATAATTGTTCTAAATAAACCAATACCTTGTTATTATTTTCTGCGAAGGTTAAATTTGTCGCATTCATACTTAAATTATTAAGGGAACCATGAGTAAATCTGTACTAATAAAGTCCTCTTTAGCCAAGAAATATTGGATGGCACTGACGGGACTATTTCTATGTTTATTTTTAGTTGGGCATTTGGTGGGTAACCTCCAGCTCTTTATTTCCGGTGAAGAAGGAAAACTACAGTTTAACGAGTATGCGCTCTTCATGACCAGCAATCCTGCGGTCAAGATTTTGAGCTACTTGACGTATGCCAGTATTTTATTCCACGCGATAGATGGAATTTTACTGACGGTTCAAAACAGAAAAGCACGTCCGGTAGGATATGCTCATTCGAACCCAGGTGCAAATTCTGCATGGTATGCTAGAAGTATGGCGGTTCTTGGAACGGCTATTTTGGTTTTTATCGTGGTGCACATGCAAAACTTTTGGTGGAGAATGCACTTTGGTGATTTGCCTTTAGATAGTGCAGGAAACAAAGATCTTTATCAAGTGGTAATGGATTTCTTTAATCCCTCAGTGAACAGCACGGCATTTGTTCCGCTTTTGGTTTATGTGCTTGCAATGCTTGCTTTAGCATATCACCTTATGCACGGATTCCAAAGTGCGTTCCAAAGTTTAGGTTTGAGACACAAAAAATACACGCCAATAGTTGAAAAAGTAGGTTATGCTTTCGCAATCATTGTGCCGATGGCATTTGCGTCGATACCAGTTTATTTGTTTTTAACTCAACAATCTTAATTCATTTCAGATATGAGTAAATTAGATTCGAAAATACCTACAGGACCTATTGATAAGAAGTGGGTTGATTATAAAAATCATGTAGCACTTGTTAACCCTGCCAACAAACGTCAAATTGATGTGATTGTTGTTGGTTCAGGATTGGCTGGAGCTTCTGCTGGAGCTTCTTTGGCAGAAATGGGATATAGTGTTAAAGTATTCTGTTTTCAAGATAGTCCACGTCGTGCGCACTCTATTGCAGCGCAAGGTGGAATTAACGCAGCAAAAAATTATAAAAATGACGGGGATTCAACTTTCCGTTTGTTTTACGATACCATCAAAGGAGGAGATTACCGTGCTCGCGAAGCAAACGTACACCGTTTAGCAGAAGTTAGTGCAAGTATTATCGACCAATGTGTGGCTCAAGGAGTTCCTTTTGCACGTGAATACGGCGGTTTATTAGACAACCGTTCATTTGGTGGAGTACAAGTACAACGTACATTCTACGCTGCAGGTCAAACAGGTCAACAACTTCTTTTGGGTGCTTATTCGGCGTTATCAAAAGAGATTGCAAAAGGCACTATTAAAATGTATAACCGTCACGAGATGATGGATATCGTTAAGGTAGACGGCAAAGCACGTGGAATTATCGCGCGAAATTTAGTGAACGGAGAAATAGAACGCCATTCAGCACACGCAGTACTGCTTTGTACTGGCGGATACGGAAACGTATTCTTCCTTTCTACAAACGCAATGGGAAGTAACGTAAGTGCGGCATGGAAAGCATATAAAAAAGGAGCATTCTTCGGAAACCCTTGTTTTACACAAATTCACCCAACATGTATTCCTGTTTCAGGTGACCACCAAAGTAAGTTGACGTTAATGTCAGAGTCTTTGCGTAATGATGGACGAATTTGGGTTCCAAAAAACATGGAGGATGCCAAAGCAATTCAACAAGGAAAAAAGAAAGCAAACGATATAGCTGAAGGCGATCGCGATTATTATTTGGAAAGACGTTACCCTGCATTTGGTAACCTTGTTCCACGTGACGTTGCTTCGCGTGCGGCAAAAGAAAGATGTGATGCAGGATACGGAGTGAACCCAACAGGTCAAGCGGTATTTTTGGATTATGCGGCTGCAATTGAGCGTTACGGAAAAATTGAAGCAAACAAACTATACATTACTAATCCCGACAAAGCAACGATTACCAAGTTAGGTAAAGATGTAGTGAAAGAAAAGTACGGAAACTTGTTTGACATGTATATGCAGATTACAGGTGAAAACCCGTATGAAACACCAATGAAAATTTATCCTGCTGTTCACTACACGATGGGTGGACTTTGGGTTGATTATGAGTTGATGACTACGGTTCCAGGACTTTATGCACTTGGCGAAGCTAATTTTAGCGACCACGGAGCAAATAGACTTGGTGCTTCTGCATTGATGCAAGGTTTGGCGGATGGTTATTTCGTGATTCCTTACACTATTGGCGCATACCTTTCAAACGACATTCGTACGGGTAAAATTCCAACTGACTCTGCTGAATTTGATGAAGCAGAGAAAGCGGTTAAAGAACGTATCGACAAACTTATAAATAACAAAGGAACAAAAGCGGTTGACTACTTCCACAAGAAACTTGGAAAAGTGATGTGGGATAAATGTGGTATGGCGCGTAACGAACAAGGGCTTAAAGAGGCAATCGAAGAAATTCGCGCAATTCGCGCTGAGTTTTGGGAAAATGTGCGTGTGTCTGGTTCGGCAAACGATTTTAATCCTGAATTAGATAAAGCAGGTCGTGTAGCTGATTTCCTTGAGCTTGGAGAATTGATGTGTTTAGATGCATTGACTAGAAAAGAATCATGTGGTGGTCACTTCCGTGAAGAATCGCAAACAGAAGAAGGCGAAGCACTTCGTGACGACGACAATTTTGCATTTGTTTCAGCATGGGAATTTGCGGGTGATGATAAAGAACCTGCATTGAACAAAGAGGATTTAGTATTCGAAAACGTGAAACTGGTTCAACGAAGCTACAAATAGTAAGTTGAGTCAAATTAAAAACGAAAGAGATGAAATTAACATTAAAAATATGGCGTCAAAAAAACGCTGGAGATAAAGGAAAAATCGTTGATTACCCAATTGACAACATTTCTCCTGATATGTCTTTCCTTGAAATGCTAGATGTATTAAATGATATTTTAGTGGAGAAAGGTGAGGAGCCAGTTGCATTTGATCACGATTGTCGCGAGGGAATCTGTGGAATGTGCTCATTATACATCAACGGACGCCCACACGGACCTCAGTCGGGTGTAACTACATGTCAGCTTCACATGCGCTCATTTAAAGACGGAGATTCAATTTTTATTGAGCCGTGGAGAGCAAAAGGATTTCCTGTAATAAAAGATTTAGTTGTAGATCGCTCAGCTTTTGATCGTATTATTCAAGCTGGAGGGTATATTTCTGTAAACACAGGAGCCGCCCAAGACGCAAATGCCATTCCAGTACCTAAGGCTGACGCAGATGACGCTTTTGCAGCGGCAACGTGTATTGGTTGTGGAGCGTGTGTGGCAGCGTGTAAAAACGCTTCGGCAATGCTATTTGTTTCGGCAAAAGTATCTCAACTTGCATTGTTGCCACAAGGTAAAGTTGAAGCAGAACAACGCGTGTTAAACATGGTTTCTAAAATGGATGAAGAAGGTTTTGGAAACTGTACAAATACAGGTGCTTGTGAAGTGGAGTGTCCTAAAGGGATTTCACTTACAAATATCGCACGAATGAATCGTGAGTTTTTAAAAGCTTCTGTTTGTTCTGAAAAATAAAAGAAAACAATTTGAAATTAAATAGCCGACTCTTTTTAGGGTCGGCTATTTTTTTAAGACAAATTTTTTATTTACCAAGTAAAACACAAACCAAAAGAAATGGCGTTTGCACGTTCTGTAATTCTTGTGTCAAATAAAGGAACTAAATTGTAACTAGCAAACATTCCCCAGTTTCTATATCCCATGCGAATTGTAGCGTCTAACTTGAATGGATTAAGGAAAAAAGAACCGCGCTCTGTGTGTTTGTAACTATGTCCTCCACCTGCAGATCGTCTTTTTAAATCCGAGCCGAGTCGAACCCCCGCTAAAACACCCACGGCGATGTGCACATTTTTAGATAATTTATCACTTGTGTTAAATTGAAATAACACCGGAAGCTGTAAATACCCAACCAAAAGTCTGTTTCTAGAATAATTCCAAGTAGTATCTGTTGTAGCAACTATGGTGTCATTAAGATAGTCAAAATTCATGACATAGTTCCGTTTGAAACCATAGTGACTAGCGTTAAATCCTATTCCGGTTACAAACCCAAAATTATGTTTAGCAATGGGGAAAAAATGCTCAAATAAATTCACATTAAATGTCCACGAAGCAGCAGGGTCATTTTCTAAATAATCAGCATTTGAAAAGCGGGTTCCACCACTAGAGTTTAAAAGCATTCCTACTCCGATATCCAATCCAGACCAATGTGCATAGACATGGTCTCCTAACATTTTTTCACTGCGATAATACTTGTTTTTATCCTTCTTTTCCGTTTTTTCAATGGCAATTGTCACGTTTTTCTCGCCAAGTTGAATTTTTGTGGAATCAACTTCTTGACTCATTATAAATAAACTATTTAAACAAGCTGCTAAAAGAAGAAATCTCATGATGTTTGTTATTCGTTTTTATTGAAAATAGACTTAACAAAAGAAACAGTGAATCGTCCAATTCGGACATAAAATGCGTCGTTTTCCTTTTTGACTTCCACTTTTTCGTCAATAAGGATGGTTACTTTTTGTATTAATGGTTCAACATTATTTCCATCAGAACTCTTTTCGTTCATTCCGATTAGAAAATAAGGATTGTTGTTTTCATCGTATTTAATGTCCTCTGGAGATATGTTGAGTTTCACTAACTCAGCGCTTAGGTTTTCTTCAATAAAAAGCGATTGCGTGTTTTTTGTAGGAAGATAAGTCGCTATAAATTCCGATTCGCTTTCTTTTTCAATACTTTTTGGTATCTCCACGTATTCTGTTGACTGAACAACAAGATCCTTTTCATTTGAAGTAAAATTGTTGTCTGAAACCTGAACAGGAACAGTTGATTCATTACTTGTGTTTGTTTGAATTACACCCACAGCATTTTCTTGCGTATTATCTGCATTATCATAAAGTTGTTGCCCGACATATTCTGCAGGAAGATTTTGATTGAAGTTAATAGCAATCCAAACTCCAACAAACAGAGCGGCAACACCAGCTATTCTGAACACCCAAGGCATAACTCGAACAGGCGCATCTTTAACAAGAAGCTCTTTTCTTGAAAACTGATCTTGTGAATCTGATTTCAATTTGATTTGATTGAATAAAGCGATTTCAGTATTCAACGAAGAATCCTGCTTTACAAGTTCTTTCAAGTAATTTTTTTCTTGTGGAGTAGCAACACCTTCTGTAGAAGCAATTACAAGATTATAAAGGTCTTCTCTTTTGGCGTCTTTTAGTAATTTACCCTTTGATTTATTTCCAATATGACTGGTCAATAAAACAGGACCTCGCTCCAAATCTTCAAGTTCGTGTTCAAGCTCAGGGTGACTATTAATGAAATCAAATAACATTTCCATTTCAGCAGGAGAAAGGTTTCCTTCACTGAAATCAAGCAAAAATGCTTCGTAGTTATTTTTTGTTATCTGTTTCATTAGTCTATAACGTATTCAATTTTTCTCAAATATTCTCTCAAGTTTTTGCGGGCACGGAAAATATATACTTTCACTTGTGATTCATTAAGTGAGAGAATTTCTCCAATTTCCTCATAACTATATCCTTCATAGTCTCTGAGCAAAATTACACTTTGTTGAATCTGTGGAATTCTTTGCAAAGCCTCATTCAAAACTTCTTGCAAATCCGTTTGTTTCTGGTAACTTCTTTGCTCGGATTGAATCTCTTCGGAGTAGCTCATTCGCGACTCTTTTCGAATCAAATCAATCATCGTTCTGTATGCGGCTTGAAAAAGATAACTCTTTGCTTTATCAAAGGGTACATCTTCCACTCTCACCCAAACTTTTTCAAAAACATCCTGTACAATGTCTTCCGCTTTTTCTACACTTCTGATGTGCTTAAGAATAAACCGATAAATATTATCAGAATAGTCCCGCACACAGATGTTGTATTCGCTTACTGTCATTCGGTTGTTTTGTTATTTGACGATTACTTCGTCGATTTGTTACACGTTATCAACAAAAATAGTAATAAAATGTGGAAAACCCATTTTGTGATAAACAAGAACAACGCTCAACGTGGTGTAAAACAAAGAAATATGTAATAGTTTTTCAATCTGTGTTTTTTCAATAAAACGAATATCTTTTGGCCCTTCATATAACACAAACTGTTTTTATGTAGTGAATAGAACACGTATCCCTCGATACGTCTCCCGACAATAAATGGATGCTTTTCCCTTTGAAACAAAATTATCTTATTATCGGAACACACTCGGTCTCCTCCTTTCACCACAACATACAAGCGTCTTTTGTCTTTTTCATAGACTACTATAAATGTTATTTGACTTGGAATATGACAGGAGACATTGGGGACTTTTATCCAAATGATTGAAGTGAATTCTTGATATTACATAGATTTCCATTCGTTTATATTAACTTTGAATCACAATTTGAAATGTTATAAAGTGGAAGAAAAGGTAATTCTTGTAGATACTCAAGACCAACCAATGGGGTTGATGGAGAAAATGGAAGCGCATGAGAAAGGCTTATTACACCGTGCGTTTTCAGTATTTGTAATAAACGACAAAGGCGAAGTGCTTTTACAGCAACGAGCAGACTCAAAATACCATTCAGGCGGATTATGGACGAATACGTGTTGTAGTCACCCTAGAGATGGAGAAGATCTTATCTCGGCGGGGAAACGTCGCCTTCGAGAAGAAATGGGTTTTGAAGTTGACTTGAAGTACGCGTTTGCATTTATATATCGTGCTGAGCTGGACAAAGGAATGACAGAACATGAGTTTGACCACGTGATGACAGGAGTTTATAATGATGCACCAAACCCAAATCCAGACGAAGTAGGAGGATGGAAGTATATGAAGTGGGATGATTTGATTGCTGATATGGCAAACAATCCTGAAAACTATACAGCGTGGTTTCGTATTATTATGCAAGAAAGAGCAGAAGAAATTAAGCAGTATTTGTAATTGAATGAAAGTTTGTAGAAGAGAAACGTTTAACGCCGCACATCGTTTGTTTAACCCGAATTGGACAGACGAAAAAAACGATGAGGTTTTTGGACTGTGTAATAATCCTAATTTTCACGGACATAATTATGTGCTTGAAGTATGGGTTGACGGAGAGATAGACCCTGATACTGGCTATGTCATTGACACTAAAATTCTCAAAGAAATTATTCACGAGGAGATAGTGGAAGAATTTGACCACAAAAACCTGAATTTGGATGTGCCAGAATTTCAAAAACTAAATCCAACAGCTGAAAACATTTCAATTGTCATCTGGAATAAACTAAGAAATCGCCTTCCAAATAACCTTGATTTACTGGTACGACTTTATGAAACCGAGCGGAATATTGTGGAGTATGGAGGGAAGTGAAGCTAATCTACTTTAATTATTTTTTTAGTTTCGACTTGTCCTTTTGATGTTACGAGCTGATAGTAATATGTTCCACTCGAAAATTCTGAAGTAGACAGTGTAATATTATTAAAGTTTGAATCTATATTATAGGACTTAATTTCTTGACCATCAGCATCGTAAATTTTTATTATTCCACGTTCTTCGTTTTCAGGCAAGAAATACGGAATTGAAATCAGGTTATTAGTTGGATTAGGAAACGGGTTTCCTAAAATACCTGAAGGTTCGTCTAATAGATCATTTTCAAAAATGTCTGCTGTTTCAGAAGGTAAATTTCCACAGACGGAATAAACTCTTGAAGAACCATCTATACAGCGCAATAAGAGTTTTGTGCCCACAGGTGTGTTGACAATTGGTTTGTTGTATTCAGGACCATATTTCCAACCATCCGAAAAATTCATAAAAGAACAACTGTCAATATCGGCTAATTGAGTTCCATCTGTACGATATACATAGAAATGTTTTGGATAAGTGTTTGGCATTCCATTACCCAGAAAACTTAAACCATACTCAATATTTTCGGAGTTACAATCAAAAAGTGATTTTGATACAAAAGCGATCTGATATTGAGAACTCCCCGCAACATAAGTAATCGGGATGTTAACATTCAGATATACACTATGATCTAAATTATATAAGGTAAATTGAGAATTTAAAGGATCAAAAATCACGTATTTAAATGTAGTATTATCAAGCTTGATTAATTGAAAATGTTTTGGAACCGAATGTACATTCGGGTATATATTCTCCAATGTTATTTGCCCAAAAACCGAATTGATTAATGTGATCATTAGAATTACAATGCATTTTTTCATAATATTTGCTTTCAATACTTGTTAAGTAAAAGTAAATATAATATAAAGAAACACAACTAGCTGAAAATTAAGGTTAAAATAACAGAGGATAAAGAGAGGAATGTGTTTACGCACCCAATCTTTTCAATAAAACCATATCTTTGCCAAGTATGAAAAAAATTCTGGTGCTTCGTTTCAGCTCAATTGGCGATATCGTCTTGACATCTCCTGTTGTTCGTGCGTTGAAAGAACAGACTGGAGCTCAGATTCACTATTTAACCAAAGCATCTTTTAAGTCTATTGTTGCATCAAATCCTTATATTGACAAGGTTCACGTTTTTGAAAAAGACTTTAACGAGGTTCTGGAAGAACTACAAGCAGAGAGTTTTGATTTTGTGGTCGACTTACACCATAATTTAAGAACGCTGCGCCTCAAGAACGCCTTAAAAAAACCCTCAAAGTCATTCCCAAAATTAAACATCAGAAAGTATTTCTATGTGCGTTTTAAGTTCAACGTAATGCCCGACATTCATATTGTGGACCGTTATTTTGAGGCTGTACAAACATTGGGAGTTAAGAATGATGGCAAAGGGCTAGATTATTTTATTCCTGAATCTGAAAAGGTTGATTGCGGTTCGTTTTTGCCTGATGGTTTTCAAAATGGATATGTTGCCCTGGCATTAGGTGCCAAATTTGCCACAAAACAACTTCCACAAAACAAGATGATGGAACTGTTGAAAAACACAAACATTCCCGTTGTTTTGCTAGGCGGTCCTGAGGATACGATTTTGGGAGATGAACTTGCTAAAATTGCTCCTGAGAGAATCTTCAATACGGCGGGCAAATGTTCATTAAACCAAAGCGCCTCACTAGTGCAACAATCAACGTGTTTGATAACTCACGACACAGGGTTGATGCACATTGCAAGCGCATTTAAAAAAGATATTTTATCAATTTGGGGAAATACGACACCCAAATTAGGTATGTATCCTTATCTCCCAGGAGAGAAAAGTGAAATTTTTGAAGTCAACAACCTGTCATGCCGACCATGCAGCAAAATTGGCTACCAAAAATGTCCAAAAGGTCACTTTAAGTGCATGAATGAACAGAATATTGATGCGATTACCGCTAGTTTGAAAAAAATAACGGGTTAGTCCACAAAGAGCTTTTTCAACTCGTGTGCATCTTTTGCAAGCATTTTCCCCGATAAAATTAACGCCAACTGTTTACGTCTTAATGCGCCACTATATCTGTGTTTTTCTTCTTGTGTTTCAGGAATCAATTCAGGAACTTGAATTGGACCACCATTTTGGTCTACAGCAACAAAAGTGAAAATTGCTTCATTTGAACGAAACTTATTTCCTGTTACTGGATTTTCCACAAACACATCCACAAACACTTCCATAGAAGAATTGAAGGCACGAGAAACTTTTGCCTCAAGCGTAACAATTGAAGAGTGGTCAATAGGAGCATTGAAAGCAACATTATTTACTGAAGCAGTAACAACTACACGACGACAGTGGCGGTGTGCCGAAACACTAGCAATGACATCCATCCAAGCAAGCAGTTGCCCACCGAATAAATTCCCCAACGTGTTCGTGTCGTTTGGTAAAACAACTTTTGTAGATATAGCCAATGTTTCAGAAGCCTTTTTTGCTTTCATTATTCCTAATTTTTAGCAAAGGTAACGAGAATTAAGAAATTCCGTACATTTGACACCATGGAATTAGCTACCGTCAAGGCGTTACATATCATTTTTGTGGTGAGTTGGTTTGCAGGCTTGTTTTATATCGTGCGCCTTTTCATCTATCACACCGAAAGTTTACAAAAACCAGAGAGCGAAGGCGAAGTGTTACGCAAGCAATTTCAACTCATGGAACGCAAATTGTGGTACATAATCACTTGGCCCGCAATGATTTTGACGGTTGTGTTTGGTGTGTGGATGTTGGTCTTAGTTCCCGCATATCTATCGTTTCCGTGGATGCACTTGAAGCTGGGATTCATTGTTGTACTTATTATTTACCACATCATATGTCACCGAATCTTTATTCAACTTAAAAACGGAATTTACACTTGGTCGTCAACTGGACTTAGAATTTGGAATGAAGTCGCAACACTGTTGCTCGTAGCTATTGTTTTCATTGTCGTGCTCAAATCTCACCTGGATTGGATTTGGGGAACCGTAGGGTTCTTCGCCGTAGCAATCGGACTAATGGTGGGGATTAAGATTTATAAGAGGTTGAGGAAGTAATTTCTCCAATTAAAAATCGAAGGTTCATTTCCACTACTCTATATTTTCCGTTATTTTTACCAAAAAAAGAACAATCATGTCATACAATAATCTCTTAGTAGAACAAGTAGGAAAAACAACCATCATTACAATTAACCGCCCAAATCAGTTGAACGCGCTGAACAAGGAAACAATTGAAGAATTAAACAAAGCGCTTTCTGCTGCGGATAAAGATTCAGGAGTTCGCGCAGTAATTTTGACTGGAAGTGGGGAAAAAGCATTTGTTGCGGGAGCAGACATTAAAGAATTTGCGCATTTTGACGTAGAGAAAGGAAAAGAGTTAAGTGCAAAAGGACATGAGTTGTTGTTTAATTTTGTTGAGCAAATGAATACACCGGTGATTGCCGCGATAAACGGATTTGCGCTTGGTGGTGGATTAGAACTTGCGATGTCGTCTCACATTCGAATTGCTTCAGACAATGCTAAAATGGGTCTCCCAGAAGTTTCTCTTGGCGTAATTCCAGGTTACGGAGGGACACAGCGTTTAGCACAATTAGTAGGGCGTGGAAAGGCTATGGAGATGGTAACTACCGCAGGAATGATTCCTGCTGAAGAAGCACAAAAATGGGGCTTGGTGAACCATGTCGTTCCACAGGCAGAATTGCTCGACCTTGCACACAAAATTGCTGGAAAAATAACGAACAATTCGGGTTCTGCAATTGCATCAGCTATTCGCGCTATCAATGCGAATTACACAGACGGCGTAAACGGTTTTCAAGTTGAAGTAGATGAATTCGGAAAGTGTTTCGGCACACCAGATTTTGTTGAAGGAACTACAGCCTTTATTGAGAAACGTAAAGCGGAATTCAAATAGTAGAAGCGCGATTCATCGCGCCTAACTGGGTAACCATTCGCAGAAATGGATAGCATATTGATTATAAAACACATAGGCACAATAGAACTATTCTATGTGCCTATGTGTTTTTAAAAAACTGAGATGTAACAAGCTTTCTTCGAAGCAATTAATTCACGCTCAACAACTCAAGATCAAACAAAATCACAGTATTACCCGCTATAGTCGAGTTCCCATCCGGGCCATAACCGAGTTTTGAGGGAATGAGTAGTGTACCGCTTCCACCAACTTTGAAAAGGGGAATTCCTTCTGTCCATCCAGCAATCACGTTTTGTAAATTGAAAGAGGATCCTGTTGAGGGGCTTGAGTCAAAAGTAGAGCCACTTGTGTAGTAGCCGACATAAGCCACAGTTACATTGCTTGAGCTTGTGGGTTGAGCACCAGTTCCAGGGGTGTTGATGATATAGTACAAACCACTTGAGGTTGACTGCGCCGTTAGTTCGTTGTCAGAAAGATATTTTTCAATGATTTCTTTGTCTTTTTGTAGCTGCTCCGCTTCATCAACTTCATCTTTTTTGCACGACACAAGGGTTAAAACACACAAGATTAGCAGTCCAAAACGCATCATATCAATCTAATTTTAATCAAAGATACAAAAACTAAAAGCTTAGGAAATCCATTTTTTTTGCTCGAATAGAACAAAGACTATACAATTTTTGATAACCGACTCATTATCTTTTCCGGATCAACAATATTAAAACAGGTAGCAAATGAGCTCACAGTAACCCCCAACACACCGTGCAAATTGATACTTTGACCAGTTAAAAACAAATTAGGGACTTTTGTTCTTGGGTCTATCATGGTTGCCATTGGGTTTGAAAAATCCTTTTGTATTCCATACATCGAACCAGAAGGGTCACCAATGTAATCTTTGTAAGTCAGTGGAGTTGAACTATATACAGACTCAATGTGTTTTCTAATGTCGGGGAAAAGCACTTCCAATTCTTTGATTACTTTTTCTTCACACGCTTTTTTGAATTCGTAATAAGACTCTGCTCTTCTCCCTGGAATTGTAACTGTGTTAAAAGAATCCAACCAAGGATTCATTTCATCAAAATTCATGTAGGTTATAATCGAAGCGGCCTCTGCAAACGAAGGATTTGGTTTTGACACGGTCATTGAAAACATCAGAGTCTGTGGCCAGTTTTCGTCAATTTTCCCGATTGCTTCCCATACAGCTTTTTCAGACTTGTGATGATAGAAGTTGTGATTGATATAGGGAAATGAATTTGGTTTAAACTTGAGGTGAACAGAAAACGAAGACTGGGTGTTTTTCAAGCTGTTTATTCTTGAAATATAGGCTTTGCGAAAATGAGTTTCACCAAATATTGACAAGGTTGTTTTTGGATGAGCGCTACAAATAAAGACATCTCCAAAAACTGTCTCACCGTCTTTTAACTCAACGGATTCAACCTTGCCGTCAACACTGTAATTTGCCGAAACAACTTCGGCGCGCTTTACAACTTCACCGCCTTGTTCGCGAATGCGTTTAGTCAAAAGTTTGGCGATTTGAGAACTTCCGTTTATGCAGCGATAGGCACTGTTGATATATCCATCTATAACTAGAGCGTGTACATAAAAAGGAGTCAATTCAGATTGACCAGCATAAAGCAAACTGTTTCCAAGAAGCACAGATTGAAGACGGAAATTGTCAGTGATTTCACAAATAACATCTTTTAAGTTGCGCGTAAAAAAATCTGCCGAGAAATAGTCTGCAGCTTCATAACGCAAATTGTAGAGTGGAAATGCAGCACAAACGTCTTTTATCAACTGGCAATATCTCGAAATGTTTTCTTTTTCGTTTGGAAAATGTTCACTGAGAATACGTTCAAAATTCTCATAACCTTGACCAATTGGATAGCTGATATCCTCTTCACCAAAATGAATTTTATCAGACCCATTTAGATCCATTCGCTGAAGCTGAAGCTGTTCTCGAATACCGAGAAATTTAAAAAAACGATCTAGATTTTGTCCACTTTCAAGTCCACCTAAATAGTGAACTCCTGTGTCAAAAACAACTTTGTCTCTGCTAAAGACCTGTAAATTGCCTCCAATTTGATGGTTTTTCTCCAACACAATTACCTTTTTTCCTTCGCCTGCAAGGATACAGCCACATTCAAGTCCGCCGAGTCCACCACCCACAATTACAACATCATATTTTTTGGTTCTACTCATGATGTTTTTCGAAGGATAAAAAGATGATTTGAAGTCGTTTTAGAATGAGATTCCATTTCAAATGAAAGCCCGTGCTTCTGAGCAAAAGACTTTACAAAGTCGCTCGAAAAGAAATTCAACTCACTCGTGGTTTTATTAAAACCGAACAATTTTGTAGAGAAGAACTCTGTACGTTCAGTATTTTTATGATGATTTAAATCGTCTGAAATTCCATCTCGAATAAACAAAATTCCATTTTCGTTTAGGTTTTCGGCACATGTCTCTAGTATGTGAGTTTGGAGATTCTCAGGTAAATAATGAAGCACATCCATTAGGAATATAGCGTCTGCGTTTTGAGGAGTAATATTCTCCACGGGCGAAGAAAGAAAAGTCATTTTTTCATCTCTCAAATAACAATTTGCTGCAAGTTCAATTTTGTCTTTATCGTAATCCACACCAATAATTTCTCGCTTAGGATTGGCGATTTTCAAATAATAGCTTAAGAACCCTAAACCACAACCCAAATCGTAAATTTTTTGTCGATCTTCTAACAAACGACTATATAAATCGTAATTTTTGCGCTCTAAACGGTATTTAATTCTAAAATACCATTCGATTATTGGAGATTTGTATAAGTAGTTGTACAATAGAGCAGGTTGGATATAACGTTCATCTTTTTTCTCTAATTGCAGTTTTTTATATTCTTCTTTGAAGTATTTACCGATATTCTTTGTGCGTTCTGCATAGGTCTTGCCAAAAGACAAATCACTTGCTGAAATTCGGGGTAAAGCTTTGATTGTGATTAACCCATTTTTCAACAAAAAATCCGACTTAGACATCGCAAAATGAAAGCCATGTAAAACAATGGGCTGTATGTCAAGATTTAATTGCTCAGCAAGGTAAAAAGCACCTTTATGAAAACGGCCGATTTCTTCTGTTTTACTTCGAGTTCCCTCTGGGAAAATCATGATGGAATACCCCTCGTCTATTAATTCTCTCATGCGTGGAAGCATATTTTCATAACCTTCTGCGGCAGGCAAATAGTCTGCATATCTTACAGCGGCACCAAAAAATGGAGAGTTATATGCCCAAGAATTTGTCATGATGATTACGCGAGGGTTTAGCATAATCATAACTAGAATGTCAATAAAAGACTGGTGGTTAGCTATGATCAAAGCGGGCTTGTCATAATTTAAATTTTCTCGATTAATGATTTCTTTTCGCAAATTGAGCATCACATAAACTTGTGACCAAGTAAAAGCACGAAGAATGTGATGCATAGCATACTTAAGCTTTTTCTGCCCGAACGGAATGATTCTGAAAATCAAAAGAGTTACACCGATAATAATACATCCCGACAGGAAAAATGTAAAAGCAAACAGCGAAATCAGAAATCCACTTAATGTTAAAGGGGCCTTTTTTTTCTCTGTTCGCCCAGAAATAAAGAAATCAAAAAGAATAGGTTGTACGACTAGAGAAATAAACAAGATAGCGCCAAGCCCGACAATGCTGATTAAGCCGATGCTGTGAATAGCAGGATGTGCAGCCAAAACAAGCACCCCTGTCCCTACAATTGTGGTAATAGCGGAGAGGACAATTCCCGTGCGAAACGAAGACATACTGTCGCTACCTGTTCGATATTTGTTCAATTTACCTTCAGATATAAATATGGCAAAATCATCACCTAATCCAAAGATAAAGGTTGTAACTACGACATTTATAAGATTGAACTTGATATCCATCCACCCAGCAAAACCAAGAATCCAAATCCAGCTCAAAATCATCGGCAGAAAAGTAATAAGCGTGAGCTCTATGCGACCGAAATTGATTAAAAGCACGAGAAAAACTATAATTGATGAAACCAAAAGGATATAATTAAAATCTTCTTCAACGGAGCTCACCATTTTTTCGGTTAAGTCAGCACGGTCAAGCAGCACAAAATCTTCATTTGCTTGTAATGCGGCTTTGGTTTTTTCAAGTTGAGCACGTGAAGCGGTGATTACAGTTAAAATGGATGTTTGACTACTGTCTATTGAAACAAGCTTTTCATACAAATCTGAAGTGAAGTCAAAAGAATCGAGTTCTATATTTTCGGGTTTTTCAGTAATCGTTTGTTTGAAAGAATTGAACGCCATGTCCGAATAGCCGAATTCTTCTGATGCCTGATCCAACACTTCGAATAGCGCAAATTCTCTTTCAGCCCAAAATTTTTCCCAATTGTTAAAGAGAACAACTTTTCTTTCTTCTGACAGAAAATAGGTAGATATTGAGAGGTAGTTTTTTAATAAGCTGTCACTTTTTTGGTCAGTCAACAAGTTTGTCAACAGCTCATTCTTTTGCATTGCGCTTTCAGGAGTGGAGTCACTCACCGCTACAAAAAGGCGTTTGTCTTCTTTTGCTGTAAAACCCGTATGTTTTTCTTCAGCTAGTCGAATATGCTCAGGATAATAGTTTAGTTTATCTAAATCTCCTTCAAAACCAACTTTAGACATTCCAGTTATCGCTACAATTGTAGCCACAACTGTGATTGCAAGTCCCCATTTTTTTGGGAGAACGATGCGACGTTTCGGTTTTGGGTCAGAAACAAGTGCTTTTTTTGTAAAACTCTCCAGCCATTTTTTCGGGAGAATGACGGGAAGAAACAATAATACTCCAAACAAAGTTCCGACAAGAGACAAAGAGGCAAACAAACCAAAATCATTTAGTATAACAGAATTTGCAAACACAAGTGCGCCAAAAGCCAACACGGTTGTGAAACAGCCGATAATAAGCGGGTGAGCCACATCGAGAAGCGTTTCGCGAACCGAGCCAGTATGCTTTAAGTGTGTGAAAAAGTGGAACGAATAATCCATTATTATACCGATCACAACTGCTCCCGCACCAAGAGAAAGTCCAGTGATGTCAGGTCGAAGCCAGCCAATTATACCAAGACTAAACAACACGCCAAATGCGCCAGGAATCAAAAAGAAAATTGGAATAGTAATCTTTCTGTAATAAAAGAAAAGCAAGAACAAGATGATGCTCAAGGACACAATTAGTGTGAGTAAAGTATCTTTTTTGACTTGCTTTGCATTTTCCAGCGCTACTCTGCCAGAATTGAAATAGTCAACTTCAAGCGTCAACCATGATTGTTGAGAAGTGTGTAATAACCAATCTTCAATTTCACTGAGCTTTGCTAACCGGTCTTCAGCGTGAAGAAACTGTTCAGAAAAAGCACCGCGTAGAATGACTGAAGAGTCTGCTAGTGCGTAGCTTCCGTTAATTACTGTTATTGCTCCTCCACTTAAAGAGGAACCATAAGCTTCCATAATGGGTGGAACAAACTGAAAGGGGTCTTTGAAAAGGAATTTTTTGAAAAAGAAGCCTTCTGGAGTAAAAAGCGTTTCGTGGTTTGCCTTAAGTTTCTCTCGAATTTCTTCAGAATCTCCGAGTTGTTTTTTTATCTTGTTTGTATCAGCAAAATATGGAAGTTGTAGGTGGAAAAAATCATACACATCTTCTCCATCTGGTGCTTCATGCGTCAAGTTGTCAATTAAACCAGGAAATGCCCTGTTAAGACCTTGCTGAAAATCTACAGCAACTTGTTGAAGACTGTCGAATGAAAGATCAGGTGATTTGATGGAAATAATAAGTTCTTGATTTAACCCTTTGTTATTCAAGAGACTTGTATATTCTGAAAATTGTTTTCCCCCATCAATCGAATTTACAATGTCTTGGGTAATTCGAAGTTTGGAAACACCCACTCCCAGAATTGCCGAAATCGCGACAAACAAAGCAACAAACAAGGCTTTTTTTGAATGCCAAAACCTATACCACGCCGCTACAATTTTACCCATTTTATTTTCTCAATACGACAAATGCCCGATTTCTATATATCAATAGAGCAAAGTTAATTTTTTTATCTAATTTTGGCTTTTGAATTTTCGGGAGTCTTGCGACTTCTTGTTATAAAAACCGAAGAATAATAAATGAGCCTTAATTTAACTGACTTAAAGTCGTTTATAGATAAAAAACAATCGGTTGTTCTGTCTGATGAACAGTTGAATGTTGTAAACGCGTCGTACGAATTTTTAACAAAGTTCGCTTCGAACAAGGTTATCTATGGAATTAATACTGGTTTTGGACCCATGGCCCAATATAAAATCAGTGACGAGCATTTAAGTCAACTACAGTATAATTTAATTCGCAGCCACTCTAACGGAACAGGTAAAGCCCTTTCTGAAATACAAGTTCGTACTGTAATGCTTTGTCGCATGAATACATTGTCGCTTGGTAAATCAGGAATCAGTCCAGGAGTTGTGCAAAAAATTGCAGAGCTTCTTAATGCAGAGATTTATCCTGAAATTTTTGAGCATGGTGGAGTTGGCGCAAGTGGTGACTTGGTTCAATTGGCTCATTTGGCTTTAGGGTTGATAGGAGAAGGTTATGTATATCACAAAGGACAACGCCATAAAGCAGCAGAACTGTTTGCTCAAAAAGGAATTCAACCACTTGAGTTGAAACTTCGCGACGGATTGGCGATAATCAACGGTACGTCTTGCATGACAGGAGTTGGTGTGTTAAATTATTTTCACAGCAAGAATTTATTGAACTTGTCGATTGCAGCATCTTCGATGTTGAATGAAATTATTTCTTCTTACGACGATTCGTTTTCGGCAGAATTAAACAATGCAAAACTTCACTACGGTCAGCAAAAAGTAGCTAGTGAAATGCGCAACTTTTTATCGGGGAGTAAATTAATTCGCAACAGAGAAGAGTTTCTTTTCACTGATTCGGAAGAAAGCCGTCAAACAATATTTAGAGAAAAAGTACAAGAATATTATAGTATTCGTTGCGTTCCACAAATCCTTGGTCCAGTTTGGGACACATTGGAAGAGTCGCGCAAAATTTTGGAACAAGAAATCAATTCTGCCAACGACAATCCAGTAGTGGATTTGGAAAAGCAGAACGTATATCACGGAGGTAATTTCCATGGCGACTACATCTCTTTGGAGATGGACAAAATGAAAATTGTAATTACAAAATTGACCATGCTTGCAGAGCGTCAGATGAATTACATGATGAACGCCAAAATGAACGAAAAATTCCCACCATTCTTGAACAAGCAAACATTGGGATTGAACTTTGGGCTACAAGGAATGCAATTTACCGCAACATCAACAACTGCGGAGAATCAAACGCTTTCAAATCCAATGTACGTGCATTCAATCACAAACAATAATGACAACCAAGATATTGTTTCAATGGGAATGAATGCGGCGATTATCACAGATCGTGTAATTGAGAATGCGTATCAGGTTCTGGCAATTGAATTTATTGCAATTTGTCAAGCCATTGATATTTTAGACGTGGCACAAAGTTTGTCAGATAACTCACGTCAATGGTATAACTCGATTCGCAGAATTGTGGCAGTTTGTGAAGAAGATGCTCCACAATTTGAACAGATAATTAACTTAACTGGGTTTTTAAAAAACCACGAATAGAAAAGGAATTTTCATATGAAATGTGCATTAGTTACAGGAGGCTCAAGAGGTATTGGTAAGGCAATTGCAATTACGCTGTCAAAAGATCATGGATATCATATATTGGTGAACTATGCAAGTAATGTAGCTGCGGCAAACGATACCATTAAAACTATTGTAGATAACGGTGGAACAGCGGAAGCACTTCCTTTTCGAGTTGAAAATCATCAGGAAGTTACTGAGACATTGAGCAAGTGGCTTGAAAACAATCCTGAGAACACCATTGAAACGATAATCAACAACGCAGGAATCACACGTGATGGCTTGTTGATGTTTATGGAAGAGAATGACTGGGACGCTGTACTTGACACATCACTTAAAGGAATGTACAATGTCACAAAAGCATTGATTCAACCGTTGTTGCGAAATCGATATGGTAGAATTGTGAATGTGGTTTCACTTTCAGGACTTAAAGGCAATCCTGGTCAAATGAACTATTCTGCGGCTAAAGGCGGAATGATTGCGGCAACAAAAGCATTGGCGCAAGAAGTTGCAAAGCGAAAAATAACGGTGAACGCAGTAGCGCCAGGCTTCATCGCAACAGATATGACGTCAGAATTGCCTGTAGATGATTTAAAGCAAATGGTTCCTATGAATCGTTTTGGCGAAGCACAAGAAGTTGCTGACTTAGTGAGCTTTTTAGTTTCTCCTAAAGCTGCATACATTACAGGTGAAGTAATTAACATAAACGGAGGTTTATATTCGTAATATGCGTAGAGTAGTTATCACCGGAATTGGAATTTATTCTTGTCTAGGAAAAGACCTAGATGAGGTAAGAGACTCTTTATTTAAGGGTAAAAGCGGAATTGTACTTAGTCAGGAAAGAAAGGAATTTGGCTATCGATCTGGTTTGACAGGATATGTTGAAGAACCAGACTTGAAAGACTTGCTTTCTCGCAGACAACGAATGGGAATGGCTGAGCAAAGCAAATACGCTTATGTGGCAACTCTCGAAGCGCTGAAGCAAGCGAAAATGGATCAGGACTATATTGACGCAAATGAAGTCGGGATTTTATATGGTAACGATTCGTGTGTTCAACCTGTAATTGAAGCAATAGACATTATTCGAGAAAAGAAAGACACGACCTTGGTCGGTTCGGGTTCTATTTTTCAATCGATGAACTGTACGACAACAATGAACTTATCGACAATATTTCGCTTAAAAGGCATTAATTTTACGATAAGCGCTGCGTGTGCTTCTGGTTCGCATTCTATTGGTATGGGATATTTCCTTATTCAACAAGGATGGCAAGACACCATTATTTGTGGGGGAGCGCAGGAAGTGAACAAATATTCTTTTGGAAATTTTGATGGGTTGAGTGCGTTTTCTATTGGTGAAAACGAGCCCACAAAAGCATCTCGTCCTTTTGATAGAGATCGCGATGGACTTATTCCAAGCGGTGGTGGGGCAACGGTAATTCTTGAGTCGTATGAGTCTGCGGTAAAACGCGGGGCGCCAATTCTTGCTGAAGTTGTAGGTTATGGTTTTTCTTCAAATGGAGAACACATCAGCAACCCAAATAAAGATGGTCAGATTCGCTCACTTAACATGGCGATGAGCCAAGGGGGGTTGACACCAAAAGACATTGATTATATCAACGCACATGCTACATCAACTCCAGTAGGGGATTATTTTGAGGCGCAGGCCTTGGGAGAAGTTTTTGCTGGACAGAATACGCCTGTAAGTTCAACGAAATCAATGACAGGCCACGAGTGTTGGATGGCAGGTGCTAGCGAATTAGTTTATTCTTTATTGATGATGCAGCATGATTTTATCGCACCAAATATTAACTTTGCAAATCCGGACGATGCTTCGGAGAAATTGAATATAATAGCAGAAACGAAAGAACAACGCCTAGATACTATTTTGTCCAATTCTTTCGGTTTTGGCGGAACAAACTCTACATTAATTATTAAAAGATTTAAACCATGACAGAACCAGAAATTATCGAGCGAGTAAACTCTTTTCTTGCAGAAGAGTTTGAGGTTGATGAAGCAGTCATTTCTCCTCAAGGTTCTTTGAAAGAAACCTTGGATCTGGACAGTCTAGACTACGTGGATTTAGTTGTTGTAATTGAAAGCAATTTTGGCTTTAAAGTAAAAGGAGAAGATTTTATTGGAATTAAAACATTCCAAGATTTCTATAACTACGTCTCTGCAAAGCTGAACAATAACTAATGTCGTCGTGGGAGGGAAAAAGCAAGGGGTCAATGCTAGGTTACCGCATATTTGTGTGGTCGCTTAAATTTTTTGGATTGCGATTTTGCTACTCTCTACTTTACCCTGTTACATACTTCTACTTTCTATTTGCTAAAAAAGCACGAATTTCTCTCAAAGAATTCTATCAGGTTGTTTATAAAGATGACAAACCGCGAAGAAAACTGATTCGGAGCACGTTTTTGGTATTTGGTCGCACACTTATTGATCGTGTAGCTCTTGGTTTAGGAATGCATGGAAAATATACTTTCCAGTCAAAAGGTCGCGAACACATCAGAGCGTCTTACGAACAAGGCAAAGGCTGCCTGTTGATTAGTGCACACTTAGGAAATTGGGAAATTGCGGGAAACCTGCTTGAACAGCTTAATTTACCAATAAATGTGGTAATGCTAGATGCGGAAAACGAACAGCTTAAAAACTACCTCAAATCACAAAACCAAAAACCAACTTATCAGGTAATTCCTATTAAAAACGACATGTCGCACCTTTTGGCAATTCGCATCGCACTGCAAAATGGAGAAATTGTGTGCATTCATGGTGACCGGTTTGTGCCAGGCGCACGTACTATGGAGACAGCATTCTTTGGAAAAGAGGCTCATTTTCCTCAAGGACCCTTTCAAGTAGCGGCTAAATTCAAAGTTCCCTATCACATAGTGTTTGCATTGAAGGACGGGAAATATGGATATAAATTTTCATCTACTCCTTCCGAAATTTCGAATGATCCAGTTAAAATTGTAGGAGATTTTGTCAAAGAATTGGAAAAACGCGTGGTCGAACACCCCGAACAATGGTTTAATTTTTATAACTTTTACGCAAAACCATAAATTATGACTCTGATAGCACGAAGCGAAATAGAAAAACTGGTTCCACAGCGCAACCCGATTCTGATGGTTCATGAGCTACTTGTTCAGGAAGAAACGAAAAGCGTGAGCAGATTCACCGTTGAAGAGGATAATCTTTTTGTGAAAGATAGAAAGATGCAGGCGCCAGGTCTTATGGAAAACATTGCTCAAACAGCCGCGGCACGTGCAGGATACGTTTCATACTCAACAAATGAGCCTCCAAAAATTGGTTTTATTGGCGCAATTTCTAAATTAGTGGTGCACGAACTGCCAGAAGTAGGCGCGCAAATTGAAACTACGGTGGAAGAAATCAGTGCGTTTATGAATGTGTCAGTGATTAAAGGATCTAATACACTTAACGGTAAATTGCTTGCCGAATGTGAAATGAAAATATTTATTCAGGAGAATGTTGGAGAAGCGTAAACAGGAACGATTAAGCTTAGAAATTGAAGGAGCAATCCGTTTCAGCGAGGTGGACTCTATGAATGTGGTTTGGCACGGAAACTACCTTAAATATTTTGAGGATGCTCGTGAAGCATTTGGGATTCACTACGGAATGGCGTACATCGACATCTACAATAGCGATTATTTAACACCGATAGTAAAAAGTGAAATTGAGCATAAGTTCCCACTAAAATATGGAGATAAGTTTCGCACCAAAATTTCGCTGATTAAAACGATAGCTGCAAAAATTGTCTACGAATACGAAATTTTCAATATTACAGAGAACAAACTAAGTGCAGTTGGTAAAACGACTCAGGTTTTTATTGATGATAGTGGAGAGCTGCAACTTATAAGTCCTCAGTTTTACGAAGAATGGTTTAATAAAATTGAGTGGGAAAAATGAGGGTTTATCTCGGAGCAGGAAATATCATAAGTCCGCTGGGTAACTCATTGACGGAAAACTGGGAAAATGTGGTAGCTTATCAAACCAGAATAAAGCCTCATCCTTCTCAACGTTCAGAAGATCCCATGTTGTTTCTCTCTCGCTTTGAAGATGGATTGGACTTTTACACACGAATTTTTGATTCGGTTAGCAAGTCACTGGATAAAGTCGACAGAAGTAAATTAGACCCGAACAAAACAGCCCTTATTTTCTCAAGTACAAAAGGAGATATTGAGCAGTTACAGTCTCGAAATATTGACGAAGCACTTTTAGATTATACGTGTCAAAAGATAGCAGAACAATTTCCTGTCGCTGCGTCAATTTCCGTTTCAAATGCATGTATTTCTGGAATTACAGCACTAATTCTTGCGCACGACCTTGTAAAAACGGAGCAATATGAACATGTAATCGTTGTTGCAGCAGACAATTGTTCAACGTTTGTGTCTGAAGGATTCAAATCGTTTTACGCCATTGCTTCAGATTTTTGTAAGCCGTATGACGCCAATCGCGAAGGAATAAACTTAGGTGAGGGTGTGGCAACAGCAATTGTAAGCTCGGATAGAAATTTATTTGTGGAGAATCCAGTTTCTATTTTAGGAGGAGCTTCAGCAAATGACGCCAATCATATTTCTGGACCAAGTCGAACGGGAGAGGGTCTTTTTCGTGCCACAGAGCGCGCACTAAGGCTTTCTGGAAAATCACCCTCAGATATTGATTACATCTCTGCTCACGGTACCGCAACGCGTTATAACGACGACATGGAGTCAATGGCAATAGATCGATTGAACATGAATGATGTTCCAATGAACAGCCTTAAGGGATATTTTGGACATACCTTAGGCGCGGCTGGCTTAATAGAAACGCTGATTGCGGTGGAGCAAATGAAACACAACACGGTACTTGCCACCTTGGGTTTTGAAGAAAAAGGAACCGTTAAACCGATTAACGTATTCGCCAAACACATCCAAACACCGATTCACACTATAATCAAAAGCGGATCGGGATTTGGCGGATGCAACGCAGCAATTGTACTTGAAAAAATCACATGATCCCAAAGGAACTGACATATTGCAAACTGACGAACGATTCGTGTACCATAAACGGAAAGACATGGTCAAATGCTGACAATCTTCTCGTACAGGAATGGATGAAAAGTTTGTTTACAGGACTTGAGATCGATTACCCGAAATTTTATAAAATGGACGGGCTTTCAAAACTTGGGTTGTTGGGGGTAGAATTTCTGAGAAAGTCAACTGATTTACCCACTGATTGCGATAATGTGGCGCTTGTTTTTGTCAATAAATTCTCAAGTTTAGATGCAGATTTATCACATCAGGAGCTGATAGAGAAAACCACTGCAAGTCCTGCAATTTTTGTGTATACCTTGCCCAACATCGTCTTAGGCGAACTTTCCATTCGAAACAAGTGGTATGGTGAGCAACAATTTTTTATTAAAAACGAATGGCCAGGGGAATTGATACACAAGTATATTGTCACTATATTTGACCTCGCCAAAGCAGACACTATTGTAATAGGATCTGCAGATTATTTTAAAGGAGAAGCGAATGGTAAGTGGGTCGTTCTAACGAAAGAACAATATGCCCAAGAACACATTCGCAATGAAATGAATACATTTTTTGAATAAATATAATTTCCATGGAAGCACTAAAGGAAACGTTGAAAAAGCAAATTATTGAGCACTTGAATTTGGAAGAATTGTCTATTGCAGACTTTCCAGACAATGAGCCGCTTTTTGGTGAGAATATCGGATTAGATTCTATTGACTCATTAGAATTAATTGTCCTTTTGGAGAATGAATACGGAGCAAAATTGTCGAGTCCAGAACAAGGTAAACAAGTGTTTCATTCAGTAAGTTCTTTAGCTGAATTTATTTCTGCAAACCGCACAAAATAATGAGAATCTACATCACCGGTTTGGGAGCTGTTTCAGCCATCGGGATGTCGGTTGCTGAGCATTTGGAGTCACTGCTAAATGGCAGACATGGTATTTCCCAAATCGAACTTGTACGTGAATTAAAAACACCGTATTTGGGCGGAGAAATTAAGCTAACAAACAATCAACTCAAGGAAAAATTGGGATTGGATGTGAGCGCACACTATTCCAGAACAGCACTGTTGGCGATGATGGCCGCAAAAGAGGCTATGCCAAGTGCATTTCCAACTCATTTGAAAGTCGGTGTAATCAACGGTACCAGTGTAGGTGGAATGGACTTAACCGAAAATTTTTACGAAGAATATATTCGCGGTGATAAGTCACAAAAAGAAGTGGTGTTGTCGCATGAATGTGGCACATCGACTGAAAATGTAGCAGATTTTTTAAGAATAACGGGTTTTCGCACGACGCTATCAACCGCATGTTCTTCTGCCGCTAACGCCATTATGTTAGGCGCACGAATGATGCAAGCAGGACAACTTGACGCCGTTGTTGCTGGAGGAACAGATGCACTTTCGGCATTTACCATCAGCGGGTTTAATTCCCTCGGCATTTACGATTCAGAACTTAGCAGACCTTTTGACGAAACGCGTCATGGATTGAATATGGGAGAAGGCGCAGGGTTTATTTTTCTCGAAACAGAAGAAAGTGTCAAGGAATCTGGAAACACAATCTTTGCCGAATTAATAGGTTGGGGAAATGCAAATGACGCGTTCCACCAAACAGCATCTTCACCTGAAGCAACAGGAGCTAAATTGTCCATGAGCACCGCAATGAAAGTGGCTCAGGTTAAGCCCGAAGACATTGATTACATCAGTGCGCACGGAACAGGCACAGATAATAACGATAATACTGAAGCAAAAGCAATTGCAGACTTATTTCCTGGAAAGAAACCGCCGTTCAGTTCTACAAAACAATTTACAGGACATACTTTAGCAGCTTCTGGTGGAATTGAAGCGGTGTTTTCAGTGCTTTCCATTCAACACGGGCTAATTTACCCAAACTTGCGATGGAAGAATAAGATGGTAAATTCGGATTTGATTCCTGCATTGGAGTTGGAGAAAAAAGATATAAACTGTGTGCTTTCAAACTCTTTTGGATTTGGAGGAAATAACTCTACGTTAATCTTTCGAAAGGCCTGAGAGAAAACATAAAGCATTTTACTTTGCGGCCTCTGCGCCTTTGCGGTGAGGTAAAAAACAGAAAACAATGAAGTCATATATCCATACATACGCCACAATTTCAAGAGTTGACTCTTTTGAAAATGGAATTCTTTCAGGAGATACTGTTGAGGTACACGAAGAAACTATGCATCCAAACTACAAGGATTATATCAGCCCTGCACTAATTCGACGCATGAGTCCAGTAGTGAAAATGGGAGTAACCGCAGGATTGAAATGTTTAAAAGACCAAGGCGAAGTTGGTGGTGTAGTAGTTGGAACGGCTTTAGGATGTTTGAAAGACACCGAAAAATTTTTGGGAACTGTTGTAAAACATGAGGGCCTGGCAATTTCACCTACCGCATTTATACAATCTACTCACAACACTGTAGCAGGACAAATTGCACTGACAATTGGCAACAACGGCTACAACATGACGCACTCTCAACAAGGCATTTCGTTTGAATGTGCACTGTTGGATGGACAATTGCTTTCTCAAGAGACAAAACTTCCAGTACTTATAGGTGCATGCGAAGAACACATTGAATTTCTCAGTGAAATGGCAGAAGATTTAGGTGCAGGAAACCCAGATTTGGCTGAAGGCGCATCTTACTTTTTAATTTCTTCCGAAAAAGGGTCTTCTGACATTGCTGTGTCGGATGTGCAAGCGGGATTGACATCAGAACAATTAGCAACCTATATTTCTACACACCAACCCGACCTTGTGCTGACAGGGGCAGCATTAGCCGAGAACCCAGAAACAAATTCCCTTCCGACAATAGATTATGTACAATTGAGCGGTTTATATGGAACGAACGCGGCTTTTGGTTTGCAATTAGCTGTTGAAATATTGGAAAAACAACCGGATACTATTGAGGGAATTCCACCTGGAAACCTTAATAAGATTGTTGTGTTGAATGCACAAAGGGGGAAAGGTGTTAGTGCTATGTTGGTGGTAAAAGAAACAAATTCGTAAACATTACTGATAAACCTGATAATGGAGGTTTATTTTGAACGCGTGTAATAATGAAAGTCGCTATCACTTTCATCTACATCAATCCCCAGAAGCAGGTCTGTATTATCACTTAACAACATCAGTTCTGCATCAATATTTTCTAGCTCTGATAGTTCAATATGTTGAGTTAAATCAATATTCTGAACTGTATTATTTTTGTCTTCTTTTTTCGTGTTTATTGTGCTTTTTATAGCATCGTCTTCTACTAAGACAACTTCGTTGTTGTTTGTTTGTCTAGGAGAATCAGGGTTTTTTACAACTGAATTAACTGTACGAGAAGTGTACGTCTCGTTTTCGTAGAATAGGTTTGTGGTAAGAAATATCGCTACGAAAGCAGCAGCAATTGAAATTGATGTAAAATACAATTGTTTTCTATTGAGTTTAGGAAGTAAGGCCACAGGCGAGGTCTTTTTAAACTCATGCATTAAGCTCAACGCAATTTCATCAGAAGGTTCTAAGGTGCACTTTGAAGAATCTATTACAGGGGTTTCAGCTAATAAAACTTCGTGAAAACGAGTGTATTCTTCAGCTGTCATTTCAGTTAAAACGGCTTGCTGCTCTGCAAGAGAAAGCTGACTATAATCTTTGCTGTACAACAAGTCTGCAATATCATGGTCTTTATATTCGCTCATAACTTTCTTTTTCAATGTGATTAAATAATGCTAAGCTTTTCGCTAATTTCCTCACGGTGTAATACAGCCGTGATTTCACTGTACCTTCAGGACAACCTATAATTTCACTTATCTCCTCAATAGTTAGATTTTCTTGGTGTCTCAATAGGAAAATTCTTCGGTGTTCTTCTTCCATTTCGTTCAATTCCTTCATTAAACAAGAAACAAAATAGTCTTTGTCATATTGAGAGGAAAAGTCTCCAAATGCACTTATATCAATTAATGTACTCATATCGAAACCGGTGTCTTTTTTCCAATTTCGTTTATTGCTTCGATACTCGTTTTTACACATATTCGAGGCGATAGTGTAAATCCAAGTGGAGAATTTTTTTTGAGAATCAAAGGACTGAATATTGTTAATTACTTTGATAAAAAGCTCTTGCAAACAGTCTTGAGCCCTATCTTCATCTTGAAACAAACGCGTGTAAAAAAAGAAGAGCATTTTTTTGGCATATCTTTGATACAACTCGTTAAATGCGTGCTCATTTCCGTTTTGCACAAAAAGCACGAGCTCCCGATCGGGGTCGTGCTTTAGCTGTCTATGTTGCTTTAAGAACAGAGGTTTATGTTGTTTTGGGGTTAGTCTTCAAAACTCGTGTTTGTTGGCGCGGTCTTTTTTGTGGAAGTTGTGCTTTCAGCCTTATCATCAACAATCTGGAAAGACAAATCATCTAGCCAAATCTCACCTGTACCTGAAAGTAATACACCATATCCTATATTAGTGGCCTCAATAGGCACATCTAATACTATTTCATATTTAGCCCAATCTGTAGTGCCTTTTATTTTTCTGTCACCCATGTTGTCAAAAGACAATACTTCTCTTTTATTATCTTTTCCCATTAGGCCATCAACTCTCATCCACATTCCAGCCCACACAGCAACATCTTTTGATTTTATGTATCCTGTTAACTTGACACGTTTCCCCAAAAATTCTTCAGGAAAAAACTCCTGCATTACGGTTCCAAATCCTTTGATTTTGGTTTTTGTAGATTTGAGATATCCAACCTTTCCTTTGCGATCCACATCTTCAACTACACTCATTTCGTATGATTCGGGTTCGCTCCCTCTCAAGGCCCAGCCTTTTATATTAACTAATGGTTCAACAGTAAATGATAATAATAACAGTGACCACATTATGACAACTATTCCTTTTCCTTTTTTCATGATTTATTAATTTGGTTTCTGAAGCCTTATACACCAAAAATGTTTTTGCGTTCAATGAGATTGCAGAAATATTTTTGCTCCCAATAAAAAAGCACCTTCAATTTGGTGAAATTAAAAATTATCAGCCTCTTTTTTAATGAATTTGTGTGCGTCTCCATCATTAATTCGCTCCCAAATGATATACGTAATAGTTAAGAATGAGAAAGGCAGTTCAACTGGTTCTTCATTGGAGCACTCATAAACAACATTCATGTTCGTATATATTGGGTGATCTTGAGGTTGTGGAAGACTTTCAGGATAGTTTTTTTCCAATAACGCAAAGGCCGTGAACTGCAAATGTTCATTCGGTGCATTAAGTAAATTTACCAATTCTCCATCTGACAATTCTCCAATAGACTGGAGAAATGCTTTTTGTTTGTTGCTGAGATTTACCTCACTTAATGTGTGCTCTAAAAAAACACAATTGCCAAAAAAAGAACTATATCGTTTATTGATTTTTTTCGTTAGAGATGTTGGTTGTTGCGCGAAGGAAAAGGAGAATACCAACATGAATATTAAAAGAGACTGTATTCGTTTCATTCACATGAATTTATGTCCACAAACCTACGATTTTATTTCTTTTCTACCATCCCCATATTTAGCAAAACGCCCCAATTTTCTGTCGTGTACTTGATCGTATCTGCTCCAAGGCCATCCGCCAAATTGCGTTTGTTGATATTCTTGAAAAGCTTCTTGAATTTCTTGTCGGGAATTCATCACAAAAGGACCGTGTTGCACGACCGTTTCGTTTATTGGACGTCCTTGAAGAATGAGAATTTTGGAAGTTGAATTTCCGTTTATCACATTCAAGCTCATTTGTGATTCCACATCAACAGCATGGTATTCGGGAATTTGTTGGTTATCAATTTTCAAGTCTTTTCCTTCATAAAAAAAGATGGTGCGATTGATTCCTTCTGCTGTGGCAGGCAATTCAAAAGATGAATTTGGTTCTAACTTGATGTTGTATACTCCCACGTGGTTTTGCGGATTAAATGCCCATGAGTCTTTGGGTGGAGTAGGTGATTTTTTGCCGAATAATTCTCCAACCAACACCTCAACATACACACCCTCGTTATGATTAAAGTTCGGAATATCCTCGCTCCAGAACATTTTATAATCAGGAGCGGACATTTTGCTTTTTTTGGGCAAATTCAACCAAATTTGGAACAATTCAAGTGGGTTTTCCTGATCTTTCTTCAATAAAGGAAACATTTCTGAATGCATCAATCCTTTTCCAGCTGTCATCCACTGTAAATCTCCATCTCCGTAGCGACCTGCTCCACCTGCTGAATCGGCGTGATCAACCATGCCTTTTCGAACCACAGTTAGTGTTTCAAAACCTCTGTGTGGATGTCCAGGAAAACCAGGAATTTTCTCGCCGTGGTACATGCGCCAACCGTCTTTGATGTGGAAGTCAGAGCCTATTTGTCGCCCCTCCAATGAAGCTTGTGGACCCATTTCCTCATTCCCTTTTGGGTAACGATCTTCGTGGTGTACACAGAATAAAAATGGATCCAATGTTTCCCATTGAAAACCCAACGCGCGTATTTTTTTGATTGTTTTCATCTCTTTTTTCGTTGTGGAATCTGAGTTCGACCCAAAAGCCGCTAAAAATGGTGCGGACGCCAAAGCCGTCGACCCGATTGCCAGTTTACTCAAGAATTTTCTTCTGTTATTCTCTTCTTTTCCCATTGCCTTAATTTATTTACCAAGGTAAATATAATAAAGGTTTTTGATATTTCAAAACATTGTTTCCGATAAAAGGCTGTAGGGACGCACGGCCGTGCGTCCCTACAGCCTTTTATAATAATCCAAGAACAATATCCACGTCATCTGGACTGTCGATATTTGGCGTTTCAATTTCCGTTTCAACCACGCGAATTTTATAGCCGTTGTACAACCAGCGCAGTTGCTCAAGGGACTCCCAAACTTCTAATTCAGCAGGATTTAGTGCAACTAATTTTTTCAACGTTTCAGCTCGATAAGCATAAAGTCCGATGTGTCTTAGGTAGGGGTAGTTTTGCAACCACTTTTCTGCGGGAAGTTTTGCACCAAAAGGTATCGCGCTTCGGCTAAAGTACAAGGCGTCATTGTGGATGTCTTTTACCAATTTAATTCTGTTCGGATTTTGTAAATCAGCCAACGTCAAATTTGGGTTTCCTAAAGTGGCAATTTGAACAGAAGAATCGTTAAACGCATGAATCAACACCTCAAGCTGCCTTGCATCCACAAGCGGTTCATCGCCTTGAATATTCACTACAAGTTCTGCTTCAGGAAAATGACTCAACACCTCTCCACAGCGATCTGTTCCGCTTTGATGATTGGATGAAGTCATTTGCACACGGCCACCAAACGCGGTAACGTGATTAAAAATACGCTCATCATCTGTAGCTACAACGACCTCGTTAAACAAGGTGCATTTTGAAGCGCCTTCATACACGCGCTGAATCATCGATTTGCCTTTTAAATCAATCAAAGGTTTTCCGGGAAAACGGCTGGATTCATAGCGAGCAGGTATTACGCCTAAAGTGTACATTGTCGTGTTTTTCTGTTGTTCAAACTTAATAAAGTTCTTGTGAAAAGGGGTCGTTTTTAAGATAAATTACATAAACATTAAGTATCTTGCATCGTCACTGATTCTTGTTTCAAGCAAATTTAATGATGTTTCGATTTTTAAACATAGTTATTATCCTGAGTTCGTTTAGTTTATTCGCGCAACAAGATAGCAGCTGGATGCAAAAACCAGCGGTTAAATTTTCAGGTTTTGTAGATGTGTTTTATGTCTATGATTTTAATGAGCCACAATCCTCAACTAGACAGCCATTTTTATATAACCACAATCGTCACAACGAATTTAATCTGAATTTGGGTTATATTAAAATTGGGTTGGATCACGCAAAATACAGAGCAAATTTAGCCCTGCAAACAGGAACGTATGCCATAGATAATTATGCAGCAGAGCCGGGACTTTTAAAGAATATTTTTGAAGCAAATGTGGGGATTTCCCTAAATAAAAAGAACAATTTTTGGCTGGACGTAGGTATTTTCGCTTCGCATATCGGTTTTGAGAGCGCTGTTTCAATGGATAATTGGACATTAACCCGTTCTTTGTTAGCCGAAAACTCGCCGTATTTTTTTTCAGGAGCAAAATTCACGTATAACCCAAATAACAAATGGGAGTTTGCAGCTTTGATTCTCAATGGGTGGCAGCGGATCCAACGACTTCAGGGTAATTCTATTCCTTCGTTTGGCACACAGGTCGCGTTTACGCCTAATGACAGAACAACCATCAACTGGAGTACATTTATAGGCACGGACGACCCAGACACCACGAGGAGAATGCGCTATTTTAATAATCTATACGGACAGTTTCAGTTCACCAAGAAAGTGGGTTTAATTGTCGGTTTTGATGTGGGTTTACAACAAACCATGAAAAACAGCTCTGCCTATAATTTCTGGATGAGTCCTGTAATCATTGCCCAATATGCGATTGCGCAAAAATGGAATACAGCGCTGCGTGTAGAATATTATCATGACGAGTCAAGTATAATTATCCCCACATCTACGCCAAATGGTTTTCAAACTTCGGGAGTTTCTTTGAACCTTGATTATTTACCAATTTCTTTTATTTCTTGTCGAATCGAGGCCCGATGGTTAAACAGCCGAGATAAGATTTTTGAAACGAAAAACGCAGTAACGTATAACAACTTTTTTGTAGGCACATCACTGGCTGTTAAGTTTTAGTGTTTGTACTTTTTAATTTTTTCCTTATCTTCGCAGTCCTAACCTAACTTAATGAAAATTGAAAACTGAAGACTATCGTTTTCCGCTTGCGCTTACATTTGTAGAGGGCATTGGAAGCATCAAAGCAAAAAATTTAATCGCGTATTTGGGCTCTGCACACGCCGTATTTACGGAGCAAAAGTCGCTTATTGCAGAAGTTCCCGGAATTGGCGAGCGGTCTTTTTCCAAAAAAGCGCTTTCTCAAGCGTTGGATAAAGCAGACCAGATGCTCGAGCTGATTGAAAAAGAAAATCATCAAATCTATTACTACCTCGAAGAGAATTACCCTCGCCGTTTAAAACAAATTGACGACAGCCCCATTTTACTTTTCGGAAAAGGAAACTTTGACCCAAATCCCAAGAGGAGTATTGCCGTCGTGGGCACAAGAAACGCCACAAATTACGGTAAACAACTGTGCTATGATTTAGTCTCTACACTGAAAAATAGTGGAGCAACGGTAATAAGCGGATTGGCTCACGGCATAGATGGCATTACACACCATTTGTGTGTCAAGGAGAATGTGACGACGATAGGTGTTTTAGGTCATGGGTTAGACAGAATTTATCCTGCAATTCACAAAAGATTGGCAAAAGACATGTTGGATAACGGTGGTTTGCTAACGGAGTTTGTTCCCGGAACGATCCCCGAAAGTCAAAATTTTCCCATGCGAAACAGAATTGTGGCTGGAATGGCAGATGCTGTTATTGTCGTGGAAAGCGACACAAAAGGTGGTTCGTTGATAACGTGCGAATTGGCCAATGATTATAACAAAGATGTCTTTGCCTTCCCCGGACCGATATATGCGCAATATTCGAGAGGATGCAACAGAATGATTTCCGAGAGCAAGGCGCATTTGCTTACGTCTACCGAACATTTTTTGCGGTTCATGAATTGGGAAGAAAAAAAAGCAGGCGATCAACTCAGTTTTCTTGGCGACCTTGACGACAATCAACGAACCATTGTCAAACTACTCAAAGACAAAGGAAAGTTGTCGATAGATGTGATGTCTATAGTCAGCCAAATTCCGCAAGGTCAATTGAGTGGAATTCTCCTCGCGATGGAATTTGCTGGGTTTTTGCGTGCCCTTCCTGGAAAAATGTATCAGTTGAGTGAGAAGATGTTGAGTCCTTGTTAGAAGGGAAACATGGTGTTTTGTGATTTTAAGTTTATAAGAAAAAAATCCGTGTAAATCCGTTCAATCGGCTTAATCCGTGTTTTATTCACTGCGCCTTACCGCCATTCATAGTGAATATCTTGACCATTAAAAAGATATTCACTATTTTCACCACACAAAATGCGGATAAAAATGAAAAAAGTTATTCTACTCGTAAGTGTAATCGGGCTGTTTGGTGTTTCTCGCGCTCAGGATGTGGTTACAAATCAGAAAGACAGTCAATATAAATTTGAGAAAATCGCTCATCACGACGCGACACCTGTTCAAAGTCAGGGATACACGGGGACATGTTGGAGTTTTTCGGCACTTTCATTTTTTGAATCCGAACTGATTCGCAAAAAAGTAAAAGACGCTCCGGTACTATCTGAAATGTTCATTGTGCGCAATGCGTACCGCGAAAAAGCAGAGAAATACATCCGCATGGACGGAAAAATCAACTTTGCTGAAGGTGGTGCGTTTCACGATATTCCCTACATCATCGGAAAATACGGAATTGTTCCTACAGAAGTATACGGTGGACTGAACTACGGTTCTGAAACCCACAATCACAGCGAATTTTTCAGCGCAATTGACGGGTACATGAAAGGTGTATTGGAATATGTGAAAGGCATGCGCAAAGGAATGACTTTATCAAGCACGTGGAAAACAGGTTTAGAAGGAATTTTAGATGCGTATTTGGGGAAAGTTCCTGAAAAATTCAACTACAAAGGGAAAGAGTACACGCCCGTTTCATTTGCAAAACACATTGGATTAAACATGGACGATTATGTGAGTATCACGTCGTTTACCAATCATCCGTTTTATGAGAAATGTATGCTTGCTATTCCGGACAACTGGGCTTGGGGAATGAGTTATAACGTTCCGCTTGAAGACATGGTACGCATTACAGAAGAGGCATTGAAAAATGGCTACACGGTTGCATGGGGAGCTGACGTGTCAGAAGGAGGGTTTAACTTCCGCGATGGAATTGCAATCGTTCCTGAGGATCCGTCAACGATTCAAGTAAAGGGAAGCGACAACAAAAATTACTCGGATGCAGGTGCTGCACGGGAGTCAAATGCATTTTTAAGCCCAGTAAAAGAGTTAGTGATTACTCAAGAACTTCGTCAAGAGGCATATGACAACAAAACAACGCAAGACGATCACGGAATGCACATCACAGGCTTGTATAAAGAGGCAAATGGCACATCGTTTTACCTTGTGAAAAACTCTTGGGGAACAGGAAATCAACCAGAAGGTTATTTGTATGTGTCGCAAAATTACTTCAAGTACAAAACGATTAACGTGTATTTGCACAAAGACGCGCTTCCAAAAGACATTCGTGCGAAACTGAAGTTATAATTTGAGAATGTAAATGGCTGATAAATCCACAGACAATTTGCGACTGACGCCATCCGAGGAACAGGTCATGCTCAAGTTATGGTCACTTGAAAAAGCGACCGTCAACGAGATTCTTGCCCTGTACGAAGAGCCCAAACCGGCATACAATACGGTGTCGACAATCGTCCGGATTTTGGAGAAGAAGAAATTTATTCGCCACAAGCCAAATGGAAGAGGGTATCTCTACTTCCCAAAAATCTCAAAAGACGATTACAAAGCATCCATTGCCAAACACTTGCTCACGCACTATTTCGACAATCGCCCAGAGGAGATTATGTCGTACTATAACAGCAAAAAAAGTCTGTCGGATTTGTTGAGGTAATGTATAAAAAGCCTCAAACCAATCACCACGCCATCCAAAAACTCTGTGAAACTCCTTTAACTCTGCGTTTATAATTGAGTATCCACGCAAAAAGCGCATTTCAACAAACTCTACTCAGCATTAAACACCTCATCCAGCGCATCACAAAAAGCAGGAATAGCAAGATCCAACACCTCTTTTGTATGAGCCTTTGAGATAAACCCCACTTCGTAACCGCTTGGCCCCACATACACCCCGCGATTTAAAAGCGCAGAATGCAACATTTTAAATGGCGTCATGTCACTGTCAATTTGGTCTGCACGGCGAATGACCACTTTGTCTGAAAAGGCAATCCAAAAGATGGAACCGATAGAGAAAATCTCGAATGCATAGCCTTTTTGATTCGCATACGCATTGATTTTATCGACCATATAGTTTGTACGCTCTTCTTGGTCTTCATAAAAACCTTCTTCAGCACATTGTTCCAACGCAGCAATTCCAGCAGCCATAGCCACAGGATTTCCTGAAAGCGTTCCCGCTTGATAAACAGGGCCATCTGGAGAAATACAACTCATGATTTCCGCTTTTCCACCGTAAGCTCCCACAGGAAGTCCACCACCGATAATTTTACCGTAAGTCACTAAGTCTGGTGTAATTTGGTAGTATTCTGCTGCACCCGAAAAGGCCACGCGAAAACCAGAAATCACTTCGTCAAAGAGTAAAAGGATGCCATTTTTTGTACATAATTCACGAAGAGCAGTCAAAAAGCCTTTCTCTTGCAACAAAAGTCCATTGTTTGCTGGAATAGGTTCAATTATCGCACAAGCGATGTCGTTTCCAAACGTGTTGATACATTGCTCAAGAGCCGCGATATCGTTCAAAGGCAATACCAATGTTTCCGTAGCAAATGCAGCAGGCACTCCAGCGCTTGAAGATTCTCCGAAAGTCACCAATCCCGAACCTGCTTTCACTAAAAGCGAGTCGCTGTGTCCGTGGTAACATCCTTCAAACTTGATGATTTTGTCTCGTTTTGTATAACCTCTTGCCAAGCGAATTGCCGACATTACAGCTTCTGTTCCCGAACTTGTAAAACGAATTTTATCTGCATAAGGATTGCGCGATAGAATCAATTCTGCCAATTCATTCTCCAATCTTGTCGGTGCGCCAAAGCTCGTTCCGTTTACCAACGTTTCCTCGATTTTCGTTCTTACTTTCTCGTTGTTGTGACCCAAAATTAGCGGCCCCCAACTGCAGCAAAAATCAATGAATTTGTTGTCGTCTTCATCCCACAAATACGCTCCATCACCGCGTTTGATGAACAGGGGCGCACCCATCACAGATTTAAACGCTCTCACCGGCGAGTTTACTCCTCCAGGGAAATATGTTTTTGCTTTTTCAAAAAGTTGTTCGGAATTTTTTCGAGAAATCATATGTGTCAATGTCTTTTATTTGCACAAAAATAACAGGTTTGAGAGGAAATGCACTCTTTTTAATTATAATTTAGACTCAAGCATGTCCCGATGATATTATCGGGGACTGCAAGATTCAAGACTATAAGACTTTTGAGGGATTTTTTGCAAGCATAGAAGTTTGTCCATCTAATGTCGTTTTTGTCATGGTTTTTGAAGCAAAAACGCACGCCAAAAACTTACGTCTTCGTTAGTTGTTTGCGGCGGATAAAATCCACCGTTACAAATATTTGACTCCTTCAGAGTCACTAAGAGCTATAAGATTCGTCATAAGGTGAATAGATTTTCAATCTGAAATCGAATACACAAGTCTTTTGTCTAATTTCTAATAGTCTTTCGTCTCTAAAAACACTCCCTCTTTTTTTCCTATTTTTGCCCAAAAAACACCCCCATGGAAAACACCCGTGCAATACGTCAAAACGAAATCGACTTGATGCATTTTCTGCTTCGCGAACTTGAGATGTCTGTCGAGGAACATGTGTTACCTGACATTGTGCACGAATACGAAGGCGGCGTGATGGGAAGTATCAGCTTTCAATTGACGGAAAACCCTCAATACGCAGGCGATTTGATTCAAGTGAGGTATGTGGATACAGACTCAATTCCCGTAATCATTACGTTAACTCACGATGTAGACGGCAAGCTGCTCGACTTGGATTTTTGGAAAGAAGATTTCTCCAAACTGTTGCAATACCCGACTCCCGAAGAATTAGTGCGCGTTTGATTCAGCGAGTTACCCCACCAATTCTACAAGCAAACTATCATCCGTTTTCGTCACTTTTGTGATGCCGTGTTTCGCCAGACCTTTCATCGCTAAATCCCATTGCTTGTTGGAAAGACCTACTTGTTCTTTGAGCGCATTAAGATCCATTGAAGTTTCTTTGGACAGAATTCCAAAAATCAAATTCTCGTTTTCTGTGAGTTCAGGTCCTTTTTTCTCTCCAAATTTCTCTGGTTTCATTTGTGGGAAGAATAACACTTCTTGAATCGCTGGATTATTTGTCAAAAACATAATCAAACGATCCATCCCAACCCCTAAACCTGATGTAGGAGGCATTCCGTATTCCAAGGCACGTAAGAAATCGTTGTCAATTAGCCCTGTCGCTTCATCATCACCTTTCTCCGCCAAGCGCGCTTGGTCTTCGAAACGTTCACGCTGATCTATTGGGTCGTTCAACTCTGAATAGGCATTAGCAATTTCTTTACCACACACCATCAATTCAAAACGCTCAGTCAAATCGGGGTCATTGCGGTGCGATTTACAAAGCGGAGACATTTCCTTCGGATAATCAATGATAAAAGTCGGTTGAATGTAGTTTCCTTCACATTTTTCCCCGAAAATTTCATCAATCAATTTTCCTTTGCCCATCGTTTCATTTACTTCGATGCCCATACCTTTACATGCAGCACGAAGCTCATCTTCCGATTTTCCTTTAATGTCAAATCCTGTGAATTCTAAAATAGAATCACGCATCGAAATGCGCTTGTATGGTGCTTTAAAGTCAATTTTGTGTTCTCCGAAAGTACATTCTGTCGTTCCATTTACGGCTATTGCGCAATGTTCCAACAAACGTTCGGTGAAGTCCATCATCCAATTGTAATCCTTGTACGCCACATAGATTTCCATTGCTGTAAACTCAGGATTGTGCGTTCTGTCCATCCCCTCGTTGCGGAAGTTTTTGGAGAACTCGTACACACCATCAAAACCACCCGCAATTAGTCGCTTCAAATACAATTCGTTTGCGATTCGCATATACAATGGAATATCCAATGCATTGTGGTGCGTAATAAACGGACGCGCCGCAGCACCACCAGGAATCGACTGTAAAACGGGAGTTTCCACCTCCATATAACCCGCGTCATTGAAGAATGAACGCATGGCGTTGAATAATTTTGTTCGTTTGATAAAAATCTCCTTCACCTGTGGATTCACCACCAAATCAACATAACGTTGACGGTAACGCATCTCAGGATCCGTAAACGCATCGTGTACTTTGCCGTCTGCATCCGTTTTAGGTAGAGGTAACGGTTTAAGCGCTTTGCTCAACAAGGTAATTTCTTTCACCATTACCGAAGGCTCACCTACCTGTGTGCGGAAAAGTTCACCTTTGATTCCAATAAAATCACCCAAATCGAGCAATTTTTTGAAAAGGTCGTTATACAAGGTTTTATCCTCTCCTGGACAAATCTCATCGCGATTGATATACACTTGAAAACGCCCCGCAGAATCTTGCAATTCGGCAAACGAAGCTTTCCCCATAATCCGCTGAGACATCATGCGCCCAGCTATGCACACTTGTTTACCCTCAACGAAGCTCTTCTTGATGTCCGAAGTCAATGTATCAACGGGATATAAATCAGCCGGATAAGGCTCGATTCCCATTTCTCTCAACTTCTCTAATTTCTCTCTTCGAAGAATTTCCTGATCGGAAAGATGCGCCACACTCATGAGTTGTTCTTTTATGTTTAACCTGAATTTGTTCAGCTATTTTTCTGAATAGCTGTGCAAAGATAATTAATTGTGTGCAAAGTTGGTTTTTTATTGGGGGTGTGGTATGTGAATGCACCGCAAAGACGCCATGGACGCAAAGAGTAGGGCGTATTCATCTTACAAACCTTTGCGAACTCCGCGACTTTGCGGTGAGCTATACTACAACTTGAAGAAATAAGTAAGTGAATTGTCCGATTTTTTCGGACAGTTGAAATTACACTCTAATGAGGTTAAAACTTTTTTCTATTCAAAAAAATGAATATCACTATAATTAACCGTCTGAATTATCACAGTCGAAACCCAACAAGACAAATATCATCCGTTTGTTCATTTTTATCTCTCCATGAAATATGGTGTTCTAGTAACTCTTTTTTCTGTTTATTAATAGAAAGTGAACTAACTGAAACGAGTAAGTCGTGAAGGTTCTTAGATTTCAGCTTCTTGTTTTGCTCTCCTCCAAATTGATCTTGCATCCCGTCTGACCCTAAAAAAACCATGTCTCCCGATTCAAAAGGTATGAGGGTGGATGAAAACTTTCTTTTAGTTTCGATTTGCCAGCCTCCTATTGGATATTTACTGCCTTCGTAAAGTGTGTGTTCACCACTCTTTTTAACCACTAACGCTTTTCGGTTGGCAGAAGCAAAGTGCAATTTGTTTTGCGCACGATCAATACCCACAATCGAGACATCCACCCATGGATTCTCAAACACATCATTCTCCCCATGAAAGCTCTCAATAAACTTTTTATCGACCTCTTGCAATATTTTATCCACTCGCTTTAGTCCTTTGTTCATGATTACATATTCAAAGAGGTTCAGTCCCAACACGGTGAGTAAGGCTGCAGAAATACCATGACCAGTACAGTCTCCAACCACTACATAATCAATCCCGTTACTGCATCCAACCCAATAGAAATCACCACTAACAATGTCTTTAGGTTCATAAATCACAAATGCTTTGGGAATGACTTTTTTTAAATGGCGTTTTTTAGGCAACAATCCTTGTTGAACTATTCGCGCGCTTTCCATACTTCGTATAAAATCCAGTTGTGTCAAGATATTTTTTTCACAAAAATGACTGTATCTTGTAGCAGTTTCGTTAAGCCGAGATTAACGTTATATCAACTTCGATAGATTAATTATTATTAGTGACAGTTGAAGATAAAACATCTATAAATTATGGGGAGCAGGAGAATTAATGCATTGTCCACAAATAATGATTGAAAGCTTTTTTGACGAAATCGTAATCATTTATCTGCCGATTATTTTACACTTTCAAAAACAATTATTATTTTTACATGAATTTACTAACCTAATGGCTACCTTGAAATAGTATTAATGAATAAAAACCTAAACACCTATGTACTACAACCCTATCATACATCAACGACGAAGTATCCGCTTGGCGGGATACGACTATACAAAAGAAGGACTATACTTCATTACACTTAGCTGTCAAGACAAAGTCCCTTTTTTCGGCGAGATTATTAATGGAAAAATGATTTTAAACGATGCGGGAAGAATAACCCAAGAAGAATGGGAAAAAACCATTCAAATTCGGGATAATATCGACTTACATGAATTCGTCGTTATGCCAGATCATTTTCACGCCATCATCGAGATTAAATTTTCTAAAAAACCCACAGAGCAAGGATCCGCGAAAGCGGAATTCAAATCTCCATCACAAACCATAGGGGCAATTATTCGGGGATTTAAGGGAGCAAGCTCTAATAGAATAAAGAAATTTTATTTTTCGGGTAGTACGGGCGAATTGCAATTCGCCCCAACGTCCCCGAAATTCGATAAAACGCTTCCGAAATCCGCCTCGACTCTCTCGAAATTCGATAAAAAGAACGATAAAACGAGCCATAAAATGGGCGAATTGCAATTCGCCCCGACGACGAAAATATGGCAACGCAATTATTTCGAACGCATAATTCGCGACGAACAGGCATATTTAAACATTTCAAATTACATTAAAAACAATCCTGCAAATTGGCGCAAATGCTCGCTAAAAAGAGATAATATTTAATCCCATTAAATTTAAAATGGAAACCCTATTCATCTAATTCAATCAAGATTAATCTAAAGAGAAACTCCCCCACCATCAAAACTTACAATAATCCACCTATAACAATTTCTTTCTCATTACGTTTGTATCTTAGCTTTGTTGAGAATGTCAAGGATATATCATTTGTTGGTGTTGTGTGTGCTGTTTTGTTCTCCGGCCCTTATGGCTCAGGAATCGAAACTGCATGCCAAACGAATTGCCGTATCTGAAGACTTCGTGGTGCTCGACACAATGACAGTGTATTGGCCGTCTTTACTGATCTTAGACCTTGATGGCAATCCCGTTGAAGTGGAAATCGACACCCTCAATAACGCCGTTCGTTTTGGTGGAATAGCAGCAGACTCTGTGGACATTTCGTTTCGAACCTTTGGTTTCAACCTGCATTCCATGCGCTCGCACAAAGACACCACAATCATTTACGACTCGCGCAACGAACTCGAAAATCCCTTTATGTATTCTACCGAACTGGAAACAGAGGACTTTTTTGGTGGTTCGGGGCTTAAAAAATCGGGGAGTATTTCTCGTGGGATTAATTTCGGAAACAGTCAGGATTTATCCGTGAATTCTACTCTAAACATGCAACTTTCGGGAGATATTTCGCCCAATCTCAAGTTGATGGCTTCTCTTTCGGATGAAAATATTCCCATTCAAGCAGATGGAAACACCAACAAGCTGCAGGAGTTTGACCAACTTTTTATTCAGCTCTACAATGATGATTTTAAGTTAATTGCAGGAGATTTCTGGCTGAAAAAACCCACGGGCTACTTCATGACTTACAACAAACGTGCGCAAGGACTTACAGGAGAATATCGCAGTTTTCTGGATGAAGAAAAAACTAAATCTTGGAAAATGTATGCTGGTGGAGCATTCTCAAAAGGTAAATTTAACCGTCAACAAATTGCAGGAGTTGAGGGAAATCAAGGTCCTTATCGTTTGAGGGGAGCAGAAAATGAGTCGTTTATTATTGTTTTAGCTGGAACGGAGCGCGTTTTTATCAACGGAATTGAATTGGAGCGCGGTCAGGAATATGACTACGTAATGAACTATAACACCTCCGAAATCACCTTTACACCTCGCAGACCGATAGATAAAGATGCTCGAATCATTGTAGAATTCCAGTATTCAGACCAAAATTATGCGCGTTCGCTGTTTAATGGTGGTTTAGAATACAATGGACCAAAAGTCAAGGCATGGATTAACGCTTATTCGGAGCAGGATGCGAAAAACCAAAGTATTCAGCAAGACCTTTCGCCAGAGCAGAAGTTTTTCCTTTCCAATATCGGAGACAGTTTAGATCAAGCATTAATTTTTGGTGTAGACAGCGTTGGATATCGCGACAATCAGGTGATGTATGCTTTGGTTGACACGATGGGTTATGACTCAGTGCTTGTATTCTCAGTGAATCAAGATTCGGCTTTGTATTCAGCCACATTTAGCATGGTTGGAGAGAATAACGGGAATTACGTGTTTGACAAATTCACCGCAGTTGGAAGAGTTTATAAATGGGTGGCGCCCGTAGCAGGTGTCCGACAGGGTAATTACGAACCAGTGCGCATTGTAATCACGCCAAAGAAAAGGCAGATGGTTACGGCAGGAGCTGAAGTAAATCTGGGGAAACAGTTTCAATTGTTTTCAGAAGTCTCCTATACAAACAACGACATAAATACTTTCTCCGATCTCGATAGTGGAGATGATGAGTCCATTGGCGCAAAAATGAACCTCAAGTCATTGACACCAATGAGTAAAGACAGTCTTCCCAAATGGCAGTTTCGTTCGAATACAGGAGTGGAGTTTGTGGGTGAGAATTTTGTGCCAATAGAACGTTTTCGTTCGGCAGAATTTGAGCGCGATTGGAACGTGCTCAATGAACAACTCGAAGGTTATCAGTTTATCGGAAATACAGATTTGAGGTTCGAACGCAACAACAGAGGGTTTATCGGTATTGCTGGTGAAACGTTTGCTTGGGGAGATAATTTCTCAGGTTACAAAGGTGGTTTAAACGGACTTTGGGAAAACAAAGGCTTTTCTGCCCAATGGACGAGTAGTGTGGTAGGAACTTCGGGAGTAAAACAGTCTTTGTTTGCACGCCACATGGTGGATGTGTCTCAGCAATTTTGGAAAATCAAAGTTGGTTTTAAGGATGAACACGAGTACAATGAAATTGACCCGAAAATTGACGGATATGAGTTAGACAAAAGGAGTTACCACTTCCTTGATTGGCAGTTTTATATTATGCAAAGTGATTCTGCCAAAAACAATTATAAAGTCTACTATCGCCAACGCGATGATCAAATCAGTGACTCGTTTAAGTTGAGCAATGCAGCACGTGCACACAATGTCGGAGGGTCATTTGACTGGATTAGCAATCCGAACAGTCAGTTGAGAACACTCGTAAATTATCGTATGCTGACCATCACAGACACCAATTTGATTAACCTTCAACCCGAAAACACGTTGCTGGGTAGAGTTGAATATAGCCTTAACTTGTGGAAAGGAACCCTGCGGACTTCAACCTTTTATGAAGTGGGGAGCGGACTTGAATTGAAAAGAGAATTTATTTACATCGAAGTTGCAACCGGACAAGGAGTATACACATGGGTGGATTACAATGGTGATGGCGTCAAAGACTTGAACGAATTTGAAGTTGCGGCATACCAAGATCAAGCGAATTTTGTGCGAATTTTTACACCATCGGATGAATATGTTCGCACGTTTACCAACGAATTCAGCCAAAGTGTTTTCTTCCAACCCGAGCGAATTTGGGCTCGAAAAAAGGGATTTTTGAAACTCATGTCGCGATTTTCAGACCAAATGCAGTTTCGCGTAGCACGAAAAACGGATAATGAAGACGGCGCAAATGCGTTTAATCCCTTTGTGACTAATGAGCGAGATACCAGTTTGATTTCTGCTTCATCAACCTTGAGAAATACTTTTTTCTTTAATCGTACTAATCAGATTTTTGGGGCAGATTACACCTATTCGGCACTTAACAACAAGATTTTGCTATCCAATGGTTTTGATCAGCGGACGACAACGTTTAATCAACTTAACATACGTTGGAATATCAAACGCAAATTTACACTGAAAGCGTCAGGAGAAGTAGGTGAAAAGCGTTCAGAAGCAGATTATACCTCGGGAAGAGATTTTGCAATTGATTACGAAAAAATCAAACCTGAATTGATTTATCAACCAAATACGGCCTTTCGAATTTCACTTCTCTATCGTTACGAAGACAAACGTAACAAATTAGGCGACTTGGGAGAACGCGCCACGATAAACGATATTGGAATTGAACTACGCTACAATCAGGTTGAAAAAGGAAGTTTAACAGGAACGTTTAACGTCGTGAACATAAAATTTAATGCTGATTTTAACAGTGCACTTGGCTTTGAAATGCTCGAAGCACTCCGACCAGGAACCAACTACACGTGGACACTTAACTATCAACGAAATTTGGGAAAAAATCTCCAGCTCTCACTTCGCTACAATGGGCGTAAATCGGAAGGTAATAGTGCGATTCATACGGGTGGTGTGGAAATGCGTGCGTTTTTCTAGATCAAGTTGAAAGATTACTCAACCTTCACTCCCAACTCTTTCAAACTGTCCCAAAACTCCACAAAAGATTTATTTACTGCCTCAGCACCATCAATTGTGACAGGTTGATTTGCATTTAAAGCTAAAATAGCTCCTGCCATTGCAATGCGGTGATCGTTGTGTGAGTGAATTGTCGCCTCTGTAGTTTCAAAATATTCTTCTTGAACAGGAGAGATAATCATAAGATCATTCTCATGGTCAAGTTGAATTTCAATTCCGAATTTTTTAAATTCTTGTTGAATGGCAAGTGCGCGATTGCTTTCTTTGTGAGTGAGCCTAGAAATTCCTTTTATGGTACTTTTATCATTTCCAAATGAACCAAGAACAGCAAGTGGAGGAAATAAATCAGGGCAGTCGGTTGCGTCAAAATGAAAGGCGTTCAGTTGATTTTTTGAAACAGTCAACGAGTCATTTTTCCATTCTATCGTTGCGCCAAACTTTTCGAGCGCAGTTAAAATTGCACGGTCTGCTTGTTTTGAATCGCGTTGTAAATTGGAAACAGAAACCTGACCATAGATAGCTCCGGTAACTAAAAGAAAGGATGCGCTACTCCAATCTCCTTCAACTTGAATCTTCGAAGGAGTGAGCTTATAAGGGCCATTGAACTGAATTTGGTTGTCTATAAATTCCAAATGTACTCCGAACGATTTCAGTACCTCTAAACTCAATTCAAAATAAGGCTTACTGGCTAAGTTTTCAATTTGCAGGACTTCATTTCTCAACAAGGGTGAAGCCACGTAGCCATATAGAATTCCTGTAATAAACTGCGAACTTAAGCTCCCGTCGACAACGCTATCTTTTGGTACAAGAGGGCCTTGAATCTGAAAGGGTAGTTTTCCATCTGTAGAATTGAAATCCACATTCAGATGAGGTAATATGGAATTAAAAAAATGCATTGGGCGAGTTAGGATGCTTCCTTTCCCTGTTAAGCTGAGTGCGTTTTTAGAATTAGCCAAAATCGGAGTAAGCATTCGTGTCGCTAAACCTGATTCGCCTATGGAATAATTTTTTCCTGGAATTTCAGCGGGATTGAGTCCGTTAATGAATGTATCGTCTTCAATGGATTCAACGCTATTCGTGACCTGTCGTACAATTTCCAATACTGCTTGCTCATCCAACGATTTACCGATGTTTTTGATCTGACTTTTTCCTTGAGCAATCATCGCTAAAGCCAGTGCGCGCTGTGCATGACTTTTGGAAGATGGAATGCGAATCTTTCCGCACAAAGGTTGATTTATGGGATGGACGACGACTTTCATCACGAATTTTTTCCCTCTAAATTTGAGGTAAGTGTTTTAACCATTTCTCGAGCTTCAAGATCGGTTTTCAAATAATCTTCAAGAGTTGGATTGAGCGTGTTTTCCACTTGATTCATCACCTCTTCGTTGATGCGGGCAATATCGAGGAAAGCGATCTTATTTTCGAGAAATAATTTTACCGTTTCTTCATTTGCCGCATTGAGTGCACAAGCTGCAGTTCCCTTGCGTTCTAGAGCGATATATGCCAATTTCAGATTGCGGAAAGTGTCAGTGTCTGGTTGTTGGAAAGACCAATTTGGGAAATCCATAAAATTGAAACGCTCACCTTCGGTCTTCAATCGATTTGGATAAGTAAGCGCATATTGAATCGGCAATTTCATGTCTCGCAAACCGATTTGTGCTTTCATGGAACCGTCTTGAAACTGAACCAACGAATGCACCACAGATTGTGGATGCACAATGACATCAATTTTTTCCGCAGGTAAATTAAAAATCCAACGCGCTTCAATGACTTCAAACCCTTTGTTCATCATTGTTGCTGAGTCGATGGTGATTTTATCGCCCATGTTCCAGTTCGGATGATCCAAGGCATCTTTTTTTGTCACATGTTGAAGTTCTTCTAAGCTTTTTCCTAAAAAAGGCCCACCTGAAGCAGTCAGATAAATTTTTTCAATTGGATTGTGAAATTCACCCGATAAACACTGAAAAATAGCAGAATGCTCTGAATCTACAGGGTAAATATTGACTCCTTTTTCACGTGCTAATTTGGTTACCAAATCTCCTGCTACAACAAGCGTTTCTTTATTGGCAAGCGCAATATTTTTTCCAGATTCAATTGCTCGAATGGTAGGGTATAACCCTGAAAATCCCACAACAGCTGTAAGCACCGTGTTGATTTCCGTCATTTCAACCACTTGCTCTAAGGATTTTTTCCCTGTAAAAACCTTGATGTCATCATCCCAAAGTGCGTCGCGTACCTGCTGAAACTTTGATTCATCACAAATAACGACAGTGTTTGGAAGGAATTTTTTTGCTTGAGCAATGAGTAATTCAGCGTTTGAATTGGCAGTTATTACAACCAGTTCAAATTCATCAGGATAGCTTGATATGACCTCAAGAGCTTGTGTGCCAACTGATCCCGTTGAACCGAGAATTGCTATTCCTTTTTTTTCAGTACTCATGTGGTAAAAATAAGGAATTCATTTGACAGAGGTTAGTGCTTGGGAATTTCTTTCGTTTTTTACTTCTTTTTGAGTTAATTGCGTGTATTTTTGTTTCAATTGAATTATGGAGAATTGGAAAGCACAATTGATTGAGTGGAAAGAAGAGCTGTTGCGCGCTTCGGGAAACGATGTGCTTATTCATTTGAACGAAACTTCTAAAAAAACAATTGAGTTAGAACCACTTGAGGGTGAAAGCAGAATCATTGCGTTGAATAGTGTTATATCCAACATTCTAAAAGAAACTAACGAATACGAAAAACAATCAGGCGTAAACAGTTTGTGTGTGGTGCATGAAACCTTGCGGTGGAGTGATGGACAACGCGAATATTACTCGCCATTATTTCTTTCGGAGGCTTTTTTTGAGATTGACAAAATAACGAAAACCGTTGCGCTGAAGTGGTCTGAAAATCAGTTTCTCAACCCGTTTTTAGCAAAGAAAATAGATCAGTTGTACAGCAAAAATGTACTCGATTTATTAGAGGCAGATACACTCCCGCAAGGTTGGTCAAGGCAGGTGTCAGTGCATTTGGGCAATTTTCATTATCATCGGTTTAGTTTGCTCAAAGACATTGAAGAATATCTTGAAGATGATGATTCGGAAAATTCGTTGATAGGCACGTTTTTTCACGGGGTATCGACTTCGGCACCAACTGTTGAAGAAGTTGATTTTTCGTGTATTTCTCCTTTGGATGAATATCAGCATGTAGCATTAGAAAAACTCTCAAAAGGCGAAAATCTCGTAATAAAAGGGCCTCCGGGTTCGGGGAAAAGTCAGCTTATTGTCAACACACTTTTTCAGCATGCGCTTGCAGGAAAAAGAGTGGTACTTTCTTCTGAAAAACTGGCAGCACTGAAGGTAATCAAAGAAAAATTCACCCAACAAAACCTTGGACATTTCTGCGAAGCGATTTTTAATGATTCGCAAGAGAAGACGGCATTTGTGATGTCGTTAAAGCAATCTTGGGTCGAACTTGAAAAACCGTCAGGCAAAGCAGAAAAATTCTCGGCTTATGAGTCGCGAAAAGAAATGCTTGAGCAAAAGATTGCAAGGCTAAAACAGCTTCCCGAACTCAACAATTGTAAAGCAAAACCGAGTTTTGAACTTACTTTTTACCCTGATAAAAATACATGGGAAGCGATTTCGCCTCAAGTTAATGAGCTGAAGAATAAGTATGATTCGCTTTTCAATAAATCGTTTTCAGAATCGGTTGTTTTTTCGATGAAACCAAGCTTGTTTTCAGAGGGGATGTCGTTAGAAAGATTAAAAACGGACATCCAGCTGATTCGCAAAATGGTGGCAGATGTGACTCGAAAGTTGGGCACTTCTGTATGTGGGAAAACGGTTTCTGATTGGAAAAAATTACACAGATTGACGATTCATGCTCAAGTGCTTACTCACGAGCTTTTTGCTCGCAACAAGAGTGTATTTAATCTGCAAAGCACGGCACACGCAGCATTTCAAAAGCACGCCAAGTTATATTTAAAATTAAACGAAGAAATTAACCACACATCTCAATCTGAGCTGAAGAAATGGAAACGACCATGGAGCGACAGTGAAATTGAGGACGCAATAGATGCTTTTTTAGGAAATAAGTGGTGGACATTGCGCTACCGAAAGTGGAAATCGCGTTTCATGGCGGACTATAATCCAGCTGTTTTTACAAGAGAGTTGGCTAAAAACGCACTGAACACAAAGAAAAAAATCAACGACAGTATTTCGAAGCTCGGAAAAGTCAAAAGTAAGCTGATTGACCTTGGTGTGAAACATCCTGAGTCGGAAATTGGGATGATAGAAACGCTGATAAATCAATACAATCAACTTGACAAAAACATATTAGACACCCTGCATTCTCACTCTGCTGAAACACTTAAAGACATTGTCGACTCTGCGCAAGACGTAACCCAGATAAACCGATTTTTGATTCTGAATTTTGTGGACATTGATGAGCAAGATTTAGATGAAATTCTACTCAAATTAGATCGTGAGTGGGAGTTTCTTAAAGCAAATAGGAGCGAGCTGAATTCAATTATTGAAAAATCAGAATCGACTTTTAGAGTATTAAAAGAAGTGAAGAATTGGGATGAGTTGGAGTCAGTAATAGATTATGGCCAACTAATGCAATTCAAATATTACAACCCCGAATTGTATCATTATAGTGGAAGTGATTTTACTAAGGATCTAGATAATCTGATTCAAGTTGAAGATGAGTTTTGTGAAATGCAAGCGACTTATTTTTGTGCCCAACAGGCTGAGCGATTTAACGAGCTACACAAGTTGTTGAACACTCCTGCTGGACAATTGTCAGAGGAGAAAAAAACACTCAAAGCAGAGATTCGAAAAGGGCGTTCTATCCTCGTTAAAGAGTTCAATAAAAAACGACAGCATTTGAGCATTCGCGAACTGCTTGAATCACCTGCAAAACATTGGATAAGTATTTTGAAGCCGATATTGCTAATCAACCCGCTTAGTTTGTCTAAAATTCTACCAAATGAAAAAGGCAATATCGATTTACTCGTGATGGACGAGGCGAGTCAAATTCCTTTTGTACACGCAATTCCAGGGATTTATCGCGCTAAGCAAGTTTGTGTAGTAGGTGATCCGATGCAAATGCCACCTTCGGCATATTTTATTTCGGGAAGCAGGGAGCGAGAAGATGTGTTGAGTATTGCACTTTATCATTTTGATTCATTGACTTTGCTTTATCATTATAGAAGTCAACAGGCGGAATTGATCTCGTTCAGCAACCGTTATTTTTACGAAAATAAACTACAGGTTTTCCCAAATGCAAAAGCTGCCTCTCATTACGGTTTATACAGCCACTTTGATGCTAAGGGGCGCTATATTGACAGGCAAAACAAAGTTGAAGCACAGAATCTGGTAAAATGGTTAGATAGCGAGACATCTGCTTTTGGAGATAAAGACACAATTGCGGTGGTTGCGTTTTCAGAGACCCAGTTGAGTTGCATTTTGGCTGAATTCAATAAACTCAAAAACCCGAAACTACTGAAGTGGCAGGAAGAGGGAAGAATCTACTTCAGCACACTAGAAAACATGCAAGGTGACGAGTGTGATTTGCTTGTGGTGAGTTTTGGATATGGCTACGATGAAGAAGAAAATTTTGCGTTGCGATTTGGTCCCTTGAATCAACTTGGGGGAGAGAAACGATTGAATGTGTTGTTCTCGCGCTCTAGAAAAGGAATTCACCTCTTTCATTCTGTTCAGTCAAAAGACTTTACTCCTTCAGAAAAGATGGGGGTAGAATTGATTCGAAAATACTTTGCCATGGTGGAAAATGAGCAAATGGAGAATGTCCAAGATTTAATTTTGACAAACCTTGGATTTGATTTAGAAATTAGCGAAAAGACGAGAAAGATCAGAATTTCAGACCCTTTCCGAGCAAGTAATTCGCTGATGAGATTGTTGACCTTAAAACGACTTTCAAAAGAAAGGGATTGGAAGGTGGAAATTGCGTTTAAGAAAGATATCTTCGCTAATTAATGAAGAATGACAACAAATACCTGACTTGGTTGGCAAAATACTGGTTTGTCCTTGTAGGTATTCTTCTGTTTTCATTTGTATTTATTCGTGCCTTTACACTGCCTCCATACGCAGATGAAATCACCACGTATTTTCAATATATCCGCAGTGGACAGTTTCAACCTTTTCACTCACATTTGGATGCAAACAACCATGTCATTAACTCATTACTAAGTCACTTGTCTTTTCTGACTTTTGGTGATTCAATGTGGGCATTGCGCCTTCCAAATGTGTTGAGTTTTATTCTGTTTTGGTATTTCATAAATAAGCTCAGAGGACTTTTTGACAACAGTTGGATTGGTGGTTTTTTTGCCATATCAGTGTGTTGTTCGATGTACATGCTTTCTTTCTTTTCTGTTACCCGTGGATATGGAATGTCTATGGCTTTTTTAGCTGGAGCCTTATATTATTTGTGGTATTATCAAAAACAAAGTAAAAGTTCTTCCATTGTTTTGGGTTTACTTTTGATGTCACTTGCCGTTTGGTCTAATTTGTCACTTATTCCTACTTCGGTAATTGTGTCGGGAGCATTTTTTATTTTGTGGGTAAAGAATTTCCGATTAATGTCAACAAAGGCGAAGCTGATAACTACTCTGTCTACAATTCTCATTTTTATTTTACCACTTGTATATGCAGTACTGTTTTCAATTGAGCTTAAAAAAACGGGACTGCTTTATCTAGGGAAAGGGTTAAGCTTTTATCAAACATTTATTGAACATTTACCTGGCACGCTCACCGACACAGACCTTATTGGACAGTTGTTTTTTATTGTAATGACTGGCACAATGGTTTTTGTATGGTTATTTCAGCGGATGCTAGAAAAACCTGTTGAGAACGGCTTGTTTCCTCTTGTGTTGCTTGGCTCTTTGATATTAATAGTCATTGCAAAAAATGTTTTCGATGTGAACTACCCTGTTGACCGTGCGGGGATGCATTATTACATTCTTTTTCTTTTAGGCTATTTCGCGATTATTAGTCAAAAGAATAATAAATTCTCAGTTATATTGGCAATAGTGCCTGCGGTGTTTATTGTTGTCCATTTTGCGAGTCAACTTCAGTTTCGCTACGTAAACGCTTGGCGGGCAGAAACGGTGCCGGTAGAATTCTACGAAGAAATATACGCTAACACCACAAATAAAAAACCAATAGTTGCCGTTCACGGCTTGTTAGGAGTTGCTTTAGAACACCACGCATACTTGAAAGGTGAAAATCACAATGGGTATAAGGAAATTTTCTATTGTGATTATACGGAGGATTATATTTTACTCAGCGAATTAGACTTGAATTTGGGCTTAGATTTATCAAATTATGTTGAGGTGCTACAAACCACAGATCCAAATCTCGATCTTTATAAAAGAAAGCAGCAACTGAATCAAATAACGGAATTAAGAAGTCAAACAACACCAGTTAGCTTTGAAGGGGAGGATGGCACTTTGAGTTTGGTTGAAATAGAAGCTTTGTCTGGAGAAAAAATGACTGTAAATCTTGACTACACCATTAAATTTTCAGAGAAAAACCAATCTTTTTGGATCGTTATTCAAGTTAGAGATAAAAATGGAGAGCAAGTAGACGGGCGTTACATTGACTGTCGCAGGCTCTATCAACATGGAGCACAAGAGCTTCATTTTACACGCAAAGTAGATTTTAAAGTAATGCCCGAGAATGTAGCAGATATTTTAGTGTATGTATGGAACACGTCAAATAATAAGTTGGAAGTGAAAAAGGGTGAAATAGAAATTTTGAAAACGATTGACTAGATAAAAGTAACTACTTTTTCAAAACCCACGTTGAAACACCTTCTGCTCTGAGATTAGAAAGCTCTTTTGACGCAACATCTTTATCATTGTAGCTAGCGATAGACACGCGGTGCAGGCCTTTATTGACATCTACAATTTGAGCGTTGTGTCCTTTTGCTTTAAATTCAGACACCAAATTTTCTGCATTTTCTTTATTACTAAAACATCCCGCTATGAGGTAGTACTGATTGGATTCAACAACAGAAGTTGAGTTAACACTTGAAAACTCATCCACATCATTTAAAACGACATCGGTCTTATCCTTTTCAATTAAACGAACAGGTATATACAATTCTTCGCTAAATCGATAATTGAAAACTTCTATTTCCTTTGGTAAATCTTTAGTTAACTCATCCCATGAATAGTGCAATTCTTCATCAATTGAAGTTGTCGATAATTTTTCTGGAGTATATTCAGAAGTAGGAATAGATCTAAACGGGTTAAAATCTGCAATTGCAATTTTTCCGCTTTGAAGCACATCCGTTTTCATAGGAATCCAATACATAAAAAATCCAAATGGAATAATTACCGCAGCGGCAAGATACTTCCAGTTAAATCCGTGTTTCTTTTCAGAAGCAATAGGAATAACAGGTGTATTTTTTTCTTTATTTGGATTAAGAACAGTTGGTTTTACAGTCTCTTTCTCAAGTTTCACAACAGGAGCAAGAGTATGACGTTCAGTTTTTTCGATTGTGTTAACCTCCGTTGGCGCAGATTCAACAACTCGTTCTTCAGATATAAAAGTAACTTCTTTCAATCCAAACGAGCTCAACAGTAAGTTAAAGAAACGATCTTGTTCAAAGACAGTGTTTCCGTTGAAGTCGTGGTATAGAATGCCCACTTTTTCAATCTCCACTCGCCCACCACTTTTCAGAGTTTGTTTCCAAGAACTGACAATCTCGTCAACCTTTCCTGTAGCATCTGCAAAACTGAGATTTTCGTTGATTGCAACATGATTGACAAAAAGTCCATCACTTTGAATAAGGTGTTTATTGAAAACAAGTTCTTTTGATGGTGGAGCAATCAATCCTCTATTCCAATCAATTTTAGCTGAAGAATAGCGCGCCACGAATCCACCGAAGCCGGGGATAATCAAACAGTTATGTCTGAGTAATAGTTCGCTGACGTAGTTCTCCAAATACATAATACAAATATAGTAAAAATCCTGTACATCTATATACGTCTACAATTCGCATATGTTTCAATTTTTTTGGTAGAACAAGTGAAGTTGTTGTAACTTTGCCCACAGATTTGATGATTAATGTTAAAAAAAACCATCTTTATTCTAGCACCTTATCCAAAATCAGAGGCTCCGTCTCAACGATTTCGGTTTGAGCAATATTTGGATTTATTAGAAAAAGAAGGCTTTCAAATAGAATATCACCCTTTTTTGAGTGTAAAAGCTTGGGAGACTCTTTATAAACCGGGAAAACAGATAAGTAAAATCAAGGGAATGATTGCCGCTTTTTTTCGCCGTTTTATCTTGTTGTTTAAGCTGAGAAGAGCTGATTTTGTGTTTATTCACCGCGAAGCTTCTCATATCGGGCCACCAGTGTTTGAATGGTTGATTGCCAAGATTCTTAGAAAACGAATCATCTATGATTTTGACGACGCCATTTGGTTGCCAAACTACAGCAATAGCAATGCTTTTTTTCATCGTCTTAAAGCCTATTGGAAGGTAAAACATATTATCAAATGGGCATATAAAGTTTCAGCTGGGAATGATTATTTAGCAGAATACGCGCGACGATATAATCCCAACGTTGTGTTAATCCCAACCACTATCGACATGGAGAATCATCACAACAAAGTGGTTAATCACGATGTGTTGCGACCTGTTATAGGTTGGACAGGGACGCACACGACAATGACATATTTAAATAGAATCATTCCCGTTATTTCAAAATTGGAAAAAGATCACGAGTTTGATTTTGTAATCATTTCTAATCAAGCGCCTTCATATTCACTTTCATCTTTGCGTTATGTGAAATGGTCAAAAGAGTCAGAGATTGAAGATTTAGCACAAATTCAAATAGGCATCATGCCACTTGAACCAAATGTGTGGGCTGAAGGAAAATGTGGTTTTAAGGCCTTGCAGTATATGTCTTTGGGCGCAGCAACTGTTCTTTCTCCAGTAGGGGCAAACAAAACCATCGTGGAAAACGGAGTAAGTGGAATGTTGGCCGATTCGGAAGAAGAGTGGCAGGAAGCGTTAATCCAACTTTTAAAGTACCCAGAGAAAAGAAAACAACTTGGCGATGCTGGTCGATTAAGAGTGCATAATCAATATTCCGTGAATGCGGTTTCTAGCAATTTCACCTCACTTTTTCGCTAATCTTACTCACTTTTATCGTAGTTTAAAGTAAAATAACTTCCGCCAAGATTTGTTTGGTTTGAATTTTGTACTATTTTTAAGCAATATTCAAAATAAAAAGTGCCCATCATCAGATGGCGGGCGGTAAAAACAAATACATATGAAAACAAAAACTACACTTATAGCGGCATTGCTTATTGCAAGTTTACCTGTAATGTCGAACACTATTGAAACGATTAGTTCAATTGAGATTTCTAACCTTAAGCATGGTGCTGTCAAAATTGGCGTAAAAGTGCTTTACGGAAGTACACCACTTGCAGGTGCTACAGTTTCGGTTATTCATGAAGGGAAAACACTAGGTCAAGCAACTACAGATTCTAAAGGATTGGCTCAAGTAAGTCTTGCAGATTATCACAACGTGCCTGTTAATATTGAAGTGAAAATGGCAGAATACCAATCTCATATTCTTTCAGGGGTATATCTTAAAAATGGTCGTGAATTTGAAATTCTTCTTGTTAAAGGAAGCGGAACAGTTACAACTGAAGTTGCGTCGAAAGTTTCTGATATTGAGCAAAAAGGAGCTGATCAGGTTGCGAAAATAGAAGGAAAAACTGAAAAAGCAGAAAGTGATGCTGAAAAGGCTGCAGCAAAAACAGAAACGGCTGAGGAACGTGCTAAAAAGGCAGAAGCAGAGCGTCAAGAAGCGGAAAAGCGTGCAGCTGAGGCAGCGAAAAAAGCAGAGGAGAAAAAAGCAGAAGCAGCAAAAGTAGCAGCAGATTCTGGAAAAGGATTGGATGAGGCTTCTAAAAAAGCAGAACAGGATGCAAAAGAACGTGAGCAAGCAGCAAAACAACGTGAAGAACAACTTAAGAAATTAGAAGAAGAGCAGGCTGCAGTGAAAGCAAAAGAAGCGGCTGAGAAAGCACAATCTCAAGCTGAAAAAGACGCTAAGAAAGCTGAAAAGGAAGCAAAAGACATGGCTGATAAAGCGAAAAAAGAAGCAGAAGAAAAGCAAAAAGCTGCAGACGAGAAAAAGAAAGCCGCTGAAGATGCTAAGAAAGATGCAGAGAAAGCCGCTAAAGGAGATGAAAAAGCCGCTAAAGAAGCTGAGAAAAAGGCAAAAGAGGCTGAAAAAGCAGCTAAGGAAGCTGAAAAAGAATTGAAAGCTGAAGAAGCTTACAAGAAAAGCGCTGATAAACTGAAAAAGGAGCAGGATAAAATTGCTAGTGATCGCGAAAGCTTGAAAAAAGATCAAGATAAACTTTCTAAAAAAATCGAGAAAGGGAAAATTGATGCTGAAAAAGCAAAGGGTGAGCAAGAGAAAATCAATGAAGGGTTTTCTAAGCTTGATGAGAAGCAATCTAAACTTGACGACAAAATCAAGAAGTTAAAAAAGAAGTATAAAAAATAATCAGAATAACTGATATAAAGGAAAGCCTCGATGATTTTATTATCGGGGCTTTTTAATTTTTGACTATTCGTTTTGTGAGAACTTCCTTTTGACTGTAAACCCTGATGAAGTATATTCCGCTTTGTAACTTTGATAAATCAACAACGATTTTTTGCTGTACTTGATTGAAATAAACAATTCTGCCATTGGAATCATGGAGAGTAATTTTCAAAGGTTCTACATTATCAATTTCTATTGTAATCGATTCCGAAAATGGATTAGGATAAACCTGAAACCAATCAATTGACAAGTCGTTAAGATGAGCAGGAAACGATGGACTAGCGACCCAATACAATGCATTTTTGAGAAGTAGCTCAAAATCATCATCAGAGGTGAAATTTGTGACGTTATGACCTAGTGAAGTGTAAAACGATCTTGACCCCCAAGGATGTTCTTTATAATGAGCAGTCATTCGTGCAACATCATAAGACTCTATTCCAGTTGCGTTTACTCTAAGTAGTTCGGTAAATGAAGAGTTTAAGTACCCATTCTCCCAGTAATAATATTCTTCTGTTTTATTCCATGGGTTTGGGATGCCATTAAGAATGGGGTGCGAAACAGAATGATTCATGGTGTTATTATGGTCTGCACTAGTATGGTTAGGATTTTCCTGAACGGAACATCCAGATAAATTTTCTCCGTAAAAATCCCAAACACCAGTATTATTTCCATTACAACTGCTGTGACGATAGGTGTCAGATGCGGCGTGTATGCCCAAATAATTTCCACCGCTATTCACATACGACTCGTAATTTTGCCGTTGGTTTGCTGCCAGCCCATCAGCTCCCGATGTATTTGACCAGACTACAACATTATAATTTTGTAAGTCAAGTAAATCATCGAAAATTTCAGAAGTGTCACTGTGCGTTAAAGTCCACACATAAGGCGTGTTTGATGTGAGTGTGTCACAAATGTTTTCAAACAGAATTTTAGACTCCTGCCTAGTGTTGTGATCATATCCTGTGGTTTCTGTGTAGTGCAAGACCCTAACAGTGTCTTGTGAAAAAGAGAAAACACCGATAAGAAAACACAGTGCTGATAAAATATATTTATGAAACATAATTCTCCCTTGTTTACACATAAAGGTACGGAAAATGGATGGAAGGGGAAAATACTAATACCAACTCAGGTAAAATGCCACAATTCCAGCAGTTAGAATAGTACCGATTAATAAACTAAAGAATTGAACAGCCTTGTCAAATCCAGGTTGAGAAAAACTATATAAACCATAAATCAACGAAACTATACCGATGATAAGAGCTACTCCGCTCATGACTAATATGAAAAAGAAGGCAATTATGTCAAGCATGCCTTATTAGTTATTCATTAATTCCCACAACTTACTTGTGGTGTTCCAGTTTCGAATAGTCATATTCCTATAGATAGTTTGCCCTACAAGTTTATTCAAATAGCTTTGCCCTGCTTGGCTAATTAATCTTGAAAAGTACAAAACTTCTATTCCAGGATACGCTTGATCAACTCCATCTCGAGTTTGAATATTATTCATTGCTTCTTGTGGAGTTAGAGGTTCTTTGAGAAAAAGCACGTCGTATCTGAATTTATCAGGTTTTGTGCCAAACCCTTCAGGTGCCTTTAAAACAACTCTTTTGAGTTGACTGTCAGTAATCAACACAATTTTTGATTTGTAGTTAAACTTTTGGGACAAGGTGTGTTCAATTTTGTCAATTAATTCATTTTTCTTCTCAATTGAAGAGCTAAACAACACATTACCACTTTGTATATAACTAGAGACATCAGAAAAACCCATAGATTCGAAACAAGCTTTCAACTCCACCATTTTAATAATATTATTACCACCAACATTAATCCCCCTTAATAATGCAAGATACTTTGTCATTGTTTTTAATTTCGTTCTAAAAGCAAATTTACAGAGGCCAAAAATACATGATTAATGGTACTCCGATTGCCGCTATTATAATTTCCAATGGTAGTCCCATCCGCCAGTAGTCTGAAAACTTATAACCCCCAGATCCCATTACCAATGTGTTAGATTGGTGACCGATAGGTGTAAGAAACGCACAAGAAGCACCTATGGCGACAGCCATAAGAAAAGGGTCGACAGAAAATCCAAGTCCTTTTGCCACACTAATTGCAATTGGTGCCATTAAAACAACAGTTGCTGCATTATTGATGACGTCAGACAAGAACATCGTTATGACAAGTATGGTTAATATCATTGCCCATGGGGGGAAACTCTGTCCAAAATCTAACACCACAGAAGCAATTAATGCTGCTCCACCACTTGTTTCTAAAGCAACGCCCAAAGGGATCATGGCTCCTAATAATACGATTATAGGCCAATCGACACTTGTGTAAACATCCTTTAAAGGCAAGACCCCTAACAGTACCATTAAAAGTGCAGCAATGGAAAAGCTGATTTCCACAGGCGCACCAAAGGCAATTGCAATAATGGAAGGAATAAAAATACCGAGGGCAAGTGGAATTTTCTTTTTATATCCAAGGCGAAGTGAGCGTTTTGCCAAGGGGAGACAACCTAAGGATGAAATTGTATTGTTAATTAAGCTAGTTCTACCTTGCAACAGCAACACATCTCCCGTTCTGAAAATGACATGATCCATTCGCCGGTGAATTTTCTGTTCTTTTCTAGCTACTGCAAGTAAGTTGATGTCGTATCGACTTCGCATACGCATTGAAGAGGCTGTTCTTCCCAGTAAAAAAGAGTCGCCCATAACTACAGCCTCGATAATAGTCAAGTGTTTTGTGTCATCAACTCCTTCACGGAATTGTTTGTCACCAACTAGTGCCACATGCGTGTCTTCCATGAAGGCCTGAAGATTTTCGGCATCAGTCTCTAAAATGATGATATCATTTTCCAAGAGAACTTCATCAAGCTTCAGGATTTCCAATTGTTTTTCATTTCGAATAAGTCCCTTTACTTGAGTATTTGGTTTTAAATATTTTGTCAGATTTTTAACTTGTTCACCGATAATTCTTGAGTCTTTAAGCACCTCTACTTCGGTTACATAATTATCAATGTTAAATGAATGGTCATTGGAGTTAGTACTTCGTTTGGGAAGAAAACGCCAGCCAATAAGTGAAATAAAAAGGACTCCAGTTAAAGCCACAACTACACCAACGGGGGAATAGTCGAACATACCGAAGGGTTCGCCAACTTCTTTACTGCGGATAGAGGCGATAATTATATTTGGTGGAGTTCCCATCAAGGTTGTCATGCCGCCCAAAAGCGAGGCAAAAGCAATGGGCATAAGAATATAAGAAGCAGGATAATTATTTTTACGAGCCATGTGTATGGCTATAGGCATCATGATTGCCAAAGCAGCTACGTTGTTCATGAAAGCTGAGGCGATTGCTACGAGTAAAGAAAGACTTAAAATTTGAATTAATGTGCTGTTTCCAACTTTCATAACCCACTTTCCCAAAAGATTAATTAAGCCAGAAGACTCAAGCCCTTTTCCAATAATTAATACTGCAGCAACGGTAATAACAGCGGGGTTAACAAAGCCTATGAAAGCATCTGATGGTGGAACAATACCCATAAGAACCAGCAAAAGCAAGCAGATAAAAGCAACAAGGTCGTGACGTATTTTTCCCCAAACGAGAAGAATCAATGCCAACAAGAGTACCCCGAAAACAATATGATATTGCATGATATTTTGGTTATTTGTATAGCTTGTCGCGGTTATACTTTTGAACCGTAATGAGCATTCGTTTATAATACATTGGTTTCAAAAGAGTTTGTTATAATGCAACATGTATAAATATAAAAGTTTCTAATGAAATACCATATTTCTAATTCATAATATTTATTAATTATGGATTAAAATATAACAGGAAGTAAAAGCGCTTAATATTATTCAGTGAGATAACAACTCTAGCTTTCAAATAATGCTGGATTAAAAATTTGTTCAACTTATTTGCCGCACAAAACTTCTCTTATCTTTGCCGTCTAGTAAGGAGTAAAAACCATGTCAAAAAGAAAGCAATATCTCATACTCATCCACCTTGTGATTATCATTTGGGGATATACTGGAATAATGGGGAAAACCATAACGCTTTCTTCTTCTATCCTTGTGTGGTATCGTTTATTGATTGGGTTTATTTCCCTCGGACTTTTCATCTGGCTCTTAAAACGACCGACAGTAAAAATTGATAAAAAGGTTTTTTGGAAAATAGTTGCAGTTGGCGCTGTTGTCGGTTTGCACTGGTTTACATTTTTTCAGAGTATCAAGCTATCATCAGTATCACTTGGGATAATTTGTCTTTCAACGACAACGCTTCACGTATCTTGGTTAGAACCTCTTATGCGGAAACGCAAAGTATCTCTGGTGGAGGTGTTGCTAGGAGTGATTATTGTATTTGGAATTTCTTTCATTCTCAATGTAGAATTTGAGCATCTCAATGCTATTTTAATAGGACTTTCTTCTGCGTTTTTTGCCGCATTTTTTGCTGTTTCCAACTCGGTTTTGGTTGATAAAGTTCCATCATCGCAACTGTCTTTTATCGAATTGATAAGTGGTTTTGTGGTGCTTTCTGTTATTTTGCTTTTTCAGGGAGAAATGAATAGTGAGTTGTTTAATTTATCGCCTTCAAATATTTGGAATCTACTCTTTCTAGGCGTGGTATGTACCTCTTTAGCGTTCATTATTGCCGTTGACGCTACAAAGTATTTAGGTGCGTTTACAGTAAGCTTAAGCATCAATCTTGAACCTATTTATACTATGATTATGGCGGTGTTATTATTCCCAATGGAAGAAACCATGCAGTTTAGTTTTTATGTGGGGAGTGCGATAATTCTAGCTGCTGTATTTTTCAATGGTTTTTGGCAGTATTATGCCAATAGAGCCAGGAGAATGAGAGAAAAAACGCAATTACCGCTGTAAAAACAACTTCCACTCTTCAAGTTGAGTCCCCTTCAACACACGTGGAAATTTGTTTTGCCCACCAACTTTGCCTTTTTCTGCTAGAAAGCGCAAGAAAAAATCGTTTGGGATAATATTAACAGTAGGGGCACCCATTGTGTATTTGCGTACAGCGGCATAGTCATCGTTGATCTGCTTTAGTTCTTCATCTAAAACTTTAGATACGATATTATCTGATAAAATTTTGTCAGTACCCAAATACCAGTGATGACCTGTTTTCTCGTTCTTGGTGGCGTAAACTGTATATTCTTGAATTTGGATTCCAAGTTTTTCAGAAGTTGCTTTTATTGCCTTATTCATGTTGCTCACTGATAGGTGTTCTCCACTCACACTTAAGTAATGTGAAATCCTTCCAGTAATTTGAATTTCATAATCTAATAAACTTGTAAATTTAATCGTATCACCCAACAAGTATCTCCACAAACCGGCGCATGTTGAAACAACCAGCGCATAGTTTACACCTTCTTTAACTTCGTGAAATGGAAGAACATTAGCGTCTTGCATTAAGCTCCCATTCTCGTCAAAATTTTCTTCGTTGAAAGGGATGAATTCGAAGTAGACTCCTGAATTTAGAAGTAGGCGCATTCCTGATCGATTTTCTCCTTTTTGGTAAGCAAAATAGCCCTCACTTGCGAGATAAGTTTCTTGAAAAAATACGTCTTTACCGAATAATTTTAAGAGTTCTGATTTATATGGTTCAATTGAAACTCCACCGTGCACATAAACATTCAGTGACGGCCAGATATCATGAATTGTGTCCAATTTGTATTTATTGATGATTGCTTTAAGCACCAACTCAATCCATGCAGGTACTCCAGAAATGATTCCGATATCCCACTTTGGAGCATTTTCAACAATTGCTTCGAGCTTTTCATTCCAATTTGGAAGTCTGCTGATTTGTTTACCTGGTTTAGAGAAGTTTGAAAACCAAAAGGGGATTTTCCCTGCTAAGATTCCACTTAGGTCACCTTCTTTATAATGCTCATGTTGCTTTAACGAAGTGCTTCCACCAATAATGAGCAATGATTTTTCATAAAAATCGGTGTCCATACCGTAATCGTGCAAAGTTAGCATTTGAGTGAGACTAACTCGTTGTATGCTTTTAATCATACTTTCGGTTACAGGAATTCGCTTGCTTGGCGCACCAGAAGTACCAGAAGAAAGGGCAAAATATTTGATTTTTCCAGGCCAGGTAACGTCTTTTTCTCCCTTTAATGCTCTGTTTAACCACTTATCGTGAAATTCATCATAAGTTGTTATCGGAATTCTGGAAGAGAATTCTACTAGAGGAGAAGTAGAATGTAAAATTTCTTTAAAATTATATTCACGCCCAAATTGAGTCGATTTAGCCTTATCTAAAAGTTTTTGTAATACTTTAGTTTGCAAAGAGTAATCAAACTTTTTCTTCTCACCAAGTTGATTGCCAATTTTGGCCGTCCCTTTTAATATTGAACCAATAATCGCCATAAGAACACATAAAATTACAAAGTAAGCAATTAACCTAAAACCCGATGTTAACACATAGTTAAGGAAATTTTATTAACTTATATGCTATTTATTTAAAATATTTTAATCATATTAGTATCGCTAAAACTAATTGGGTCAATATATTTATGATTACTTTTGTCCCAACTTATAAAAACCAATAGTACCCTGTTATGCAAAGGAAAAGTTTTATAGTACCTCATGATTTCACTAGTGTGGCCAATTGTGCTCTAAATCATGCACTTAAAACGGCAAAAATTGTAGATGCCGATATTTATCTTCTTCACGTAGTAAACAAAGACAAGTCGATTCGTGAAGCAGAAGCAAAACTTAAGCAAATAGCTGAAGACCACAAAGGTGATGGTGTAAATATAATTCCTTCAGTTCGTGTTGGTAATATTTTTGACGATATAGGTGATTTTGCTGCAGAACATCACGCTCAGTTGATTTTCATGGGAACACATGGAGCTCATGGTTGGCAACACGTGACGGGAAGTCATGCGCTTAAAGTAGTGACTCACTCTTCAGTTCCATTTGTTATCGTACAAGATAAAGAAGTAAAGGAAACGGGTTATGACGACATCGTTGTTCCACTGGACTTCAATAAAGAAACAAAACAAAAACTTGTTCTTGTTGCTAATATGGCAACGTATTTTAACTCACGTGTTCATGTGATTATTCCAGATGAAACAGATGAGTTTTTAAGAAATAAAGTATTGAGTAACATTCAGTTCGCTAAGAAATTCTTTTCTGAGCGCGAGATTGAATTGACTATCACTTTGGCTCCTAGCTCTGGGTTTGATAAAGAAGTAGTAAAATACGCAGTTAAACACGACGCGGATTTAATTGCTATTATGAACCTACAAAAGAATAGTTTCTTAGGTGTATTAGGTGCAAATTACGAACAATATATGATTACAAATGATGCTCAAATCCCTGTATTAATGGTGAATCCAATGGAATCAGCATATGGGTCTAGTATCTTGTTTTCTTAAATAGTAGATATTAAATAGAGAGGCTGTCCAGCATTTGGACAGCTTTTTTTATGCTTTGAATCTTCTGATATACACTGTGATAATAGGATGTTAAACAGTGCTAAAATTTCAATTTAGAAAACGTTCACGGCTCAAAAAGAAAGCGTCTTAATCTTTGTATTCATTCTTCTCTAAACGAGCCTTGACGTCCTCAATGTGTTTTAATTTTTTAGCTCGACGCATTTTAATTGCCGATTCAGTAAAATATTTGTGCTGATTTAAAAAAGCTATTTGGATTTCATCCCATTTGCGGTCACTATCAATTTTTCCATGTTCACGGAGCTCTCTTCGAAGTTTATCAGCGATTTCATGAAAATCATCACGTCCCAAATAATCAAGATCTGCATCGCAGAGAATCTCCTGCAACTTATTTTGTGGTTTGTGTGGAATCTGAGTTGAGTAAATTAGTTCTTTAATTGTCTGAATTTGTGATTCGCTATAACCGTGTTTTGGAAGATGCTCCTGAGCTAACCTTACACCTATCGGTTCATTTTTTTCGTACTGCTCAATAAATCCTGCATCGTGATAGGAAGCAGCTGATTTAAGTAAGAACAAGCCTTCATCGGTAATCCCCTCCATAAGGGCTAAACGTTCGACTGCAGCAGTCACGTCTTTTGTATGCCAGATACTGTGATAGTAAAGCTTTGGTGAGAGTCTTTCTTCGAGCAAATTAAGAATTGTGCGTTCAGCTTTCATGTAGTTAATCGAGCTATATAGGTGAAGATCAACAATTTTCCAAAACCTGTCATTGGGCACCATACCCTCTTCATCAGCCGAAAGTTCAGGCTTTATCCTGTCCACAAAGTACATATTTACCAAGCCGCTATTTTTGGTCATCACTTCTCCGCGGAGGGTACATTCGAAATAGGGCTGAATGGCTTCGTATGTAGATTCAGAAATATTTACGCGTCCAGCCTTGCCGTTAGTCTCCATTCGTTGAGCTAAGTTCACGGTCGCTCCCCAAATATCATAAGCATAGCGTTTTTTCCCCACTACACCTGCGACAACTTCTCCTGTATTAATCCCCACTCTTAAATACCAAGGTTCAATTCCGTTTGCTTTGTCTTCTTCAACTTGCTTGCGCATATATTGTTGAATTTCAAGTCCAGCTAGTACAGTTTGAATTGGGTTTTCTTTTGTTCGGATTGGCATACCACCTGCACATAAGTATGCATCACCAACGGTTTTAATTTTTTCTATGCTCCACTTTTCGACAATCTCATCAAATTTAGAGAAGAAAATATCCAGTCTATTAAGCAAGTCAATTGGCGACATTTTTTCGGCAATTTTTGTAAAGCCAACAAAATCGGTGAACATGACCGACACTCTGTTGTATGCTCGAGCACTCGTGCTACCACCTTCTCTGAGCTCTTTTGCTGTTTCTTCTGGTAGGATGTTATGCAGAAGTCGCTCCACTTTTTCCTTTTCTTTTTCGAGAAGAAACTTTTTTTCTTCAACTTCCTTTTTTTGAAGTTCGAGTTGCTTTTTCTGATCTTCAATTTTTTTACTCTGCGCTCGAATTTCACTAGTTCTCTCTACAATTTTCATTTCTAGGAGAACCATTCTGCGACGCTGTTTCTCTAATCGCAATCGGTAAAAAACAAACAACACAATTAAGATGAAAACAATAACTAGAATTCTAAACCACCACGTCATCCAAAAAGGAGGCTCAACGATTATTGTTAAAATGGTAGGTTTGTTGCTCCATTCACCATAAACAGACTTGGCAAAAATTTTGAGATTATATGTACCAGGAGATAGGGAGCTGAGCAAAATACTATTCTCCCCCCCCAAAAATGTGTAATCTTCATCATGCCCTTCGAGATAATATCTGTATTCAACCAAAGAAGCATTGGCAAGGTCGTTTGAAGCGAATTGAATAGAAATATTGCGCTGTCTATGATTTAAAACAATTTCATTTGTAAAAGCGATAGATGTTTGTAAGATCCCGTTATCTTGATTAGGTAAAATTTTCTGACTTGAGATTTGTAGGTCGGTGAGAAAAACAGTTAGGTTTTGTCTTCCCTCTTGGAGATCATTAGGGTAAAAGTGATTGTATCCGTAAATTCCACCAAAATAAAGTTCCCCCGTTTTTGACTTCATAAACGCACCTATATTGAACTCGTTACTCATCAATCCGTCTATTTCAGAGTAGTTTACAAAGGTTTCCTTTTTTTTACTGAATTTTGACAAACCACGGTTTGTACTGAGCCATAGGTTTTCATTTCCGTCTTCAAGTATCCCGTATATTACGTTGTTTGGTAATCCTTTGCTAACATCAAACTGTTCAATTTGATTTGAAGTTACATTAACTTTGATTAGTCCATCACCATAGGTTCCTAGCCAAAAAACATTGGGTTTACTTTGATGTATAACGTTTACATTACCCTTAATAATTTTAGATAAATGTGTATTGAAAGAAGACGGTTCAATAACAATTTCTCCAGAGGAACTTAACTTACATTTATAGACTCCACCATTTGCGGGAGCAATCCATAGTAGGCCTGAAGAATCTTTAAACAGAGATTTTACAGAACCGAGATTTTTACCCTTATCTGTATAAGTATAGCTGTTTGTTTCAGCGCTATAAATACAGATTCCTCCTTTTGTGGCTAACCAAAAACGGTGGTTGTCTATAGGAATAATTTGATACACCCGTTCATATTCAAGAGGAGTGTTTTCTTCGTGTTTAATTTTTTCATAACGATAAGTTGTAGGATCATCTTTGTTTATGGTTAATTTATAAAGCCCATCTAATCCACCAGTGAACAAATTATTTTCGTCAAATACAAAAAGGGATAGTGCGGGCATATCAACCTTCCGTATTAAGTTACTTCTTGGTTCGCGGTAGAAATGGTTAAACACATTTTTCTTCCTGTCAAATCTTGAAACACCGTTACTTGTTCCAACGAAAATAGCTCCACTAGACCTATCCTCGGCAAAAGCCCAAACACTTGGAGTTGGCAATCCTTGCTCCAAATTTCCTGAAGGCCCAACACCTAAAAAACCGAGATAGTTTGGGTTAAATGTACCAAAACCGCGCTGTGTTCCCACCCACAATTGACCGTCTCTGTCCAAAAATAATCGAGTGGTCTGGTCATTCAGCAAGGTGTTCTTCTGAAAAATATCTTGTCTATACCTGAATACTTCAACTTCGGTATTTTGATTTGTCGGTTTTAATTCGATTAACCCAGCCGAAACAGAGGCAACTAATATTGTTCCGTTAGATAAGACCTTTATGTCTTCTATTTCTGTGTTGGGAAATCTATTTTTAAAATCAATATAGAAAACTTGAAGATTATTATTTATAGCGTCCCATAGATATACATTACTTAAGGATGCAATTAGGTATTTGTTATCACCGTAGTAAGTAACTGTTTTTATAGGCTCTACCAACCCAAGTGAATCTTTGGGGAGAATTTGACGTATTCCATTGCTTTTATATAGCAACACGCCTTTATCATTTGTAGAAATAAACAAGCCTTCAGAAGTAGAATATGATAATCGGTTAAATGATTTATCTAGTAATTCGCTTGTGAGTGGAGTGAATTCTTTGTTATTTCGATTAAAAACATAAACCCCTTTATTGTCAAACAACACATATAAATTACCTTTTTCACCTTCCGCGATACTTATAATTGACTTATCCTGAAATTTGTCTCCAGGCACAAACGAATTGAATCGCTCACTTTTTGGGTCATAAGCTACGAGGCCCTGCTGTGTACCAAACCACAAGAATCCGTCTGATGCTTTAATCCCACAATTAAAGTAATTGCTTTCTATTCCATTTGTTCTGTCAGCAGAAAAAATTCTAAAACGATAACCGTCAAATTTATTTAATCCATCTTGCGTGCAGATCCAAATGAATCCACTTTCGTCTTGTAAGATGTCGGTTACATAACTTTGAGAGAGGCCACTGTTTATGGAATAATTTTGAAAGCGTATGTTGGATTGTGACCAACATACGCTTTCAATTAAAATTAGTACTACAAAGAGAAGTAGCCTCATGTTATTTTATTAAGAATACAGTGTCTATTGAGGAGCTGAGGCACCTACATTACCAGCTTGAATGGCTGAATTTTCTAAATCGCGGTCAAATAAATAAAGACCACCTTTGTCATTTCCAATCATTCGAAGTTTGTCCAAAATCGTGCGTGCTAGAGCCTCTTCTTCCAATTGCTCAGAGACATACCACTGCATAAAATTGTATGTAGTATAATCTTTCTCTTTCAAGCAGATGTCAACAACATTATTTATGCTATCAGTCACTCCAAGTTCGTGCTCTAACAACAGTTCGAATACATTCAATACTGAATCGAAGGAAACTGGTGGTTGTTCTAAAGCAGGAATAATCGCTTTCCCTCCACGTTCGTTAATAAATTTAACCAATTTCAACATGTGTAGTCGCTCTTCATCAGAGTGTTGGTATAAAAACTTGGATGTACCGTTTAGACCATTTGTTTCGGCCCAAGACGCCATTGCTAAATAAAATTGAGATGACGACGCTTCTTTTTCCAATTGACTATTTAATACCTCTTCAATGTGTTTGTTCATTACAATATTGGTTTTTTAATTGTTTACTAAATCTAATAAAAATTTTGGGAAAAATGCAGTTTCCCTTTGTTTAAATAATAGAAACTACAAGTAAACCATACTAAAACTTACGATTGTAGTTCATTCTTTGTCAAAGTTATCAATCTATTAATAAATAATCGAACAGAATAGTTATAAATTAGTATTAACTTCGAATTTTAGAATTAGTCTAAGTTTGATTTAGGTTTTTCCTTGTCATTTTTAGTTTATTCGCATATTGAAAACAGTAATAGTTACATGGCAAAAAAGAGACATCGTAAAGGTCAACAAAAATCCGGAGGAAGCAAATTGAAGAATGTGCTTCGTGATGGAATAATGTTATATTTTGAAAACAATCCAGATCAAACATTTGATTACAAACAAATAAGTGCTGTTTTATCTGTCGAGGATAGCGAGACAAGAAAGTTGGTTCATAAGATTTTGGGCGACTTGGCAAACCAACGTCTACTTAGAGAAGTTGTGCGTGGAAAATTCCGCTTTACCGCTTCAGACAGGTCCGTGGAGGGGAGAATTGATTTTACCGCTAGAGGTTCTGCATACCTTGTTGTAGAGGATAGAGATGTGGATGTGTTCATTCAACCAAACAATACAGGCAAGGCGTTAAATGGTGACCGCGTTAAAGTCAAAATTATTAAAAGTGGACAAAATCGAGACGAAGGAAAAGTTGTTGAAATAATTGAACGCGATAAAAAGTATTATGTAGGCGTTCTACAAGTGAGCGAGAAGTTTGCTTTTTTGATTCCAGACAATCAACGGATGAATGTAGACATGTTTATTCCTAAAGCAAAGCTTAATGGAGCATTGAATGGTCAAAAAGCTATGGTGAAAATTACCGATTGGCCTGATGGTGCAGACAGCCCTTTTGGGGAAGTTGTTGAGGTATTGGGTATGCCAGGAACGAATGATGCCGAAATGATATCGATTTTGGTGGACAATGGAATTGAGATTAAATTTCCACAAGAGGTTATTGCTCAGGCTGAACAGACATCAATTGAATTAGATCCAAATGAAGTTGCAACGCGTAGAGATTTTAGAGAAATTTTGACTTTTACCATCGATCCTGACGATGCAAAAGATTTTGACGATGCACTTTCTTACCGTATTTTGGAAAACGGTAACAAAGAGATTGGTGTTCATATAGCAGACGTTAGCCACTACGTAACCATGGGTTCACCTATGGATAAAGAGGCGTTGAGTCGCGCTAACTCTGTATATCTTGTTGATCGTGTAATTCCGATGTTACCAGAGCAGCTTTCAAATATTGCTTGTTCACTTCGGCCAAATGAGGATAAATACAGTTTTTCTGCTGTGTTTGAATTTGATAGCAAAGACAAAATTGTGAATCAATGGTTTGGGAAAACGGTGATACACTCAGATAGACGTTTTAGCTACGAGCAAGCTCAAGAGGTAATTGAAGGCAAATCCGAAGAGCTTGCGAATGTGATTCGCGATTTGGATAGAATCGCCAAGGTATATCGAAAAGAGCGCTTAAAAAATGGCGCGATGAACATTGAATCTGAAGAAATCCGCTTTCGATTAAACGAATACGGTCAACCTGAAGAAGTAGTGATAAAAGTGTCTAAAGACGCTCACAAATTGATTGAGGAGTTTATGCTTCTTGCTAATCGTCATGTGGCACAATTTATTGGGAAAGGAGATAAAACTCATCCAGCAACCCAAGCAATTTATCGTACACATGATAAGCCAGATGCGGCTAAAATAGAAACATTTAAGATGTTTATTGAGAAGTTTGGATACGATATTGAGTACGCAAATGAAAGCGGAATCTCCAAAGCAATCAATAAGCTTTTGGGTGACATTCGCTACGAAAATGAATACAGTATCATTCAAAACATGGCGATTCGTTCAATGGCTAAAGCAAGTTACGAAACAACAAATATCGGACACTACGGATTAGCGTTTGAATATTATACTCATTTCACATCACCTATCCGTCGTTATGCTGATTTAGTTGTCCATCGTATCTTACAGTCCATGCTTGAAAAGAAATCAAATCCTTATGGACTTCCTGCGCTGAATGAAATTGGAAAGCAAACATCGAGAATGGAGCGTAAAGCTGTAGAGGCAGAACGTGACTCAACGAAATATTTCCAAGTGCAATTTGTAAAAGACCATGTGGGCGAAGAGTTTGAGGGGATAGTAAATGGAATAACCGATTTTGGGATGTTTGTGGAGATGAAATCCAACCGTTGCGAAGGTTTGGTTCCTATGGATTCTATTCCAGGTGACCGTTATTTCTTTGATTCATCAAAATACCGCATAATTGGCTCACGAAATGGAGTAGAATACAACATTGGAGATGATGTGAGAGTGAAAATCAAAGAAGTAGATACAAGACGCCGAACGATAGATTTGGAGATAATTGTAGACTAGAAAGCGTGTAAGCACAAATCATTGCGCTTACACGCTTTCATTTTATTTATTCCCTGTTCTTCTTCCGCTGAACCCTAAAGTCGATACGGTAATAGAAGATTGGCAAGAACCCAAGTTGAGTACGTTCTGCAATCGGTTCTGCGCTTGGATCTGAAAGATTTGGAGCATAGGCTAGACTTAACAAATTTCGTGTGTTCAACACATTTACTAAGTCCAAACCAATTTCATGAGTCACTTTCTTTGCATTTAAACGATAGAGTACTTTAAAGTCCAAGCGGAAATAATTTCTAAATTGTCTTTCGTTGTAAGCTGAGTCCATAAACACGAGCTCCTGAACTTCTTTTGACGCATCCACATCCACATAACCATATCTTCGCCCTCCAGCATAAGTAACTTTAAGACCGAGTGAAATCATGTTTTTTTCATTTAGTTGAAACTCTTTCCCTGCTAATAAATTTGTAGCGAACGTAGCGTTGTAATCTGTGTTTCTCCATACTTTATCGCTTCCTTGGTACTTCGAATCAAATAGCGAACCAGTTATTAAAAAGAAGAAACTCTTGTCAAAATATTTTTCGACTGTCAATTCAATACCATAATTTCTTCCAATTCCTTCGTTTACGAGCGAATCAGGAAAGAAGCGCTGGAATCCTGACCCCATATTGTTTAAAGAAAAAGAGGATGGATATTGATCCACAGGGATGTTATACAAGTATTGATAATAAATCTCAGTTGCTATACGCAGCTTAGATTTAAAGGATTTTTGGTATCCCGCAGCAAGGTGAATACTTCTTGAAAAATCTAAGTTTTTGTTGTGAAGAACTCTTTCATTTTCACTGTTTACTTGACTATATGTATAGATATATGCGGGTTGTGTTTGGCTGTGCATTCCAGCTCCAAACTTGAGTTTGTTTCCGTTGTTTAACGACCAATCCCAACCAACTCTAGGCTCAACATAAGACCAGCTGTTGCTCATACTATAATATTGACTATGTAGTCCTGCAACAAAATTCATTCGATCGGAAATACGGTATTTCCATTGAATGAATGGTTGAATTAATGCCGCTGCCCCTTGATAATCCCATCTCAACTTAAAGTCACCAGCCACATCAATGTCGTTTAAAACAGAGTCGAGCATGTTGTGATACTGCATTTCTGCATTCAAACCAAATTTGATTAATTGGCGACGGTTTATTTTGTGATTGAGAGAGATGTGTGAAGTCAATCTAGTAATCTGCATTCTATAATTAAGCAATGGGTAAATTGAATCTAGCGTAATTTCATACTGTTCGGCTCCATCTACCATTGTCGTATCAATTGATCTCCAAACCTTATCATGCTGCGAAGTTTGACGCTCGTATGACCCAGCTATTGTTGCATGTAAAAATGTTTTGTCGTTCAATGGTTTTTTGTAGGTAATTCCACCAACAGCCATAGCTGTCCTAAAGTACTGATCGCGATCCCCCTCGCCATAAAGTTCTTCTCCAATTTCAGTTTGATCACTAATGACGATATCAATCGCGCTCATTCCACCCATCCCCCAAACTGATAATTGACCTCCTTTTTTTAGTGGAAAATTGAATTTGAAAGCTATATCACCATATTGAGGCACGGCATCAGTACCAATTTTTATCCCCATCGCTTGAAACAGTGATAGAGTTGAATAGCGACCCATAAAAAGGTAACTTGCTCTAGATTTTGAAGAGAGCGGACCTTCCATCAAAATTTCAGTTCCTAAAAATCCAAATTGACCTGTAAATTCGTGTCGATCAGTATTTCCGCGTCGCAAATTCAAGTCAAAAACCCCCGACATACTATTTCCATATTGTGCAGGGAATGCCGACATAAAAAAGTCAGAGTTATCTAGTATTTTGTTGTTTAGAATTGAAACTGGACCACCAGTTGAGCCTGAAACAGCGAAGTGATTAGGGTTAGGAATGTCAACACCTTCTACACGCCAAAGAAGACCCAGAGGTGAATTTCCGCGCACAATAATATCGTTGCGTGAATCGTCTGCTCCTTGAACACCAGCAAAATTTGAAACCATACGTGCAGGATCTGCTCTTGAGCCTGCATAACGTTCTGTTTCTTCAATTGAAAATTGCTGAGCAGATATCGTAGCCATTTCATTGATTGTCTGGTCTTGAGCTCGAGCGGTGATCACAACTTCGGCAGTTTCTGTTGCGCGTTCTTGTAAGAAAATGGTTACTACAGCTTCTCGACCAGAGTTTACAGTTACAGGAGTATACGAAGGGTCATATCCAACAAAAGTGACTTTAATCATTTGTTTTCCTATAGGAACCGAAGCGATTCTAAAATCTCCATTTATATCTGCAGCACCACCTAAAATTTGTGTAGAGTCTTCTGTGATAATCTGAATTCTTGAACCAGTTAAAGGCGTTTGAGTTTCACTATCTAAAACGCGTCCACTAACGCTTTGCGTAATTTGAGAAATACCTTGAAGTGAAATTATTAAAACAAGTAATAGCAGCGTTCTTTTCATTTCGACAATAATTAAACAAGTTGTATACTAAGAAGTTAACAAGGGCGCAAAAATGACAAAAAAAGTTGAATTACAAACAAAAAACTAACGGGCATTAAACTCCTCCTTAGTCCACTCTTCTACTTTCACGTAAGTGAAGTCTAAGTACAAGATAGAGTTTGTTTCCAGATTTCTGACGTTATAATACTGCAAAATAAACTGTTCATTATACCACAATACAATAAGGGGAGCTTCTTCCATCAATACTTTTTCTGCTTCTGAGAATAATCTATTTCGTTCATTGATATTTTTCTCCGACTGAGCTTTTTCAAAAAACTCATCAAACTTTGCATTTACAAAACGCGAAGAATTCACATTTGATGGCTGTGTTAAATCTTTAGGAACAAGCTTACCATAATAATTCATTAGAAAACTTTCCGCACCAATATAATCTGCATACCATGCAGATCTGAAAATGTCGCCGTTTGCCATTGTTTCATCTGTGAGTTTGTCTTCAAATGAAAGACCCTCAAGATTTACATTTATTCCTAATTCTTTTGACATCTGTCTTCTAAACTCATCAGCTACTGCAGAGTGAATAGTCCCAGTGTTAAATTTCAGCGTCAATGTTGGAAATCCTTTTCCGCCAGGATATCCAGCTTCAGCCATCAACTGGCGTGCTTTATCAGGATTAAAATAGTAACTATTTTCTTTTACGCCTTGAAAATCATAACCAGGTAACAACTTAGAGAGGGGGGGCACAATTCCATAATTACCAGCCTGAGTAGAACTTTTCAAAATATTAGTTAATATGCGATCTCTGTTCAATGCATAATTAAGCGCTTGTCTCACACGTTTGTCTTTAAGAGCTGGCGAGTTAACGTTTAGTGTATAAAACTGTGTACTCAAAAGCGGGTCGTTTGATAGTTTCATTAAAGGTGGTTCACCACTAAAATCTGCAATTCTATCTTCAAGTACATGTGCAATACGACTAGGAGGAATATTTTGAATAAAGTGAACCTCTCCTCTTTCAAACTTATCTAATTGCTCAAGCTGATTGTTTTCTATATAAATGATTATACTGTCTAAATAGGGCAATTGAACTCCGTCTTTGTCTTTGAGGTAATATTTATCATTTTTAACTAAAGCAATTAAAGGTGAATCACCTTGTGATTCAAACGCGTATTTAAATGGCCCCGTGCCAATAAGATCCGCCTCTTTACCACATTCCACAACTTCTTTAGCGACCATTCTGAAATTACAAAGTGAGAGTTTGGCTGGGAAATTTTGGTCTTTTTGTTTTGTTTCAAGTCTAACAGTATGCTTATCCACGACCGTTAGTCCCTCAATTGATTTAGTTTTACCGTTAAAAAAGTCTTCAGCCCCTTTTAGTGTTTCTTTAAGAATTGAGATATAACCATGACTTTCTTTACCTGTTTCACTTTTTGAGCAAAGCAATTCAAATGTAAACTTTACGTCATTCGCATCAAATAAGCGCCCTTTACCATTTTTAAAACAGCTATGATCATGAAAATAGGCGTCTTTGCGTAAGTGGAAAGTATAAGACAATCCATCTTGAGAAACATCCCAGCTCTCAGCTAATGCACCAATAGGATCTAATGTCTTTGGATCAAGTTTGGTTAATCCGTCTGCTATTTGATTTACAATAATTGATGTATAATAATCTTTTATATCACGTAAAAAATAAGTTTGGGGTTGTTGATCTACAATCATTTTAAAAGTAGACGAAGATGACTTGTCTCCCTCGCTGTCACTCGCGCCTTCATTATTACATGAACCCACTAACACGACTAAAGACACCCACAATAACCATTTATTCATAGAGTTAGGAATTAAAATTTCCACACAAGAATAATAAAAAAAAGTTGCATTCGCTTTATTTTGTCCTAGAAATTGCGATATTCGTGGTGAATTTTGATGATTTAAAGGAATTATATAATCAAAATTCATTTGGAAATTAAAAAAATACAGTGTAATATTGCGACTGTTTTAAATATGTTAGGCTCAATACATAATATGAAAAACCTAATTTTGACTATTGGCGTTTCGTTGGTTTCACTTTTATCAGTGGCAAATCTGTCTATTGAAGGAAGTTACCAAGGAAAAAATTTATATGTTCAAAACCCTGAAGACGAAGATGGATTCGGATTTTGTGCAACCCGTGTTACTGTGAATGGCGACGTAATGCCAGGAAGTGTTAATCAAAGCGCTTTCGAAATTAACTTTGCAGTATATGGACTTAAAAAAGGTGACCCTGTTTTTATCGTTATTGAACATGGCCCTGGTTGTAAGCCTAAAATTCTGAATCCAGAAGTTCTTTTGCCACGAAGTACTTTTGAAGTACAGGAAATAGAAAGTTCTGAAAAAGGTCTATTAAAATGGACAACAACTGGAGAGCAAGGAAAATTACCATTTATTATTGAGCAATATCGTTGGAATAAATGGGTAAGCGCTGGTGAAGTTGATGGAATTGGTACACCAGGAGCGAATAAATATGAGTTTAAAGTTACTCCACACTCAGGAGAAAACAAATTGCGTGTAGTACAAATTGACCATTCTGGTAAGAAAAAAGCATCACAGGAAGTAACATTCACCGATGCATCTATTCCAGAGATTGAATTCTCACCTAAGAAGGTTAAAACAATCATTAAATTTGACGCAGCGGGTGTTCCGTTTGAAACGAAGTATGAAATCTATGATGCATACGGAAACATTGTGAAAAAAGGTGTAGGTACAGAAGTAGATTGTACAAACCTTAAAAAAGGAGCATACTATATCAATTATGACAACAAGAATGAAAAGTTTATCCGTGGATAAAACTATTCTATAATATATTGAAAAGGACTTCATTTTGGAGTCCTTTTTTGTTTACTTTAGATAAGAGAACGAGATGAATAAAATAGAACATTTAGGAATTGCGGTTGAAAGTCTTGAGACATCTATTCCGATTTATGAAAAACTGTTAAACACCAAGTGCTACAAAATAGAGGAGGTGAAATCGGAAGGAGTAAAGACAGCGTTTTTTAAGATTGGCGACTCAAAAATTGAACTTCTCGAAGCTACAAATCCCGATAGTCCAATTGCCAAGTTTTTGGCTAAAAAGGGTAAAGGTGTGCACCACATTGCATATGATGTGACGGATATCGAAACAGAAATCAAACGCCTCGAAAAAGACGGTTTTGAGTTAATTAATCTCAGTCCTAAAGATGGGGCAGACAATAAGCGAATCGCTTTTCTTCATCCTAAAACTACTGACGGTGTTTTGGTTGAACTTTGTCAAGAAAAGAACTGAAGAATGTCTAATTTGGAATCAATTAACTGTGTTTGAATTCCAATCGATTTAGCTCCTTCAATATGTTGAATTGAATCATCAAGAAATAAGGTTTTATCTGCAATTAAGTTTTCATTATTCAATACAAACTCAAAAACATCTTTGTTGGGTTTGCGTAATCCAATTTCATGGGAAAGATAGACTGTTTCAAAATATTGATTCAGTGAATTTATTCCAAGTTGATTTTCCAGTGAAGAAAGAAAAGCCTTTTTGTGAATAGCATTGGTATTACTTAATAAAAAGACGCGGTAATTCTTTCTAAGCTCTAGAATTAAATCAAGTTTGCGTTTGTTCCAATTAAGGAGCATCGAATTCCACGCATGAATTATATCAGTTGAAGTGCAAAAATTTGACACAGATTTCAAAAGATAGTTTATAAACTCCTCTTCTGAAATTTTACCTGTTTCAAAATCATCAAAAACTCCAGATTGAGATGCCTGAGTATATAATTTGTCAAAATCTTGAATTCCTAAATCTTTAAACGCTTGAATAGTGCGTGTGTAATCAATATCCAGAACCACACCACCCAAGTCAAAAATTATATTGTCAATCTGTTTCAAAAATTGCTGTTTCATATCGAGTATAAAATTACCAATATTTTAACTCCTACAATTGATTAATGCTCGTTTTGAATTAAATAATCGTTTACGAATGGATACTTTGTTGGGGTTAATAATTCAGGATACACAATAAAAACCTAAATTCGCAGTCTTAAGTTTTGCACAAATGGCACCACAACCAATCATCTCCATAGAGAACTTGATTAAACATTATTCAAAAGCGACATCAAATGCGCTAGATGGGTTGAACCTTCAAATTAATAAAGGCGAAGTTTTTGGTGTCTTGGGTCCAAATGGCGCTGGAAAAACAACTTTGTTTTCGATACTAAGTGGTATTTTACCATATACTCAAGGAAACGTATCTGTTTGCGGCTTGCCGTTAAAAAAAGAACTCGAGTCAACTAAATACAAATTAGGTGTTGTTCCACAGGAAATAGCACTTTATCCTTCTCTTTCAGCTAAAGATAATTTGTTATACATTGGGAGAATGTATGGTTTGTCGGGTAAAGAATTGGAAGAAAAAGTGAATTTTAGAATCAATCAGTTTGGACTGACTGAAAATCAGAATAAGCCAATCAAGACTTATTCGGGTGGAATGAAAAGGAGAATAAATCTCTTGGGTGGAATTCTTCATCAGCCAGAAGTGTTGATTTTGGATGAACCAACTGAAGGGATGGACGTTCAGTCACGAGCGGTAATGATGGAAATGCTTCGACAGTTGAATAAAGAGGAAGGCATGACTATTTTATATACGAGCCACTATCTTGAACAAGCAGAGGTTTTTTGTGATAGAATCTCCATTCTCAATCACGGAAATCAACTTGTGATTGGCAGCCCCAAGGAGTTACTTGAACAGCATATAGACGTGAACTCTCTCGAAGAATTATTTCTGAAATTAACTGGTAAAGCAATCGTTTCACAATGATAAAAAGAGGCATAGCAACATTCATCAAAGAGTTTAAGCTTTTAAAGCACGACAGACTCGGGATATTGGTTCTTTTTGCCATGCCTATTTTGTTGATTCTCATCATGACTTTAGTGCAAAACGAAGCATACAAAAGTCTTAATGAAGCTGGAATTCCTGTGCTTTTTGTGGATAGAGATCAAGACAGTTTAAGCTATACAGTAGAAAAAGGATTTGAGAGTTCAAAATTATGTCAACTCACTGTAGATAATGGAACACGTTATCCTGATGATGCAGCGGTCCGAAAAGCTGTTCTTGAAGATGGGTTTTTAGTAGCCATTATAATACCAAAAGGATCTACTCAGGCACTTCGAGATAATATAGGTGAAATAATGGACGCGTTGTTTGAAGGGGACGAATTTGACCCAGATAAAGCAATGGAAGTTGTGCAGATTTCAATTATTGTAGATCCTATCGCCCGCAAGTCTTTTGTGATGGCAATAACTTTTGGTCTTCGCGAATTTATTGGAAATGTTAAAACGGGAGTGCTTTTTAAGCTCATGGGAGAAAAAGTTCAAGAACAATTACCTGTAAAAAGGGAAGTTCGAATGCCAACCATCGATTTTTTTGAATTTGAAGAAAAGTATGCCATAGAGAAAACGATTTATCAACCAAATGCGGTGCAGCATAACGTCCCCGCGTGGGCAATTTTTGCCATATTTTTTATCACTGTTCCACTTGCCGCAAGTATCATTTTAGAACGCGCCGAAGGACTATACATCAGAATGCGTGCTTTTCCTGGTTCTTATTTGTCTAAATTATCTGGAAAACTTATTGTTTACGTGTTTGTTGCGATGTTGCAGTTTGTAATCATTCTTTTAATAGGGAAGTACTTATTGCCACTTATGGGACTACCAGTATTACATGTGGGCGAATCATATTTTGCGTTATTTACTCTAGCTCTTGCTGTTTCAATTGCAGCAATTGGATATGGTCTGCTTTTGGGTACGGTATTCAACACTCCGCCGCAATCTTCAATTTTTGGAGGAGTGAGCATTTTAATTATGTCTGCGTTGGGTGGTGTTTGGGTACCAATCAATATTATGCCTGCAGTTATGCAAGATATTGCTGCTGTTTCACCATTAAATTGGGGACTGAGTGGTTTCTATGAATTGTTCTTAAAAGAAGGTACCTTTGTAACGATTTTACCGAATGTGATTAAATTACTTGTCTTTTTTGCAGTGTGTTTAATTGCTTCCGTGTTTATTTATCAACGCAAAAGAAGATATCAATAAATATGCCCATTCAAGCAGAAATTATCAGCCAACAATTGTTGAATTATCTCAACGAGGACATCATGGACGAACCGATTGATGCTACATTTGATACCTCTTTTTCGGACATGGGGGTTGAATCGTATGATGTGATTCAATTGGTGCTGTTTATTGAAAGAAAATTTGGGGTTGAACTGCCTGAAAGTGACTTGATTCCTGAAAACCTGAAATCCATTGCAAGTTTAGCTTCTTGCACGGCGAAATATCTTTAGAATACTCATGCAATTTGTTAAAACACCTCTCACGGGATTAGACCATTTTTTTCTTGCTCTAGAAAAACATACAGGAAAATCAAAAACAATTGGCAATACGTGTAGGTATTTTTTAGAATTGGACGATAACTTAGATAAAAGCGAACTGTTAAATGCACTTTCTAACCATAAACTAACCACGCAGCTTGCCTCAATTCAACTGAAACAAAAGTCAGTAGTGAGTGGAAGCTTTTGGGTGCCAACTGCGAAGCGCGATATCAGTATAGTTGAGTTAAAAACTGACGATAAAATTCCTCAGGAAGTCCTTGAATTCAACATATCATTAACAGAAAGAAACCCTTATTTTCGATTTTATTTATTGAGTCGAAGTAACAACACGACAACCGTTGTGTTCTGCTGGCATCATCTGCTGATGGACGGATATGGTGCGTGTCTCTATTTAAGCTCACTTAACAACCAAGTTGACGCTAGCTTATTAAGTAAAAGAGTGGATAAATTTCTGTTTTCAGAAGCAAGACAGGCGCGATTTTTTGTACGCAAAACATCAGAGCCGGTTTTAACCTCTGTTTTTGATGGTGTCCCAGTTTTAGACACCACGCCCGGAATTCATATCGTAGACTTTTCGGAAGAGGAATCAGAGATTATTACTCAAAATTCGCTGAATTCAGGAGCTGTTTTTGGGCGAAGCACTTTCTTTTTAGCCGCATGTGGAATTACAGTAAAAAATGCTCTAGAGAAGGTAGGAAGAAAAGTAGATAATTTTTGGATTCCTGTACCACAAGACAAAAGGAAAAAACAAGCTAAAGGTCCAGTACTTTCAAATCACTTGTCTTTATTGTTTTTTCGTTTGACAAAAAGCAGAATGGATCAAGGTTTAACACCATTGACAAAGGAACTGACAAGTCAAATGAAAACGCAAATCCGAGACAGAATTCCTGAAAAGTATAACTCGCTGATGCACTACCTTAGGGTTATTCCAAAGTCAACGTACTATCGCTTCATCAAAGGTCCTCATGGAGGAGCGCTGTCTAGTTTTTTATTTACTGTAGCTCCAGAACATCCAAAAACACTTGATACTTTCCTAGGTCGAAATGTAGTCGACGCCATGAATACTCCACCTCTTACTTTCCCTCCAGGGTTGACTTTTGCCTTTGCTAAGCATAAAGCAAAAACCCGTATATTCGTTGTATATTCAACTGATGCATTTTCTCAAGATGAGGTAATTAACCTCGGGAAAGCATTAAAAGAATTGCTCGTACAAGGTGAAAAATAAAAGACAGATAGCAATAATTGGCAGTGGTATTTCGGGATTTGCAGCGGCAATAGCAGCATCAAGCAAAGACACTGAAGTGCGCGTTTTTGATTATTCTTCAAAACCTGGTGGGCAGGCTACACATGTCAATGTGGGTACAATATGCGGATTATTCAAGGAGAAAAAGTTGATTAACCACCCTTTTGTAATCGATTTTGTAGAGAAGTATCTTACTTTTGATCATTCTGCAAAAGTGTTTAATCATGCTGGATACAATGTACTGTCTTATGATTGGAAGCAATTTCAACTGTATATTGAGAATGAATTTGCAAAGCATGGAATTACTTTTTTAGGAAATCACGAACTCGTCAAAATTCAGATTGAGCAAAGAAAAATTACGTCTCTTGAAACGCGTTCTGCGGAAAAGACAGCTGTTTATTTAATCGATTCAATTGTAGATTGCACGGGAAAAGCGGTTGTTTCAGAACTGTTGAATGCTTCAACGATCCAATCTGAAAAATATCAGGCACCTGCGTACATTTTTGAAATGGAGAATGTAGTTGGGGCGAATGAATTTGCGCTTAACATGGTGTTGAGTCGCTTTTGCCAGAAAAATGATTGTCCGCCCTTGTTTGTTGTTCCTGGATCATTTAAAGAGGGCAAACTGGCATTAAAACTCGCACTAAAAATATCAGGAACAGATGACCAAGCACTAATGTCAAATGTGCTTACAGAAACAAAGAATTATGTCATAAAGGAATTAATTCCTCAATTAAGCACGCAAACAGATGCATTCAAAGAGGCAAAGCTCATTCACCTTTTTTCAGAACTAGGAATTCGCACATCAAAACGTTCTCAAGGAAAATACACGCTAGCATTTGAAGACCTCATAAACCCTAAGCAAATTCAGGATGTTGTGGCCATTGGCAGTTGGCCTATGGAAGAGTGGGATGAAAGCGGAAAGGTAGAAATGACCGTTCTAAAGCAAGGAGTTTACGCTATTCCATCGGGATGCTTGCAGTCTGCGGAATACGATAATCTTTTTTTCGGAGGAAAAACCATTTCAGCTGATGAGAAAGCAATTTCAAGTGCAAGAGTGATGGGAACATGTTTGCAAACAGGTTATGCCGCAGGGCGCATGGCAATGGCAAAGAATGAAAATGAATTGGCCAAAATTATCCAACAAATTTCTCAATCAATTGGCTGAATCATTTAACATAGCTGAGTTGTTGGAAAAAACGGCTAGATCTTATCCACACGGGGTAGCAATTGTAGATGAGTTGGGAGAGTTGACTTATAGTGAACTTTTTGAACACGTCGTTTCATTGCAATCTGAATTGGAAAAAACACGACAAGGCAAAAAATTGAGACTGGCAATTTGTTATGGAAATAATCGTGATTTTCTGATAGCTTTGTTTGCAGGAGCAGGAGCAGGATATGTCGTGATGCCTATTTTTGATGAGTTAACTGAAGGAGAATTAACACAGCAACTTAAAGACAATTCCATTCACCATTTTTTATCTGCTCGTAATGGTGAAAAGCTATCTGATGAATCATTTTCCTTACAACGTTTTTCAGAGGAGGAAGATTCCGACATGGAAAAACTTTGTTCAGACCCCGCGTTTATTCGACCTACATCAGGAACAACAGGAACGTCAAAAGGCGTGTTGATTTCGCACCAAGCAGTTTTGGAGCGCATCAACGCAGCAAACAAAGAACTTGAATTGACAAACAAAGACACCGTGATTTGGGTGCTCCCCATGGCGTTTCACTTTGTGGTTTCTTTGGTTTTGTACATAGCACAAGGAAGTAAAATTGTGGTTGCAGGAGGATTAGATGCGGATGAACTAGCGGATAAAATTAATTATCATCAAGGTACTTTGCTGTATTCTTCTCCTTTGCATATTCGATTGTTAAGTCAGGCAAAATCCAACACCAATTTCGCCACATTAAAACGCGTAATTTCGACTACAACTGCAATATCACCAGCAATCTGTCACGCCTTTTATGAACGATTTAAAATTCCTGTAAGTCAGGCTTACGGCATTATTGAAATCGGACTTCCGCTTATCAACAGTCAGTCAAACATAGACGAACCCGATAATGTGGGGAGGGCCTTACCTGATTATGAGGTTGCAATTTTTAATGACAATGGAATGTCCTTGCCCGAGGGAGAGTCAGGACATCTAGGAATTCGCGGAGTCGGCATGTTTTCAGGATATCTGAATCCATTGACAAAACGAGAAGAAATTATGCAAAACGGTTTTTTCATGACTGGAGATATTGCCACTCAGAATAAAGATGGCAACGTGCGCATTGTAGGCAGAAAAAAGGCAATGATTAACGTTTCCGGCAACAAGGTTTTTCCGCAAGAAGTGGAATTTATATTGGAACAACATCCTTCCATTGCCCAAGCGCGTGTTTATGCAGATAAGCACATTTTGGCGGGAGAAATTGTCGCTGCAGATGTGATCTTACACCCAAATAAACCTACTGAAGTGGAGTCATTAATTCACTTTTGCCGCGAGCACCTAACCGCATATAAAATTCCGCAACGCATTAAGTTTGTGGAGGAGATTGAGATGACGAGTACGGGGAAAGTGAAGAGGTGATTGTCGCTTCTCTTTTTATGCAATTGATTTGTCTATACCCATAAGTATCTTTATGTTATTATATTGAAAATCAAGTAAAAAACCCATAAGTAAACTAATTTTTTCATAGAATAATGAAAATTCTACAAAAGGATTAAAATGTGTGAAAAACAACAAATCTAAAGCTGACTTTTTCAATTTTAACATATTCCAAATTAAAATTTCATAAATTCCTAACTTACAATAAATCAATCACTATGAAAAAATTATTAGTGTGCTGGATTCTAATTCCAGTAATTTGCAGTTCGCAAGAACTAAAGAACATACCACTGTTGATTGCACCAATAGATACGATTACGCATTCACCAACAGTCAGGGAAATTCATGAGGGGCTAATGGAATTAATGTCAAATCCTGATACTTTACTGAATCACGACAAGAAAGTTGCTCAGCGATGGTATGCCTACGAATTTCCGAAGTATAATGTAAAAGATTCAAATGTGTATGACATTGAACCTTATTTACAAGCCATGAAAGCAATTCATAATTCACCATTGAATTGTGGAGCGGAGGATCCGTCAAACTGGATTAGCGATGGTCCGATTATGCCGCATGTAGGTGGTACAGGTCAACAATGGGGAGGATGGGTAAGTGCAATTTACCAAAAGCCGAGTAATACTGATACAATTTTGGCAGGCACAAGAATGTCCGGTATTTTCAGGACTACAAACGAAGGAGGGTCATGGGTTTGCGTTACGGATGAATTGAGTTTTCCTGTAATAGGAGTGAGACAATTGATAGGCAATCCATATAATGAAAACCATGTATTGGCGATTACTGGTACACATTATGTTGAAGGAGGTGCTATTTACAGTACAGATGCCGGAGTGACGTGGAATGAAGTTACACAAACACTTCCGCAATTTAATTGGGTTGGTTTTCATAAATCGATTTCAGGATTGGTATTTGCTGTTTCAGATAAGGCTGTTTATTTTTCAACAGATTCGGGATTGACCTGGGAAGAATTTGAATCATATCCTGAACTAACACAATATTATGACTTTTACAAAGTATGGGTACTTGATGATAAATTATTTGTAAACACAAAATATAATCAGGGTTCGGAATCATGGTTGTATCAATGTGACTTTACATTTGAAGACGATGAACTCGATTATACATGGTCAGGTAATATAGCACCAACGTTTGCCTCCGAGGCGAGTTCTGAGATAATAGCTGAACACCTGATATCGTTTACTGACTTTTCCAATGAAGTGGATGGGCGATTGTATTTGCAAGTTCAATTCAAGTTAACCGATACTATTCCATCTCCATTATTTAACACATTATTTAAATCAATTGACGCAGGGGATAATTTTAGTTATTTGGAAAATGTCATTCTTAATCATAATATAGGCACCTCCAATGACTTAGGTGGGTTTCATAAAAATGAGTTAATTGCATCACTTCACAACCCAAATGTTTTTTATTGGGGTAGTATTCGGAACATGAGACGTTATAACGATACAACAGGAGTGAAAACAGCAATTACTGGTTTAGGCCATCATGATGACTATCGTTTTTCTCATATAGTCTCACAGGGTAATACGGATAGAATTATTTTTGGTAATGATGGTGGAGTAGGTTTGGTGGAAGATGGTTTGAACAGTCCAACAATTATATCGAAAAACTCAAATTTGTCAATCAATCTATTACATGCATTTGATGTTCATGAAAAGACTGGTCGCGTATTGTACGCATTTCAGGATCATAGAATGCGCTATAAAAATAGTGACGACACATATTATAACGGTGGCTTTTTAAATGAAGGTTCATCGGCACTTGTTCAACAATATCATCCAAATGATATGGTTGGTGAAAGTGCGTATAGTGGAATCTGGGATTTGACGGGTTCTAGTAATCCACTTGTGGATGTTTCAGGCGGGGCTTTCGGTAATGGTAGATGCTACCTCGAAGGTCGCTTTATAAGTTATAGGCACTACCCCGAACGTTTTGCTAGAGGTCTTCAGCATAAAGACTCTATAATAAATTACGGAGGGGTAGCGATGAATCGTGCTGCATTGGTGTCAGAAGTTTCCGAAATAACAGAATCAAATGCTATTGGCCCGATTGCAATATGCGAACGCTATCCTCACCATCTTTTTGCTGGGGAAAGAGAACCTGGCGACCAAGCAACTAAACTATTTAAGTCGGTTGACGATGGCGAAAACTGGATAAGTCTGACAAATTCAACCGTAAGTTTAGATAACGGAGCTTTTGTAGACACGTTGAGTAAGTTGTTACATTGGAATGTAGTCCGCTCAATTGCAATGCATCATGTAGATACTAATGTGATTTATTGTGGAATAGGCGGTACGCATACGTTGAATGGTGTGGTGACCGATGAACTGTTTCGTGTCATCAAATCAACAAACGGTGGAGCAACCTTCGTCGATTACTCCGAAGGTCTTCCGGCACTCCCTGTCGAACGATTGTTGACAGTAGAAAGTGACAATGAGTTGATTTTTTGTGGAACAAGTGTGGGAGTATATTACCGAACGAATGAAATGTCACAATGGGAATGTTTTTCACAGAACTTACCAAAAGTGATGATTACTGGGATGAAGTATGTTTATTGTGAAGACGAGCTATACGTTTCTACTTTCGGACGTGGGATTTGGAAGACAAAAGTGAATCTCCGTAAGAATAACTACGCACAAGAAATCACATCAACAACCACATGGGATGAACCCAAGCATTTAATTGACAATATACTTGTGAAAAGTGGAAGTATACTTACTATTACAGACACTGTTGAAATTAATGGCGGGATAAAGATTATGATTGAACCAGGTGCCAAACTTGTGGTTGATGGAGGCACTCTCACAAAATATTGTAATGCCCGCTGGCAAGGCATCCAAGTCTACGGACAGTCTGGCTTGCATCAAACAACTGCCAATCAGGGGATCTTGGTTACTAAAAACGATGCGGTTATTGAGTTTGCTAATCAGGCGGTTGAAGTATGGAAAAAAGACGTGTGGAACACTATGGGGGGAATGGTTAATTTAGAAAACACCACGTTCCGCAATAATGGTAAGTCGATTGCATTTTTTCCGTATGCCAATATCATACCTTCAGGTAGTGAGTTACAAAATTACAGCTCTATTTTTAACTGTAATTTTATAGTAGACGACGATTTTGTAGGAGACAACCCTGTGACGCAAGTAACCCTCTTTAAGGTAAAAGGAATTACCATTCAACGATCACATTTTGAAGATTTACGTACAGGGATTTCGCCAGCTGACCGCATGTCGGGGATTCGTTCACTGGATGCGACATTTAAAGTGATGGGGGTTTGTCCGTTCGGGCAACCTTGCGACGCAGATTACTATGATGAGGCAGAAATAGTCCCCACCACATTCAAAAACCTCAGCTTTGGGATTCACGCGCAAAATGCACAAGCCATGAGTCAGGCAACCATTGATCGTTGCTATTTTGAAGACGTACATAAAGGAGTTGTCATTGATGCTATGGACAATGCTATCGTCTCACGAAATTTATTTGACAACGAGGTTTATCGTGCTGCAAATATAATTACACAAGGGGCTACTGCTTACAAAATTGAAGGAAACACTTTCAGGGGTTATGACGTTGAGGATAATATTTCTGGTGTTCAGGTGTATCACTCGGGAGGGTTACTCAACCAAGTATTCAGAAACCGCTATGAAACGGTATCGATTGGCAATATTTCGGTAGGAGTGAACAGGGATTTAATGTCGTCGACTGCTGCTGAAAATACAGGACTCCAGTTTCTCTGCAATACATATGAGACTAATGAAGTAGACCAATTGACGGCGGCGGTGATAACGGATGTTACAGGTGAAGGAATGCAGGATTGGCAAGGAACTCCCCAAGTTTCTGCTGGAAACACCTTTGACGATACCGAACACAAGAGTATTATCAATGCAGCGGAAAACCAAAGCATGTTCCGTTATTTCTATTTTGAAAACAACGCGAATGAAGAGCCAATTAATTCTGCTGAAATAATGATGGGGACATCTAGTGACGAACATGAATGCAAATCAACTTTCAGTCTGATTGTTGTCCGCCCGACCAAACCGATTCTGGGAGACAAGCGCCCGGGTGTACTGAATGACTTGGACAGTATTATCGGAGTGATTTCGGTAAAAAGCGCGTTACTGGATTCGTTGCTGCGTTTAGGAGATACGAGTCTGCTCTACACCCAAATTCCATTAATCAATTCCGACAATTCGGCGTATGCGTTTGCGCAGCTGTCAGGTGCGGCACCTTATTTGTCCGAAGGGGTACTTTATTTGTTGGCAGATGTAAACCCGAGCCAGTTTGTACATGCATACCTCAGGGACATCTGCATCCTGCACCCGGAAGTGAGTCGTCAGCCTGATTTTATTGATTATTTGGAAAACAAAACGGTTCCTATGCCTTCGGTCATGATCGATTCGATTTTGAATTCACCCGAATTTTCTGGATTATCTACTCAACGTGCCGCGATTCGACTGTTGAACGAACAAAAAGAATTGCTGTCTACACTGCTCATTCAGGACTATTTTACGGATTCCATTTATCCTTCGTTAGGTGCATTGGACACGGCTGTTATTCAGCGTGGTCACGCAATGCTGCCGCTTGAGTTGGTGCAGACGGCCATCTGGAAACAGGACAGAAGCACCGCTTTGCAGGCAATCTCGGATGCTTCCGATTGGTTGGATACTACTGATTTCCATATCTTGTATGAAATGGCAATCACTGATTACCTTGATTTTCAAACGGATGTATTGGATCTTACTTCGGGGGTTTATCTTGAAGGAGTGGATAGCATAGCCGAAGTGATGCTGCGCGAATATGCCGAAAATGCAGTCGGTTATGCACAATTTCAGGCAGAAAACTACTTGTGTTTTTTCCTGAATGAGTGTGACATTCCGCATTATGAGTACGTAGCGCCAAAAGGCATGTTGTACGACGATTCGTCAGAGGAAGAGGAGTGGATGGAGCTCATCAACGAAGGAAACACAGTATCGTTGTACCCAAATCCTGCTACAGAGGAGGTAACCCTTGACTTTGGTGAAGAAGCCGAAAAAGCACTGTTTGTCGTCTTTAATGCACAAGGACAACTTATCGCAGACGGACGTGCTCGAGATACCTCGACCCACAAAATTTCCACTGCCGATTGGCAGCCGGGACTGTACCTGATTCGTGTGCGGGTAGACAATAACAAGAACGAAACATTGCGTTTAATTGTCAAGTAAGTAAAATAGTTGTAATTTTAGGTCTGGTGAACATTACCAGACCTTGTTTTTTTTATGAAAAAATTATTATTTACCATATTTTTTATGTTTAATTGCCTGATTGGTAATAGTCAGTTAGAGTTTAATAAGGTGTATATTTTTGCACAAAAAGCTTGTGTATTCAATAGTATAGTACCTGTTGATAATGGTTACCTAGTATGTGGAAGTTACTTGAATCAGGTTCAGGATAGATTAGGGAGTCTTTATGTCAAGTTGGATGAGTTTGGAGTTCCGTTAGATTCATTAATGATTGCCGATTATTTACACCGATATTTATTGTATGGTTCAAGAAATCAACTCAAGACGAATGTAAATGGTAACTTTGTAGTTTGTTTTAGAGATGACTTAGCAGGGTCTTCGAGTCGTCAACGGATTCAGGAAATAACACCTGATTTAGAGGTTGTTGCTGATATAGTATTGGATACACTGGCGGAATATTTGAATTTAACCACGTTTGACGGCTCTATGATTATTCAAAACGAGTCTGACAGTACTTACCTGATGTTCTTTACGGCTACAGATACAACTATTGCTACAGGGCAACCCGGTCGGGCTGGTTGTAATTTGGTACACTTATCGCCTAATTTTCAAATTCTCAATGTAAGAAGGTATTCCATGAATATTGGAGGATGGACATTGCCTGCTCAGGAAATCGTACAGCTTTCAGACGATGAATTTGTGCTGATGATGCGTAATTCGCTAATCACCTTTCCTGCTTCCCTTCAAATTACGCACACAATTCTCAAAAAGGTTAACGCTCAAGGGGATGAGTTGTGGAGTTGGGAGTCTACGGATAATCAAAGGGACTCTCATCAACGTGGACTCACTATGACCGTAGACGGAGGGTATTTGTACACGTATTTGAAAGGTTTTCCTATTTCAAACGGATGGAGTTATATGCCCACACTACGTAAAGTAAAGATACACCCACAAACCCAAATAGAAGAATGGAGTATAGTATTAGGAAGTGCTACCACAGGTAATTCCAACACCAGTGCTTTTTCCGATATAGAATCAATCAATGATACCCTTTTTGTAACGGCAGGTGGAACTTTCGATAGCAATGATATGTATCAACATGGAGGTAGGTTGGTGCAGTTTACACTCAATGGGGCTAAAATTTGGCAACGTGATTTTTTTTATTTTGCTCACGATTACCCAAACCATTGGGCAATGCATGGCATCAACGACATCGCCCTCACTTCAGACGGAGGCTATATCATGGCAGGAACAGCCGTGTCATCTGAAATTGTAGATCTTCCTGACTACGGCTGGGTAGTCAAACTAAACTGCCTTGGCTTCATGGGTGCACCCGAAGCAGCGGCAAATTACGAGATTCAGGATAATTTTGCCGTACAGTTTGTCAATACAAGCACACAAGGGGGGAGCTATACATGGAATTTTGGAGATGGAACTGTGCTTGAAACAGGAGAAAATGCAGACACCGTGGTGCATCATTACAACGGTTTTGGTACGTACATGGTTCAACTCATCGCACACGGTTGTAACGGGGAGGCAGATACGCTTGAGTTTTTTGTTTCGCCCAAACTCCACGCCAATCCTGACCCTGTAACAGAAGGAACGGGGTATTTTACGTTTTTCCCCAACCCTGTCGTTTCAGGCAATCCGTTTTATGTGTACCTGAACGGTATTTCCACCCACAACGGCAAGGAAGTTAAACTTAGGTTCCACAACAACAGTGGACAGCATGTGACAGATTACCGTTTATCTGCCCAACAAGGCGCATATATGATTAATCCGACATTGGCATCGGGCGTGTATCATGTGGGGTTGTATGTGGGAGATGAAGTGGTGCAGGTTAGGAAGTTGGTGGTGGATTAGGGATGCCGCTTCTCTCGATACATCTCCACAACAATTGATTCTATTTTCCCTTCGATTCATGCCTGTTGAATTGTTGCGAAGACACTCGAGAAGCTTAATTTACGTGTTTAGATGGACGCAACGTAGCCGACCGAGTGATTCCAACAATTCTTTTGGTATCATTTTGAGTTCGAATTCTGATTAATTGTTGGGATTGTATCGAGGTTGGCGGATAAGTTGAAGCTTTTTGATTAACCCTTTCACTTTTTTTCATATCTTGCATCTACCCAATCGTTAACACTCAACGACATGAAGCACATCAATATACTCACAATAGTTTTTTCACTAAGTATTTCATCCGCATTTTCACAGTTTGACGACACACCTCGAGCTATTGTTCCCCAACCCATGGATGAAGGTAACAGACGCGAGATGACATTCCCGATACAAAACGGCGTGTCAGAGCCTACAGGAAACATCGTGTGGACAAGTGATTTTGAGTCGACAAACAACTGGGTGGCTACGGGACCTGCGGAAATGAATCCTGATAATACATTTAAAATCACGACAGGGGAAGGAACATGGTACTTTGACGAGTGGACATCTTCCACAAGTGGTGGGAATTACGCCTTGTTCACAAACGGTGACCCGACGAATGAAACTCATGTAAACGGTACATTTCACCTGATGTATGATTCGATTTTTGATTTGTCTGCATTGAGTAACGCAATCATTGAATTTGAACAATACGGCGCGCGATATTACGACAAGCAACTTGTAGAAGTATCAACCGATTTGGGGACTACTTGGCAAGTGGTGGGTACAAACGATGACATTTTCCGACTCACGTACGACGGCGGTGTTCCTTATCCTTCATCTATGCTGAGACAGTATAACATAACCACAGCCATTGTGAGCAACCCTTCACAGGTCATGTTCCGATTTACCGTAGACTACAACGACGATGCAACCGTATTCGGAAAGTCCTATGGATGGTTTATTGACGATGTGAAAATCCGCGAGGGGTTTGAGTATGATTTGAAATTGGTGCAGGCTTTTACTAGTGTGGGGGAGAATTTAACAAGCTATACAAAGTTAAAAACGGAGCATATCCAACCAATAGGAGGTTTATATATGAATTTTGGTGCTATTGTTAGAAATGATGGTACTGCAACGATAGAAGCAAATTTAAAAGTGAGTTCGTTTGTGGGCTGGGGAACGATTGAGCGTGTTAGTCAGCAGAGTATTTTATTGCAACCGCATGAACAGGATACAATTTTTATAACAGAAGAAAATGGTGTTGATATTTATCAACTATATTATGCACAATACGATTTTCACTTTGAATTAGAGACGACCGAACAATTAGAAAACACATGGAATGATACGATAAATTTGCCGTTTGAGTTATACGGGCCCAGTAATCATAGTAATTATAACACAAGAGATTTTTATAATGGACAATCCGAAAGTAGAACAGGGACATTCTATGAATTCGAAGATGATATTGGAAATGATGCATGTATTGGTGTGGCGTTTGATGTTTTTGAATTTGAATTTGGAGAGTCGTACATTGGTGGAGTAGAGGTTGGTATTCCAACTCTTTCGGCTGAAGAGTTTCAGCAAGTACAAAACAATCCAATTTTTGCACAAGTTTATAAAATTAATGGTAGTTCTTTGGAATTTATATGGATTTCGAATGATCATGAAATTCAAATGAATGACTTGGGAACAATATTAAACTTATATTCATATGAGAATTATGCACAAATATATTCTGGAGATCGTTTAGTAGTTTTTGCCTGTAGCTATGGTGGCTCAAGCGTGCCTATCCAGCTTTCAGGATTATTACCTTTTGAAAGTGTTATAGGTTTACATAATACTACTTGGTTTTATACAGCACCAGATGAATACTACCAAAATATGACTGTTGCACCAGTTGTCCGAGTGTTAACCACTTCAACTGTTTCAATCAACGAAAACGAACTCGCCACCAAAAAAATCCACATTTACCCCAATCCAAGCTCGGAAACTACAACGGCAAGCTTTGCTTTAACGGAGCAATCCACCGTGTCTATTGATGTAATTGATGTTTCAGGAAAGGTAGTTTCTCGCATTAAAGAAACCAAACTCCTTGAAGGCGAACAACAGATTTCATTTTCTACAGGGCATTTAAGCAGTGGGGTGTATACTGTGGTAATGTATGTGAATGATGGGGTGTATTCTGAGAAGTTGGTGGTGGAATAGTATCGAGGTTGGCGGTTACAACGAGTGAGTAAATCACCCAATCCAAACCCGCTTAACCCGCTGTGAAATAGAAGTCAAAATTTCGTAGGGAATAGTCTCTGCCCAATCTGCCCAAAGGTTGATCGAATGCGTATCTCCAAAGATTTCGACTTCTTGATTAATTTCTACATCTAAGCCGGTTACATTTACAAAACACATATCCATGCAGACATTTCCGACGATAGTTGCAGGTTGATTGTTAATCAATACGTGTGCTTTTTCATTGCCAAAAACACGTCTGATTCCATCAGCGTAACCCACAGGAAGAACCGCAATTTTCTCTTCTTTTGTCGAACGATACTCGCGATTATAGCCAATCGACTCACTAGGTTTTAAGATGTTGATTTTAGAAATGTGTGTTTTTAGTTGTAGTGCATTTTGTAGTTCAGGAGCTTTTCCAACGCCAAATAGTCCGATTCCAAGTCGTACCAGATTAAAATGAGCTTCGGGATAGTTGACAATCCCTGAAGTATTGCAAATATGGCTATCTATGCGATAGTTTAATTCTGACTGAATGCGGCCTACATAGGTTTTAAACCTGTTGATTTGCTCAAACGTAAATGTCTTGTCCGGATTATCGGACTCAGCCAAGTGAGAATATACACTTTTGATGCGAATTTCGGGTTGTGATTTGATGTAAGTCAGCAGTTCGTCTATTTCATTTTCTACAAAGCCAAGTCTGTTCATTCCCGTTTCAACTTTGATGTGAACAGGATAACCAGTTTTTTCGTGCAGAATCAATGTGCGTGTAAACTCATCCAGCTGATCGATTGAAAAGATGGCGGGTTCGAGATTGTGTCTTATAATATCATCAAATGCAGAAGGGTGTGCATTCATCACCAAAATGGGCAAGGAAATTCCCGTTTTGCGTAAATCAATTCCTTCATCAGCAAAAGCAACGCCTAAATAATCGACACCCTCATGTTCTAAAAACTCAGACATTTCTTTACTTCCAGAACCATACGAAGATGCTTTGACCATCACGAGGAGTTTTGTTTCTGGTTTTATCAAACTTCGAAAGAAAGTCAGGTTTTGACGCAAGGCTTGTTTGTTAATTTCAAGATACGTTTGGTGATGTTTAAGCGACAAATTGTTGATTACAGGTGAAAGTCCTGCTTTATAGCTTCCCTTGAATAGAACGACTGAATTTTCTGTTTTTTGCAGTGTTTCATACACTTCATCAAAAGACAGAAAGTTAGTGGATCTGATTTTTGAGCAAAGCAAAACTTGATGGGGGTTAAATCGATTCAGTTGTGTATGTATTTCGGTTAAATCGCCATTAAATGTTTCGTTAAAAGCTAACACTACAACTCGTTTTCGATCTCCTGCAACCTCCTTTTGCTGAATTAAGGCCTGCTCAAGCCCATCCATGTCCATGTTATAGGCATCATTGATGAGCGTGTTGTTGTTTTTGCCGTCAACAGTCTCCATGCGCATGATGACTTCGGGGAGGATATTAAGCTTGAATTGAATTTTATTGACAGGATAGTTCAATTCCCTCAGAACCATCAAGACATTACACAAATTATCCAACTTAATTTGACTTGTGGTATTTACCTCAAATAATCCGTAGTCTTTAACAGAAATTTGAGTTGAACCCGAAGTTTTAAAAACCTGAATTTCGCTATTTTCCCAGTTTACGTTTTTCGCGGTATCGAAAGTGTAGTTTTTACTCACAACCCACTTACTTTTGGCAAAGAGTTTACCTTTTTCGGCAAATTTTTCACTTCTACTTGAAAACCCTTCGTCGTGAGCTACTCCTAAATTGGTAAACACCCCAAAGTCGGGTTGAATCATTTTACTGAGCGTGTCCATTTCTCCAACTTGAGAAATACCGGATTCAATGATTGCAAGTGTGTGGTGATCTTGCATTTCTAGTAGAGAAAGAGCGACACCTATTTGCGAGTTAAAACTTTTGGGACTTCTCACGATGTGGTATTCATCACGCAAAAAGTGGTATAACCATTCTTTTATTATCGTTTTTCCTGAACTTCCCGCTACGCCAATTATAGGATAATTGAAAGATTCACGATGATGTTGAGCTAAAAGTTGGAGTGAAATCAACGGATTTTCAACTTTCAGGTAAACTGCATCTGCAAATTTTTTGATAGGTGAACTTTGCTGAACCACAAAGGCGCGACAGCCTTTTTCGTATGCATCTTTTATAAAATCAATGCCATCACGTTTGCCCTTCAAGCAAAAAAACAGTGTTTGACTTCCATCTACAATGGAGCGGGTGTCAATACTCACAGAACTCAGCTGAACAGAAGAGTTACCTTCTATTTCAGCCCCAATAATTTGGGCAATGGTTATATGTGAGTAATCTAATTTCAATCCTTATTTTGATTTGTTGTAACAAATTCGACACAAAGGCTCGTACTCGTCTTTTGCACCAAGTAACACTTGATTGTCATCATGTGTTTTACGGTGAGAAAACTGAGCTAAATTTCCACAAGACATGCAAATTGCGTGCACTTTAGTTACATATTCTGCTGAAGCTAGAAGAGCAGGAATGGGTCCAAAAGGAACACCCTTGTAGTCCATATCTAGTCCCGCACAAATCACACGCACTCCTTTTGCGGCAAGAGTATTGCACACATCGACAAGATTTAAATCAAAAAACTGTGCTTCGTCAATACCGACAACACGTTCGTTGGTAACTTTTGTGAGAATTTCGGCAGAATTGGACACCACAGCAGCTGGAATTCGCTCGCCCTTGTGAGAAACAACTTCTTCTTTTGCGAATCGGTTATCTATTTTTGGTTTAAAGATAATCAAGCGTTGATTGGCAAATTGGGCACGGCGCATGCGTCTGATTAACTCCTCTGTTTTTCCAGAGAACATTGATCCACAGACCACTTCTATCCATCCTAATCTTTTACCACATTCTGGAAATTCTTCTAAAAACATAGGTCATTTTTTCTTGTTCAAATTTATGGAATGAAACGATTAAAGCTCGTAATTTATAAGAAGAACTAATAAAAAGTTATCCACGTATTGCTATTTAGACGCACAACAAGAATTCAACCTTACATTTTGACAAAGCGTACTTTTTTCAATTGATTATTCGAACTTATTTCTAAAAGATACATTCCGTTTGATACATTATCTAAAGGAAGCGTTACAGACGAATTGTTAACAGAGATGGTCGAAATCGTTTTTCCTGCCAAATCGACTATTCGAACGTTATCGATGATTACTCCTTGATCGCTACTGATAGTAATCATGTTAGAAGCAGGGTTAGGATATACCTTAAAGTTTAACCCATCATTGTCGTTAATTCCCAA
>CAYUQU010000005.1:0-103403 GCA_964447015.1 uncultured Flavobacteriales bacterium
ACGTGTCCCATTACAGTAACAATTGGAGAACGAGGAAGTAAATCTTCTTCTTTATCTTCAACTGTTGCAATAGCATCTTGTACTTCAGCACTCACAAATTCAACTTCAAAGCCAAACTCATCAGCTACAATAGAAATTGTTTCTGCATCTAAGCGTTGGTTGATTGAAACGAAGATTCCAAGCGACATACAAGCCGAAATAACTTGTGTCGGTTGAACATCCATCATCGAAGCTAATTCAGAAACGGAAACAAACTCAGTAAGTTTTAAGATTCCTGATTCTAACTCAGCTTCCATTGCTTCACGCTCACGCTTAGTTGCGCGTTCGTCACGCTTAGAACGTCTTATTTTAGAGGCTTTCGATTTTCCAGCTCCGGAAAGTCGCGCCAATGTTTCTTTAATTTCTTTTTGGATATCTTCTTCAGAAACTTGTGGTTTTACAACCATTTTTTTCTGAACGTTTGATTTTCCTTTAGTTACCTGTGCACCACCACCTGAAGGAGCGTTAGGAGCAGATTGTCCTCCACCACCTGGTCGATCAACATTAACTTTCTTGATGCGCTTGCGCTTCTTTTTGTCGTCTTTATCTTTGTTAAGATCAACTTTAACTCTTGGTCGTTCAACCGGAAGTTCAATTTTCCCAACAACTGTAGGACCAGAAAGCTTATTGAAGGTCGTCTTGATGTGTTCAACCTTTACAGGCTCTTTCTTCTCAGGTTCCTCTTGCTTTTTCTCTTCAGGCGCTTCTTCCTTCTTCTTTTCAGCAGGTTTCTCTGCTTCTTTTTCCTTAGCAACAGGAGCACTCTTCTCTTTCTCTTTTTCTTTCTCTGGCTTCTTTTTCTTATCAGGGCGCGTCTTCGTATTGATTTTATCCAAATCAATTTTTCCAACAACAGATACTCTCACTTCTCCCTCAGCCTTTGGCTTCTCTTCTTTTACAGGTTCTTCTGAAACAGGTTCTTCCGGTGCTTTTTCTTCTTCAGCTACTGGCTCTTCCTTTTTAGTTTCTTTCGGAACTTCTTCTTCAGCTACTGGTTTTGGTTTGTTTTCAACCAAAGGGGCTTTTAAAGCTTCGAGGCTAATTTCTACATCATCATCAGTATCTTCTTCAACTGATTCTGTTTCTTTAGCGTCACGAATGGAAATAGTTTCCTTTCTTTCTTTAACCATTGAGGCTTGCTTTGACTTTTCTTTAACAGATTGGTCAGCGGCAAACTGGTTGGAAAGCAACTCATACGCGTGGTCTTCTAACTTCGTATTCGGGTTTGAATCAATTTCAACTCCTTTACTAGAAAGAAAATCTACGATGGTCGTTATACCAACATTTAGCTCCTTGGCTACTTTACTTAATCTTAATACTTTTCCGGCCATAAAAACGTCCTTCAATTACTTTTTTGTGTGTGTCACACTCTTGTTTTGGTGATAAAGGTAACGGGGTTAAACGAATTATTCAAATTCTGAACGAAGAATTCTCATAACTTCTTTTACCGTCTCTTCCTCTAAATCAGTTCTATTCACAAGTTCTGACACCTCTAATTCTAATACTGATTTTGCTGAATCACAGCCAATTGACTTCAATTCATCCAAAATCCAGCTGTCGATTTCATCTGCAAATTCTTCCAAATCTACATCTTCCACGTCTTCAGCTCCTTCTCTATATACGTCAATCTCATAACCTGTCAGCTTACCTGCAAGTTTGATATTGTGTCCACCACGTCCAATTGCCAATGAAACCTGGTCTGGCTTCAAGTACACATTTGCACGGCTTTCTTCTTCCAACAATTCTACCGAAGATATTTTTGCTGGAGAAAGTGCACGCTGAATGAACAAAATCGGGTTATTTGTGTAATTAATTACATCAATATTCTCATTTCTCAACTCGCGTACAATTCCGTGAATACGTGCACCTTTCATTCCCACACAAGCCCCAACAGGATCGATGCGGTCATCATAAGATTCTACAGCTACTTTAGCTCTTTCTCCTGGCTCACGTACAATTTTCTTGATTGTGATCAATCCGTCAAATACTTCAGGAACTTCAAGTTCGAACAAACGCTCAAGGAATTCTGGAGCTGTTCTTGAAAGGATAATCACTGGACTGCTGTTACGCATATCCACTTTCGCCACAACTGCGCGAATAGTTTCTCCTTTTTTGAAGTAATCAGAAGGTATTTGCTCTGATTTAGGTAGAATTAATTCATTACCTTCATCATCAAGAATAAGCACTTCTTTTTTCCATACTTGGTAAACTTCACCTGTAACGATTTCACCAATTCTCTCCTTGTACTTGGCGTAGATATGATCTTTCTCCAACTCAAGGATACGTGAAATCAAGTTTTGACGAAGAGAAAGAATGTTACGACGTCCAAAGTCCAAAAACTTCAGCTCTTCAGTAACTTCCTCACCTACTTCAAAATCAGGTTCAATTTTAATTGCATCTGAATAAGCGATTTCCGTATTAGGGTCCTCTACTTCACCATCAGGTACAATTTCACGGTTCATCCAGATTTCCAAATCGCCTTTATCAATATTGATAATGACATCGATATGGTCATCTGTTCCATACTTTTTGCGCAACATCGAGCGGAAGACATCTTCCAACACGTTCATCATCGTTACGCGATCAATACTTTTGAATTCTTTGAATTCCGAAAACGATTCTATCAAATTTAAGCTATCCATTGCTTAATTATTTAAATGAAATAACAACTTTTGCTTCCTGTATCTGAGCATATTTTAATGGAATATCTTCCACAATCAACTCTTTTTTCTTTTTACCTTCAATTTTTTCCTTGCGACTTGTCTGCAACACAATTCCTTCTTCGTCTGCACTAGTCAACAACCCCTCAATTTTATCTCCTTCTTCTGTTTTAACCTTCAATTCACGTCCAATATTTTTTGGATATTGGCGAATTACTCGAAGTGGTTTGTCTAAACCAGCAGAGGAAACTGAGAGCTCAAAATCTTCTTCTTCGCGATCTAGATTGTGCTCGATGTTTCTAGAAACACGCACACAATCGGTGATAGACACATTTCCAATTTCCGAATCGATTTCCATTCTAATCTCATTCGTTTCGCTGATGCGCAACTCAACAATAAATAGACCTTTGTCTATCTCTGCCATTCGTTCTTCCGCTAGTGCGATTATATTGTCTCTGTCTAACATTTATTTCAATAAAAGAGGGGACTTTCGTCCCCTCATTCGCGTCAAATAATACAATTGATGGTGCAAATATAGTTAATTATTTGAAAATGACAAAAAATGAGTTGGAAAATAATTTTTAGGTTTCAGTTTTGTGTATGATGAATTCTAAATATTACGCCTAATTTTCCGAATATAATCCGAATATTCCGTCTACTTATTCATCACTTCAAACAAAACTGGTCGTGAAGGCGCTGCGTCATTATCGAAAGGAGCTACTTGTAAATTCAGGTAATAGCGCCCGTCTTTGACATTCTCTGGAACATAGATGAGTTCGGTAATGGTACTGTCCATTCGTGGATTAGCAGGATATTGCCAAAAACGATGATGAAAGTCAAGTACTCCACCATCCACTTCTCTATCTACACTCGGCAAGTCAACTAAAAGATGCTTGACACCCAGTTCCACAAGATAGTCTGCAATTTCTGCCTCAAAATAGGGTGGGTTTGTACCCGAATATACTATGGATTGTTTCTCAACTGGGTTAGGCAAAGTCCGAATAATCAGTGCTTCAGATTTAATTTCACCCAATTGGCGAATTTGATCCAAGGTGATAACCTCATCTATAACACCATCAGTATCATTCGTTCGTTTCTGGGGTTGCACAGTGATAAGCTGCGCTTCAAACCAAAATTCACGCAGAAATTTGTTTACACTTAAATGCTCAAGACTGATATGCCCCGCACATTCGGTATGCGTTCCGTGTCCATGAGGATTAAAGAAAATATTCCTGAAATTCACTCCGCCTCCCTCAGCAACCGACCCCACAAACCCATGCGCACGAACTGGCTCAAAAACGGGTAAATCCACATACCATGCTCTAGGATTAGTTTCTTTGTTGGTCAATTCTATAGAAAGATCTATCCCCTTTGATGTATCAATAAATTTTTCTTCGTTGATGTAAAGACGCATGGTGTTTTGATTTGAGGATAAAAATAGTTAAAAATAAAAAGACTAAAAGATTCAAGACCTTAAGATTTTAAGACATGAGACGTTTTTAAAGTCTAATATCTAAAATCCTAAGGTCAACTAATTATCCTTTAAAACCCATACAGGTCTTGCAGTCTTGAATCTTGTAGTCTTGAGTCTAATCCCCTATTTCGCAGCTGCGTATCGCTTCGCCATTTCAGTCCAATTAATCACATTGAAAAATGCATTAATATAATCTGGACGTCTATTTTGGTAATTCAAGTAATACGCATGTTCCCATACATCCAGTCCTAAGATTGGCATTCCTTGGCAACCTTCACCCATGATTGGGTTGTCTTGGTTGGCAGTTGAGCATACTTCTAATTTTCCGTTTGCTACACACAACCAAGCCCATCCTGAACCAAAACGTGTAGCTGCTGCTTTTGAGAATGCTTCTTTGAATGCGTCGAAAGAACCGAAAGCACTGTTTATTGCATCAGCAAGTTCTCCTGAAGGCTGACCACCACCATTTGGTGACATTACTTCCCAAAACAACGAGTGATTGTAAAACCCGCCACCATTGTTTCGAACAGCTGGTTTGTCCTTACAGTTCTTTAAGATTTCTTCTATTGATTTTCCCTCTAACTCAGTTCCTGCAATTGCTGCATTAAGATTTGTCGTGTAACCTGCATGGTGCTTTCCGTGGTGAATTTCCATGGTTTTTGCATCTATATGTGGCTCAAGCGCATCGTGAGAGTAAGGTAATTTTGGCAATTCGAATGACATAATATATATTTTTTAGTGTTTGTTTCCCCAAATTTAACAATTCTAAAATGGAGTAGAGAATGAAATTGGTAAAAAATTCATTGTTACCCGATAATTGGTGTAGGGACGCACGGCCGTGCGTCCCTACACCAATTTATTCTGCTTCGTATTTTGCTTTATACTTATCGTACAATTGCTGTTGTCTGTTCGTTAAATCCATAAAGCGACCATCGATTAACGCTGTCGTCAACTGATTTCCTGACATGTCAAGTGCGTCGCCTTTGGAAACAAACAATGTGGCTTGCTTGCCTTCTTCGACAGAACCGTACATTTTGTCCATTCCCATAATTTTGGCAGAATTGAGCGAAATTGCAGCAACTGCTTGTTCATTTGTCAATCCAAACGTTCTCGCTGTACCTGCTAAAAAGGCGATGTTGCGCGCATTCATCGCTTCCATGTCTCCTTCGTTCTGCAAACAGTATTGAACGCCTGCTTTTTGTAACAGGTAAGGCAATTTAAATGGCAGGTGAATGTCGTCTGCTTCTCCCTGTGGTAAATCGTGTACACGGCCTAACATAACAGGAATCTTAGCGTCTTTGAGTTGCGCTGTAATCAAGTGACTGTCGTAACCGCCTACGATAACAGGGTGCTTAATTCCAAATTCTTTTGCAAAATCAATTATATCCAACATTTCCTGAATCTGATTGGCGTGAATGTAAAGTCGTTGATTGCCACTAAACAGGTTTTTCATTGACTCGTAGCGCAAATCTAACTTTCGATTCTTGTCCTTGTTGTCGCTGTATGCTTTTGCTGCTTTGAAAAATTGTTTAACCGCAGTATGTTCGTCACTGTACTTTTCGTTTGCTTTAATCTCGCGCCATCCTTTATGGATGAAACGCGGCCAGTTCAAGTGAATTCCATTGTCTTTTGACAAAACGGCATCTTCCCAATTCCAACCATCCAAGTGAAATACTGAAGAAGCACCAGAAATAACACCTCCTCTTGGGGTAGCTTGAGCAAATAACACTCCATTTGTTCGCACAGTTGCAATCACTGATGACTCGACGTTAAATGCGATTAAGGAACGAACATGTGGGTTGTAATCACCTACTTCATAGAAATCTCTTGTAGCTCGAACGGCATCGATTTCTGTTAAACCCAAAGTCGAATTTGGAGCGAAAAAACCTGGGTAGATGTGTTGTCCACTTGCATTGATAATGGTATCGTATTCGCTTTTATCCAAGGTGTACGCCAATGCGTTTTTTACAAGAATGATCTTGCCATTTTCTACTCCAACGTAGCTTTTTTCTATCACCATTCCGTTCCCCACATGCAGGGTGCCATTTTCTATCAAAATTTTACCTTTAAAAGGTACAGATGGTGCTTGAGCGGTGAATTGAAAAACTACCGCAAGCAAGCTCAACAAGCTGATTGTGCGAATTATTCTAGTGTACATGATCTGTTTCATTTTCTTCGGTATCACAATGGTAATGAGGTTGCTTTTTGGTCTTGTAAGGCACTGCTTTTTCTCCCGCCTTAACTGCTTCAAGAATCAAGGAAACAATTCGAGAACGCTCGCTGTCATTACGCATATTTTCTTCTGATTGCTTTCTGATATCATAAAACAAAATTCCATCAATAAATGTCTGCTCTGCCTTCGCATTAACAGAAAGAGGGTTGTCTGACCAGACTACGATATCTGCATCTTTGCCGACTTTCAAACTTCCCATGCGATCATCAAGGTGAAGTAATTTGGCTGGATTCAAGGTCACTAATTTCCACGCGTCGTTTGGTGACATAGCTCCATACTTCAACGATTTCGCCGCCTCTTGATTCAATCGACGTCCCATTTCGGCATCGTCAGAATTGATTGCTGTAACCACTCCTTGTTCATTCAATAAACTTGCATTATGTGGAATTGCGTCAATCACTTCGTATTTGTATGCCCACCAGTCGGCGAAAGTTGAACCACCTGCTCCGTGCTCACGCATTTTATCAGCTAATTTATATCCTTCCAAAATGTGCGTAAATGTGTTTAGCGTGAAGCCCATACTGTCAGCCACTTTCATCAGCATGTTGATTTCACTTTGCACATAAGAGTGACAAGTAATGAAGCGCTCTCCTCGAAGAATCTCTGCAAGTACTTCCAATTCTATATCGCGCTTTTTGGTATCTGCTTCTCCTTTTTTCTTCTTTCCTGATGTTTCCATGTATGCTTTCGCACGATAAAAGGCATCGTAATAAACCTGTTCCACTCCCATTCTAGTTTGCGGAAAGCGAATTGAATTGTAATCTCCCCAGTTAGCTTGCTTTACATTTTCACCTAGTGCAAACTTGATAAATTTAGGCGCATCATCTAGTAAAAGTCCTTCAGCATCATATCCCCACTTAAGTTTTATTATAGCCGATTGTCCTCCGATAGCATTTGCCGAACCGTGTAATAATTGTGAACAGGTAACGCCGCCAGCCATTTGTCTGTAAATATTGATATCATCAGGATTAATTACATCGCCAATTGACACCTCAGCTGTAACCGACTGACCGCTTTCATTCACACCTTTAGAAATTCCGATATGCGAGTGCTCATCAATAATTCCTGCAGTAACTACTTTTCCTTTAGCGTCGATTACCTTTGCTCCTCCAGGTACATTAATCGTTCCTTTACCTACAAATTTGATTTTTCCTTTTACAATCAATAAATCGCCGTTTTCAATAATTCCTTGATCTTCTCCTGTCCAAATTGTGGCGTTTCTTATTAGGTAAGTGTCATGAGTCGGAATTGTATCTCGACCATAAGCTACATGTGGGAACCATAAATTCTGCACACTTGTGCTATCGGTTTTAGCTGCCGTTTCGCCATTCTTCTTTTCGTCTTTATGGGGCGTATTCTTTATCGCTGTCCAATTGACCCATTCGCCATTTGGCAACATCCCTGAACCTTCCATCGCGCCCAATTTTGGGTAAGTTTTTCCACTCAGCAATACTGCGCCACTGTAATTTGCGTCATTCAAATTGAATTGAAGTACAATGTCTCTGTCGTCAAACTTAATCGTACATGCGATTTCAGTTGTGTCTTTTTCCTTCGGCTTGTAATCTGCACTTGGGTAAACTTTTGCATTCAATTTTGATTGCGAGCCACCAATTTTCAATGTGTAAAGTTTGGTTCCCAATTTAATGTTGTACGTTCCACGAATGTCATTGACTAAATTCTTTTTAATCAAATTTCTGTTGCCCAACTGCCAATTTTCAAGCAACTCAGCTTCTTTGTCTACAAACGGATTTGTTGAATAGATATTAAACGATGCCCACTTACCTGATTCAAGTGTGCCAATTTCTTTATCCATTGCAATTAGAGTCGCAGGGTAAGAAGTCAGTCCTTCTAACGCTTTTTGCCATGGTAAACCTTTGCTGATTATTTTGTGAATTGCTTGCCAAAAATCTTTGTCTTTCTCAATCCCGTGAGTGGTTAAAGCAAAAGGAATGTTCTCTTTAAAGAAAAAATACGGATTGGCAGGTGCCATTTCCCAGTGTTTCAATTTACTTAACGGAATTTCTTTAGCGATGTAAGGATTGCTTACATCAATCGCGTCTGGGAATTTGAGGGGGAGAATATATTCATGTCCAGCTGCTTTAATCTCTGTCATTCGCTGATACTCATCACCACCACAAAATATGGCTGCTTGTACGTTAAATTCTTTGACAATTTTAGAAATTCTGAGTACTTCTAATTTGTCGTGAGCTTCAAAGAAAACTTTTGATTTCATTTGATTTGCTAACACTTCCATAGAAATATTCTTAGGACTTTTTCCTGAAGCTGCATACCACTGCGCATCAATAAATGCCTGTTTTAACAAGGCAATCGCTCCCATTTGAGAGGAAGGATACGTTTGACGAGAAGAACCTTTGTGCAAACTGAAAAAAGCAGCAACGTCATTGTTCAGCGTTTTGTCTGCACTTGGAATGTTTCCAATGGCTACTAATGGAGCTGTACCACGCGAAATTCCGTCCATTAAGTGAGGAACTACAAATCCAAAACCCAAAGCAGATAATTTTGCTTCGTCTTTGTTTTCGAAATCAAATAAATCTATCGCGCGCATTTCAGGGTGGATGCTCTCATTCCAATAATAAGGCCCATTCTTTTCTGTGTCAAATTGAGGTGAGTACGGATTTCGTTTAGAATCACTTGGAGGTGCTTTCACTCCTAAATTTGAGTTCAATTCTACAAAAGCAGGAAAAATATATTCGCCATGAAATTCAAGTACCATGGCGCCATCTGGAAATTTTAATCCTTGACCTACTTTGGAAATTTTTCCATTTTCAATAATCAAGTCGGCATTTTCTAATATTTGAGTGCTGCTCACAACCAAATTTACTCCTCTAATCCCAATAAATTCGGGCTTCGATTCTGCGACTCCATTTGTCGGGTTAGTTAACTGAGAAACAGCACTAAACGCACATAACAAACTTATAAAAATAAACAGTATTCTTCTCATTTGTGAATATTTCGAAAGCGTGAAATTAGTTAAAAGGTTTTATAATTCCATATTCCGCAGAAAATAGGTATTTTTGAAATCAAATTAAAGTTATGGATACAGTAGTGAATATTTTGATAAAATCACATTCGGGATTGCGATGGATAGTGTTGGCTTTACTTGTGGCTGCCATTGTAAATGCGGCGATGAAAAAGAAATCGGGAACTTATTCGGCGGGGGATAAAAAATTAAACCTTTTTGCCATGATGTTCTTGCATATTCAGCTTTTGATTGGGCTAGTGCTCTATTATAACTATTTAAACAACGTTGATTTTACAATTGACATGAGTGCGCCAATATCTCGTTTTTACGGTGTAGAACACATTTTCGGGATGCTTCTTGCTGTAATTCTAGCCACAGTAGGATATTCCAAATCAAAGCGTGCTGATGATAACAACAAAAAGCACCGCACTATTTTTATCGCATACTTTTTTGCGTTAATTTTAATCGTGGCAAGTATTCCTTGGCCGTTTAGAAATCTTGGTGGTGGATGGTTCTAAAAGTTTTTGTCATAGGAGCTGTTGTGTTACTTACAGCTTCATGTACCTCATCACCTGAGCAAAGTGAAGTGAAAGACGGACCAGTTGCTATAGATGGGAAGCGTCTTTTTAATATTCACTGTGCAGCGTGTCACAAGTATAACGGCACAGGTGGTGTATCAGGAGCAAAAGATTTGACTGTAACACCACTGAAAAAAGAGGAAATGGTACATATTGTACATCAAGGCTCTGGCGATATGATGCCTTTTAAAGATTTGCTAAACGACGCAGAAATAGATGCTGTTGTGGATCATATTCAAACGTTGAAAACAAATTAATGAGCGATTTTATATTAAACGAGGAGATTCCAGAAAAAGCTGTGTTGGTGGGTGTTATCACTCAACATCAAACGGAAGAACAAGCGCGCGAGTACTTGGATGAGCTTGCTTTTTTGGCAGAAACTGCTGGAGCGGAAACGTGTGGGCGATTTCTACAAAAAATTGAAGTTCCTAACCCCAAAACATTTGTGGGAACGGGAAAAATTGATGAAATCAAAACGTTTATCACAGAGCGCGAGATTGAATTGGTGATTTTTGACGATGAACTCTCTCCTTCGCAACTTCGCAACATCGAGCGCATTCTCGAATGTAAAATTTTAGATCGAAGCAATTTGATTTTGGATATTTTCGCTAAACGCGCCCGAACTTCTCACGCTAAAACTCAAGTGGAATTAGCGCAATATCAATACTTACTCCCTCGATTGACCAGAATGTGGACTCACCTTGAGCGCCAAAAAGGGGGAATCGGGATGCGTGGACCTGGGGAAACGCAAATTGAAACGGATAGACGGATTATCAAACATAAAATCGGTTTACTTAAGGAGAAACTTAAGGATATCGACAAGCAAATGAGTATTCAACGAGGTAATCGCGGTCAATTAGTGCGTGTGGCTTTGGTTGGATATACCAATGTCGGTAAAAGTACCTTGATGAACTTGTTGAGTAAATCAGATGTGTTTGCTGAGAATAAGTTGTTTGCTACACTTGATACAACTGTGCGCAAAGTGGTTGTGGACAATTTGCCTTTCTTGTTGTCTGATACGGTTGGTTTCATTCGCAAGTTGCCTACGATGCTGATAGAATCATTTAAATCGACATTAGATGAAGTACGTGAAGCTGATTTATTGCTTCATGTTGTGGATATCTCGCACCAAAATTTTGAAGAACACTATCGAATCGTAAATGAAACGTTAGCAGAAATTGATGGAACAGACAAACCTGTAATCGTGGTATTCAACAAAATTGATGCACTGCGCTTTTTGCCAAAAGATCATTTTGAGCCAGACGACCAAGAGAATCATGTGTACTCATTGGAAGAGCTGAAAAAAATGTGGGTTTCGCGAATTGAAGACAAATGCGTGTTTATTTCCGCTGAGAAAAAAGAGAATATTGAAGAACTGAAAACCTTGGTTTACGAAGAAGTGAAACGCATTTTTCAGGAACGGTATCCTTATAATAATTTTCTTTATTAGGGGTGTCGCTGATCTCGATACATCCCGACAATTAAGTGCATTTTAAACATTCATTGATGTTGTTGGAATTATCGGGATACTCGATCAGCTCAGTCTCGTCCAACTAATCAACAAAATTTAGCTAAAGGAGTGTCTTTCGACAATTAATTAAATTCCAATTGATGGAGAAAATAACCTCAATTGTTGGAAGATGTATCGAGGGGAGTTTCGTTTCGTACTCAACCCTTACTTCTTCGTCCCAACCAAATACAGCACAACTCCGGGACCAGATTTCACTTTGGCTATTTCCCAGTTGAAGCTGTCTTTGTTTTCTAAACTGTTTACCAATTCTTCCATTTCCTCAACAGAATACGTTCTTAGAGAAGATACTATTCCATCCCACCACACAAAAAGAGGAACGACAGGAATTAGATAAGTGAAGATAATTCGCCCAAGTCGGAAAGGGCGAATAAATGGTGTGACAAAAAGCACTGAAATGGGGGAGAAAAACATGGCTAATAAACTCGGAAGACTTCGTTCTTGCGCTTCAAACACCGCAATTCCACTTCCCGTATCAACAGCGTTTTGGAGAATTTTTTTAGCGTCTTGAGGCTTGAAGTGATGGAGAGAAAGAAACTGCGTTCTGAGTCCTTTCAAGTCTTTGGGTACATTCATTGCATCAACAGAATCCGCGACATACGTAATATTCTCAGCCTGGAACTGTGTGTACTTAAAGGCCTCAATATTGGGAAAATAATCGGTGAGAACTATTTTCAAGTCTCTATGTTCTTTGAGAAGCTCGGTGTTCAGACGAAGGATCCCGCCACCGCCACCTGATGCCAAATCGACAATTGTATTGCTCCCCTCTGCATTGATTGCTTTGCTTAGAATAGGTAAAACAGGTTTATACAAATTCGTTTTATTGGCTAAAAATTGAAGAAAATCAGTCATGTAATTTCGCAAAAACGAAGGAAACCATGATAAATCTTCAAATTCGAATAGGTGTATGCGTTTCATTTTGGCATTGTTAAGAACACACTAAAATAATAAAAATCAACCACCATACATCATCAAAAACGCTTTTAGGAAATCGTTGAGGTCGCCATCCATAATTGCTTCGACATTGCCTGTTTCGTGTCCAGTGCGTACATCTTTTACGAGTTTGTATGGATGCATCACGTAATTTCGAATTTGCGAGCCCCATTCGATTTTTTTCTTTCCTGCTTCAATCTCGTTGCGCTTTTCTAAACGGGTGCGAAGTTCCAATTCGTACAATTGGGATTTTAACAGTTGAAGTGCTTTTTCTTTGTTTCCGAGTTGCGAGCGCGATTCGGAGTTTTCAATTACAATTCCAGACGGAGCGTGACGCAGACGTACTGCCGTTTCTACTTTATTTACGTTCTGTCCACCTTTACCACCCGATCGAAAAGTCTCAAAAGTATAGTCTGCAGGGTTGATATTGATTTCAATTGTATCGTCCACAAGTGGGTACACATATACGGAAGCAAAGGACGTATGGCGTTTTGCGTTAGAATCAAAAGGAGAAATTCGCACAAGGCGGTGTACTCCATTTTCACCTTTCAAGTAACCAAAGGCAAATTCACCCTCAAATTCAAGTGTCACTGTTTTGATTCCCGCAACCTCCCCTTCTTGGTAGTTAATCTCTTTTACTTTATATCCGTTTTTCTCGCCCCACATCATATACATACGCATGAGCATAGCTGCCCAATCGCAACTTTCCGTTCCTCCTGCTCCTGCGGTAATTTGCAACACGGCATTTAAGCTGTCTTCTTCGCTCGAGAGCATATTTTTGAGTTCCAGCTCCTCAACTTGTTCTTGCAATTTCTTAAAGTGCTGTTCCACATCTTCTTCTGTAGCTTCGCCTTCTTTGAAAAATTCCATCAGCACAGCCAAATCTTCTAACTGCGAAGCGACTTGGTCAAACGTGTCAACCCAGTATTTTTTACCCCGAATTTTTTTAAGAAGAATTTCCGCTTCCTTCGGGTCGTCCCAAAATGAAGGATCCTGCGTCTTGATTTCGTCCTCACTCACTTCCAATCTTTTCTGATCGATAGCGAGGTAATTCTTCATCTTATCAATACGCTGAGTTAACTCCTTTATATGGTCCTGATTAATCATGCGACAAAAATAGTGTAATTATGAAAATATTGCATGGTCTGGGGGAGGGATTTGTTTGGGGTGTAGGAAATGAGGGTTTATTTTTCCATCCTACCTCAACTCATACTCAACGTCATCGTCCTCCAACTCGGCAACTTTAATGAAGTTAAGTCGTTCAAGAAGCTTAATTGCATCCTTATTTTGTTGGTTTGTTATTGCCCAAATACGGTTGAGTCGAATATTTTGTTTTCCAAAGTCAATCGCCAATAACATGGCAGCAGTCATAAAGCCGTGACCACGGTATTGAGGTAACAACACGCAGCCCAATTCGCCCGCGCCTTTATCAAACCCACGATAGTAACCACAAGTTCCTACAATGTTACGTGTTGCGTTGTCTTCAATTCCCCAATGAATTGATTTACCATCAATATAATCTTTGTTGATTTTAGCTTGCATTTCTGCCGCCTGTTTCACTGATGTGGCCTGTACAGCATCATAAAACGAAATTTCAACAAGGTCTTCAAGATCCGATTCGTGTATTTGTCTAAGCGCGACTCTATCGCTTGAGATGGTGGGATGTTTGGGGTATGGTGGGAGATTCATTTTGTTCGTTTCGAATAGTATTCTTTCAAAAATAGATAGAATTTTTCAATTTATTCACCGCATATTTAAGGGGAATAAAGTCATTTTTCTCCGCATAATGATTTTCTTATGTTGGTTGATGTTTACAAATGCATCAATATCATGTAGACCTCATCTTCAGAACAAGCATCGTAAAAATCTGTTCTATTTTGCTTTACACAGTCAATAATTTCAAGAATTTTACTCTCATCTAATTTCATTACTGAATTGATTTGAAATACATCTAAATCAGGAGCACGCCCAAGAAAAAATTTTAAATCAATAGATTGTTCAATTTCAAATTCTATATTGAAATAATCATAATTAATAGCTGAAACACCAATCTGATATTTGCCTTTTTCAAGTGGAAAACTAGCTTTTCCGTTTAGGTCAGAAATTAAATTTATCACAGAATCCGTTTCAATATTTTTAAGTCTGATATTGGCGAAAACTAGAGTATCACCAAGATTATCATATAACTCAAAAGTGGAGGATTGTCTGTTTGAAGTTTTTATTAATTGATATGAATTAGTGTCATTTAAATTCTCAAAATGGAACCAATATTCGTAAGCATATGTTTTTAAAGTATCTACTTTATTCAAATGCCATTTTTGACCAAAACTTTGAGTTGGGAATAAAGTGGACACTAGTAGCATCCCTAGGTTTATTAATGTTATTTCTATGGTTTTATTCATAATGAACTATATTATTTAGGTTGAATAAGGTAAGTATTGTAATCTTTTTTTAATACATATTGAGGCTATTGCAATTTCATTCGTTTAATTGAAAAACTAGACAGCTGATCTGACTTAAAAATAAATAAAATTCCAATCACGGCTCTTATTGTAATTAAAAATTACTTGAATTTTGTCAGGTTTGACCAGTTTTAGTTAGAATAATCCTCTCCAGAAACAAGAAACCATTTCCCATTGTCATAATTAAAATTAAAGTCAACATAAATTCCATTATCAACTCCTCTTATTTCAAGTTTTGCTCTGTCTGAATAAATTTTTGTCTCTTGAGTGTATGCATCAAGTTCTCTTTTTCCATACTCTTCTTTATACTCAAATACTAGAAACTTCCAGTCGTTCCTCTCTTTTTGGTCAACGGTCAGGTCACCATCACTGTCAAAATTTTTAAACTCAAATGGAAATTTTATTCTTTCCAGTTGAAATAATGAGTCATAAGTGAATTTATAGAAGAATTCATTAAAATCTTCTCTATCACTATTTTCTGATTTTCTGTCAATTTCATCTGCTGAACAAGCTGTAATCAGAGTCAAGATAATTATATGGAATACGAAATGTCTCATTAAAATCTGCTGTATATTCATAAATCAACCTAACAAGATTTGTCTACAACACTATTCTTTATTCGCTAATATTTCTAAAAGCTTTTTAGCATCTTGTCTATTGTCCCAAAAAGAGGTTATAATAATTTCCTTATCGGAAAGTTTATAATAAATGCTGAAATTGCCTAATGAAGCTACACGTACATCTTTAAAATCAGTTGCTTTGTATATTAACGGTTTTTCGGCAATCTGCTTTGTTCTTTCCGAAACCAACTTCACAAGTTTTTTCGAGTAGGTGCTGGATTTATTTTTCTTAACCCAATATTCTAAAATTCCAACGAACTGAAGATCGGCTGTTCTTGTCCAAACTACATTGCGTTTAGCCATTCCAAATTCCTTTTATCCATTGCCTCTTGAGAAATTAATTTTCCATTTTTGATGTCTTCTTCACTCATTTCCAACATGGATTTTTGCTCATTTGTCAATTCAACAGTGTCAGATTCTGAAGCACTGGAAGTAATCAATTTGTCTAAAGCTTCCAAAAAGGCCTTATTCTTTATGGACAGTATTTTGTCAATTAACCCGTTTCTTATTTTATCAACTGTTGCCATTTTAATGTGAAATTTGATTTTAAATATCCGAAAAATTAGTCTTTTTTCCAAATGTAGCACAACTTATTTATACCTATGTCAAAAGGCTATACTACTTGGTATCATGAATGATTAAAATCACTTTTTATTGTGACTCTCAAACATTTCAAAAAAGTCAGGATCAAGAAAACCTGCTTGAATTTCTTTATTGATTAAAGGAATAATGCGTTGCCACTGACTGGAGTTAGGATATGCTTTGTTTCTGTGATGCCATAATAATAACCATGCTTTACTGCAACCATAACCAACTTTGGGAAAGGTAGGAAAACCTCTTTCTTCTGAGAGTTTAATTAGCGCCTCAAAATTCAAACTATCATTATAATTCACCTCTTTACTCCCATCTCGCAATCTTTGGTCACGCTTGATTAACTCAGTAAGAATGTTATATGAAGCGGTATCTATCAAGCTAAAATGTTTAACTAAAAGTGAATCTTTTATCAATAAGTATTTCTGCCCATCTTCTGTCGATAGATAAGATTTAAGTTCTTCTCCATACCAATCCTTTATATCCAATCCTTTTAATGTGCCTCGAATCAGGAAATCATTTGTTTTGGAGTAGTTTTTCTGTTTCCATGCGACAACAAAAGCGTCATAATAATCATATGGATGAAAATCAACGGCAACTAACATTGAATCATAATAGCCAACCGCACTTTGGTAATTCCTAACTGAATCTTGATGGTAAGCTAAGTTTTTATAGTGTGCATACTTTATAAAATCATATTCCTGACTAAAGGAAATGGATGAAAGGAGAAGGAGTACTATCGTTATGGATTTCATTGGTTTTATTTTCTCAGTTCTCCCCCAATCCAACCCAAATGAGTATGCTTAAAATTATCATTAAATTTGAGTCCATAACCAAAAATTCTATCCATTGCCGAGTGCCCAAATAAAATTACACCTGTCAAAGTGAGGAGAGGATTATTTAGCCAAAAGCCAAGCACCAAAATGGCTATTCCAACTAATTTGTGGTGGAAAAAATTATAGAGCCAAGCGCCAATTTTTGGATTGACTAAATAACCAACCATTGATAAATCTGGTAAGAGAATGCAGGTTGGAAAAACCCACCACGCATAGTCTAATTGATTAAAAAGGATTATTGAGAGGACAAACTGTCCCAATTCTTCAAGTTTTAAGAGATTGTTCATTGTGTTTTCTTGTTTAGTTTTACACCTAGTTACATAAAGATTTTCTTATTTCCTTTTAGAAAATTGCCACCATTTTTTCTTTTTAACAATTACAACCTCACCTATTAAAAATGGTTCTGGATAAATTACTAGAATTTTCTCTAATACAGGTAAGTCAGTCGAATTAATTAAAATTTCTGTCTCAATATAGCCGATATACTTAATAACTATAACTACTTGGTCACTGATTAAGCTGTCAGGCACCGTCAATCGAAAGTTTCCGTTTTCATCTGTAATCGTTCCTGTCGTGCTGTTCTTTAACAAGATATTTACATAGGACAAAGGCTCTTTTGTGTCAACGTCTATGACCTTTCCTTGAATAATGTTTTTCAGACTATCTTTTGGTGTTTCTTTTATTTGTTCAATCCCTCCAATCTTGTTCTGTGTACCTTTAAAATTATCTACAATTTCAGTTTTAAATTCATTGGCCGTTGTGCTGTCAACAACACCAAACAAAAGTAATCCTGATAGAAATCTTGGTAAAACTGAATTGTTTGTTTTTTGTCCTGCTATTTTAAACTGTTTTTGAAGTTGAGTTTCTGTCAGCCTTCCACAAACTTTTCTCTCCGAGTTTATAATCGCATCTAAAATCTGTTGATCGGTCATTTGTGTAAAGTCAGTAACACTTTTCGAGCAAGACGAGCAGTATCTTCCAATGTCATTTTCTGTCATTGAATTCCATTCCTTTTTACAAGGATTATCAATTTTCAATCTGTAGTCTTGTCGTTTCATAAAGATTATAAAATACAATCGTCAAGCTAGGTCCTACCTAACTCATTTATTTAAACACCTGAATAATCCAAATTTACTATTATATCTCTAAAAACTTCATTCATATAGTCTTGATTGATCTAACTATTTAAATCTGGAAAATATTACGCTAATTAACCTGCTGTATTTCATGTTGTTACATTTACATGCATAACATTCTTATGTATTTTATTTGCATACATAAGATTATTATGTATCTTTGCCTTATGTATTCATCAGAACTAATAAAAGGAACGTTAAAAACCATTGTGTTGAACTTGCTAAAAGAGCAAGGAAAAATGTATGGTTATGAAATTACCCAAAAGGTAAAGGAGCTAACAGGAGGGAAAATTCAAATTACTGAAGGAGCTTTGTATCCTACTTTGCATTCATTGGAAAAAAACGGTGAATTGGATACAGAAAAGGAGTTCATGGGAAAGAGGGTGCGGAAGTACTACACACTCACCGAGCAAGGCCATGCAACGACGACTCAAAAGGTAAACGAATTGACCGACTTTATGAGAACCATGAAGTATTTGTTGGATTTAGAACCGCAAAAGGGAAATGTATAACGTAACTGAAGCGCAAGTTGAATTCATTTTAAAAGATATTGAAGCACGTGGGATTGTTCTCGAAGATCTGCGAGACAATCTACTAGATCACATGTGTTGCATTATTGAAGAAGAAATGGATGAAAAAGGAGACTTTAAAGTGTTCTATGAATCGATATTGCCCAGATTTTTCAAGGAGAATTTGATGGAAATACAAGTTGAGACAAACAATTTAATAAAATTTAAACACTTTTATAGTATGAAAAAGATAATGAAAATATCAGGAATAGCCACTGTGTTATTGACCACATTTGGTGCAATATTAAAAACGTTGCATTTACCAGGTGCGGGTATAACAATCGTTTTGGGTGGATTTGTGTTTAGCTTAATCTTTCTTCCTTTATTGATAGCAATCAAGTTTAAAGATGAAGAGTCTAAAGTCGATAAAGTAGTATTTAGTTTTGGGTTTTTAGTTGCCATGGTTCTGTCAGCTGGATTGATTTTCAAGTTAATGCATTGGCCTTTTGCAAATGTCATGATGCTATCTAGTACTGTTGTATTTACTTTTGTTTACGTTCCACTTTACTTCTTTACACGAGTAAAAAGGGCAGATTTGAGATTTAACACCATTGTGAATTCAGTTTTAATGATGGCCTGTGGAGGAATCTTCTTTTCTCTGTTTGACTTGAGTTTTTCGAGGGAATTTGAAAAACAAATGGTTGAAAACCACGTTTACCTACACGAAAATTCAGATCGTTTGTTTGATTCCAATACTAGACTGCTGAGCATCGAAGAGGGTTTGGATAAGGCCAAAGAGTTACATGAACTTTCAGAGTTGGTAAATCAGAAAATAGAAAAGGTAGTAGATAAAATCGTAACTCATAAATCAACAGCACATTTGTCGAATGAGATTACTGAATTAAAAAATGTAATGTCACAATATGACGAATTGGTAAAACGTAATGAATATGAGAATATTGATCGCTTAAAAATCGATGACATTAACGTGATTGAACGATTAAGTATTGAACTCGCCATGAATACCTTAGCGCGATTACAGCAACAAGTTGCAGTTAATGAAAATTGTTACTTGACGTCAATTTTAATTGCTGAGAAAGAATAGTCAAATAAAGCCCTGATGTGTTATTCGGGGCTTTATTATTCGTTCAACTAATGTTAGCAATACTACCCCTTCACCACCTTAAACCTATGCACCATCTTCCCATCAGCAAAAATGGCTACGGTGTACATTCCTTCAGCGAGGGGAGCCATGGAGAACACAAATTCGTTTAGTCCTTTTTTGGCTTGTTTTTCGAGTAAAACTTTTACTAATCTTCCAGATTCATCAAAAAGTTCGGCTCTGACCATTGCATCTTCTTCAAGTGTGAACTTGGCAGCGGCTATGTCGTCAGACGGGTTGGGGTAAACTGAAATTCCATTTGCCAATGCAGCAAAAGGCACGCGATACTTTCCTTCTGATGAACAGCCTTTTGCATCTACCACACGTACGTGAACTGTATCTCCTGCACATTTTCCTGAAGCAGTGCTTGATGCAGAGGATGTTTCGCTTCCATCCCAATAATATTCAAACGGTGCTGTGCCGTTTTCGACAGTCGCTTCGATCGTGTTATTGCATACATTTGCCGAACTGGTAAGTGCTAAGTTAAGGTGCATTGTTGTAGTGTCTGGACTTCTAAGTTCGGCGCAATAGCCACTGTTGTTTTTATTCGCCAGCGCTAAATAACCAAAACTATACGTTTTTCCCGGCTCATCATATTTCTTTTGCAAACCGAAATAATCTCCCCATCGTTCGTAACCTCCAGGAAGTCTATCTACGAAATTGTAACCTTCTTTAACAGTCAGAACGGGTGAAGAATTTCGCTCATTGTTCACGTGTACGGCAGCAACTCCAGGAAAATGATCGGGTGATGTGTAGTCAAAAGCAATAATCACTTCCCTGTCGCAGTCTTCATTTCCTGATGAAGCAATGTTGGGATACGCAAAATCTTTGATGGGGTCGCTGATTAGTTTTCCCTGAATGGTTGGTGTGTCTTCATTCAAGTTTAAAATCACCCCATGGTAGATTGCCGAAAAGCCAGTTTCAGGGTTAATCGTGTTGCCTACAAATTGAATTTCATCCTCAAATTTAATTGCGCCAAGCACTCGCGCATCGTTGGTTTGCAGACCGTTTGTAGGGTCAGACGTGTCGGTATCAAACTGTCTTCCATTTGGTGGAACGCCGTAGTTTAAATCCGTTTTCAGTGCTGTGACATCCAACACACCATCATTCAATTTGATGTAAAAAATGGTGTCGTTTTCAATATCAAAATTGCGGTTAGAAAGGAGAATCATTTCGTCTGCAATTCCATTCGCCCCATTTACAGGATGCAAATTTCGAACAAATCGGTCTTCAAATTTGACGTCGTGATAAAGCGTAGCAGAAATGTCCGCGGCTCCACTAAATGCAGCGTCCTTGTCCATTTCCCAAATAACCGAACCGTCAAATCCCACTTGCCAAGACACATCGGGAATAATTAAATTTGCTGTGTAATACACTTTGTCTTCTGTAATTGCCAAGCAGGGAAAATCAGTCCAGCGGTTATTCTCCAACGGATTTCCTGGAAGATTATATACAAACCATTCGTCACGTGGATCATTTGTAGAACTGAAACACATGATAATTTCGCTGTTACTAGGATTAGAATCCTTTAAAAATGTCAAAATAAACCTGTCGTAAGTTGGATCGTAAAGCAGTTTGGGGTCGTAATACGAACTTCCTGCGCTTCCATTGATAAAAGGTCTGAGATAAATTTGAAAATCTTCAAACAATGCGGTGTCTGTCGCAATATCGTGAGCGTACAACACAGAGTTCATAGCAATCATTATAATTCCACCATTGGACACCGCCATAGTGTTGTCGCTTGGAATTCCACCATAAATGGGTACTATACTTCCGGGTGGAGTTCTTCTCTTCGGTTCAAAAGTCAAACCGATTTCAGGCATGTTTCCGTTCTTCATCGGGTAGTTTGAAGAATTCCCCGAACCTTTTTTCTCAGAATAATATGCTTTTGACTCAATTTTCTGTCTCATTAAATAAGACTTTGCCGATTCTCCATCAGGAAGTGGAGCTTCGAGATTGAACAGCATTGGCTCAAAATCAGGCTCTATATCTTTCGGATTAACGGTTTGATTTTTCTTAACTGAGAAAGTTTTCTTTTGGTAATTCTCTTGAGAAATCAACACAAAACAAGACAGTGAAAATAAAAATAGCGATATTATGTGCTTCATAGTGATGAATTAAACATCAGTAAAGTTAATGATCTTTGGTTTAATACTAAAACAATGTATGGGCAAATTCAAAAAAAAATGACAAACTCCCATAATCCTAAAACTATTTATTTCATTCCTGTTGGCGATGCTTAATTAATGCTTAAATTTGCGATTCAAAATTCATTTGGTGGCTCGAAAAAGCGAAGAAATAGCGAACGAAAGTCAACCTTCAGTTTTCAAAGACTGGATGGTATTCACAAAAATGCGACTTGCAAGTTTAGTAATCTTATCTGCAATCGCGGGATATTTATTTGCTGGTGGTGGTTTTGATTTAGGCTTGCTTCTATTGACTATTGGTGGAACTTTTGTGATAGGTGCTTCAAACGGAATGAACCAAATTATTGAGCGAAATCTCGATAAAAAGATGGATCGAACTAAAAATCGCCCCATTCCGGCAGGTAGAATGACCGTAAAGCAAGGACTAATCATTGTCATTATTTGTTTAGCAATCGGAATTACGCTATTGGCATTCATCAATTTCAAGACTACATTTTGGGGATTTGTATCCTTTTTATTGTACTCTTTTGTGTACACTCCTTTAAAACCAAAAACACCTTGGGCTGTATTTGTAGGGGCGATTCCTGGAGCTTTTCCTCCATTTTTGGGTGCACTTGCTTACTTGGATGAATACACACTTATTCCTGGAATTTTATTCATGGTTCAGTTCATGTGGCAATTTCCCCATTTCTGGGCTATTGCGTGGGTACTGTACGATGATTATAAGCATGGAGGATTTGATTTATTGCCCTCGAACAAAGGCAAAACCAAAGCTTCGGCATTTCCAATTTTAGCATATACTTTATTGTTGGTTCCATTTAGTTTAATTCCGTGGGCTCTGGACATGGTTGGAGACACAACCTTATATGTCGGTAGTTTTTTAGGATTGATTTTCTTCCTTTTCGCTTACCGACTTTATTTAACTTGTGACACAAAAGATGCACGTAAATTAATGTTTGCGTCCTTCATTTATTTGCCCTTGATTCAGTTCTTGTATGTGCTGGACAAAATTTAGCGTTTAAAGAAAATTTGACATCATGAAGAAAGATGTATTTAATGATTTAACTCCCGAAGTAAAAGAGAAAATGACCAAGAATTTGGTCTATGTGGGGATAATTGGCGTAGTGATGATTTTTGCTGGACTTACTTCGGCATACTACGTATCGATGGGAGATTCCTTTTGGGTAAAATTCACTTTGCCTGCAGCATTTTGGTACAGTACCGCAATTATTGTGTTGGGAAGTGTCTTCTTTCATTTTGCAATTCGCGCAATGAAAAAAAGTAATTCTGCCCTTTCAAAATACCTCGTTCTCGCTACAACACTTACAGGCGTTTTGTTTGGTGTGACACAATTCATGGGCTACAATCAACTTCTCGATAGGGGAGCGTATGTTGTCAGTGATATTATGGTATCGAACGGTCGTTACGGCGATTATTACGAGATTAAAATGGATGGTGCATTGATTGTTGTAAATGGAAATGACTTTATTAAAAAAGGTGCAGTTATAACCGGCAATGAACTTGAAGAATTAAAAAGTTTTGCCCGCAATTTTATCGGTTCTGATTCTGCACAAGTATTGAACATTGAGAACTACGGTACTAAATTCAACTTGATTCACCAAGCAGAACCTTTAGCTATAGTAGACGGCAAGTTAATTCACTCGAACGGGGAAGAACTTAGCAGAGTGGACTGGATTCGCCTGAATGAGATGATGTTACACGTAGAAGCTGGCAGAGGAGATTTCTTTTTAAAAGGCAAAGTGGGCAAAGACTTTAAAATTTATTACCACGGAGAAGAAGTTCGCTACGACAACCGTGAATTATATTACCAAGGCAAGAGATTACCAAAAGGTTTAGAGTTGAAACTAATTGATTCTAGGAACAATGCGATATCTTATTTATACATGATGACTGCTTTGCATTTAATGCATATCGTTTTCATGGTGATTTACATGATTTTATTTACCCGACGCATGTTCCAAAACGAATTCGATTCATCTAACACTCTCGGAATGAGGGCGACAGCAATTTTTTGGCACTTTTTAGGTGCTTTATGGTTATATTTGTTGCTGTTTTTACTTTTTATTCATTAAAATTGCAAAAAAAAAGTTTGTAATGGCAGGACACACTACGCACGAAATCGACTCAGCTGCTTCTTGGAAAGGTAAGGAATCACCTTTTAGAACCAGTTATGGAAAACTAATGATGTGGTTTTTCTTAGTTTCAGATGCTTTGACGTTTGGTGGTTTGTTGGTAAGTTACGGATTTATCCGTCACGCATATACCGGTAAATGGCCAATTGGTGAAGAAGTTTTTAGTTCACTTCCTTTCTTAGGACATGGTTATCCATTGGTTTATGTGGCTTTAATGACATTCATTCTGATTATCTCATCTGTAACAATGGTATTAGCCGTTGAAGCAGGTCACAGAATGGATCGTAGAGGAGTTACAAAATGGATGTTGGCAACTATCATCGGTGGATTCTTCTTCGTTGGTTCACAAGCTTGGGAATGGTCTCACTTCATCCACGGTTCTCAATTGGGACGTGTTCAATTGCATGACGGCTCTTTAGCTTATGTTCACGGACATGGTGCTACATTCGAAAGTTTTGAAGTTGTACGCGCAGGTGGTCATCATCATGTTGGAGATGTCATCAAAGATGATTTAGCACATGAATACAATCACGCTGTAGCAGCAGGAAATGTAAATGCGGATGGAACTATCAAATTACATGACGGTTCGATAGCAAAAGTAAACGTAAAAGAAAAAGCTCATATCGATGAATTATTGGTTCGCGAAGCAGGTGGTGTTTACGCTTTAGATACTAAAATAACAGGTGAAGAAGCTGAACGTTTATATATGGAAGCTGTAACTTCGGGTGAAGCAAATCGTATCGTATTTGGAGCTAACCTAGAGCAAAACGAATACGGTCCTCAACAATATGCACAATTCTTCTTCTTTATCACAGGTTTCCACGGATTCCACGTATTTTCAGGAGTTGTGTTTAACATCTTGATTTTCTTCGGAGTGTTGAGAGGAACTTATCATAAAAGAGGTCATTACGAAATGATTGAGAAGACTGGACTTTACTGGCACTTTGTCGATTTAGTTTGGGTATTTGTATTTACATTCTTCTACCTTGTTTAATTAAGAAAATACTGAATTATGGAAAGAGATGATATCATAGAATATTCGTTAGATACACATCACGACGAAGCGCACGGTAAAAAACTTCGCAAGAAGATTTACTTTGTAACAATCCTTTTGACAGTTATTACAATTGTTGAAGTACTTCTTGGTGCATTTATCAAACAAAATGCAGATTCAATGGCATGGATTACCGTGAAATGGTCTTTCATTATTATGACATTGATTAAAGCAGGATACATCGTAATGGTTTTTATGCACTTAGGTGACGAGAACAAAACCTTGCGAAACATCATTTTGATACCGTATTTCATTTTCATGGCTTACCTTATTTTCATTGCATTGAATGAAGGTCTTGCAGTTAATGATGCGTGGTTGAAATATTAATTTTTAGAAAATACATAGCGTGGCTAGTAAAAATAAAAAGGCCGGTCGTTCATCAGTGTGGATTTTGTCCATACTACTGTTCGGACCGGCTTTAATCATTATCGTGTTTTCCAAAGGATGCACCAATCACTTTCAAAAGCTTGATAGTTACGGTAACATTGGTCAGTTTGAGCTTAAGCTCAATGACGGTGAAACGTTAACGCAAGATGATCTGAAAGGACACATCACCATTTTCACCACTATTCAAAACACTTGTCCTGACTCGTGCGGAATAGATTTGTGGTTTATCAAAGAGCAAATTTTTAAACGTATTTACACCAATCCAAAAAAACTTAAGCACGTACGTATTGTTTCAATTGTGACTGATACAAAAGGAAATCCAGCTAAAATGGAAGACGTGCTTATGGATAGATTGAAAGATGTGGTAAAAGATTACGACGTTAAGTACTGGAAAATTGCCGAAGGTGACCCCAAAGATATTTACAATTTTGAACACAACGATATCAATGTATTCGAGCAAGAAAGTGATGAATTTCTCGGTGGGAGAATGTTCTTAGAATCTCTATTGCTAATTGACGACGAAGGAAATCTTCGATTTGTTCGATACGGGAAAAGTGAGAGTATGGTTCGTGACTTTCACGATGGATTTACCTTACTTCAAAAAGAATTTGAAGAGAAACGACGACAAGAAAAGAAAGATAAAAAGTAATGGTTAGAGTAGTTTATTTCGCACTGATCGCATTATTCATCCAAAGCTGTGATGATGCTGATAAAACAACGCGAGTTCTACCGATTTACGGAGAACGTGAAGTTGATTACACCAAAGTAGATGGAGAAACAATAGCAGATACTGTTTTTCACCGTGTACCAGATTTTCGCTTCCTGAATCAAGATTCGGTTTGGGTAGATCAAAACAAAGTCAAAGGTCGCGTGTATGTTGCCGATTTTTTCTTTACGACCTGCCCTTCTATTTGTCCAAAAATGACGACTCAGTTAAAACGTTTGCAAATCTTAACCAAGGATATTCCAGAACTTCACTTCCTGTCCTTTTCAATTGACCCTGAAAAAGATCAACCGGAAGCGCTGCGAAAATACATTGAAGAATACGGTGTTTCAAAAGAAAATTGGGATTTCTTGACTGGTGACGAAGAAGAAACCCACGAATTAGGAGTAAAAGGATACATGGTTCACGCCAAATCTGATGAAAATGCACCTGGTGGATTTGCTCACTCACCTTCGTTTGTTTTAGTAGATAGAGAAGGATTAATTCGCGGAATCTACGACGGTACAAGTACAGATGACGTAGATCAATTAAACAAAGATATTAGACGATTGTTAAAAGAAGAATATGGAGCAGATTTCTGACAAAAAAATAAAGCGTCTAAAAATTGGGATTTGGACTTTGTCTATTGTTATTCCTGTAGTTGTAGCCCTTTTGTTTGGAGTGAAATTGGAAGGTTATGATACGCGTTTTTTACCTCCAATCTACGCTACAATTAACGCTATTACTTCATTGCTTTTAATTGCTGCACTTGTTGCAATTAAGAAAAAGAACAGACAGCTTCACCAGCGTTTAATGCAGCTCGCTATTGTATGTTCCTTGTTATTTTTAGTTGGATATGTCGCTTATCATATGACCAGTGACCCTACAAAATATGAAGGAAACGCAGCGCTTGCATATTACATGCTTCTGATTTCGCATATCATTTTGAGTATTACAGTAATTCCACTTGTTTTAGTGACTTACTTGTACGCCTATTTAGGAGAATTTGAACGCCACAAGAAATTAGCAAAGTATACTTTTCCGATTTGGTTGTATGTCGCTGTGACTGGAGTTATTGTATATTTGATGATTAGCCCATATTACGGATAATCTTATTTTCCTTATCATTATACAATGAAAAGTCACGAGGACAATCCCAAAAGCATTAAGTACCATATCAAAAAGTACATTCTTACTCACCGAAATCGTTTTGAGAACAAAAAAGTAGTCGATTTACCCGCTGGTAATGGCATTACATGCAAACTTCTGAAAGAAATCGGTGCAGAACCTATCGCTTTTGATTTGTTTCCTGAATACTTTCAAGTTGATGGAGTAGTATGTTGAAATCATTTTTAATATTGTTAACAGATTTAACTCCCTATTGAAGATTTCTTAACACGATAGGCCTACTTTTGTTCCGTTAACTACGTCTTAATGAAAATTAGAATTGTGCAGAAGAGATTATTAGTGATTTTGGTAATTTTAATAGGTTTACCTAGCTACTCACAAACTACTGAATGTTTTGAAGTTGAAAGTATTCTTGTAGATGCCTGTGGTTCACCCGAAGGACCAAATGAAATGGTTCGATTTCTTGTTGGACCGAATGATTTGAACACGGCTAATTTAACTATCACGTGGCCTTTTAATTCATATTTGGGAATTTGTCAGAATGCGACTACCTCAAATAAAGTTGCCTACATGAATTCTACGATTCTCTCATGTGGATATTTTTTAGAACCAATTGGTGGCGTACTACCCGCAAACAAACAAATCTTACTTATTACAAGCGTCGACTTTGACCCTACAGCACATGATTATGCAGGTTTAACGGATACTCTTTATGTTATTTTTCAGTGTGCAGGAAATACACAAGGTCACTTTGCAAATTGGGATACAGGAGGCTGTGTGGAGGAAAATGGGTATCGTACAGTATCTATGACTTTTGGACCTGGGTGCAGTCAGTCAGTAACATACAACAGATGTCATTTAGTAAATCAAACAGGTGGAATTGGAGGTTCAACCGCGGAAAGGGATGGCGCACGTGTTAATTTTGACTCGGACGGAAATCCAACCTATGCAAATGAAGGTTGTACAATTCCGTTAGAAAACATGACTGTTAATACCAATTTTGTTTCATCTGATGGCACTATTTGCCCAGAAGAATCAGTTGATGTATCTGGTAGTATTACAGGAAATGCTTCGACATACTTGTGGGAAAGTGATTTCGGTGGTTTTTCGAATGACAATTCCCTCAACACAACTTACACACCACTCTCTGGAGTAGATGAATCACACTACATCTATTTTTCTGCAGTTAATGGTTGTGGAGATGCCGTTTTCGACTCATTGTTAATCAACTTCGCTGAATTACCTGTTGTTACTATTTCATCTAATGGTTCCACATCGTGCGAGCCTGGCGCGATAATTTTAACAGCCTCAGGTGCTGATACTTATTTATGGAGTACTGGTGAAACTACGGCTCAAATTACTCCCCTAGTTAGTGGCAATTACTCTGTAGTCGGAACAAACGCTTGCGGAAATGATTCAGATGATTTCGATGTTGTTTTTGGCTCTGCGCCGAGTTGTCAAATCACTAACCCTGATTCCATTTTTATATGCACAGGAACGAGTGCTAACTTAGTTGCCATAACTGATGGCACTTCATTCGGCTGGTCAACTGGTTCTTCCGATTTATCAATTGAAGCTACACAGTCCGGTTATTATGTGTTTACCTCATCAAATGATTGTGGAGAATGTAGAGACAGTGTGTGGGTTAGTGTAATTCAAACTAACGCTAATTTTACGGCTACTCCAGCAAGTGGAACAGCACCACTTAATGTAGAATTTACAAACCAGTCCTCAAATTATACTACAAGCAGTTGGTGGATTGAGGAGAATGAGTTTTCTACATCTCAAAACTTCAATTATATTTTTGAGGAAATTGGAGAATGGCAAGTGACATTATACGTTGTGGAATCCACATACGGTTGTCAAGATTCGTATTCGATGTCGATATTAGTGTACGAAGAGCTAGAAGTACATATTCCCAATGTCTTTACGCCAAACGGAGACATGGTAAACGATTGTTTTGGAATTACAACATCTATTCCAACAGCAGGAAACATAACCATTTTTAATCGTTGGGGAAATGTATTGGTGGCAAAAGACTTCAATACAGCTGAAGATGAGTTCATCATTCTTTGGGATGGGACTTACAATGGGCAGCATATGCTTGAGGGAGTTTATATGTATACCCTAGAATTATCTACTGCTTCAGAGGACAAAGAGACGTTTGAAGGTTTTATCCAATTGTTTCGATAACATTTACTTGCGTGCCCTAAGTAAATGTCCGTGAAATAATTGCTTACCTGTTTTCGTTTCTGTCCACAGTTCGCCTATTTCAAGTTTATCTTCGGAAAAATAGTTGAGTGCGATTTTCTTAATGTTGTCCGTTGAAACGCGAGGTGAGTAGGTATTGAGAATCAAAAAGCCGTTCTTTTCTAATAAAGCTTGTGCAGTTTCAATGAGGTGGGGAAGTTTATCTTCAATTTTCCATTTTTCACCTTTTGCTCCTATTCCCCATGCTGGAGGATCCATAACGATTCCGTGGTATTTATTCCCTCTTTTGACCTCTCGCTGGGCAAACTTTAATGCATCTTCGTGAACCCATTTAATTCCATCAAGACCTGAGTCCGTCATGTTTCGCTTTGCCCAAGAAATAAGTTGCTTGACACTGTCCACATGAATTACCTCTGCTCCTTTATTTCTTGCAACAAGACTTGCAGCTCCAGTGTATGCAAATAAATTCAAAAATCGCTGCTTAGGCTTAAGATTCGATTCGATAAACGACCAATTAACCTGCTGTTCAGGGAAAAGACCAACATGTTTAAATTTTGTCGTTTCGAGATTGAAAGTAAGATTTTTAAATTGAATTTGCCATTCAGACTGGTCGTTCAGCCATTTTCCTTTAGTTTCATCAAAGATCAAGGGGCTGTTAGTATTCCACTCTTCAAAAGGCTCACCCGACTTAAAATAAGCTTGCACTTCAGGTCTAACAGTGTACATCTCTCCCCAGCGTTCAAACTTCTTTCCGCCACCAGCATCAATTAGTTCATAGCCATCAAATCCCTTGCTAAACCATTTCATGATTTTCATTTGACAAAGGTCGTAAAAACTGTTGAATAAAAGGAATTAACGAAGCACGTTCACGTGACCATAAATCAATTCATCATCTCCATTGATTGAAAGATAGTGAAGTTTATACACATAAACACCATCTGGAACAGGTTGCCCATTATACGTTCCATCCCATTGAAAACGTTTATCATCCGAATAGAACAATTCCTCACCCCAACGATTGAAGATTCGCACTTCTAAACTCACTACGTTTATTGTTGAGGCAGAGAAATAATCGTTACTCCCATCGTCATTTGGTGTAATTGTATTTGGGACATAAATATAGAATTCAGGCAAAATTCTAATTGATTTTGTTATTGAATCTCTACAACCAATTTCATTTTCAGCATAGAGTGAAATAAAGTAAGTTCCAGGTTCATCATATGTATTACTCGGATGTACTACAGTCGATGTCTGTCCATCACCAAACTCCCAGTAATAAGTGTTTCCACCAATTGTAGTGTTCTCAAATTGAATTGGTAGATCTTCAAAGAGTGTTCCTGAACTAACTAAGAAATTAGCTATAGGTTGTTGCACTTCAATAGAACCAAAAGCCTCAACAGTAAAAGTTTGGCAGTCATCACTTACAATAACATAAATTTGACTTGTTTGTCTAGGTGAAACCCAAACTTGATTGGTCGTTTCTCCGCTATGAGGCCAGTAGAAATAATAATCACCAAATCCACCTGTAGCTCCTGCTGTGAGAAGAGCAGAGTCACCTAAGCAAATTGTTGTGTCACCTAAAACGTAAGGTTCAAGTGGCGGGCTTGTTATTGTAATAGTCACACTATCCAAAGCTGATTCTCCACAAAAATCTTCTACCAAAACATAATAAGTTGTCGTAAACCCTGGCTGTACATTTTGTACATTACTTGTACCATAGTTTTCACCAAAATTATCATACCACATGTAATTATATGTTCCCGCTCCCCCCGCTGCTTCAACAGTAAGTGTGTAATTAACGTAAGGACATGGATCCACGATATCATCAGTTGAATTCAGCAAAATTGGACCAAATTCGGGTACAAATACTTCACTTGTTGCAGATGCCGATTCGTTTAAACAATTATCTGTTACAGTAACAGTATAAGAAGTTGTTACATCAGGAGACACCTCAATTGTTTGCGTAGTTTCACCTGTACTCCATAGATAGTCATAGCCTAATCCACCCCCAGTTGGTTGTGCAGTTAAGAAGACCGATTCGCCTGGACAGTCCACCTGATCATCCTCCAATTCTACGGAAACAGGCATCACATCATCTATTGCAAGCATGATGGTATAATTTTCATTTCCTCCACAAGGGTCAGGAATGCCAAACTCAATCATAATTGTTTCTAGACCTTCAAGTAAACCATCTTCAAATGCAGAAATGGTAAATGAAATTTGAGATTGACCAGGAGCAAAAGTTACCGAACCTGGAATATTATCAGAATAGTCAATACCTGCAGTTGCTGTTCCTGTAACCCATATTGGAACTGTTAGTTCTTCAGATAAATCTTCCCCATGACGAGTTAGCGTAACTGTCGCATCAGTACAACCTTCAGCCATCGTGTAATCGTTGTCGAAAGAAAGAGAAGATAATTGATAGCTTACATCAACAAAAACGGGACTTGAAAATGAATTAGCTTCTAGAAAAATTCCAGAATCATAGATTCCATCACCCACATCTGCAATAGCGATTATAATATGATAGGTTTCACCACAAATTACATTTGAAGACGCTGTTAAGACTGTTGTTAATCCATCATATTGGATATACTGCGCGCTTGAATTATAGGGTGATTGATTCCCGTTCCCATTTGCTCTATAATAGATACTGTTTGATTGCCAATTTGGGTCTTGTGATGAGCAGTGTTGAGGATTTACCTGACTAACAGATCCAGCAGAACCTGAGTTTACTGTATTAATGGCAACAGGAGAATTTGTTCCTGGGATTTTAGCTATATTCTGAAGTCCACCAATACCAGGTCCTGATATAAAGAAACCAAATACATCATTAAAGGGAGTACATACATACTCGGGGTACTCTTCTGACCCAAAAACATATCTAAATTCAACATAATCAGCATAAGGCACGAAATCAAACTCCAATACCGCCGCATTGTGAGTACTCCCCCCATTTGTCAAATTGGTTAATAAGCCATATCCAGGGCGACCATTGTCATAGCCTGAGCTAGCTTGATTATTAGGGCCATGCGGCCCTGCGCCAGTATTGTGTATCGTTCCAGTAGTCATTATAAGCCCCTCTGTTAGACCCACATTTGCATTTTGGCTATTAAAATAACCTATTGCCTGTGGCGCTCCTGAGTAGTTTATATTGGAAACGGTAACGCCGCTACCAACTAATACATTTTGCACCAATGCTTGAGGTCCTTGTGCAGATGTCACAAGCTGAGCTGAGACATTAAATGATGTCCAAAGGAGTAAAATTGATATGGTAAATAAAAAATTCTTCATTCTTATCTATATAAACGTATGAAAAAGAAAAACGTTGTTAAAATCAGACGATTTTCGAAATATTTCACAAAATTTAAGAAGCCAAACAAAATTAATTGATGTAACTTTATCTAATTTTATAGGTCAAAAACTATACCACATCACAAGAAAACGGTAATGTCAAAAAATTATTTATCAAAAGTACGTGATTTTTTCTCTAAAAAGATAAAAATTAATGGGTTAAATCCAAATTCATATCAACCTCTATGGGGTTTTGAGGTGAGTAGGCTCACCATGTTTTCATTACTTTTTGTGTTTTTCTTAATGTTTTTTGGGTTAAGCTTTGTTATTATAGGCTACACCCCTGTTCAAAGTTTGCTTCCTGACAGTGTAAGGAATACCGACAGGTCTTTACTTGAAGAGCAACATATCAAAATTGATTCGCTCATTGTCCAGATTGAGTATCAGGAAAGATATATAAATGATGTAAAGAAAATTATTTTGGGAGAAGAATTAAGTACTGATTTTGTTACGGATACAATGGCAAATTTAAATACTTCTCAAGTTGAAATTCAGGATAAATTATCCGAATCAGAAGTAGCTCTTGCCAGTAAAGTTCAAGAGGACATCAATGAAACAAGAGGATTCGGCACTACAAGTGAAAAGTTCAGTGGAGTTTTCTTTTTCTCCCCAGTTACTGGTGTTATATCTCAAAAAATGAGTGAAGGTCATCCAGGAATTGACATTGTAACTACCGAAAAAGAAACGGTTAAATCTATTCTAGAGGGTGTGGTTATTTTTTCTGATTGGACAAATAAAGATGGTAAAACAATTATTATCAACCATGACAACAAATTCATTTCACTCTACAAACACAATAGCATTTTATTAAAAAAAGCAGGCGATAAGGTAAAAGCAGGCGACCCAATTGCTATAGTTGGAAATACTGGTGAAAACTCAACTGGCCCTCACCTACATTTTGAATTAATCTTTGAGGGTAAATACGTAAACCCTTTAAACTATATTAGTTTTAAATAAAAAGCTCTATTTTTGCTCACCTATTAAGTTTAGAAACATTTTTTATGAAAGAAGAAGTAAAAGCACTAGTTGAAGCGTTGAATGTTAGATATACTGCTCATCCATGGCATGGAATAGCTATTGGAGAAAAATATCCTGAGACAATCAATTCATTTATTGAAATTATTCCTGAAGATTCAATAAAGTATGAAGTAGATAAAGAATCTGGATATATCATGGTAGATAGACCCCAAAAATTCTCAAACCACATGCCTTGTATGTATGGGTTCGTTCCACAAACCTATTGTGATAAAAAAGTGGCTGAATTTTGTGCGGAAAAAACTGGACGGACTGATATTGTAGGTGATAATGACCCTCTTGATATCTGTGTGTTAAGTGAACGAAATGTAAGCAGAGGAGGAATTATTGCTGAAGCTAAAGTAATTGGTGGATTTCGTATGATTGATGGCGGGGAGGCTGATGATAAGATCATTGCTGTACTCAAAGGAGATCAAGCTTATGGTGAAATAAATGACTTGAGTGAAATGCCTAAAATGGTTATTGACAGAGTGAAGCACTTCTTTTTAACATATAAAGACCTTGGAGGAAATTCAAAAAATGTAGAAATTACTCATGTCTATGGAAAAGAAGAAGCACTAAAAGTGGTACGATTAAGTCATGAAGATTACGTAAACAAATATGGAAATGCAAATGAAAAACTCGAAAATATCCTTGAAAGTTTTTTAGGCGTGAAATCATAACATTATAAAAGCCTGAGCATTTGTTCAGGCTTTTTACAACCTTTCATTGTCTTTTTACGTCTATCAACCATGTAAACCCAAATACTCAAAATGAAAGCACTTGTTTCACTTTTTATATTCTTTTCATTTTTTAGTCAACTCGCAAATGCGCAGATTGATAATTTCATATTAATCGACCAAGACGATTTCGAATATAATACAGCCGTTCCTTACGTTGTCCCAGGATCTCTTAATGACTGGTTTGAATTTCCTCGTGAAGACTGTGCTCCAGAAGGAGCAAAATCATTATTCATGAATTTCCGTGATGGATATACTGGAATATCATTGGACAGAGAAATCGACGTGTGTGTTGGTGCAGCATATTATTTTGAATGGGTAATGGGAAACTGTTATACCGCTGAGGATGGAAATCCTGCGTTTGTAAAACCAAGTGTTACTGTGATTATTGTAGATGGGAATGGCATCGAAATGTACAATAATTCATGGGTAGATATGTTAGGTTGGCAAACGATTACTACACCTGTTTTCTACCCCACTTCACCTACTTTATATTTCCGTCTTTATACTGACATTCCAGGAACAACATCAGGGAATGATTTAACATTTGACGACCTGAGATATTACCAAAACAACCCCATTTATCATTATGAAACTGAAACGGGACTTACGTTGGAACTATGTAGTATAGACACACCTATTGATCTTGCAGATTCACTTTTCGCCGTGCATCCAGCGGGAGTTTGGGATGGACCATCGACACTAACTAATTTGACCAATGGAACATTTGATCCTAGTACAAATACTTCGGGAGTATACACGTTTGTTACATCAAATTCAGCCATATGTCCCGATACAACAACCATCTTTCCGATTACTGTAGGAATTACCCCAATTATTGATCCAATTGCTGACATTGTTGAATGTGGATCTTATATATTGCCCGAAATAACTGGTGTAGATCTTTCTGGAAATGAAGCATACTACACCCAACCCGATGGCGCTGGAGCTTCAGTAAATGATGGATTTGAAGTTTTTGCTACAACTACTTTCTATATCTATGATGAAAGTACTGTGCTTTCACAATGTAATAGTGAAATTGAGTTTAATGTAACGATACATGAAGCACCAAATGCAGGTAATGACTTTGCAAATTCATATTGTACTCCAATTGGAAGTATCTTGACATTGTCAGACTTTATTGGTGTGCATGATAATAATGGCGATTGGACAGAAATTTCAGCCTCAGGCGAATTCAATTCCACCACATCTGAATTTAATTTAGACGAGGCCTCTGATGGTACTTACGAATTTATTTATGTTGTCCCAGCTATTGGTTCTTGTGATAATGATACGGCTTTTGTTTCAATTTCAGTGTATGAAGCACCGGTTATTGACATGACTTCAAGTGATACAACTGGGTGTGCACCTGATGAAATTAGTTTTCAAGCAGGAACAACTAACAATGTGAATTTTGTATACGATTGGGATTTTGGCAATGGTGAAATATCTAATCAACAAACTGCACTTGTTTCGTATGCAACAATAGGTTGTTTTGACATCAATTTAACCGTTTCAAATAATGGTGAATGTGCTACATCAATAACCGAAAATGATTATATCTGTATCTATCCTACACCTCAAGCTATGTTTACAATGGATCAAGATTCATTGACTGCACTTGAACCTGTATTAACAGGAAGTAATTTGTCACTAGATGCTGACTCATATATTTGGACATACGGTGATGGAGAAACGTCTAATGACATAGATCTGAATCATTCCTATGAGGGATTACCTGGTGGTTATTATGAAGTAACACTTATCGCGATCACTGACCAAGGATGTTCTGATACCATGACTCAACAAATTTATATGTACAATCAATTTATTATGGAAACACCTAATGTGTTCACTCCAAACAACGACGGAGTCAACGACGTGTTTTCTATTCGAGTTGAAGGCGTAGCGACTGTTGATTGGGTTGTACTTAATCGATGGGGAAATGTCCTCTCTCAAGGTTCTGAAGAACTCTCCCCCGCTGCACATATAATTCCTTTGTGGGATGGCTTAGTAGATGGTCAAGAATCTCCAGAAGGAGTCTATTTCTACCGAATTTCGTACACAGATTCTTTTGATGAAAGTGGTAACGAACACGGTCATGTCACTCTTGCAAGATAATCATTTCTTTAATTCATTAAAGGCTGTTGTGGGTTCGTTAAACTAATCGTAACTTTGCAGCGCTTATGGTTAAAATTCGTCATATTGAATTGGGTGACTTTCCCTTACTTCTCGCTCCAATGGAGGATGTGAGTGATCCACCATTCCGCGCTCTATGTAAAGAAAATGGGGCGGATTTGATGTATACCGAGTTCATTTCTTCTGAGGGTTTAATTCGCGACGCAGCTAAAAGTGTCGCAAAACTCGATATTTACGAATACGAACGCCCTGTTGGAATTCAAATTTTTGGTTCTGAAATTGAATCAATGAAAGAGGCTGTGCGGATTATTGAACGTACACAACCAGACATTATCGATATTAATTACGGATGCCCAGTCAAAAAGGTAGCTTGTAAAGGTGCTGGTGCAGGAATTCTACAAGACATCCCCAAAATGATTCGCTTGACAGAAGAAATTGTGAAAACAACAAATCTTCCTGTAACTGTAAAAACACGTTTAGGCTGGGATGATGAATCCAAGCATATTTATGAAGTTGCAGAACGCCTTCAAGATGTGGGAATTGAAGCATTATCAATTCACGGGCGAACTAGAAAACAAATGTACAAAGGTGAAGCCGACTGGACATTAATTGGCGATGTAAAAAACAACCCTAGAATGCACATTCCAATTTTTGGAAATGGCGATATTACTACTCCCGAAAAAGCTGTTGAATACAAAAATAGATATGGTGTAGACGGAGTGATGATAGGTCGCGCAAGCATCGGACACCCTTGGATTTTTAGAGAAATAAAACACTTTATCGCAACGGGTGAACATTTGCCTGAACCTACTTTAAAAGAACGTCTTGATGTTACACGAAGACACCTAGACATGTCCGTAAAATGGAAAGGTGAAACTTTAGGTGTTATCGAAATGAAGCGTCACTATTCAAATTATTTTAGAGGTTTGTCACATTTCAAAGAATATAGAACCAAATTGGTTACTTCTTTTGATTTGCAAGAAATTTATGCGACACTGAGTACAATTGAAGAAGAATACTCAATGACCGTTTAATTCTTTGTCAAACTTCTTTACAAGGAAACGAACTGGTAGCCAACTACTTACTATTCCAACTGAAAATGTGATTGCTAAAATCATCACAGCATCACTAAAATACATAACTACGGGAAAAGCATCTCCACCTGAATTTGGCAGAGTTATTACTCCTCCAAAAAATTGAATTGAAAGCGCTGAATAACCAATAATCAACCCTATTACAATTCCTGAAAACGTAATTAAAAGTCCTTGATAAAAGAAGACCTTAAAAATGTCCTTTTGTTGAAGTCCTATTGCCGAAAGTGTTTTTAAGTTATCCTTCTTATCAATAAACAACATTGTTAATGAAGCTACCATATTGAATGTGGCGAGGATAAAAATAAACACCAAAATAAAGAAAACAATGATTTTTTCAATTCTTGACGTCTTATAAATGAGCTCATTTTTTTCTAGGTGAGTTTTTACGATGAAATCATCCCCCACTGCTTCTCGAAGTTCTTTTTGTACTTTTTCTATATCACTTCCCTCATCCAAATCTACCGCTAAACGCGTAATGTCATTGTCATAATTCAATAATTTTGACGCATCATCGAAAGAGATTATAAGGGTTTGCGCATTCACTTCGCGATTGTAGTTAACGGCTGTTGTCAAAAAAAAGTAGTCTGAACGAAAAGGGCTTTTTGAACGCATAATCTTAGCATCCCGCGAAGGAGCATAAACCAATACACGTTCGGGGTTCCCTGTAAAAATTATACCATCCAACTTATGCAGCAAACCTACTCCGATAATTGCTTCATTTGCGCTTAGACTGCCCTCGAAATCTCCTTGAGTGGTGTGTTTGTCGACTAGAATTGTTTCTAGAAAAGAGGAATCAACACCATAAATCTGTGCATTGACCCATTTATTCTCGTGTTTTATGATAACAATTTCCTCAATAACACGAGATGTTTGTCTAACGCCTGGCACGTTTTCAATAGCCTCAAGCGGAATGAAGTTGTAATTTATTGTTTTTCCCTTTTTCGATTCGATTGTAATTTTGGGATCAAAATCCGAATACAATTCATGAACCATCGATTCTATTCCGTTAAAAGCAGACAATACTATCGTCATAGCCGCCGTACTCACGGCCAGTCCAATCACAGCAATCCAAGTAATTATATTTATAATACTCTTAGAGTGTTTAGAAAAGTAGTACCGCTTGGCGACGAAAAAGGGAAAATTCATTCTATTTTTTCAATAATTCTTCAATTTTCATAGCGTAATCAATTGAATCATCAATAATAAACACAAACTCTGGCAGCTTGCGCAAATTTTTCAACGCTACCCCAACCGCACCGCGAATTTTTGATTTGTGATCGTTGATGTTTTTCAATACTTCTGTCGCTTCTGCTGCACCGAAAATACTGAGATATACACGCGCAAACGAAAGGTCTGCAGAGATATTTACTTTAGTAACGGAAACCATGTTTCCCAATGCGTACTCGCGCGCATTTCGTTGAAAAAATGTGGAAAGTTCGCGCTGCATTACAGTCTCCACTCGATTTTGTCTAATTGAACCCATAGTGCAAAGTTACGAATTGTTTAGTCATTGTTTCAAAACAAAGTCAAAAACGTATCTTTGCCATTATCAGCGAGGGAAAAGTAGATTGGATCTTTATTCCTCGATTAAGTTTGAACATAAATAAGAGAATGAAAACGATAAAAGAAATCTACAAGTACACGTTTGTTTATAAGACACAAACCCTCTTAACTATTTTCTTCAATTTCCTCTTTGTTATCTTTAATCTGATTTCTTTAGCACTCTTTGTTCCGTTTATGGAACTAATATTCAAAAATGAATTTCCTCTCGTTTCTCCTACAACTCCTGTGTGGAAAGAAGGTGCGTTCAGTTTTTTTGAATATGCCTCTGATTATTACAATTACTTCATGGAATTGTATTTGTTTAACAACGGTAAAGAAAAGGCACTGTTGTTTATTTGTGGGAGTGTATTAGTAGCGTTCTTTCTCAAAAATTTATTTCGCTATTTGGCGATATATTATCAAGCTCAGGTTAGAATGTCTGTCGTTCGGGACTTGCGAGATAAAGTATTTGCTAAAACGCTACGTTTGCCAATGGCTTTCTATTCTGAAGAGAAAAAAGGAGACTTAATGTCCCGCATGAGTACCGACGTAAACGAAATGGAATTTTCTGTAGTAAGTGTACTTCAACTTCTCTTTCGTGACCCTGTGGATGTATTACTCACAGTATCGTTGTTATTTTATTGGAGTCCGAAATTAACACTGATTTCATTTATCGTTCTCCCACTATCTGCATTTGTTATTTCGAGAATTGGAAAAAGCTTGAAAAGAACAGCACGCGAAGGGCAAGACCAAATGGGACGTGTGTTTTCAACCATTGAAGAAACACTCGGTGGAATTAGAATTATTAAGGCTTTCAACGCTTCAAAATTAATTCAAGAAAAATTTTCTGCTTCTAACCTACGTCATCAGCAACTTCTCACAAGTACATACCGAAAAAAGGATTTATCCTCTCCTTTGAATGAGTTTTTAGGGGCTTTTGTGATGTTGGTAATTGTTTACTTTGGTGGAATGTTGGTTTTGGAAGGAGAGGGTTCGGGAATGAACGGCGCTCAGTTTATGGGATTCATTATTGTATTCTCCCAATTATTAAGACCAATACAAAGTATTGCCACCAACATAGGAAGTTTGCACAAAGCAAAAGTGAGCTTAGACCGAATAAATGAAGTCCTCAACACTGACGAAGTGATTATGGATCCTGAAAATCCAGAAGTCTTTAACTCTATTACTGAAAGTGTAAAATATGAAAATGTGTGTTTTGCTTACGGCGAAAAACAGATAATTAACAATATCAGTTTTACCATTCCAAAAGGGAAGACCGTTGCACTTGTAGGTGAATCAGGAAGCGGGAAATCGACATTATCAGACCTTTTACCGCGATTCTATGATGTAGGTTCAGGTAAAATCACCATTGATGGAATTGACATTCGGAATTTTAAAGTGGAGGATTTACGTCGTGAAATTGGCATTGTATCTCAAGAATCCATTCTATTCAACGACACGATTAGAAACAACATTGCTTTCGGAAAACCTGATGCCACAGAAGAAGAAATAATCGCAGCAGCCAAAATTGCAAATGCCCACGATTTTATCATGCAGCAAGAAAATGGGTACGACACAGGTATTGGCGAGAGAGGGAATAAACTTAGTGGTGGACAGAAACAACGTATCAGCATTGCACGAGCAATTTTAAAAGACCCTGAAATCTTGATTCTTGACGAAGCGACATCAGCCCTAGACACTGAATCTGAAAAACTAGTACAAGACGCTTTGGAGAAATTAATGAACAACAGAACGTCTATCGTTATCGCTCACCGACTCAGTACAGTGCGCCATGCAGATGAAATTATTGTGCTCCAAAATGGAGATATTGTAGAACGCGGCAAACACGATGAGTTGATATCACAGAAGGGACATTATCATAAATTGTGTGGTTTACAAGGGATTTCGGTAGATGTGTATGAAAAATAACATTAACTTATAAATCTGTTTCTTAAAAATCATATCACTCGCCAAGGTTGGTCTAATTAGAAAAAAGATGTATATTCGTATCCTAAAAATTATTTTAATCTAAAAAAATTATGAAAAAAATTTACTTTATAGCAGCATCTCTTTTGGTTTCTGCTAGTATGTTTGCTCAAACAAACTTAAGTTTTGAAAATTGGACAGGAGCAACGCCTGATGGTTGGAGTTTTAATGCTAATGTATTAGCAGGAGTAGGAACACTAAATGCAACACCTGTCACTCAAGGCACTACAAATCCTTCTGATGGATTGTCGTACTTAGTTTCTGAAAGTGTAACCCTTTCAGGCTCAACAAATGGTCAAGTTCCTGATGGTGTTTATGGTGGGTTTGCATATGCAAATGCTTGGCAAAGTACAGACTTATATGAATCAGTTTCGTTTGATGTTCGTCATGCAGTTTTAGCAACAGATAGTGCTGTAGTTGCTATCTTTGGATATGACTCAGAGGGAGATGTTCAAGCGCAAGGGTATACACTTGTTGGTGGCTCTCAAGCAACATGGACTACTGTAGTAGTTGATGTCGTTTATTTCGAAACATCAATCGTTGAATGGGATATGGTTGTATCTTCAAGCGCAAGTTCTATTTTTAATGGAACTGGAACTACTGCTGTAGAAGGTTCAATTCTTGAAGTTGATAACATCGTTTTAGGAGCTCTTTTAAACCCTGCTCCAAATGTAACTGACGTTGTTGCAACTGATATATCTGATAACGGTAACGGAACAGACTTAGAAGTTTCATTTACTGTTCCTGCTGATGAAACTAATATCTTGAATTATTATGCAGTTGCATTTGCTACAGGTGTTAGCCCTGCAATGGCTGTAGACCCGCTTGCTCTTGTTACTGGTGCTGGTATTGAGGTAACACCTGATGGTTCAAATCAAGTTGTGAATTTTGGTGCTGCAGACGTTTATGTAGGTCTTAATGCTGCTCAAACAGCATTTGAAGTTAACCCAATCGTAGAAGACGTGTCAATGACTGTTTATATCTATGTTGTAGGTGATAATGGTTATTTAGATGTTTGGGCTCCTTCAAATGAGATCACTCTTACTAGCGCTGGAACTAGTGGAATTAACGAAAACACTATTTCAGTTAACGCTTATCCAAACCCAGCTAATTCAGAGTTAAACATCACAATGTCTGAGAATGCAACTTCAGTTGCTGTAATCAGCATGGATGGTAAAGTAGTAGCTTCTCAAGAAGTTAACGGTACTTCAACTACTATCAATGTAGCTAACTTAAATTCTGGAGTTTACTTCTACGAAGTAACTGCTGAAAACGGATTAGTTGTTCGCAACTCTTTCGTTAAGAACTAAGAAATTTAATTTTCTGATATAAGAAAGGCTGTCTCAATTGAGACAGCCTTTTGCTTTTTTAGTAATATCATCTATTAATTTCGATGTCTGAACTTTGACCTACGTTCTTGATACATATTCGTGTTCGTGCGAATGTGTTTTCCTCTTGTATAATACAAAATAGTGCAGCCTGCAATAAACATCCCCACAGGAATCAGCAAAATACCTGAACGATAAGCATAATAATAAGAAATACTTAATACAGCGATGCCTATGACAATTAGCGAATATCCTAAATACTTATACTCCTTCACTAACGAGTTTACAACAGTACCTCTATCGCTTTCGAGAATATAATCGTCTATGCTTTTGATTAGTGTATTAATCGCTTCTTTATCTAAAGCTTGGGCGACCAATTCTTTTCGAATATCACTATAAGACATTCCATTGCGCTTCTTTTCAGCGTACGGATGAATCAATTCTAATTCTGACTTCATCATATAAAATTAGGTTAGAGCTAATCACTCAAACTTTATCAATACTGAGCCTTTCTCAGTAGTCTGATTAACTTCTACTAGAATTGACTTAACTGTTCCTACACCTTCGGCCTTAATTACGTTTTCCATTTTCATCGCTTCAAGGGTCAAAAGTGAAGTGCCTGTTTTAACCTCATCACCAGGTTGAACATGAACCGCCAATACTTTGCCTGGCATTGGAGATTTAAGCTCGTCTAGTTTTTTCTCAACTATTTTATCTAGTCCAAGTTCACTCAGTAATTTATGAATTGGCAACTCGCGCTTTATCGTAAATGAACGGTGATTGATTTTCACCCTCATTGTACCCACTTCTGTATCTACCTCTTCAACTTCTCCAAAAAATGTCTTACCTTGAAAATAAATGCGGAAAAACTGATCGTTATCCCAAGAGACCTTTGCTCCAGCCTTTATATCTATCACTTCCTCTCCTAATTTCCACGTATGTTGAGCCATCTATTCTACAATTTTGCCCTAAATCTATGAATAATGCCGTTAAAAATTAAATTGTTGCTTTTTAATTTCTTTTTGTGGAGATTTGCATCAATCGTATAATTTAAATTATTTTCAATTAGATTACTAGTTATGAATAGATTAACAACTTTATATTTGTTGAGTTTCGCATTTTTGTTTTCATGTGGAACACCAAAAGAGATTACTCCTGAATCCACAACACAAAACACTCCTCCACCTCCAGCTATTGAAATTCCTCAAAAGGAAACCTTTCCAAATGAACGCGCAATATATCGTGCTTCTGAAACAAAACTTTTTGATCTAATTCACACAAAACTTGAAGTAAGTTTTGACTGGGATAAATCTTGGTTGAACGGACTTGCAACTATTACTTTAAAACCACATTTCTATGCGCAAGACACTTTGGTGTTAGACGCAAAAGGAATGGAAATTCGCACAGTAAAACTCAATGGAAAACCATTGGACTTTAGTTATGAGAATGATTTCCTTACTGTGAAATTGGGTAAAAAATACAAACGTAATGATCAAATTACACTAGTAATCGACTACACAGCAAAACCTGATGAAAGAGAAACAGGTGGAAGTGCAGCAATTTCAAGCGACAAAGGTCTTTACTTTATTAATCCAAAAGGGGAAGACCCAAGCAAAATGCCACAGATTTGGACACAAGGTGAAACGGAAGCTAGTTCAGTGTGGTTTCCAACTATCGATGCGCCAAACCAAAAAATGACGCAAGAGATTTTAATGACTGTTGATGAAAAATACACGACTCTTTCAAATGGTCTTTTAGTAAAATCTACTAAAAATGCGAATGGAACGCGTACGGATCACTGGAAACAAGAATTGCCACACACACCTTACTTGGCAATGATGGGTGTAGGTGAATTTAAAGTAGTTAAAGACAGTTTTACACGTAAAGATGGTTCTAAAATTGAAGTAAACTATTATGTTGAAAAAGAATGGGAACCATATGCTAAAGATATTTTTGGCAATACTCCTGAAATGATTGGTTTCTTTTCAAAGCTTCTTGGTGTAGAATATCCTTGGGATAAATACCACCAAATTGTAGTTCGCGATTATGTGTCTGGTGCGATGGAGAATACAGGTGCCGTGATTTTTGGTGATTTTGTTTACATGAATGATCGTGAGTTATTAGATAACAACTCTGAATCAATAATCGCTCACGAACTATTTCACCACTGGTTTGGTGATCTTGTAACGTGTGAGTCATGGTCAAATCTCCCTTTAAACGAATCGTTTGCTAATTACTCGCAGTACTTGTGGGATGAGTTTAAATATGGAATCGATGAGGCTGAATACCAAGCAGAAAAAGAAGCAGATGGTTATTTCCAAACTGCACAGCAAGGAATGCACGACATGATTTGGTTTGATTATGACGACAAAGAACAAATGTTCGATGGTCACTCGTACAACAAAGGTGGGCGAATTTTGCACATGCTTCGCAATTATCTAGGTGATGAAGCTTTCTTTGAGTCATTGAGATATTACTTGACAAAACACGCTTATCGCCCAGCTGAAATGCACGAATTGAGATTGGCGTTTGAAGAAATTTCGGGTGAAGACTTAAATTGGTTCTTCAATCAATGGTTTTTTGCAAAAGGACATCCAGTTTTAGAAGTTTCACAAGAAGTGATTGGTAATGACGTTGTTGTAACAATAGAACAAAAACAAAACTTTAAAATTGTTCCACTATACAAACTCCCTATGAAAGTGAGTGTATTTGATGGAGCAAAACGCAATGATTACAACATCGAGGTGAACAAAATGAAAGAATCATTTACGTTCCCGATAAAAGACTCAGTTAGCACTGTCATTGTAGATGCAGACCACGTAATTCTTGCTGAATGGACGGATAAAAAATCTATGGAGCAGTTCATGTTCCAATTCTACAACGGTGGAAAATACGCAGATCGCCGCGATGGACTTGCAGGTGCTGCCAAATTAAAAACTGATGCTGGTCGCAAAATGATTTTAGATGCATTAAACGACCCTTTCTACAGAATTCGCGAATTGGCAATCACACAGTCTAACCGTGTGAAGCGCACAAACAAAGATGAATTGGTAGCTAAAATGTCTGAGTTAGTTAAAAAGGACCCAAAATCATCTGTTCGTGCTTCTGCATTGGACTTCCTTTTGAATAATTTTGATAGCGAAAAACAAACAAAAGAAGCACTGCAATTTGCTTTAGATAATGATAAATCATACAAAGTTCTAGGAACTGCACTTATCGGTTTGGCTAAATTCGACTCAGAAAGCGCTATGAAAAAAGCGAAAGCTCTTGAGAATGAAAACGGTCAAACGATGCTATTAAACATTTCTAGCCTTTATGGAAAATATGGTACAGCTGAGAACTACGAATTCTTCAACTCACTTTTCAAAGAAGGTAAAGTTGGTGGATTTTCACTTCTAGGTGTAGTGGGTTCATTTGGCGCTTATGTGCGTAACAACGAGTACGAAGTTCAAAGCAAAGCCTTAGGGATTTTCACTACTCTTTCAGATAATTCTTCTGGATTTATGGGCTATGTGCTTCCAACTGTTGTAGCTTCAATTCCAGGTTCAATCGAAGCGCGAATTGATAAACAAAAGAAAGAATTGACAGAACTAGAAAGTTCAGGCGAACCAGCTCGCGCAGACAAAGTGCGCAAAGCAATTAAAAGTGATGAAGAGCTAGTTCAGTCTTATCAGGAGTTGATTGAGAAGATGTAATAATCTTCTTAGACTCATTCATTAGAATTTTTAGCCCGTCCCAATATTGATTGGGGCGGGTTTTGTTTTTGTGAATTGATTTTTAACTACATGGTTAATCACAATAAATTGAAAAAAGTTTAAAGAACATACTTTACTTTTTTAACCGCAAAGGACTCAAAGAAAAAAGTTATATCTACTAATTTCAGCTTAAACTCTAGTATAAAATACTTTGCGAACTTGGCGTATATCTTGGCGTTGCTTTGCGGTTAAATCGGCCCCTTGCGACTTTTTTTCATACCTAAACCTTACTTCAACGCTCGCTTATACAACTGCACCGTATTCTCAAGCCCCCAATAAATCGAATCAGAGATGAGCGCATGTCCAATTGAAACTTCAAGTAAACCGGGCACATTTTCCTTGAAATAGGCTAAGTTCTTTGTGTCCAAATCATGTCCCGCATTAATTCCTAAACCTAGTTTATTTGCCAATTCTGCAGCACGTGTATATGGAGCTACAGCCTTTTGTTTATCGATGTGAAATTCTTCCGCATAAGGGCCAGTGTAAAGCTCTATGCGATTGACTCCTGTCTCTTTCGCATACTCAATATTGATTATTTCAGTATCCACAAAAATTGAACTGCGCACACCCCATTCGTGTAACTGACCTATAATATCTTGGAGTTTATTCAAATGCTGCTTTGTGTCCCACCCTGCATTTGATGTAAGCACATGAGGAGGATCAGGAACCAAGGTAGCTTGTGCAGGACGAATTTCTTTGATCAGTTCCATAAAACGTTCGTCAGGATAACCTTCAATATTGAACTCTGTCGTGACAACTTTTGACAAATCAAATACGTCTTTTCGAGTAATATGACGTTCGTCGGGACGAGGGTGCACAGTGATGCCATCTGCGCCAAAACGTTCACAGTCAATGGCAACTTGAACAACATTTGGCGTATTTCCACCTCTCGCGTTGCGGAGCGTTGCAATTTTATTAATATTTACACTTAACTTGGTCATAACGGAACTATTTTTGTGGTTCCAAAGTTAGAGAGTTTAGTTAAGAATTACTACTTTGGCAAAGACAATGATAGCAGCAGAATTAATATCACAAGAAATACCACCATTGAAGCACACAGATACTGGTGAAAAAGCTTTACGATGGATGGAGGAGTTTCGCGTTTCACACTTACCCGTGTTGAAGGGCAATAACTATGTAGGCGTTGTTTCAGACAGCGATATTTATGACAAAGATGATGCTTCAAAAACGCTTCACGAAATGTTTGATGTGCTTCCACGTCCTTACGTATTTGAGCACAATCACATTTATCATATAATGCGCATAATGGCAGATGCAAAAGTGACTGTAGTTCCTATTTTGGACGAAAAAGAGCAGTATCTTGGATGCACAAATCTCATCGATTTGATGTCTCAACTGACAGAAATTGCAGGAATCAAAGAGGCGGGTGCAATTATCGTATTGGAAATGAATCGTGTGGATTATTCTTTAGCACACATTGCACAATGTGTGGAGGGTAATAATGCGCGAATTATTAGTAGCTACATCACTTCTCCTGCGGATTCTACAATGTTAGAAGTGACGCTCAAAATAAATCAAGTCGATTTGTCGCGCATTATTCAAACTTTTGAGCGCTATGATTATGTTGTAAAAGCATCGTATCAAAAAGCCGAATATTACGACGATTTGAAACAGCGATATGACGAATTAATGAAGTATTTAAATCCTTAGTAATGAACATTGCACTAATATTCAGTACACTTAAGCCAGATTACTATCCTCACTTAAAAGACTTATTAGAAGTGGCTTCAGAATTAGGGTGGAAAGTAAGCATGGAAACTATTTATAAGTATCAGCTCCTCGAACATTTCCCCGAGCTTGAAAATATTGAAGAATATCACGATTACAAAGGATTTCAAGAAAATACAGATCTTGCACTTAGTTTAGGTGGCGATGGAACTTTTTTGAAGTCCGTACTTTTCATTCGCGACAGTGGCATTCCCGTACTTGGAGTCAACATGGGACGTTTGGGATTCTTGGCTAATATCAACAAGGAAAAAATTCGCGAAGCTTTTCATAAAATCAAGAACAAAGAATATACCTTCAACGAGCGCTCACTTCTTCAAGTTGACACCGATGAAAAACTTTTTGGTGACGAGAATTTTGCCTTGAATGAACTAACACTGCACAAAAAAGATTCTGCATCGATGATTTCAATTACTGTTGATGTCAACAACGAGTATCTAAATAATTATTGGGCAGATGGGTTAATAATAAGCACACCTACAGGTTCTACAGCTTACTCTTTAAGTTGCGGTGGTCCTATTATCACGCCAGGATGTCAGGTACACATTATCACGCCCATTGCCCCACATAATTTGAATGTGCGCCCAGTTGTCATACCCGATCATTTTGATCTCCGCGTTTCAGCTGAAGGTCGTGATAGTACTTATCTTCTCACTCTAGATTCTCGCTCAGAATTTATTCACCACGATTGTGTACTCAATATCCGCAAATCAAACTTTACAATCAAAGTGATTGAATTTACGGATTACACTTTCTTAGATACTATCCGCGAAAAACTCCTTTGGGGTTTGGACAAGCGGAACTAGAAATAGAGTTGATTTAGAGTGTTTGGTAAGTAATGATTAAACTTTCAGGTACTTATCATATAGACAAAAGACTTTGTAAACCTATTTTAGGACAAGTTCTTTTCAATCCCCAAGCTCCAGAGGAGCGACATCATAATAGCGGCGTAAGAAATCCGCCGTAAAAAAACAACGACGTCAGTAGTTTTTGGCGTGTGTTTTTGACCCAAAAACCATGACAAAAACGATATTAGATGGATAAACCCCATCATGAACAACCACATCCAAAAAATCCCCCCTTCAAACGAAAAAAACCTTATTTTTGGACAAAATTTAGAATTATGCCCACAAATTTCGTTGAAGAACTACGTTGGAGAGGAATGATCCACGACATCATGCCAGGAGCTGAAGAACATCTATTAGAGGAGATGCGTGGTGCTTATGTGGGTATTGACCCTACAGCAGATTCTTTACACATTGGGCATCTTGTAGGTGTAATGATGTTGCGTCATTTTCAAAAAGCAGGACACAAACCCTTTGCTTTGATAGGTGGTGCGACAGGCATGATAGGCGACCCGTCAGGAAAATCACAGGAAAGAAATTTACTGGATGAAGAAACTCTCCGCCATAACCAAGATTCTATTAAAAATCAATTGGCGAAATTCTTGGATTTTGATACAAGTGATGCAAATTCAGCTGTGTTAGTCAACAATTACGATTGGATGAAGGAATTCTCTTTCCTCGACTTCATTCGCGATGTGGGTAAGCATATCACGGTGAACTACATGATGGCAAAGGATTCTGTCAAAAAACGTATTACTGGAGAAGATAGCGAGGGCATGTCCTACACCGAATTCTCATACCAATTGGTTCAAGGATACGACTTCTTGCATTTATACCGCGAACACTCATGCTCTTTGCAAATGGGTGGCTCGGATCAGTGGGGGAATATCACAACGGGTACAGAATTGATTCGCCGAATTGGTGGAGGTAAAGCTTTTGCGCTTACTTGTCCATTAATTACCAAAGCTGATGGAACAAAATTTGGGAAATCTGAGGGAGGAAATATTTGGTTAGATCCAGTACGTACTTCGCCCTACAAATTCTACCAATACTGGCTCAACACATCGGATGAAGATGCAGAGAAATACATCAAAATCTTTACTTTCATTCCTAAAGAGGAAATAGAATCGTTGACTAAAGCACATCACGAAGCTCCGCACGAGCGAAGTCTGCAACGCCGTTTAGCAGAAGAATTGACTGTTATGGTACATTCTCAAGAAGAATTGGAGAACGCTATCACAGCTTCAAACATTCTCTTTGGAAAATCAACAGGTGAGGATTTGCGCAAACTGACAGAGCAACAATTTATGGAAATTTTTGACGGCGTTCAACAAGCTACAGTATCGAAATCAGATGTTTCAGCTGGGCTAACTATCGTTGACGCACTAGCGGGAAAAACAAATTTCTTATCGTCAAACGGTGAGGCACGAAGAGAGTTGAAAGCCAATGCAATATCAGTGAATAAAGAAAAAGTTGGTGAAGATTTTGTTCTTTCAGAAAACGATTTGATTAACGGGAAATATGCCCTAATCGGGAAAGGAAAGAAAACGAACTTTATTTTGATTGTGGAGTAATTTCTCGTTTCTGCTCAATTCCACTCATCATAATGAAGAGATGAAGTTCGTCTCAAAAAGAATGTTGTTTTATAAATAGATCTTCCTCATTGCGACCCAATTTGAGTCTAATTTCTAACTTCTAAAAGCCTGCCCAGATTATTGTCGGGGTCTTTTGTCTTAAATTGACGCTACTTTCTTAGTTTTGTATCCGTGGAAAAACGCAAACGCATTCTCGTCGCAGTTACCAACGACCTTGTTACAGACAATCGTGTGGACAAGGTGTGCATGTTCTTGTTTGAGAATGGGTTTGATGTATTACTCGTCGGCAGAAAAAGGAAGAATAGTTTAGAGCTGAGTCCGCGCCCTTATCAAATGAAGCGAATGACGCTGTTGTTTGACAAAGGAGCCATGTTCTACGCAGAATACAACATTCGCCTTTTCTTGATGCTGATTTTTAGTCGGGGCAAACATATTCTATCCAATGATTTAGATACGCTTTTGGCTTGTTTCATGGCTTCAAAAATGAAAGGTGCCAAATTGGTTTACGACACGCATGAATATTTTACAGAAGTTCCCGAATTAGTAAGTCGTCCAAAAATCAAGCGAATTTGGGAGCGAATTGAAAAATGGATTTTCCCGAAATTGAAAACGATTTATACGGTTAATGAGTCGATTGCTTCCAGATACAAGGAAAAATACGGGAATGAAATTCGCGTGGTGCGCAATGTTTCACGCAAATGGAATCCCGAAAGACAGGTTAGCAAAGCAGAACTTGGTATTCCTGAAGATAAAAAACTCTTGATAGTGCAAGGAGCTGGAATCAATATCGACCGTGGAATTGAAGAGGCAGTTGAAGCCATGAAATATACGGAAGGATTGTTTTTGATGATTGTAGGAGACGGTGATGTGGTTCCTCAGCTTAAAAAACACGTAAACGACCACCATTTGAACGACAAAGTGAAGTTTTATGGAAAACGTCCTTACAGCGAATTGATGTACTTTACACATCACGCAGATCTTGGTTTGACATTGGATAAAGACACCAATTTGAATTATCGTTTTTCGCTGCCAAACAAAGTTTTCGATTACATCCACGGTGGAACTCCCGTAATTTCTTCTGATTTACCTGAAATTCGAAAAGTAATAGATCGTTATAAAGTCGGTACATTTATTCCTTCACATAACCCAGAGGAGTTGGGCAAATTTTTCATGACATTATTTGAGAATGAAACGCAAATGGCAGAGTGGAAAGAAAACTGTGCAAAAGCAGCCGAAGTGCTCAGCTGGGAACACGAAGAAACCATTTTAAAAGAAATTTATGAACTCAGTTGATTCATCTGGTATCCACATTGTTTCTTTCGACGTCCCCTATCCATTTGATTACGGTGGTGTGATTGATGTTTATCATCGTTGCAAAGCTTTAAAAGCACTCGGCGTTCGTGTAATTCTGCATTGCTACGAATACGGTCGGGGTAAACGGGATGAACTGCTCGAAGTGGCTGATGAAGTGCATTACTATACTCGTGATAAAAATCCATTTTTGGTTCTCTCGCCCATTCCGTTTATCGTCAGAAGTAGAGCGTCAGGAAAGTTGCTGAAAAATCTAACTAAAGACAATTACCCTATCATACTTGAGGGAATTCACACCTGCTATTTCTTAGCAAACAAACTTTTTAAAAACAGGTGGATCGGTGTTCGTGCACACAATGTGGAGCACGATTATTACGAAGAACTAGCAAAGATAGAACCCAATTGGAAAAAACGCCTTTTCTTTAAATTCGAAGCGTATAAATTGTCAAAATTTGAAGCTGTTTTTCGCTTTGCGGATGAAATACTTACCGTAACACCCAAAGACAACGACTATTTTCAAAAAAAATACGGAAAAGGTGTTTATGTGCCTGTTTTTAACCCTTTGAACTGGGGAGAAGGAGAACGGGGAATAGGAGATTATGCTCTTTTTCACGGAAATCTTTCTGTAGTTGAAAATGAAAATGCCGTTCGCTATATTGTGACCGAACTTTGGGATAATACTTGTGAACTAAAACTTGTTGTTGCAGGAAAAGACCCATCAGAAAGTTTTACGAATTGGTTGGCAAATCAACCTTTTGAGATCACATGTATCCCAAATCCCGAAAACGAAGCGCTCAATAAGCTAATTCGAGAAGCCAAAATCAATTTGTTACCCACTACCCAAAACACGGGAATTAAGCATAAACTCCTCAACGCACTTGCGAATGGTGGTTACTGCATAGCCAACACGATGATGGTAGAAGGTACTGGCTTAGAAGACCTTTGTAATATTGCAAACACGGTTGATGAGTGGAAAATAATGATAAAAAAGTTAGCTCAAGATCCAAATAACGCAGCGCTTTTTGACGAACGAACAGCAAAATTAAAGGCAATCTTTGACCTTGAAGTAAATGCGCGGTTGATACTTGAGTTGACGCAAAGGTAAGAGAGAATTACCTTGAATTAATTTTCAGAAGAAGAATAAGGATCGAAATCCTTTATTGTGTTAAGCGAATGAATTTTTCCCTCTTCCACGCGAATCACTCTCCCGCCAAATTGTTCCATCAGCGATAAATCGTGTGTAGCCATCAATACAGAAGTTCCTTCACCGGCAATTGCCATTAAAAGGTGCATGATATCTTTGGAAGTCTCTGGGTCAAGATTTCCAGTTGGCTCATCGGCAAGAATCAGTTCTGGTTTATTAATCAAAGCTCGCGCAATAGAAATACGTTGCTGTTCACCACCTGAAAGTTCGTGTGGCATTCGATATGCTTTCTCGCCTAAACCGATAAGATTTAGCACTTCCATTCCGCGTTTTTCCATTGCTGTTTTACCTTTCCACCCAGTTGCTTTCATCACAAATACGAGGTTTTGCATCACCGTTCTGTCCATCAGCAATTGGAAATCTTGAAACACAATTCCAATTTTACGACGTAGAAAAGGAACTTGTTTGCGTTTTAATTTGCGCAAATCAAAATCTGCAACTCGCCCTGTGCCATCAGCAAGGTTTGCCTCACCGTAAAGTGCTTTTAGCAAACTACTCTTACCGCTCCCCGTTTTTCCTATCAAAAAAACGAATTCACCCTTCTTTAATTCAAAATCTACATCAAACAACACCAAATGGTCTTGCTGGTAAATTTTTCCTTTGTGTATTTCAATTACATTTTCCACTTCGACGAAGTTAAAGCTATCATAAAGAGATAAAGGTACTACATCAAAAATAATCTTAACATATTTAGGTGCAAAACTTTTGTATAAACCTCTCCAACTCCTATAAACTCGATGTAACTTTATCATTTAGAAAAGTTATTTGATCATGATACGTTATCTTCTCACATTCTGTTTGCTTATTTCAGGGTACATCGTTGCTCAGGATTCGGAGAAATACCACTCTGATGACGCTATCTATTATCATGCTGAAGAATTGTTTCAAAAGGAGCAGTATAGTGCGGCTCGAGAAGAATTTGGGAGATATATTGCATTAAAAAAACCTTCTAATTCGCCCCTTTATGTAAAAGCCCGATACTATGAAGGTGTGTCTGCACTTGAACTTTACAATGAAGACGGTGTAAAACTGTTGATTCAATTTTTGACAGAATATCCCGAATCAATTTTTAGAACGGAAATTTATCTTCGCTTAGGTCGCTATTATTATCAAAAGAAACAATTTAAAGACGCCATCATTTGGTTTACTAAGCTTTCAAAACAGGATATTCCAGAAGATACGCATGCAGAGTTTTTCTTCAAATTGGGATATGCTAACTTCCAATTGGGAAATTTCAAAGAATCGCGAGATGCATTTTTCGAAGTGAAAGATACGCAAACGCAATATGCCTCACCAGCAACGTATTATTACGCACATATTCATTATCAAGATAAGTCGTATCAAACGGCGTTAGAGCATTTTAAAAAATTGCTAGATGATGAAAGGTTTAAAGAGGTTGTACCATACTATATCACGCAAATCTATTATCTACAAGGAAATTATGAAGGTGTAATCGAATTTGCTCCTGCAATTATGGATTCGATGGCAACTGCGAATTCAACCGAGATTAACCACTTGATTGGTGATGCTTACTACAAAATTGGCAAATACGATGAGGCTGTACCTTTCCTTTTAGATTATAACAAACAAGCAAAAACAACGCGTGAAGATGATTATCAATTGGCATACGCAATGTACAAAGCAACAATGTACGAAGAGGCCATTAAATATTTTGATAAAGTCTCCAGAAAACAAGACGAACTCGGTCAGGTTGCTTTCTATCATGCGGGAGAATGTTACCTGCGACTTGAAAATTACGTGTACGCACGAACGGCTTTCGAGGCAGCATCTCTTTTAGAATTTGATGAAAAGATTCAAGAAGACGCACTTTACAATGTAGCAATTCTTTCATATAAATTAGACCTTAACCCATACAATGAGGCCATTGAAGCTTTTGAACTTTATTTAGAGCGCTATCCAAATTCTAATAAAAAGAACGATGTATACCAATACTTGGTAAACGTTTATATGACGACAAAAGATTACGACAAAGCGCTTCGTTCTATTGATGCCTTGCCATCGCCAAATATTCGTATGAAAAGTGCGTATCAAATGATTGCTTATAACAAAGGGGTTGAAGAATTTACTCGAGCAAATTATGCGCAATCTATTGAGACTTTTAAGCTTGTTTCAAGATATCCAATCGAAACAGAGTTAATTGGTAAGGCAAATTTCTGGATTGCAGACGCGCATTACCAGATGAAAAACTACGAACAAGCAGTTACAGCATACCGCTATTTTCTTGCTAATGGGGGGAGTATGTTGGGCGCTTTGAGAGCAGAAGCTTATTACAACATCGGCTATGCTTATTTCAACTTAAAAGATAAAGTACAAGCTGCTGAAGCATTCCGTACTTATACGCAACAAAGTGTCGTTACGGACAAAAAGAAACTCGCTGACGCTAACATGCGAATTGCAGATTCATATTATTTGAGTTCACACGAAGAACCGCTTAAAAACGATGCAGCAATCGAATATTACGAAAAAGTGATTCAAGCGCAACAAGGGTTTGAAGACAGAGCTCGTTTCTACCAAGCAAAATGTTACGGCTTTAAAGATCAGCGAGACAAACAGTTGAAATCTTTGTTAGACATCATCAATAATCACCCAGGGTCTCCTTTCATGGTTAAATCAATCTTTGAGGCTGGAATTGTTACTCGAAATCAAAATAAGGTAAACGAGTCGATAGGGTACTTTGAGCAGATTCTACGAGATCATCCAAACAATAATTTAGCAAAAGATGCATTGTATGAATTAGCTGTTACTTACTTGAGAAAATCTGATCTTGTAAAAGCAGAAAGTTACCTTAACAGGGTGCTTCTTGAGTACGGTGGCGATGAGAAAATGTGTAAGTATGCTTCGCAAAAAATGATTGAGGTTTACCAAAAATCTGGAGAGCCATTTAAAATCACTCAGCTTGCGCATAAGTACCCATGTGCTGGAATTACAGCCGATTTACAGGATTCAATATACTTTAATACTGCGTATGATTTGTTCTTAGACAGTAACTACGCGAAAGCCATTCCTAAGTTTAAAGAATATCTTGATGCATACCCAAACGGTCTTCAAAAATACCGTGCAATATACTTCACAGCACAATCGTATTACGAATTAGATCAAAAAGAAGAAGCGTATAAATACTACTTGCAAGTATTGGATGGGAATCAACGTGCATATCACGAAACAGCACTTGCGCGCACAGCTAATTTCGAATATAACACAGGGAACTACGCCGATGCGATTCTCCATTACTCGCTTTTGAAAGATGAAGCTTCTACCCCACATCGTATCTATTCCGCTCACCTCGGTTTAATGCGCTGTCATTTCTTACTTGAAAACTGGGCTAATTCACTTGAATCTGCTGAAGTCGTTTACGCCAATGGACTTGCTGAACAATCAGAAAAACTGGAAGCACAATTCTGCCGCGGGATTTCTTATGCTCGAATGGGGCAATACAACGAAGCTATTGAACCACTAAAGTATGTGATTTCGAAAACTTCGACTGTAATTGGCGCTCAATCGAAATACACCATTGCAGAAATTTCATACTTAAAAGGTGATTACAAATCTTCTGAAACGCATGTACGTGAATTGCTTAAAATGAAACCAGGGTACGATTTCTGGATTGCAAAAGCGCTTATCCTTCAAACGCGAAATCTAATTATGATGGAGGATCTTTTTCAAGCTGAGCACACCTTAAACTCCGTTATTCGAAATTACACAAACACAACAGATGGTATTTTAGATGAAGCAAATGAACTGATGCAAGAGTTACTTCAACTAAAAGACAAACCAAAAGAAGTTGAAGAACAAGGTGATTACATTATCGAAATGGAAGAAGACACGCAGGAAGGAGGTTCAAATGATTAAGCATCTCACATCAATAATTGCCATTTTAGTGGGCGGAATGCTCTTTGCGCAGAACGAAGGTGGATATACTTTTACTTATCAAGCTGAACGCGAAATTGAACCTGTGTATCGGATTGCAGAAAAACCTGTAATTCTGGATACGGTAATTCCAACACCACAGGTAAGCTACCCATTATTGTCGCTTCACAAACAACATAGTTTTGAGTTGGAACTGATAGAACCTGCGAAAGTGAAATTGGTTGACAAACTTCCTAAACTATACCATAGCTACGTAAAGCTCGGTTTTGGTAATTACAACATGCCTTTGGGTGAACTTTATGTAAACTCAACTCGTTCGCGCAAATATCATTGGGGAGTTAGTGCTAAACACTTAAGTTCATGGGGTAAGATAAAAGGATACGCACCTTCTCAATTTGACCGCACAAGATTGGATTTGTACGGCAAAATGATTGAAGATGATTATACAATCACAGCTAAGTTTAATTACTTCAATCAAGGCTTACATTTCTACGGAATTGAAAATGAAAATGTACCGAAAGACAGTATTCGCCAACGTTTCAATAATACTGGGATTTTTGCTCAATACGATTCACACAAAAAAGACAGTGCAAATCTGAATTACCGCGTGGGGTTAGAATACAACAATTATTTTGACCGCCAACGTGCAGATACACTGGAGAAATGGAATGCACGTGAAAATTATCTAGGTATTTATTCAGCCTTTGATTACAAACTGAATAGTGAGGTTTACGCCGCAGATTTCAATGTCCGCTACAATAATTACAAATACGGAATTGAGGATTCAACTCTCATCGCTTTAGATTCAGGTTTCATTGATAACAATGTATTGGTAAACATCAAACCAAACATAACGACTATTGGAAAAAACGGAAAATGGTCTGTTAATGTAGGAGTAGATTTAGTTCTGGACGCGCGTGAAAAAACAAATTTCATTGCTGTGCCTTTAGCTAAATTCCAATATTCATTCTTTAACGATATCTTAATTCCGTACGTTGGGTTAAATGGTGGAGTAAGACAAAACACCTTCAAATCTGTAAGTCAGGAAAATCCATTTGTGTCGTCAAATATTGAGCTCCGCAATGAATACAACGCGTTAAACCTGAACGGTGGTATTAAGGGTGTGCTATCAAAACGAATTTCGTTTGATGCCAATATTTCGTTTGGAAAGTTCACCAACAAACTACTTTATGTAATAGACACAGTATATTCGGGTGGAAATCGATTCACTGCAGCATACGACACTATGAATATCACGCGGATTGGAGCAAGTATTTCATATCAAGTGAGCGAAAAAATCAAAATTGACGTATCAGGTCAGTATTATAGCTATATGACGAAGTTCTATCCTTACGCATGGAATTTGCCTGATTATGTGATTCAATTGCGTGGACACTACAACTTGTTTGAGAAATTCTATATCAACCTTGATTTAACTATGCTTGGTGGTCGTAAAGGACTTGAATATGGGCCTGGAGAGGGAATCCAACTTGAAGAAGTGTATCACTACAGCAAACTCGGTTTCTTAGCTGATGCCAACCTTGGAATTGAATACCGATACAACAAACGCATTTCGGCTTTTATCCAATTCAATAATTTTGCTGCACAGCAATACCAAAGATGGCAGCGTTATCCTGTACAACAGTTTCAGGTATTGGGTGGGGTGACATTTAGATTCTAATAATTACATCTGTTTTCTGTCAAAGATCCAATCCATTAACCAGTGGGCAAAATTTTCAAGACTAAAGATCCAGTCATTGATGACGGGAACAAAAGAAGTTAGACTTAATAAATCCGCAAAAAAACCTGTAGGGGCGAGTCGCGACTCGCCCCTACAGGTTTTTTATGAAATAATAACAACAAAGCACGACCAAACGGTCGTGCTTTGTTGTTATTATACGAGTCATTGACTAATGAGCCAACATCTCACCTTTTCGTATTTTCAATTGTACTACAAGGTCATCAGCAACTCCAGCGGCTGCAGCCTCAAAACTTGCCTCATTGCAGTTTGCATGAATTTGTGGCCCAGGTAAACTGAGTCTTACTTCGCAAATAAACCCTTTTCCGTTTGATTCTTTTTCAGATTTAAAAAACACCTCCGCGCTGATCACCCAATCAAATTTTCGCTTTAAAGTGTCTAATTTTTTGTTTAAAATTCCCTCTGCAGTGCCGTTGCGCTCTGCATTTACAAATTGAATATTCGCCTTCATATCTATGATTTGTTTGTTATCTAATTCCTTAACAAGATAAGAAAAAAAACGGATTTAAAATTCAATAACTGATATAAATCATGAAAACTGTTGGTAGAAATTATTCTCTCGTTTTAGAATCGATAATGATGGTAACAGGGCCGTCGTTGATAAGCGCAACTTTCATATCTGCTCCAAACTCTCCCGTCTCCACTCGTAATACTGAATCGATAGCTAATTTTTCTATAAACAACTGATAAAGCGGAATGGCAAGTTCGGGGCGAGCGGCTTTCACGTAACTTGGTCTGTTTCCTTTCTTCGTGCTTGCGTGGAGAGTAAACTGACTTACCACCAAAAACGCTCCTTTGACATCTTGAATCGACAAGTTCATTTTTCCCTCTTCGTCACTGAAGATGCGTAAGTTGATTAATTTCCCTACTAACCATTGTACATCTTCTTCCGAATCATCGTGTTCAATTCCTAGTAGGATTAACATTCCCTTCTCTATAGAGCCGACAATTTTGTTCTCAATTTTGACTGAAGCTTCACTAACACGTTGAATCACTATTCTCATCCGTAAATGTTTTTTCTGTAATTCTCCTCTTCTTCATTCTCCATCATCTGCACGTAGTTATGGTAACGGGACTCAGAAATTAGACCTTCCTCCACCAACTCCTTCACTTTGCAGTTTGGTTCAGACAGATGTTTGCAGTTATGGTATTTACATTGGTTCAGCACTTCGCGCATTTCAGGGAAATAATGACTCATTACTTCCTTGTCTATATCGATTAACCCGAAAGCTTTAATTCCAGGTGTGTCGATAATAAATCCCCCCGTTTCAAGAGGATACATCTCAGCAAAAGTGGTGGTATGTTGCCCTTGTAGGTGATACTTGGAGATTTCCCCCGTTCGAGCAGAAATGTTTGGATCTAGGGCATTAATCAACGTACTTTTACCTGCTCCACTATGCCCTGCAATCATAACTTGATTACCGTTGATTTCCTGTCTTAGAAAGTCGATATTCTCTTTGCTCAACGCACTAATCTTATGACACGGATATCCTATAGGCTCGTAAATGGAAATGATATCATCAATAACCTCCATCTCCTCGGGCTCAAACAAATCAATTTTATTGAAAAGTAGGGTTGTTGGAATTCGAAACGATTCTGCAGCAACCAAAAAACGGTCAATGAAAGCAAGGTGTGTAACAGGAGCTACCAAAGTCACCAATAAATAACACCTGTCAATATTTGCCGCTAAAATTTGTGAACGCTTAGAAAGATTAACCGACTTGCGCGCTAAAAAATTAAAGCGCTCGTCAATAGCTACGATAACTCCTTGCAATTCGTCTTTGTTCTCCCAATCCACAGTCACTTTATCTCCCACCGCAATAGGATTTGTAGTGCGCAAGCCCTGCAACCTGATTTTCCCGCGAATTCGACACTGGATGTTCTCTCCACTGTCCAAACGCACTTCGTACCAACTCCCCGTAGATTTTATAACGACTGCCTTCAAATTATTTGTTTTGTTCAAAGTTAGTAATCCTGATAAGAATAAATTGAGTTTATGTCTTCAGAAATGATTTAGCATAGCAAATGTGTGCTTGTGAAAGCGGTAAGGTGACGATTCAACCCCTTCAGGGTTGAGAGATTCTGTTTAACTGTAACTACTCCGCATTGCATGCGGAGTTATTTATATTCAATCCCTTCAGGATTCTTAAATAAGCTTTTAAATAATTCTACTTTCAATAATGAACCTTCAAACCAATCATTTCTCGCAAGTCTGAAGGACTTGAATTTGAACAACCACGGGCTATGCCCGTGGTTATGATAAGCAAATAAACATCAACCCTGAAGGGGTTGAATATGCACTATAGGAAAGCTAAAAAGGTAATATAATACTTGTTTTCCTTCAAACACACACTGCACTTAATTAAATCACCTAAAAAAACTTATCTTCGTAAAACAAATATATTGACATGTCTATCGAAGTATCAAATTTGCAGAAGTTTTATGGGGAGCAAGCCGCGCTTGGTGGAATTTCCTTTAAGGTGAAAACGGGAGAAATTGTAGGGTTTTTAGGACCAAATGGTGCTGGAAAATCGACCACGATGAAAATTATCACAGGGTTTATTCCCGCTTCGGAAGGCAGTGTGTCGGTTTGTGGACTTGATGTAGACGAACACTCTATGGAAGTGCGCAAAAAAATTGGGTATTTGCCCGAACACAACCCGCTATATTTGGACATGTACGTGAAAGAATACCTCAATTTCGTAGCAGATATTTACAAAATAAAAAATAAAAAAGCGCGAATTGAAGAGATGATTCAGCTCGTTGGCTTGGAAAAAGAACAGCACAAAAAAATCGGTGCGCTTTCGAAAGGATACAGACAGCGTGTTGGTTTAGCACAAGCCATGATTCACGATCCTGAAGTATTGATTTTAGATGAGCCCACAAGTGGACTTGACCCAAATCAATTGGTGGATATCCGCAACCTCATCAAAAAGATTGGCAAAACGAAAACAGTAATGCTATCCACACACATCATGCAAGAAGTTGAGGCAATTTGTGACCGTGTAGTGATTATCAATAACGGAATCATTGTGGCGGATAATTCTGCTAAAGAATTGCAAAATCAGGAAAATAAACAAGTGGTTATTGTAGAATTTGACTCCGAGTCTAAAGTAACCAAGTCAGAATTAAAGAAAATTGCAGGTGTACATAAGGTTCTTGAAGTAGACAACACCAATTCGTGGTTGCTCGAGACTAATCAGCAAGACGATTTGAGAAAAACCGTTTCAAAACACGCTGCGGCTAAAGACTGGTTAATTTTGAGTTTAAAAGTTGAAGAAAAATCTCTGGAACAAGTGTTCAAAGATTTGACAAGTAAGTAATTTCATCGATTTTGGGTGTACATCTTCGTCTTCGCGTGAATTATTCATACGAGAGGTTTCTCTATTGTACAGCATATTCCTTCAAAATAACTACTTTTGTCAAAACAATAAGCGCATGTTGCACTCCATGACAGGATTCGGTAAAGCAACCGGATCATTCCAAAACAAGAAAATAACGATTGAAATTCGTTCGTTGAATAGCAAGTCCCTTGATTTGAGTGTACGACTTGTACCAATCTATAAAGAAAAGGAAATTGAACTCCGCCGATTGATTGCCGATCGTCTAGACAGAGGTAAAATTGAAGTAAATCTTTCTGTAGAAAATACAGGAGAAGAGAAAAATTATATCATCAACAAGGCTGTTGCTCGTGCTTATTTTAACGACATCAAAGAACTGGAAACAGAACTCGGTCAAACCGCTGTTGATCCTTTAGGTCAGTTGTTGAGAATGCCAGATATTTATACAAATGCCAAAGAAGAGTTGTCTGAGGAAGAGTGGAATTATGTGAAAAACCTCTTGACGCAAACACTTGACCGTATCGAAGAATTCCGCTTGCAAGAAGGTAAAAGTCTGTATGCCGATTTTGAAGAACGAATTGGTGAAATTGCACAACTTTTAACTGAAGTTCCCCAATACGAAGACGAGCGTTTAGTCACAATAAAAGAACGCATGCAAAAAGCCCTTGACGACAAATTGGGCGAGCATGTAGACCAAAATCGACTTGAACAGGAGTTTATCATGTATATTGAAAAACTTGATATTACCGAAGAAAAAGTGCGCCTGTCAAATCACCTCGACTATTTCGTTGAAACGATGAATACAGGGAAAGGTGCAGGGAAAAAACTTGGTTTCATCACACAAGAAATTGGTCGTGAAATCAACACACTCGGAAGCAAATCTAACCATGTGCAGATGCAAAAAATTGTGGTGCAGATGAAAGACAATTTGGAGAAAATTAAAGAACAAGTACTGAATACACTATAAAATGAAGCACGAAAAATGCGTCATATTCTCAGCGCCCTCTGGAGCCGGTAAAACTACGATAGTACGAAGCTTACTCAACTTGGGACTTCCTTTGGAATTTTCCGTTTCTGCTTGCTCGCGCCCAGCTAGAGGTCACGAAACGGATGGGAAGGACTATTACTTTATAGGAGTTGAGGGATTTAAAAAGAAAATTGCTGAAGGTGCTTTTGTAGAATGGGAAGAAGTATACCCAGACCACTTTTACGGCACATTAAAGTCTGAAGTAGAACGCATTTGGAATAACGGCAACGCAGTAATTTTTGATGTCGATGTAATTGGTGGGTTGAATTTGAAAAAGCAATTTGGCGATAAAGCACTTGCTGTATTTGTCAATCCTCCCTCCGTTCAAGCTCTTGAAGATCGTCTTCGCTTTCGAAGTACTGAAACCGAAGAAAAAATAAAACAACGTTTAGGTAAGGCAAACTATGAACTGAAATTTATTACCGATTTCGATGTCGTTGTATTAAATGACACCTTAGAAGTTGCTATCGCAGATGCAGAAAAAGTTGTCACTGAATTTTTAGAGAAATGAAGATAGGTTTGTATTTTGGCACATATAACCCCATTCATGTCGGTCATTTAGTGATTGCCAATTACATGATTGAGTATACAGATCTAGACCAGGTTTGGCTAGTTGTTACTCCGCAAAACCCATTAAAAAAGAAAGCCTCCCTGCTTGAGGATTACCACAGACTAGCACTTGTCAGAATTGCAATAGAAGATAATCACAAGTTAAAAGCCAGTGATATTGAATTTAACTTACCTCAACCCTCGTACACATCCACAACTTTAGCTTATTTAAAAGAAAAACACCCAGAAAGTAATTTTTGCCTAATCATGGGTGAAGACAACCTCCGCACGTTGCATAAATGGCAAAATCACGAAGTCATTCTCCGCGATCACGAAATTTATGTCTACCCAAGAGTGTTAACTATTCAAGAACAACAAGAGGCTGATCAAATAGGTTACAGCCCCGACAATGGTTTCATGAATCATCCAAATGTGCATATCTGCGATGCACCTGTTATGAAGGTATCATCGAGCTTTATTCGCGCATCAATAAAAGAAGGCAAAAACCCACGCTACTTGCTTACTGACCCAGTTCATAGGTATATTGATGAGATGAATTTTTATAAGTAATCACCTTGGAGAATCGGGTGTAATAAACCGCTAAAACGGTTGCGTACATTCTTAGTCAATCACATAGGCGCGGAATGAATTCCACACCTATATTGAATCGTATTCGCCCCAAATTATGTTTAAAATTTTTTCGAAACCAAGCGTTTGAAAATGGTGTAATTTGAAAAACACCTACAAACAATAATTGTTCAACACTATACATAGGTGCGGAATTCATTCCGCGCCTATAAAAATAACCCGTTCACCCTCGCAACCGTTTTAACGGTTTTCTTCACCACGTATGCAAATACTGCAAAAAAGGTGGTAGTGTATTGAATGATAACAAAAAATCTAGCTTTCATAACTCTGTTTTACATACTTTGAAAATGAAAAAGAATATTACCTTTTTAACGGATAATTTGACCTAAAAACGGCTTACAATATCGAGCAAATTTCCACCTCATTTTTTAAACTGAAAAACGTAAAAATCTTCCAAAAAAAGTCTTTTTTTTTGCTTTTTATGATAGAGAAAATTAGGCAAAATTTGCCCCCAAATTGGAGTAAAAAAGTACCCATTATGATAAAATATTATTTACCACGGTAAATAATTGAAAAATCGCAACTTTTGCACTTAAATAATTAAATATCAATTATATACTTGTTTTTCATGGGTGTACCTATCAAAAATGGGGGGTTTTTGTCTTTTTTATCGAAGTTATTAACAATTTGGGTTTCAGGCGAAATAGTTTTCAACAAAACGCATTTTTTTTGAGGTGTTTTTTTGTTTTATAATTTTTGTTCGTATAGCTTCAAGTCGAAAATTGAGTAAAAACCTACTTAAAAACAGAGAAAAATAGAGTCAAAAAACAGCTGAATTTCTAGAGGTAATTTTGGGGTTTGTGAAGGGGAGAAATTTGATTCAAATTGACACTGAATTTAGGTGCAAAAAATAATAACTTATGTCAACAAATGTCGTTCCCGTTAATACGCGAAATTTTACTGTTGCAGGTAAAATTGAGTGTGGATTTAATCCCGAATCAGAAGGGATAACTTATACCGAAATGCAATTTCTGAAAGTAGAGGTCTGGTGCAAACAACCTTTAAACGTATTATTTCTTGGAAATGGAGTAACTGATGCAGAAGGAAATTTTTCCATCACCTTTGAAGTGGAAGGTACTCCCTCTTACATGGTAAACGGGAAAATTGAAAATGCATTCCTGAAAGTCTATTACAAAGGGAAACTCATTTCAGGAGCTAATCCATACATAAATCAGGAATGACGGGTTCTTCATTAAATTAAAATATTTTTTTCAACTTATAATACTAGTAAACATGTCTGTTACACCCCCCACTCGCCCTTTTAAAGGATATACGTTAAACGAAGGCTATACTAATCTTGGTACACTTCAGTTTGATATAACGCAGCTTGAATTTGAGGTTATCGAAGATTTTCAAGAATCGCCTAATAAGCCCAAACCTTCCACCAAAATACTTTTTAGTACAAAATATTCAACTGGTGAGCCATTACCTGCAGGGTATGTAGTTGAACTGGATTTCATGCTAATAAATACACCTGCCGTAGTGTTCACAGATTCTGTCATCTCCACGAGAGAAGAGTTTGTAGAGTACAATTTTCCGGGTAATTTCTTCATTAAAAAAAATGATTCTGGAATTTTCATCATTGACTTACGTGTAGAAGGTACAATAACTACACGAGATCAAGAGTGTTACATCGAGGTTAAAGACAGTAGTGAGAACTCCTATTATACGCTAATTACAGATTTAGTAGTGAATGGCGATTACCTCTGCATATTTGACGGAGATGAAACTTACTACAAACTGGCAGATGAGTTTGAAATTAGTACTGAAGATATAGATGTTATAGTAATTAATCAGTTTGGGGCAGTATTAACATATAATCCCGATACACAGATTTGGGCAAATTTAGGTAAAATCACGTTTAATCAAATTGAATTTCCTGAAGAATTGGATGAATTTTCAGACGGGTTTTACGAAACAAATGTAAATACAGGGACAATAACTCAAGGACATTTGGGTGATGACGCATCTACTTTTGAAAATTTTATCGCTATAGTTGAAAATACTTCGCCATATTATGTAAAGGTTAAAGTTGATATCTATGAATTAGAGGATAAAAGACCTATTCATGATGTGGTTATCGATAGTATACTCCTGGGCAGTCCCGATGTAAACATCATAACCATTCCCGGCTCACCCGAAGCACCTGAAGATGAATCACCGGATTTAGGCGATATCGAAACGGTAAGTGGTGAAACTTTTTCAACTGCATTAGTTAATTTCATTAATACTGAAGAAATTAATTCACTAAAAAAACTTCGTGCATCAGGCCCAATTAGATACATTGACGGAATGCCCACGGAAGGAATTACTGAGCCTGAATTGACTTTACTGCAAGCGCATATCGACTTATACATTATTAATGAGAATATTGACGAAAATCAACATTTGATTGATGAGGGATACGACAGCCTCTTTAAAATTGCTACAACGCCTAAGGATAAATTCTTAGAGGATACTGTTGGAGAAGTTCTTGCTCTTTATCATGCAGCCAAAATGCACGAGGAAGTGGTGCAAACACAAAAATTACTCTCCAATGTCTTGTCTGCACGAATGTCGGATTATGGATTAAAAACCAACATGTACCCTGCTCTCCCCAATTCGAATTTTGAGCAGGAAGTATTTGCAAGCTTTATCAATAAATGCGACTGTGATGATTGTAGCTCGGCTATTAGTCCGTTTGCTTACATGGTGGATTTGCTTAAATATGGAGCCAACACTGTGCGTAAGACAGGTACAAATGCCTACGCTCCGGTCAATTACACGCAATTTTTGACTTTGCTTGAAACATATTTTTTACAGCCTTTTGGCACTTTATCCGTGAGTTGTAGCACCTTGAATACTCAATTCTGTCGTGTGCGTTTGGTTACTGAGGTATTGGAAAAATTTGTGGATGAACAAACGCTCCCTCAACCAGTATTGGATCAACTTGAAGCTGACCGAAATGATTATTTATTAGTAACGTATAAAACTATTCTGAATCAGGCGGGCACGTCATTTCAGGAACTGAGAGATGTGGTAAAAATGCAACCTGAAGACGAAAAGCTTACACTTGCAGAAAGATGGTCTACCAAAATGGGAATTCCTTTAATCGTTCCTGGAGAGACGGAGCTTTTAACTGCCGACCGAATTTGGCTGACTTTTGATAATACAGACCCCGACTATGTGCTGAATGCAGAAAATCTGGAACTTATCTTTGGTTTCAGAGACACCTTGCGGGACGTGCTTACCAACACGCCTGATTCACTGATGAATCAATGGCGCGCTGCTCATTTGCGCGATATGTGGAGAATACAGGATTATCCGTTTACAAGCTACAGCCGCGAGTATGTAGACCCAGAAAACCCTGCTACATTCAAAGCAAATTGGAAACCACTTATTGATCCTGATAACGTCGGACCTACAGACATGACGTATTATACATCTGAGTTTGCAAGTGAATTGTGGCGACACAGAAAAGCAGATACAGATACATTTTTGAAACGCTGGATTACAGAAGCTGGTTTTCTTTCGCGTACTTCGGCTGACATAAATAAGCGAATTTTACGTGTAGCGGACAGAGATATCACGACACATGTGATTGAAGCGGACAAAGTGTATATCAATCATAACCCTGAGCCAACCACCTATCATGTACTGAACAAAACGTTGATTAACTTGGATACGGATGTGATCTTGAGAAAATCGACGATTGTTGATGAAGTTGTAACTCTTGAGCCAGCTATGGTTCAGCCTAATGGGACTGAGCCTGTGATGCGATACAACAGGGTTTTAAATGTGCCTGATGAAGGTATTGAAATTGTGCCTGGTACTGGAGATTATGCGGTTACGATTGATTTCGGAGAAAATGCAGTATTGGAAGACATACTAACAGATGGTCTTTTGAAATTGATTAGTGATACATCTGAGGAAATTTATTCGAGTGAATTTACCACAGGTGATTACACAATCCCAACCATCAGTTATGAGCAACCTTACAAAGTTGAATTTAAAATTACATATGAGGACGAAACTTTTTTTAGTGGCAATTTAAAACTAATCTACGAAGTAGAAGTTCCATTATACACCACCGAAATTCCAAACCCAAATTTAATTTGTGAAGAATTATTTGGCGTGAATAGTTCTTCATACCCTTTCTTTGATTCTTTGCTAAGCTTCGATTACACGGTTTGGAATTTACCTGATGGGTGGACTGTTGAGACTGGGTATACTAAGCTCAAAGAACTCAACAGCATCATTCAGTCGGGGCAAGCGACAGATGCGGATCGCGAAATTATTACAAACAACCTACACCTCAATGCAGCTTCTTTTGCGAAGATGATGGAGTTGTTTATGGCGTGTGAGAATTATTTGAATTCGACTTTTACCTTTGAGAGACCGACGACGGAAGCTTTGTATACCTTGACTTCTATTTTCAGAGTTAGTGCTAAGTTTTCGCTACAAAGTGTGTGGGTGGATGAGGAAATTACGTACGATCCCAGCACTACAGAACCTGCAAATCTGATGTTAAATGGTCAGTATTTCTGGAAGGCTTTGCAAAACCCTGTTGCAGGAGTTTGGGATCCTTCCTTACAAACGATTCCTGCATCTACGGGAGAGATAGACCGCACACATATTCCGATTATCGATCCTGAATTATTGCCTTCAGCAGAATTATTGACAAATCCCGAAGCTGAGGCTTACCGCATTTTGTACGATGACCGTAAAAACGAGCTGGAAATACAATTTAATGCGTACCTAGATAAAATAATCCCATTTGAGATTGAAGGATTTGAAAAAATTCTAAATCACATCAATACTGATGATTACAATACGGGGTATGATGTGTCACCTTACGCTAATCTTGATGCGTTAATTGCAGCCTTTGAGAGCACTGATCCATTCAGTCAGCATGAAGCTGCTGTGGTGCTCAATGAAGCATTTGGACTTTCAGCAAGTGACTTTTCTGTGATTTTACCGATAAAAAGAGCATATGAAAATGAAAATCCCGAGTCAGTACCCACTGCGGGTGAACTGAAAAAAGCGACACGTTTATTGGTGTCAGGTTATAAGCGCGTACAGTTGTATCCTACAACAGGTGGGTGGATTGATGTAGAAATCACAGCGGGGGTAATGTACTACAACGTACGAAAAATGCGTATGGCTGCCGAGCGAAGCAGTATTTCTGAACGCAACGAATGGCAACGCACACTTGCTGCTTGGAATCGAACTCCGGCTATTCATCCTGACCTTGTTCCACCAGAAAATATCAAAGAGTTTGTGAGTGGCGAGGCCGTGCATGACATTTGGGTGAACCGTTTTGGCGAATTAGCTGATTTGACTACCGATATAGAAACATTATTCAATAGTAGTATTACTCCTATAGGTGATTTACTAAGTAATTTAGAATTATTACTTGCAATGGCCGTTGCCCGTACGGATGACGATACGATACAGAACGCACAAACTTACCTTGACTATTTCCTTAATATTCAGCTCCTTGAAGAATCGGGTGAAGATATCCGCCCATACTTGAACCAATTGGGGATTTTGATTACAGAATACCGTGTGTTGCGCAAAATTTATGATCTTGTTAAACAGGCAGATGAAGATGAAGGAGAACCAGATTTACTTGAGTCGGAGTATGATGATGTGGTGAATATCTTGGTACAGATTCACTCGCGGAATATTATGCCTTTTGCGGCAATTCAGGAGGAATTTGAAGAAGATGTGATTCTTTGTGGAGATGAATTCCAAAACTTTAAATCACAATCAATTAGTTTCCCAATTAATCTTGTAAACCCACCGCAAAACTGGCGTGCACCTCACAGCGAGGTGAAAGCATGGAAAGATAAATTAACTACGCGAGTTGAAAGAGACCAGAGGGTAATTGATGCATGGAAAGAAATTTTGCTGGAAGCAGAGGAAATCACCATGCCACTCATGCGGGATGCGTTAATCCAAGCTCTAAGAAATGAATGTGAATCATTCGATTCTGCTGCGGAGCGTTTAGCCAAAACCTTGTTTATTGAAACAAAGGACAATTGTTGTGTAAAACACAGCCGAGTTTCCTTTGCGATTGAGACCTTGCAAGGCTTTATCTTCTCTCTTCAAAACGGGGTTTACGACGAATATTTGGATGGATTCAGTATTTCGGCTCCAAACTTTAAGCGTGAGTGGGAATGGATCGGTTCTTACGCCACATGGCGTTCGGCGGTTTTCGTGTTTATTTATCCTGAAAACTTGCTTTACCCTACGCTGAAAAGACTGCAAAGTCCTGCTTTTCTTCAATTGTCGGACACGATTAATAACGCTAACCGTTTTTCACCAGATGATGCATGTCGTGCTGCAAAAAGATTTCAGCTACAGTTTGAGGATTTGCAACACCTGAAAATGATTTGTACCACAAATGCAGACGCCTACTTCTATCGCAAAGATCCTTTTGATTGCTGTGGTGACCAAAATAATAGTATCAGTCGCTATACGACGTTTTATTTTGCGGAAAGTATTATTTCAGGAAAGTCGTACTGGTCTGAAAAGCCTTTTTATTCATCTGATGCAAATGACCATAGTTTTTGGGAGGAGGTTCTTTTGCCTGATGGAGCGCATATAACAGGATGTCATGTGCTTACGGGAGAATATGACTTAGATGGTCATTCGCTTGACCGTGCTTTATGGTTGTTTTACACTTACAAGGAGAAAGGTGAATTAAAAATGGCTTTCATTAAAAAGGACTTGACAACTTCTGGTAGTCAATGGTCTGAAGAGGAAAGTGTTGAGTTACCAAATTTAATAGATTTGGATTTTACTTATACTGTATATTCATCGTCTACTTCCTTCACTACGTATAATGGAATATTGAGTCCTGGAGACACTTTAGTGAAAGTAACTGCTTGTCAACAATCAGTTGAATGGTCGTATCCCTCTTTTATTTTTTCCTATAAATGTATTGACAATTCATTAAAACATGTTCATATCAGGTATCTTTTTACAGAAAATGAATTTGATGATAAGAATCCTTCTACAATTATTGTTTTTCATAAAAGTAATAAAGAACCAATAACAGCAGTAATACATGATATTTCGCCAGCTAATTCAATTCTTGATTACAAAATAGGAGTTTCTGTAGTATTTGATGACGAAGTTCAAACCGGATATTTTGGGAATTATTTTGGGAAGAATCTTCTAGATACTACCATCTATCAACAGAATATTTTGATAAACTCAATGCAAATTGTTGGTTGCTATCAAAAATCAAATTCGAATAATAAATTGGTTCTTGTGTTTAGTAATACATCAGAAGTGGAGTATATCGAAGTCGAATTTTTATTTTTAGTCACTTCAGCATCTTTTATCACTATAAATGCTAGTACAGTAATCTTGTCTAGCGAACCGATGCTTCAAAATATTAGGAGTATTTCACCAATTTTCAGACAATCATCATTTGTAGGTGCTCATGCCGTGCATGCCTACCAAACAAAAGCTCCAGTAGGATTGGTGTTTGAGTATGAAGACACTGATATCTTTGCCAAAAAACTGTTTGGTCTTGCAATTGAAGAGGTAGACTTAGTCCCAATAGAATCTGCGGACTGTATTGAGAATATGAACCTCCGAACCCAACAGATTAAAGCGCATCTACGAGCTAACCTGAATGCGCCACTAGGAAATCCCATCGGTCAATTTACGCGAACGAACAAAGTGCGTGAGTACTTATACGAGGCGTATTATTTTGTGCCGATGTTGATTGCGCTTGACCAACAGCAACGTGGTCAGTATGATGCGGCACTTTCTTGGTATCGCTCTGCGTATGACTATGCGAATAATCTGGCAAACAAGCGGAAGATTTTTTACGGGTTGGTATTGGAGCAATCGATCGTCAATATCTATCAGCGTCCTGCAGATTGGTTGTTGGACCCGTTGAATCCGCATCTTATCGCGCAGACTAGAGCAAATGCCTATACGAAGTACACCATTATGAACATTATTCAGTGTTTATTGGCGTATGCAGATCGTGAGTTTACATTGGATACGATTGAATCTGTACCTCGTGCACGTAAGTTGTATTCGGAAGCATTGAATTTGTTGAAAGTAAGTGAACTTAATTTAAGAGCTCCTGCGTGCAATACCATCATCAATAATTGTTTCCCTCAAGACATCGCGCTACCTCATGACAAATATTGGAACAATACCTTTGAAGAACTTCAGCAGAAAATGGCTGAACTCCCCACAAGTGTGTTAGTTGAAACTGCTGCAGACGAAATCAAGAGCATCTTTGATAATGGTCTCTTGGATATAGAGGAGAAATTTACGGCTGCGTTTGATTATTTGGATGCGAATACACCAGCACCAGGCACGCCCGAATCTGTGGTGGAATTAATAGATGGTTTTGGTGAACGAATGGACAATTCGTTCCGTTTCATCTTTGCGCAAATGAACCTACAGCCGTTTAACACAGCAGTGGGAACTCGATTTGACGATACGGTAGCCGAACTTTCGTTTGTGGATCCAGCTACTTTGGGAGACACGGAGACGGAAGACCAAATAAGTTGGTTGGAAAATCCAGTAAAGAACAATTCGGAACCATACGGATTTGATTTTATGGATAATGAAGGGAAGCAATTGTTGCCTGCGGAGTATGCATACAACCCACTTGTTCACTCGCGCAAGCCGTTTATGGCAAATATGGTATATACCAATGCACCTGAGATGTATGCGCCTGCGCTATTCCCTGAAAGCTATATGCCGCTGATTGACTACCGCTTCTGCATGCCGAAAAACCCGGTGTACAGTGCGTTGGAATTAAAGGCAAATTTAGAACTCTTCAAAATTCACAATTGCCGCAATATTGCAGGGATGGTAAGAGAATTGGATATTTTTGCCGCAGCCACAGACAGCACTACGGGAGTTCCCGTAATTGGCGCAGGCGGTAGTTTGATTCTCCCTGGTTTGGGCACCTTTACCCCTTCGCAGTACCGCTTCCGTGTGCTGATGGAACGTGCTAAGCAACTTGTGCAACTCGCACAACAATTGGAAAGTCAGTTCTTAAACACATTGGAAAAAGAAGATGCGGAAAATTATACCCTGATGAAAGCACGGCAGGATTTGCGTGTAACCAAAGAAACAGTGCGTTTGCAAGATATGCGCGTGAGACAGGCGGATAATGAGTTGGGGATGGCTGATTTGCAATTAGATAAAGTGGAGTTTTCTTTTGACCATTTTAGTGATTTAATTAGTGAAGGTATGAATATTCATGAAATTATGAGTTTGGTCTTTTTGGGTATTTCCACAACTCTATATGCTTCTGCTGCGGCTGTAAGTTACTTTTCTACCGACTCAGTGTCAGCCATGTTTTCAAGTTCTGCACAAGCTGCCTCTACAAATGCCTCTATATTAGCTCAATTTGCATCCTATGAACGGCGTAAAGATGAATGGCAATACCAAAAAGATTTGGCTGGACACGACATCTCCATCGCCAACCAACAAATCAAAATCGCCAACCAAAACATCCGCATCGTGGGGCAAGAGCGTGAAATAGCGCAATTGAACAACGGCCATGCAGAGGATACATTGGAGTTTTTGAAAACCAAATTCACCAACGCGGAGTTGTATCGTTGGATGGGCAATGTGTTGGAGCGTTCGTACGGGTATATGCTGAGTTTAGCAACTGCGGTGGCGAAAACAGCAGAAGGGCAATTCTATTTTGAACAGCAAGAACAAGCAGGACCGTTTATTTTAGATGATTATTGGGATGCACCACAATCGGGTGGAGTGTCGCTTTCGGGAGAGAGTAATGTGGATCGTCGCGGATTAACGGGGAGTGCACGTCTGTTGCAGGATCTTTACCGTTTGGATCAGTTTGCGTTTGAACGCACTAAGCGTAAATTGCAAATGACCAAGATGATTTCATTGGCACAGAATTTCCCTGAAGAATTCCAATCGTTCCGCGATACAGGGGTAATGAATTTTCAATTGACTACGGAGTTGTTTGATTATGATTTCCCCGGACAGTATCTGCGTTTGATTAACGGCGTGAAGGCTTCCGTAATCGGACTTGTACCCGTAAATGACGGCATCAAAGCTACCTTAACCGCTGGGGCTACTTCTTATACGGTGATTGAAGCGAACAACATGTACCAACGCATTCCGATTCGTCGTATGGAAATCGAACAGGTGGCGTTGACGGCACCAATGAACACTAACGGTTTGTTTGAATTGCAACCGATGCAAGGTGAATTGCTAAACCCTTTCGAAGGAATGGGAATAGAATCACAATGGGAATTCAAAATGCCAAAATTCTCGAACCGCATGGATTACAGTCAAATTGCAGACGTGTTAGTTGAAGTGGAATACACGGCAATGGATAGCTTCCAATATCGTTATCAGGTGCTGCAAGATTTGGACAACACGTATCGTTTCAGCCGAGGATTCTCGTTCAAGAATGATTTCCCAGATCAGTGGTATGAATTAGCAGAAGCTCTTCCAAATGAAGAACAAAATACCACCCCGATTACGGTCGAATTTGAACTGAAACGCGAGAACTTCCCACAAGGAGTAAATGACATTCGATTGGATGGCAGTGATATTCTTCTGCACTTTGTTCGTGAAGATGGCTATACAGAAGAAATTCATGTGGTAGATTTCAATTTGGCTGATGCGGAAGGTTCTGAACTTTCGGGTACCACAATAAATGGAACATTGAAGTCAAATGGACAATTGACAGATGCGCTAACAAGTAACCCGATGGCTCGTTTGCGCTTGTCTTTTGATAACACAATTTTGGTTCGCGAAATGTTCAGTGAAGGAAAAATACAGGATATTTTGTTGTTGGTGAGCTGTAGGGCTGATTTACCAACTTATCCGCTTTAGTAAATGAAAAATTAAAAGTAAACAGTGAAAAACTAGAAATGAGAATTAGTGTGAACCCCTAATTTTTTCATTTTTAGTTTTTCATTCTAAAATTAAAAAAAACAAATTATGAAAAAAGTAAGTTTAATAGTATTTCTTACCTTGATGATGGTAAGTTTTCAAGGAAATGCACAAAAAGTTTCTACAGTTATAGTATCTGGAGAACAAGCTACCACAAAATCACATATAGAAGTGGTCAATCCAGATTATACTGTTTCAATAATTTCATACGGTAAGGATGAGAATATATTAGTCATGCTTAAAAAAGAATTAGATGTATGGTTGAATAAAGGCTATGTTATAGAGTCAACTACTACTGCTGGTTCACAATCTAAAGTAATTTATAAAACAATATATGTATTAGTTAAACCTATAGAATAACAAATCGTCAATTACATTAATCCTATTTATCAAGATATCACATGTCCAACACCAAAGGAACCTCAGCTATAGTCCCTCCACAGGGAGGTGGTGCGCAAAGCGGCCTCGGAGAAAAATTCTCTCCCGACTTATTTACGGGTACAGGAAATTTTAGCGTGCCTGTGGCTGTGCCACCGGGGAGAAACGGCTTTCAGCCTGAGCTGACCCTTGGCTATAGTACGGGGAATGGCAACGGCACCTTTGGTATGGGGTGGGCACTGGGAATTCCAGGAGTGACCCGCAAAACATCAAGAGGCATTCCAGTGTATGCGGACAAGCAAGATGTGTTTATTCTCTCGGGTGCGGAAGATTTAGTGCCGGTTAAAGAAGTTACGGCGCAAGGGCACCAGAAAACAACTTACCGACCACGAACCGAAGGACTTTTTGCGCGGATTGTACACCACAAAAAAACAAACGGTGAAAATTACTGGGAAGTACGCAGCAAAGATGGATTGATCAGCTTTTATGGCACACCTGATTCGGAGGGTAACGATCCTTGTGTCATTGCAAATCCCGAAAACCGCAAGGCTATTTTTGCGTGGTGTTTAAGCAAAACGGTGGATCCTTATGGCAATGAAATCGTCTATGAATACGAACGTGAATTGGTGACGACAGGTTCCACAACCAACCCACATGTCTATGACCAGTTGTATCTTTCTTCCATCAAATACGCACAGTATGTGGACAATAACGAAAAGAAATACCTGTGTGAAGTAAAATTCAACTACGAAGAACGCCCTGACTCATTTTCAAGTTACCGCCAAGGTTTTGAAATGCGTACCACTCGTAGATGTGCAACTATTGAGACCTACACACATGCAGATGAAACCCGAAAAACCAAAACCTATCATTTCAATTACCTTTCAGGAGATAAATTGCCGCTGAATGGTGCGTCCATGCTTAAAAGTGTTTCAGTAGAAGGTCACCATGGAGAAATAAGCGAGTGGATGCCACCATTAGAATTTGGCTATTCAACCTATAAACCCTCGCGACGAGGGTTGCGCACTATAGACGGCCCAATTCCTATGATGTCGCTTTCACAACCGGGATTTGAACTGGTTGACCTCAATGGAAACGGACTTCCCGATTTATTGCAATTAGACGGCATTGCCGCACGTTATTGGACAAACAAAGGAGACGGCAAATTCAGCAATCCCCGAAATTTAGGTATTTCCCCCACCATTCAACTGGGTGAGCCGGGTGTACAACTAATCGATGCCAACGGAAACGGTCGCAGCGATTTGTTGGTCACCAACGGCTTGCAGGCAGGTTATTTCTCGGGAAGCTTTAACGGGGTGTGGGACGAAAAAAATTACCGACCTTACCGCAAAGCCCCCTCCTTTACCTTTTCCGATCCTGAGGTACAACTCATCGATTTGGACGGTGACGGCATGACGGACGTATTGCGTAATGGAGCGAAATTCGAATGTTTTTTCAACGACCCGCAGCAAGGATTTGATAAAGTGCGTGTGGCAGACAAAACCTTTGCCGATTTCAGCTTTGCCGATCCGCGCATTCGTTTTGCGGATATGACCGGAGACGGCTTGCAGGATATTGTGCTGATTTCATCCGGCTGGGTGCAGTACTGGCCCAACATGGGATACGGACGTTTTGGAAAAAAGGTGAACATGAAAAATGCACCGCGTTTTCCCGAACAATACAATCCTGCACAAGTACTTGTAGGCGATTTGGACGGAGACGGACTGGCAGACATTGCTTTTGTAGAAAACAACAGCGTAATGCTCTACGTAAATCAATCGGCAGGCGGCTTTTCCGAAGGCACCAAAGTGATGAATACCCCACCCGTGTTTAATCCCAATGACCTTCGAATTGTGGATATAATGGGTACAGGACAACCTGGAATTTTATGGTCAATGGCAGGGACAGATGGTAGAAACGGGAAAATGTATTTCTTGGACTTTACTAACAATAACAAGCCCTATGTACTGGAAGAAATGAACAACAACATGGGTAGCATTACCCGTGTGGAATACGGTTCATCCATTTATCATTACTTGCGTGATGAAAAGAATCCCATAACAAGATGGAAAACGGAACTTCCTTTTCCCGTGCAAGTAGTGAACAGAGTGGAGGTCTTGGATCTTCTTTCAGGTGGAAAATTAGCTACCGAATACAATTACCACAACGGCTATTGGGACGGTGCAGAACGAGAGTTTAGAGGATTTGCCCAAGTAGATACCATAGATACGGAGACTTTTGAGAGATTCAATGAAAAATTAAAAGATAAAAATGAAAAATGGGGCGAGAACGGTGTAAATTGGGGTGATGTGTTGGTGGACAACTTACTTAATTCTACTGAGTTTTATACGCCTCCAGTTTTAACAAAGAGTTGGTTTTATCCCGGACCTGTGGGAGAGGATTTTACCCGTTGGCATGAGGTGGATTTTAGTGAGCAATACTGGCAGGGAGATGCGAATGTGCTAGAGAGAACCGCGCAAATGAAAAATTTACTGGCTTCTTTACCCCGAAGAGGAAGACGAGAGGCATTAAGGACACTGAGAGGAACGCTACTGCGTTCGGAAACGTACGGTTTGGATGGAACGCCATTACAGAGTAAACCTTATACGGTTACCGAAAGTTTAATGAGCCTGCGATTGGAAAATGAACGATTAAAAGATAAAAATGAAAAATTGTTCACTTTTAATTTTTCATTTTTCATTTCTGATTATGTGTTTTTTCCCTTTAATGTCGCTCAGCGCACCACACAATACGAACGTGGCAACGACCCGATGCATAGCATGAGTTTTGTGAAGGGTTACGATGCGTATGGACATCCTACTGGGGAACTAAGCATGGGACTACCAAGAGGTTCCTCTCCCTTGAGTGGTGGCGGTGGTCAATACTTGGCTACCTATGGCGAGAGTGAATTTATCTACAAAGACATTCCTGACGGGCAATACATGGTGGACAGAGTGAAACGCTCGGTTTCTTATGATGCCACTCGCTCTGCACAAAACACCTCGGTATTTGTCTTTAAAGACGGTATTTTCAATAGCAGTTTACCTGATGAGGACATTATTGGCTGTACGCTTAATTTTTATGACGGAAATGCCTTTACAGGATTGACTTATGGCGAAATTGGGGAGTTTGGAGCGGTGGTGAGGAGTGAGACACTAATTTTAACGGAAGATATTGTAACAAACGTCTATGGCGGAACACCTGTGTTATTAGAACAAAGCCCCTCTTGGCCATCTGATTATCCAACAGAATTTCAGAATCTTTATCCTAGTCAGGGAGGATATGTGTATAAAACCGCTAACAGCAATTATCCAATTACAGGTTGGTATGCGCCAAGTGAAAAAATGAAATATGATTTTCAGGATGGCGGTGTACAAAATCCTGTGGGGTTGATGTTGGAAAGCAAAAACCCTTTTGACAATCTTTCCAGTATTGAATACGATGATTATCAAATGTTCCCTGTAAAAGCAACAGATGCATTAGGATTAGAAACATTGGCAGAATACGACTACCGTGTGATGCAAACCGATAAAGTCACAGACCCCAATGAAAATATATCCGTGTTTGATTTTTCACCACTTGGGTTGTTAAAAGCTACAGCAGTCATAGGAAAAGGTACTCAGGGAGATTACAAAAGCAGTTTAGGAGGTTTTTACGATAGATATGCGCCTTCTGTAGAAATGGAATACGATTTCTTTGCTTTCCAAAACGAAGGAAATCCTGTTTGGGTAAAAACCATTCAGCGCGAACAACATTATCAGGATGAAGAGAATAGCCCTACCATTGTTAAAGTAGAATACAGTGATGGTTTTGGTAGATTGCTGCAAACCCGCTCCCAAGCCGAAGACGTAATTTTTGGTAATCAGACTTTTGGTAGTTCGGGATTACCCGGTAACCAAAGTGCGCAAAATGCCCCTGCGATTGGTGAAGAAAGAGCTCCCGAAGATCCATTAAATGTGGTAGTCAGCGGATGGCAGATTTACAACAACAAGGGAGAAGTGGTTGAGCAATACGAACCTTTCTTTGACAAGGGATTTGAATATACTCTTCCACAACTAAGCACAACAGGCGGAATTATACCTCCACAACTTGGGGTGAAAGTCAAAATGTACTATGACCCACTTGGAAGAGTTATCCGAACTAAAAATCCCGATAACAGTGAACAACGGGTTATTTACGGAGTTCCCAATGCGCTTGATACACCCAATGTCTTTGCTCCCACCTCATGGGAACAATACACGTACGATGCAAATGATCTGGCGCTACTTACTAATCCCACGAACAGTAATGTACCTGCTTCACATTATTATACGCCCAAAAGCGGATTAATGGATGCCTTGGGTAGAACAATTGAAACAAGAGAACACAAAGCGCATTATAATTCAGACGGTGATGTATATGAAGATGTGGTAATGAAATACCGTTACGATATTCGCGGGAATCTACTTGAAGTACGAGATCCTTATAACAGGAAAGTATTTGAACATCTGTATGATTTTCGACCACCACAAGAGGATGAAAATGGGGAACAACAATCATTACCACCACTTTGGACTAAACATATCGATGCAGGGATAAGTACCATATTCTTTGATGTAGCCGAACGGGTTGTAGAAATGAATGATGCCAAAGGAGCGTTTACGTTAAATTCGTATGATGATGGTTCACGACCTATCCGTCTTTGGGCTAAAGATAAGACAGGAGAAGATGTAACGCTTAGGCAGGTGATAGAATACGGAGATGATGCGGGGCTTACCAATCCCGAAAATGAAAATCTGAAAGGACAGGTTTACAAACATTATGATGAGGCAGGACTGGTTGAAATACCGGAATATGATTTTAAGGGGAATGTGCTCACTAAAAGCAGGCAAGTTATTAGTGATAGTGAATTACTTTCCATTTTCGGAGGGGGAACGATTGAATGTTACCGTGTGGATTGGACTGGATTCCCGAATATTTTAGATGCAACCGTGTTTGAAACCACTATGGAGTACGATGCCTTGAACCGCATTACTAAAATGCTTTACCCTGAGGATTTGGACACCGAACGAAAGGAACTCGTTCCAACTTACAATCGAGCAGGAGCATTGGAAAAAGTAGAAATGGACAGTACAACTTATGTGGAACATATTTCCTATAATGCAAAAGGACAGCGATTACTGATAGCATTTGGCAATAATGTAATGACCAGATATTTATATGACAGCAAAACATTCAACCTGAAGAGACAACGAAGTGAGAAATACATTAAAAGTGATTGGACGTATACATCTAACGGAGGTGTGAAACAGGACACAGCTTATATTTACGATTTGATAGGTAACATAACGGATACAAGTGAAAAAAATGTCACTCAATGCGGAATTGGAGGTGCCGATTCATTAGATAGAATATTTAGTTATGACCCTTTATACAGGTTGCTCAGTGCCAATGGTAGAGAAAATGCTCCAACTATCACGCCTATTTGGGATGACAGATACAGGAGTTCAGACAACACTACAACAACTGCATACACACAACATTTTACTTATGACAGACTCGGAAATATTCAGAAACTGCAACATATCGGGAACAATGATTTTACCCGAAACTTTAATTACAGCAATTCGCATAACAAATTAAACTCCATTGATATAGGAATGACCAATTATGCATTTACCTACGATGCTTGCGGAAACCAAATACAAGAAACAGTAAGCAGGCATTGCGAATGGGATGCATTTAATCAAATGCGGTGTTTTTATGTGGATGATGGAAGCGGAAATATTACCAAGTACACGCAATATTTATATGATGCAAGTGGCAACAGAGTCAAAAAAATAACATGGAAACCTGCTAGCGATTACGATAGTATTTCGTATATTGATGGTGTGTTTGAATTCCGAACTGACGGAACAGATGAACAAAACTTAATCCATGTAATGGATGATCAAAGCCGAATAGCCATGATACGATTAGGAGATGATTTTGGAGACACCACTCCTGCTATTCAGTATAACCTGGAAGACCACTTGGGTAGTTCTGTTGTATTATTAGAAACTAATGCAGCAAATATCAGTCGTGAGGAATATTATGCTTTTGGGGAAACTTCGTTTGGTTCGTATGCTAAGAAGCGATACAAATACTCCGGTAAAGAACGAGACGAAGAAAGCGGGATGTATTATTATGGAGCGAGGTATTATTCGGCTTGGACGTGTAGGTTTACGTCAGTTGACCCTAAAAGTCCAGAGTATAGTTGGCAGAGTTCGTATGTATTTGCGGCGAATAATCCGATAATGTTTATTGATGTGAATGGTGAAGGACCAGACCAAAAGAAAAAAAAGAAAAGTAAATTGGTTAATGGTGACAGAACACCTTTTTCAATTTCCGAAATTGAAAATTTAATTGAAAACAAAGGAGGTGTTAAGGCGAAGCGGGAGGGAGACTTCGCGCCATCTACAGCTACTGTTTTAGTTGCAATAAGTTTTGAAAGTTTAAGTTTAAAAATTTATGATAATGATGGTGCTGCAAAGGGAAACGCAACTATAGGATTTGGTCATTTATTACACTATGGTCCAATTACAGAGGAGGATAAAATAGAATATAAAGATGGAATCACAAAAGAACAAGCTGTCGATTTTTTATTAAATGATATTTCTGAGATGACCGTTTCTATAAACAATATGATAAATAACCGAAATTTAAAATCAGAAATTTCACAAAATGAATTTGATGTTGCATTTGATTTGTATTTCAATGCTGGAACAAAAACGACAGGAAATTATTTAGATAAGTTAAATGAAATTAAACAATTATATAAACAAGGAGACTCCAAGAAAGCTCAAAAAAAATCCGACAATTTAGTAAACTGGTTGGCTAAACAATATCCTGGAAATGATAAAAAAAGAGGAACGGCGAGAGTATTGATGTTACAAGGAGCCCACAGTATTAAGAAAGAAATTCTTCATGAAATTGAAATACTACATAAAGTTGATACTAACCAAAAAAGTAAGTAAATATAAAAACATCTGTTATGAAAAAAATAATCCATTTAAGCATAATTTTGTCTCTTTATTCTTGTAATACGAATAGGGAATCTGAAACAGAGTGTGTACATATAGAAAACACAAGGGAATACAGTGAGTTCGAAAAATTTGAATATTTCAGATTCGGTGATTTTGAAAACAAAAGAATAGAGTACATTTATCAGGTATATAAAACTTTATCTGATACTGACACAACGAATCTCATCGAATTATATACTGATTCAATTGAGACCATTATTTCTGAGTTATCTAAAGAGAATATTGATGGTATCAAATACGACAGTACATTATTAATAAAGGCTTGGGAGCATTTTGTACTATACAACTCATATCTGAATTCTGCCGAAATATCACCCACTGGAACTCAATATTACGTGTATCAAAATGATAAAATTACATATAATGTTATGTCCTTTTACTTTCAATTGAAATGGCTACGGTAATGTATCAAACGGAGTAGTGTTACAGATTATCTGTTATGAAAAACCTATTTTATTTCAAAACTAAAACTGAAACCAATTCTGAATATGATGCTCTTAACAGAGTCATAAAGGTAACATACCCTGAAGATGCGGATAACAATAGAAAAATTGGAATCCCTACTTATAACCGCGCAGGAGCATTACAAAAAGTAGAATTTGACGGAACAGATTATGTGGAGCATATTGCATATAACGCCAAAGGACAAAGACTGTTAATTGCTTTTGGTAATGGAGTAATGACAAGGCATGTATATGGTAGCAAAACTGGTAGTGTTACAGATTATCTGTTTTCACCATTCTTTTGTATAAACAACTGAAAAACAGTCTAAAAAAATCGTTTCACAAAATAATTATCCAATAGTTTTCTACATTAGGGGCAAAAAAGTACTTTTAAATGAGCTTAAAATCAGTAAACAGGTAATAGGTGTTACAAATTATCTGTTACAGCAAAGTTCAACATAAATGTGACGACATGAATCTGGAATGTAAACAATGTTTAAGTTCTAAAACGATTAAAAGTGGGAGACAAAAAAACGGTACGCAGAAATACCAATGCAAAGTTTGCGGAATATATTTTCAAAAGAGTTATCGGTATCAATCTTGTACGGTCCATGATAAAATGATCGTCCAATTGACAAAAGAGGGTTGTGGAATCAGAAGCACCTCAAGAATATTGAATATATCCGCAACTACTGTTATCACAAGAATCCTGAAAATTGCCAAATACATAGAAAAACCCCCCATCCCTTTTGGTAAAAGTTATCAAGTAGACGAGTTAATCACTTTTATTGGAAATAAGAAAAGAAAATACTGTGTAGTTTATGCGTTTGATCCAGAAAACAAAACGGTGGCATGCTTTGCTGTGGGGCGGCGAAACAAAAATACGCTAAAACAAGTGGTTAATACGGTTTTACTTTCAGAGGCAAAACAAATCGCAACAGATAAGCTCAATTATTATGAAGCTCTAATCCCAAAAATGCTCCATAGTGTAAAGAGAAAAGGAACGAATCACATTGAACGACATAATCTCAATTTGAGAACGCATCTAAAGAGGCTGAATAGACGAACGATTTGTTATTCGAAAAGCCTTTCTATGTTGGTGGCGTGCGTTATGATTTATTTTTGGTTGTGAGGGAAACGTAATATTAACCAACACTAAAGGAACTCCAGCGATATAAGTGAAAAATTAAAAATGAACAGTTAAAAATGAAAGCCAAGTTTTTAATTTTAACTCAAAAAATATAAAATGATAAGTGAAAGATCAAATCCATTAAAAGACAAAAGTTATGTTTTTGCAACTAAAATTGTGAGGTTAAGTCAATTTCTTGTTTCAGAGAAAAAGGAATATGTTTTAAGCAAACAAACGCTTCGTTCGGGGACTGCAATTGGTGCTTTGATTAGGGAGTCTGAATTTGCGGCAAGTAGAAAAGATTTTATAAACAAACTTACTGTTTCTCTAAAAGAAGCGAACGAGACTGAATATTGGCTAATGCTTTTAAAGGATACGGATTATTTGAATGTGGATGAATTTACTCAGTTGCGTGCTGAATGCAAAGAGCTAATTGCTATGCTCGTGTCATCGATAAAGACTTCGAAGAAGTGAAAAATGAGAAATGAAAAGTTAAAAATGGAGGCCTAAATTTTTCATTTTTAACTTTTCATTTTTAACTTAACCACTTTAGTTGGTTTTCTCAATCCCTCTCCGGCAAATTCACCAACCGAACATTCAACGTATCAATAACGCTTGTGTAAATCGAGTCCATTGTATGTGGCACTTGTCCATAATACATCATTGAACTCTGGAAGCGGTCGTAAGTTATTCCGTGTAATTTGAGTAAAGAATCGCCACTTTTGGACATGATTTCTGTGTAATTATTGAGCTGAATGTACTTGCCTTGAATATGGGCCTCTAGCACTACTAAATCAGTCAACAGTTTAGTGAAAGAGTCTTGAGGAATCAAGTCGTTCGGTTTGTCAATGACAATTTCTCTCGGATTGCACCCAGTTAGAATAAAAACAAACAGAAACAAGTGAATTTTTCTCATTTGGATTAACGATTAAACAGCAAACGCTGCCCCGCATCTTCATTTACAATCTGAACTCCATCCCATACAATTTGACCGTTCACAAGTGTAGCAGTAATGTGGTGGTCAAATATGACACCTTCAAAAGGAGACCAGCCACACTTGTAAAGTACATTTTGCTTTGTCACCATTGTGGATACTTTTGGATTCACAATCACGATATCGGCATGATAGCCCTCGCGTAAAAATCCTCTTTTTTCAATATTAAAGAGTGTAGCGGGCGCATGACACATTTTTTCAACGATTCGTTCAGGGGAGATAATTCCTTCCAACGATTTTTGAAACATCGCTTGAATGGCATGCTGAACCAAAGGTCCACCTGAAGGGGCGTTAAAGTATGTTTGATTTTTTTCCTCTAATGTATGAGGCGCGTGGTCTGTAGCAATTACATCAATTCGATTATCCAAAACCGCTTCCCAAATCGCATTTCTATCGGTTGCCGTTTTCACTGCAGGATTCCACTTGATGAATGTGCCTTTGTCAAGATAATCTTCATCTGAAAACCAAAGATGATGCACACATGCCTCAGCCGTAATTCTCTTCTCCTCAAGCGGAATATCATTTCGGAACAGCGACAATTCCTTCGCTGTACTGATATGGAGGATATGTAATCTCGTATTGTATTTTTTTGCCAACTCCACCGCCATCGAAGACGACAAGTAGCATGCCTCAGCAGAACGAATTAAAGGGTGAGCAGACATCGGTACATGTTCACCGTATTTCTCCTTATATAACTCGATATTTGTGCGAATGGTATGCTCATCCTCACAGTGCGTCGCGATTAAAAGTGGAACTTCAGAAAATATTTTCTCCAGTGTTTCTTGTTGATCTACAAGCATATTTCCTGTAGAAGAACCCATGAAAACTTTAACTCCACAAATATTTCTTCCATCAGTTTTAAGTACTTCCTCAATGTTGTCATTGGAAGCACCCATGAAAAATGAGTAGTTCGTAGCAGAAGATTTTGCGGCAATCTGATACTTATTCTCCAATAACTCCTGAGTCAAGGTATTAGGAACAGTGTTGGGCATTTCCATAAATGAGGTAATTCCACCCGCTGCTGCTGCACGAGATTCAGAATGGATGTTTGCCTTATGCGTCAACCCGGGTTCGCGAAAATGCACTTGGTCATCAATTGCACCCGGAATAACATACATTCCCTCTGCGTTCAGCTCTTGATAACCTGCAGGAGTTTCAATTGTTCCAGCAATTTTTGAAATAATTCCGTCTTCAATTAATACATCCAAATGAGCGCGTTTACCCTCATTGATAACCAAACCTCCTTTGATGACAATTCCTTTACTCATAATTTCATTCCTCTCATTTTCCATACACCCCAAAAAGCTTCCTTAAAAATAGAAATACTCATTTTTGACACACCATAAAGTCTGTCTACAAAGGTAATGGGAACTTCAACAATTTTAAAACCGTTGCGAATTGCGGCATATTTCATGCAAATCTGAAACGCATAACCCGTAAAATGGATGGCGTCAAAATTTATTTTTTCTAAAACTGAGCGTTTATAGCAAATAAACCCTGCAGTAGTGTCTTTGACATTAATCCACAGAATCAAGCGCACGTAAATTGACGCAAAATAAGACATCAACACACGATTTAAAGGCCAGTTTTCTACTTTTCCTCCCTTGCAATAGCGAGAACCTACACTTACATCGCCCCCACCAGAATGGCAAGCTTCATAAAGTCGAGTTAAATCATCTGGGTTGTGTGAGAAGTCAGCGTCCATTTCAAAGACATATTCGTAGTCTTTAGCCAATGCCCATTTAAATCCATGAATGTAAGCCGTTCCCAGTCCTAATTTCCCCTGTCGTTCTTCCACAAAAAGTTGATTAGGGAACTCCTTAATCAAGGTTTTAACAATTTCAGCAGTTCCATCAGGTGAGCTGTCATCTACCACTACAATGTGAAATTCTTTATCCAAAGAAAAAACCTTGCGGATTATTCTCTCGATATTTTCCTTCTCATTGAATGTGGGTATTATGACTACGCTATCTGACACTGGCTTAAAAAATAGAATGCTAAGATAACTGAAATCTATTTGAAAATGTAATACATCAGCGTTTTCTTCGTTTTTTGTACATTTACATTCTGATAATTTAACAAATGCGCCTGTTTTACCTTTTCTTGTTCACTTTTTTCGTTTGTTTTGAGGGTTTCTCTCAAGACTATAAGAATGTTTTCCTTTTGAACAATTGGAAAACAGATACTTTAGTTTCACCTATCGACGGAATGGTGTTTAACGAAACTTGGGGATTTGTACAGGATAATCGTGAATATGGCGTTATCGGATCTACAGAGGGTACCCATATTTTTGAGATTACAAACAACAACAAATTAAAACCTGTTGATTTTGTAAGAGGAAACTTTAGCTCACCTCAAGTAGTCCATCGCGATTATCATGATTACAACGGATACCTTTATGCGGTGTGTGACGAGGGGAATAGTTCTTTGCAGATTATCGACCTTCAGTATCTCCCTGATTCAGTTCACGTTGTTGTGAATGACAGTGTGGGTTTTGGGCGTGCTCACAATATCTTCATAGACAGTTCGTCTGCCCTCTTGTACGCTTGTACTTTCACTCCGATAGTTGGAAACCCTTCTTTTTCTTTTACTTCTCTAAAAGTTTTTTCACTTGCTGATCCTTTAAATCCTGTAGAAGTATTCGGAGGATTTGAGCACATTAGTGAAGTACACGATGCATATGTCGTAAATGATACAGCCTACTTAAACTGCGGATATGATGGACTCCATATTTACAATTTTTCAAACCCTGCAAGTCCGGTTTTGCTGGGTACGATGATGGCATATCAAGATCAAGGTTATAATCATTCTGGGTGGTTAAGCCCTGACAGAAAATTCTATTATTTTATTGACGAAACAGAGGGAAAACGAATCAAAAAAATCAACATAACAGACGTGGCAAACCCAACAGTAAGCGCAATGTTTGGGTCAGATCACTTCAATGGGTCAGTGGCTCACAATATTATGGTGACGAATAACTTGATTTTTGTGTCTTACTACAATGAAGGCTTGAGAATTTTTGATACGCGTTTTCAACCACCCCGCGAAGTTGCGCATTATGACACATACCCTGATAACGACCCATTTAAAATGAATGGTGCTTGGGGAGTTTATTCCCTTCTCCCAAGTGGGCGAATCTTGGTTTCTGATAGAAAACATGGACTTTTTCTATTTCATTTTGACCATCATATTTTCGAAATTCCACATGCTGATAATGTATTTACGGTATTTCCAAACCCTAGTCAAGCTGGACAAGAGGTTGTTTTTCGTTTTAATGAACGCAATATTCGAAAGGTTAAGTTTTACATCTATGATAACATGGGTCGAATCGTATTTTCAAAAGTTTCCGAACATCAAGACTATTGGACATTAAACTTGGTGCTCGCAGCGGGGAGTTACAACTATAGTGTGTACTATGAAAATTTCCTCAACGAAGAATCCCTAAAACAAGGTCATGTATTGGTCATAGATTAAGCGTGATCTACCAATTCAACACGTTAGCATTATACTCCGCAAATAAATCACGTGTATGTTCGTGGCAAGTAAACAAAATCACCTGTCTTCCCTCTGCAAAATGAGTGAGCGTTTTAGCTAAGTTTCTAGCGCGATGTACATCAAAATTCACCATTACGTCATCCAGTGCAACCGGAAGTGGTTCAGCGCTTTTTTCATACTCCGAGATCAGTCCCATTCGAAGTGACAGTAAAAGTTGCTCGCGTGTTCCACGACTTAGTTCTTCAACTTTTTTATGCTTCCCTGCATTATCAATTAAGCTCACGTGTTTTTCGCTTAACGAAATTCGCAAATCACGATAAGTATTGTCCGTAATTTCTCTGAAATAATCCCGCGTAAAAGTAATTACTTCGGGTTGTTTCTCTTCTTCAAATCGCTGTTTACTTTCATTTAGAATTTTCAATGCCATTTTAGTAGCTAACCATTCTTTTGTTTCTTCTTGCAGCCTCGTCTCTAAACTTTCACGCTGATTTAACAGATCAAACATTTCGTCTGGCTTGAGAATGTGACCAATGTTTGTAACGCACGCTGTTAACTGCTTGTTTATGTTTTCGTATTCAGCATTACTATTCTCCACTAGCTCCTTTGCTTGCTGAGTTTGAATTTGAAGCTCAGCAGGATCAAGTTCGGCAAGTGCATTCAATGTTTGATCAAAATGCTCATGACCGCAAATTGAGCGAATGGCATTAGATGATGACTCGACCCTTTCAAATGCCTTTTTGTATTCTTCTTGACGCTCAAAATAATTGTAGAATGCACTTTCAGAGTCCACACCTAAATTCTTAAAAAGGTCGTTAATCGCTTTTGAATTTTTCTCTAATTCTTGCTCTTTACCTTTTAAAAGATTTTCATTTTGAGCAATTTTTTCAGTCAACTGCGTGAGTAACCGACTGTTTTTCTCATTTTCCTCTAATCGGCGAATGAGGTCATAAATCAACTCTGCTGTATACTTATCTTGATTGGGGAGAGCCTCTTTTAATTTTGCTTCAAACTCGCTATTCGTTTGTTGCAAACGTTCTTGATTCTGTGTTGCTTCGCGCAAACTCTGATCAAGACGCTTCATCTCATCTACATTCGACAAAAACCCATCCATTGCGCGGGGAGCGAGTGAATTCGGGAGCTTATTCTCAATTAAAATCTTCTTCCAGGTTTCTTCTGATTCAATTTTCGATTGATTAATTATTTCTAGCTCTTCCTTCTCTGCTGTCAATTGTTTTATGATATTAACCTTTTCAATTTGTAATTCTTTCAGTGCTGTATTGATTCGATCATAATTATGAAGAATGGCTTCGATATTTTTCAATTTCGAATTGATTTGATTTCCATCAACTGCAGCATTACTAGATAAGGATTCTTTGGGTCTGCCTTTCAGCATAAAAGCACCCAAAATCAATCCGATAAACCCGAAAATAAGACTTAAAGTCGCGTTTGAATTGAAGAACACTACTGCCACAATCAAAAGTCCAATAGACGCTGCCAATCCCGCATAAAAAACAGTGTTCCCAACTGGTTTCACTACAGTCCCGGCTAATGTTTTTTGGAACTGGGTGTCTAAAGCTACGCGTTCTTCCGACAGTTTTTGCACATCTTTTTCAGATGTAATCCCTAAACTTTTTAACTCTTCATTGAGATGAGAAAATTTGTGCTCAAGTGCACTCAATGATGTTTCCAGTTGTTTAATTATCTCGTTCTTCCTGTCAATATTTCGAGCTAATAAATTCAGGTTTTCATTTGTGTCCGATGCTCTATTTCGCAGTTCAAATGAACCACCTAAAGTCAATAGGTCTTTCGTGTTAAATTCGTCCCCTAACTGAGAAGCAATTTCCGCTAATTTATCTTTTGTACTTGCAATTTTCGCTTGTTCATTTCGCAAGTTGACAGTCGACTCCTCATAAACTTTTACTGTAGTCTTAAAATAATCAAGCAAATGACCTTTCTCAGCAAGATGTGCATCTACTTGAATACTCTTTGACTCATTTTTTAAAGAAGAAATCTCAGACTGAAGCTGTGCAATTGTTTTTCCAATCGCTCCATGTTCCATTTTTAACTGGCTGTAATCATCAACCAATTGTTTAGGGTGCGATTCAATCTCTCCTAATTTTTCTACTGTACTCTTAGCTGTGGCATACTCCACATAATGAGAGTATGCACGCTCAAAATTAGAAAGTTGATTGAATTTTCGATTGAATTCTTGCCTGCTTTCATTCAAGCGCTGTTGTTCTTTCTCTAGTTGTTTTTGTTCTTCAGTAAGTCGGTTGAAGTCTCCTAATTTTTGTTTGAGAATGGTGATTTTCGACTCTTTTTCTTCCATTTGATTGACAATTTCAGCCAATACTTGCGTACGTCCACGGGGGACAAAATAGTCCACTGAATGACTTATCAATCCTTTTTCAAAGCTCCCAAAATCCACTCCTGCCAGACCCATTCCCATAGAGAAGATTCGGTCTTCCATTCCTGAATCACTCAGTTGTTGTATTTCAAAAAGCTCGTCTAAAGTAATCGCATAGACATTTTGATACAAATCACTCGTCGCATTGCCCATCAATCGCTTATACACAATTTCTTGGTCAGAGATGTTGCCTTGATATTCAAGCTGGAATTGGTGGTCGCCCTTGCGAGACACCATCAGTGATTCACCTGTATTATTGTTAAGCCAAATTCTACCGCCATGTACACCACCATTTAATGGAGGTCTCCTCTCACTAATTGTACGCGGATAACCAAATAATGTGTACCGTATAAAATCCAGCATTGTCGATTTTCCGGCCTCATTCTTTCCGTAGAGAATATTGACCCCATCTTTAAAACCCGAAAGCTCTTTGTCGTGGAATGCACCAAAACCGTCGATATGAATTTTTTCTATCTTCATTTATCATCCGCTTTAGTAATCAAGCCTGAGATGCATTTCCATTTTGCACGATTGAGCACTTCTTTCACCTCATCAAGATTATCTATCTCATGGATATAGCGCCCAACTTTAGTTGACTTTAATTCTTCCAACAGCTCTTTCTGCATTTCAAGTAACTGCTCATCGTCTTTCTCATATACTTCAAAACGACGAATAAGGTCACCAATAAAATCTGAGGATTGTTTTCTCTCTTCTAAATCAATTACAGGCATTGCATGATTGATGATACGATCGAGAAAGACAAAAGTCGTTGCGTAATTATTGTCGTTGTTAAATGTAACGATAAGGTCATCAAGTTCTTTTTGATTAGTCAGCACTTCATATATTTCAGACATGCCAGTGAGTTCAATCCGAAGCATTCTTGACTTTTCAGTTGATATCAATTCATTCCGAAGATCTTCAAGCATTTCAAAAAGAGCTGTAATAGTCTTTACTTCGCTTATATCTTTTTGGATATATTCGAAAACCACATCGGTTAAACTAATAAAACGCTTACTTGTAACTTTTTCTCCCTCAACTTCAATCAGATAACACCCCTTGTCACCCGTTTCGTTAAAATGGCGACCCTGAATATTTCCTGAATAAACTACCAGTGGATTTGAGTCATGTACAATTTCTCTTTTATGAATGTGACCTAGGGCAAAATAATCCATCTTTGACGCTCGAAGTTCATCCAGAGTAAAAGGGCAATAGGGATTTTGATGTTCTCTACCTGCCAAAGTACCGTGCAAAACACCAATTGAAAAAGGCGCATTGTCCTCTCGCTTATATTGCTGTACTAAACGTCGATTTTCTACTTTTTCACCAAAACTTACGCCATAAATCGCCGCTAGCTCTTGCTCATCCTTGGAAAAAATGTGTTTCTGAACTTCATTTGATCCAAATAACACCACATTCTTTGGAAGTTTAAAATTTTTAGCCCACTGATTTAGTGGGTCATGGTTTCCGCAAATGATGTATGCTTTTATTCCCTTTGCATTCAACCTATCCAGACCTCTAAAAAATCGATATTGCGCACTCAAACTCCCCGACTCACTATCAAAACTATCACCCGCGATAAGCAGAAAATCTACTTCAGTATCAATACAAGTATCAATTAGTTTTTCGTAAGCTCGAATTCCACATTCCAACAAGGCTTTTCCCAAATCCAAATTCATGGATCGAATTCCTCTGTAAGGACTTTCAATGTGGAGATCAGCTGCGTGGATGAATTTCATGTAAGTGACATTAGAATGCTAATATATTAAGATTTTCTATCTTTGGAAAGCAGAATTCACTTGCCTTTTACAGAAAATACAAACAAATGACAAAAGTAAATCAAAAACTAAATTTTGAACCACGAAAAGAAGAGACACACTCAATGGGTTTCACTTTTGGATTGCCCGCACAAATTGTAGGTGGAGCATTGATTTTTATGGGATTGGTAATGTTATTATCACTGTCTACGGCTGGAGTAATTCTTGGTCCTGTTCCATTATTTGCTGGTGCCTTTTTATTGACTTCTTTATACGGAGTACAAATTGACTACTCAAACAGGTACTTTCGAGAATATGGCTCGATAATGGGACTAAAATATGGGAAATGGCTGGAATTGGATAAATTTCCTTTTTTAACTATTCTCACGGCAAACAAAACAAACAAATCATCCGATATTACAGGCTTAAATTCAGTTGTATACACAAAAGAAGCATATGGAGTTTACCTTTTAACAAATTCACATCGAAAACGAGTGTTAATTATGCGCTGCCAAGGTGGATTCGAACATGCAAAACTAGAAGCCGAGCGTATTGCCGATATAATGAACAAAGAAATTGTGGCATTCAGTCCAAAAAGAATTAGCAAAGTAAGGTGACATTATTTTTTAATAAAAATAACTCTAAATTCAATATATGCACAAAATTTAAGCCGTTAAGTTTTATGCATACATAATTAAAAGTGTTTGTTTTTCTAGCAAAAATTTTGTATATTCGTTAGAAAGTCAATTGCATGAAAATTTTTTGCCTCACCTTTCTTTCTATTTTATTAAGTTTTAGTGTTAACAGTCAGTTGAATGTGAATTTTTCGGCTACCCCTTTGACCCTTTGTGTTGGTGAGCAAGTTTCCTTTACTGATTTAACAACTGGGCCTGTAGTTTCTTGGGTGTGGAATTTTGGAGATGGCAACACTTCTAACATACAAAATCCTACACATACATATTCTGCACCTGGCACGTATAATATAACACTAACTGCTTCTGATGGAAATACTGCTGTAGCTGAAGTTAAAGCAAATTATATTACAGTAAACCCATTGCCAACAGTTAGTTTTTCAACTCCAACTACCAACTGTGCAGTGCCTTACTCCCCATCCTTTAATTCTGTATTACCAAATAGCGGAAGTTTTACTTATAGTTGGGACTTTGGAAATGGGCAAACATCCTCAAATCAAGTCCCAACTAATGCAAACTATACAACAACAGGTACTTTCGATGTAGTTTTAACAGTAACAAATACTCAAACTGGTTGTATTAATTCTTTTAGTCAACAGATTAGTGTGTTTGAATACAACACTGATTTCACTGTTAGTGCAAATACTGTGTGTGTTGGTGAAAGTGTAAGTTTTCAAGATCAGTCAACAGGAGGAGCAAATAGTTGGTTGTGGAACTTTGGAAATGGTGCTTCAAGTAACTCTCAGAATCCAATTATATCATATCCAACTTCTGGCACTTATGAGGTTACACTCACTTCTCAAAACACAGTAAATGGTTGTATGGACAACTTTTCTCAAACCATAGAAGTCCTTCCCCTACCTGAACCGAGTTTTACTGGAACTCCAACAATAGGTTGTGACCCTTTAGTTGTGGATTATACAAATACATCTTCTGGTACTGGAACTTTTGAATGGAATTTTGGAAACGGGAATACATTTACAGGTCAAAACCCTCCTGATCAAACCTATCTCAACATAGGTAGTTACAACGTTTCCTTAACTTTCACAGATGAGAATGGTTGTATAAACACTGTTACGCAGAACAATTACATACAAGTTGACCCATTAATACCCAATTTTGAAGCTGATGTGGTAGAAGGGTGTGAAGATTTAGAAGTACAGTTTACTGATTTATCTTCTTCGCCAAACGCTACTGACAACCCAATAACGGGTTGGGAGTGGGATTTTGGAAACGGCAACACTTTTTCAGGAGAAAACCCTCCAGTGCAAACTTATTCTGAGGGTGTCTATTCTGTTACACTTACAATAACTACTGATGGTGGATGTACTGAAATAATTACACTTGATGATTATATCAAGGTGGGTATTCCTCCTAATGTAGGATTTACATATACTCCTCTTGAGGATTGTGCAAAATCTGAGTTTGAATTTACCAGTACAACTGTAATTCCTCCTGGTTACGACCCAGAAGATGTGACATGGGAGTGGGATTTTGGCGATGAAAGTGGAACAAGTACTTTAGAAAATCCAACTTATGACTATCCTGTAGACACAGGTTATTTCGATGTACAACTCATCGTTTCATTTCGTGGATGTCGTGATACATTAACGATAGAAAATGCGGTTTATATCAAGGCTCCTATTGCATTATTTGACCCTGAGCAGACTGTATTTTGTAATCCAACATTACCTCTTTCAGTAGATTTCACTGACAACGCAATTCTTGGTGAAGAAACAGATGATGTCGAAATGATTTGGAAATGGGGAGATGCTACAACGGACGTATTGGTTTCACCCGATTTATTTACGAATTCCGAACAGGGCTCCATGTCACATACGTATACCAATTATGGGACATACGTAATTGAACAAGTCGTTCACAATTACACCACAGGGTGCTCTGATAGTGTAACACGAACAATTCATATGTCATTTATTGAGGCTGGATTTACTTTATCAGCAGATAGTGTGTGTAGAAACTTCCCAGTGAATCTAGCAAATACCTCTTCATCAACTCATCCCATTACAAATTTTTCTTATGATATGAATAATGGAACCGTATTATCGGGGGCAGGTCACTCATACGTATACAATACATCAGGTTCATTTGATATCACGCTTAATATTACAAACAATGTGGGTTGCACGGCTTCACAAACGTTTACGGATTTTGTTGCTTTACAAGAACCCCAGGCACAAATTTCTCCATCTGCTTCAGCTGGATGCGTTCCATTAAATGTGGTTTTCACAAACAATTCAAGTACTCAAGGAAATGGAGCTCCTTTAGCTAGTTTTGAATGGACATTTGAGGACAATTCAACACAAACAACAAATGACGTTTCGGAAACTACTAGCTACAATTTTACATCAACAGGTAGTTATGTAACTACGCTTGTTGTTACCGACGAATTTGGTTGTGTCTCTAATCCACACAGTATTACAACTAATTTAACTGCTCCAACTGCTCAATTTACGTTGGAACCAATAGTATGCAATTTGGAGACGTTTAATACGAATAACAATTCACTGAATTTTTCTTCTTCAGAATGGTTTGTAGATGGTGAAATTGTATCCAATGATATTAACTACACTAGTTTTTTCGAAGAAGAAAACCCTACAAATGCTAGCTCTATTACTCATACAGTAACTTTAGTTGTTACTGATCAAAATGGCTGTACAGATACTGTCGAGACTGATATTGTTGTGTCACTTCCACAAGTAGATGCTAGTTATAATTTTGTAGGCTCAAATGTAAATGACGAAGGTGAGTTTGTATGTCCCCCTGTTTTTGCAGATTTAACCGATAACTCAACTTCGTTTGGCGATGTTGTTCAGTGGAATTGGACTTTTGGTGATAACAATGGTTCTACTCTGCAAAATCCAAGCAATACATATGTGTTTGCAGGAACCTATACTGCTACATTGTCTGTAACAGATGAGTATGGATGTAGCGACTCAACTGCATTTATTGATTACTTGGTGATTGGTGGGCCTACGGGAAATGTAGAATGGTTAAGTGTCGGAGGGTTATGTAACCCCGATTACGAATTCATTCCTTCAGAATTAGTAAATGTGACAAATATCGTATGGGATTTAGGGAATGGAGAAACAGTAAACAATACAAGTAGTTTTGTTCATACGTATAACAACCCAGGCACGTATTTTCCAACAGCTCTAATTCAGGATGATAATAACTGTGCTGTATTATACGAAATGGATCCTATTACGACTATAATAACTGAAATCACCGCTGATTTCTCTGTTAATCCAAACATTATCCCAGTATATGACCCTATGTCTATAAGCGACAACTCTTCTGGAGGTACTGGTGGAATCATTAATTGGGACTGGACTTTTGGTAATGACAATTTCTCCCTTAACTCAGGAGGTAATTTCACTTATGAATGGCAATATCCAGGACAACATACAATTACTTTAATAGTGACAGATTCATTGGGATGTACAGATGAAATATCTCTAACTGTGTTTGTAACAGCCGAATTATACATTCCAAATGTACTTACCGCAAATGGTGATGGGGTAAACGATATTTTTAAGTTAAAAGAGCCTGTGTTTGTAAGTTACGACATCATTATATTTAATCGTTGGGGAAATATTGTGAGCGAATTATATGATCAAAACGGAGTTTATCTGTGGGACGGTAAAACAAAATCTGGAGAATTTAGTAGTGAAGGGGTGTACTTCTTTAAATTAGTTGGTACGCAATATGATGGGATTGAGATTAATGAACACGGTTTTGTGACTTTGGTGTTGGAGTAATTACCATTAAAGTGAGCTCATTATTATTTTTTGGGCTTCTCTTTTTTCTCAAATGAACTACTAAGTTTATGCGTTTTAATGTCATACTTTCCTTTCAAATCATCCATCACTGATTTTTTCCACAAAGGAAGTCCTACGAAATAAGATGCTCTACCAATTAGGTGAGCGCCAATCGGAGCCGTAAGCAAGAGAAAGATAATAATCGCAAGTGCTCGCGTAGTGGTTGACACCTCACTAAAATAAAGTGCAGTTCCACACAATAACAAACCTACTCCAAGTGTAGCCGCTTTTGTTGTAACGGAAATCCGAAGATATAAATCGGGCATTCTCAGTAGACCCACTGCAGCAAGCAAAATAAATAATGTACCCAATGAAACGACCGTAATTATCAATATATCATTCATTTTTTTTTCGTTTTTCGAGATAATAAGAAAAAGCTACCGTACCCAAAAAGGCTATTAACGCCAAAATCATTGCGATGTCTAAAAAAGTTTCTCTATTGCTAACAATACTGTAGGCGGCAATGACAGCTATACCAATTGTAATCAGTAAATCCAGTGCAACAACTCTATCCGACAAAGTTGGCCCCACCAAAAACCGAATAAAAACCAATAAGCCTGATAAGCTGAGCAATGGAATAATAATATATGTCAAATAGTCGTATATACTCATCTCAATATCGATAATATTCGTCTTTCAAACCCGTTCTTAATTCCTTTGATAAATTTGTCTTTATCGTCAATATACATGGCATGTACATACAATACTTTCTTGTCATCAGATACGTCTAAACTCAGGGTTCCAGGAGTTAATGAAATCATATTGGCAAGCAACGTGATTTCTAAACTTGACTTCGCGTCCAAAGGAACTTCAACTATCCCTGGTGTCATATAAAATTTTGGTGTTATTACATCTGCTGCAACCTGAATGTTTGCCTTAAAAAGTTCGTAAAGAAAAAAGAAAAAGAACCCTATCATGCGAGGTGCCACATAAAAATATTTATTTCGCTTAGTTCCCCTACTGATAATCCACAACACAAGAAAGCTCAAAATAAATCCAAAAATAAAATTGACGAATTCTAAGCTCCCAATTAGAAAAACCCAAACAATCGTCAATATTAGATTTAATAAAAATTGATTTCTCATGGCTAATTAATCAAATGGTTAAAAACGGCATTATAATAATCTTCCGTATGTGTTAATTCAAATGCAATTCGCTGCACTAAAATACTTATGTGCTCAGCCCCCAATCCAATATACAATGTAACTGCACTCAACATGGCTATGGGTAAAATCATTGCCACTCTTTCTTTCCTGCTGAATGTATCAAATTCTTGATAGTGAATATCTTCTTTTAATGGCTTATTAAAAACTGCTTTCGACACTACCTGGTTCCAAAGTCTTGCGACAATTACTAGTGTTATAAAGCTAGCGAAAATCATGAAACCAAGCAAGATAAAATTGGATGTGGTAAAGCTAGCTTGGAATAGAGAAAGTTTTGGCCAAAACCCTGAAAGAGGAGGAATTCCAGCCAAAGAAAACAAAGGTATCGCTATCAATATCGCTATTTTTGGATAGTGATTAAGCAGTCCTCCCATCTTATCTAATTTTGTTGTTCCGCTGATTCTAGCCAGCAATCCGCTCACTAAGAATAGGTTCGCTTTTACAATTATATCGTGAAATATGTAAAATACTGCTCCAGCAATTGCAATCTCAATATTCATACTCAACCCTGCAATCATAAATCCTATGTGGCAAATAATTAAATATGAAAATACTTTTACAATATCCTTTTGGACAAGCGCACCAAGCCCTCCGCTCAAAAGAGTCAATGCGGCAGTCCACATTATCAACGTAGAGTTAAATGTATCAGGAGTGAAAATTAACGTGAACACGCGAATCATAGCATAGACTCCGACCTTCGTCAATAGTCCTCCAAAAATTGCCGACACTGCAGAGGGCGGAGCGTGGTAGGATGCGGGTAACCAAAAATAAAGTGGAAATACCCCCGCTTTAATTCCAAAACCTGTAAAGAAAATAATTGCAATAATTTGTATCAGTCCTTGATTTTCAATTTGTGGAACAATTTTGGACAGCTCTGCCATGTTTAAGGTACCTGTCACTCCATAAAGCAATGCTATAGCAGTTAAAAAAATAATCGAAGCAAGCATATTTAAGGTAAAATACTTCACTGCACCTTCAATTTGTGCATGCTTTCCTCCCAATGTCAATAACACAAATGAACTGATAATAATGACTTCAAACCACACGTATAAATTAAAGATATCTCCCGTAAGAAACGCTCCTGAAAGTCCCATTATCAATAAGTGGTAGATGGGGAAAAACCCAAATCTCACTCTCGAAGAAATTATTGTTTGTTTAGAATAAATTGAAACTGTAAAGCCTACAATATGAGTTAAAAGCACTAAAGTAGCTGAAAATAAGTCGGCCACCATGGTAATTCCAAACGGTGCCACCCAATTTCCTGCCTGCATAGCCATAGTACCATCATTCCAAACGGAATTGAATAGTATTATAGAGATAACTAATCCAATTGCGCTTCCTCCAACACTAATTTTTCTCTGAAGATCGGTTCGTTGCCAAAAGAACATGAGCACAATAGCTACAATTATTTGGAACAAAACCGGGTATATGATAATATTGGCCATCATTCTATTCTATCTGTTGTATTCATTTCATCCAAATCATCTGTTTTCACTACTTGGTAGGCTCGTTTTATGAGAATAATTGCGAAGGACTGTAACCCAAAACTTATCACAATTGCCGTTAAAATTAATGCTTGAGGTACTGGATCAGAAAACAACCCCATCAGTACATTATGGTCTTCATCAATTATTGGTGGATTCCCTTCAACTAAACCGCCCATCAAGAAAATTAGAAGATTGATTCCATTTCCCAACAAAACCAGTCCAATAATTAGTTTAACTAAGCTTCTCCGCAAAATCAAGTAAATCCCTGCTGCGTATAAAACTCCTGTCATTATTGCTAGTACTAACTCCATATTCTAAGCCGATTCAGAAATTGAAAAAATGATTGTCAAACATACGCCTACTACAACTATATATACTCCTATATCGAAAAACAATGCGCTACCTATCATTCCAATTACTGGAATAGGATCTTCAAACCAAATTCCAGTTAAAAAAGGTAGACCTTGAAGAATCATAGGAGCCATTCCACTAATTAAGCTAACTAGCAAACCGACAGGAATAAAAAATCCAGGATGTACGCGCAAAAGAAAACGCGTATTTTTAAGCCCGTTAGCAAAAGCATGAAGAACAAATGCTATCGAAGCAATTAGACCGCCAATAAAACCTCCTCCAGGCAAATAATGACCTCTCAAAAGGACAAATACCGAAAAAAGCAACAACATTGGAAGCAAATAATTGGACGCCGTTCTTAATATTATACTTTTCATATCTTACTTTTCGTCACTTTTTAAACGCAATTTCAAAAGTCCAAAAACTCCAATTGCTGCAATTGATAATACAATTATTTCAATCAACGTATCGAGCCCTCTGAAATCTACCAATATTACATTCACCACATTCTTTCCTTTTGCTAGAAGATAAGAGTTTTCACCATAAAACTGACTTGCAGAACGTACTGAATTCTCTCCCATAACCTCTAAAGCAATTAAGGTAATAAACCCGCCAAGAACTAAGGCAACAAAACCATCTCTTAGTCTAACTTTCGTGTCAGAAAACCTCAAATATGGAGGCAATCGATAGAGAACCAATACAAACAAAATAACCGTCAATGTATCTATTGTAAATTGAGTCATTGCCAAATCGGGTGCACTGAAAAACACAAAAATAAAACACATCGAATAGCCGACGACACCCAAACCAACAATGGCCGTAAGACGTGAGCCGCTAAATACTGTAAATAAAATCGCCAAAAACATGATGGTAACTATAGTGATTTCATTCCAGGATAAGGCTGACAAATTAAAATTACTCAAATACGAAATTTTTCCCTCAAAAATATGGAATCCAAGAGCTACAATCAGCGCTAGGATGATAATCATTACATAATTTCGCAAATGACCATTTTGAGCTGTTTTTGTCCAGATATAAGAGAGTTTCTCAAATGTTTCCGCAACTTTTGTAAAAATATTGATCGGTGAAAGTAGGTCAAAACGACTGATCCATGTTTCTTTGCTAAGTGATGCCTTCCATATAAAATAAATTGCAAGTCCTCCAACAATTGTAATCGCGCTGAGAAGCAACACCACATTGAATCCATGCCACAATTTTAAATGAGGCATTCCTATTTCACCTACGCTTAAAAGTGAAGAATGGATTAATGAATCACCTAAAAGTGAGGGAAACAACCCAAAAAGCAAACTCAAGCCTGAAAGGATTAATACTGGAACCCACAACACTCGGGATGGCGCTTGTAGATCACTAAACTCACCCGATATTTTTCCAGAAAAGGGTTTTACTCCCGCAGCAAATCCTGCGTAGACAAGTAAAATATTTGTCAATACTGCAGCTATGGTAAGCCAAACAGACAAGCTTGTTGCTTCATAAATAAGGTCTTTGCCTACAAACCCAATTGTCGGTGGAATCCCTGCACTTGACAGCGCTGCTACAAACCCTGCAATTGCCGTTGGCCACATTATTTTTCTCAAACCTGATAACTTGGTTAAATCCCGTGTTTTAGTTTGACTTTCAATGATCCCTGTAATTAAAAAAAGTGCTGCTTTATACAATGCATGAACGACAATAAATACCAATACAGCAGTCAAAGCCTCAGTACTTCCTATTCCAATTAAAAACACGGCAACTCCAAGTGCACTTATGGTTGAGTATGCTAAGACTCCTTTCAAGTCCGTTCTAAACAGCGCATGAAAAGCAGCATACAACATCGTTATTCCACCAAAAGAAACCAAAAGCGGTGTCCACAATGTGTTGAGCTCAAAATGTGGTGTAAAACGAAGTAAGAGATAAATCCCTGCCTTTACCATTGTCGCTGAATGCAGATAAGTTGACACTGGTGTGGGTGCTTTCATTGCACCAGGTAACCAAAAATGAAATGGGAATTGAGCGGATTTTGTGAATGCAGCAACACACAAGAGCCCAATTAAGACTGCCCCGCTAAATTCTCCCGAAAAGATTTCTTGATGTGCTATCATTTCATGGATAGAAGAGGTTCCAGTAAGCAATGAGGCGTAAACGCCAAAAGCCAAGAGAGCTAAGCCACCTAAACCGGTTACAGCAAGAGCCGTGAAAGCCGATTTTCTAGATTCAGCCTGACTGTTATTAAATCCAATCAGAAAAAATGAACTGATACTGGTTAATTCCCAAAAAATAAAAAGTGTAATGATATTATCCGACAGTACTAAGCCTATCATCGACCCCATGAACATACTCAAGTAGGCATAAAATCGCACTAATTTCGGATGATTCTTGAGGTATGTTGAGGTATAAAAGAACACCATCGACCCAATTCCAGTTATAAGCAGTAAAAACAAAAGTGCCAGTCCATCCATTCTAAAACTCAAATTCACTCCCAGAGATGGCACCCATTCATATAAAAACAATAGGCTTTTCCCATTTACAACTTCATTGAAAAAAGTAGAAAAATAAACGAACAAAGACAAAGGCACAAGTGATGTTAGCCATGAGGTTTTGTTGGTTAACAAATTACCTCCAAGCCATAACACAAGTGAAAAAATAAATCCGGCAAGTACGCCTAAAATCATTGGTTCAATTTTTCGCTAATTTAAGTTTAATCGTTGGAAAATGAAAGTATAATAGCAGAAAGAAACAGTCGCTTTAAAACGAATTTCACGAAAAGTGAGAAAAAAAAAGCGGAACCATTTGCAAGTTGAAACGAATGCATTACATTTGCATCCCTTAAATAATGAATTTTGTTTCATTATTGAGCCCGAGTGGCGGAACTGGTAGACGCGCTGGATTCAAAATCCTGTGCTTTCGGGC
>CAYUQU010000006.1:0-66948 GCA_964447015.1 uncultured Flavobacteriales bacterium
TCCGCTTCCAGACCATATTCCTCCAGTTGGGTTAGGACTTAGATAGGTGTTTAAATCTACTGCACCAGCTTCAAAGCAGATTTCTTGATCTAAAACAAATGTAGGAATTACAGGAGGTGCAACTGTAATTTGGATAGTATCCGTATTTGTACACCCTGTAGTTAGATTCGTAAAAGTGTAAACTACATTACTTATTTCGTCTCCATTTGGAGTGAATGTTCCATCTGGTTCAAGGTTGGGTGAGCCTGACCATGTTCCTCCTGCTGGTGTGGCGGATAATGTAACAGGAATTGGTTGGTCACAAAGCAGTAAATCAACACCTGCATCAATTATGGGAAGTGGGTTCACCGTAACCGTTACATCAATTGATTGTGCACATCCTTGTGTTGTCGTTCCAGTTACGTTGTATGTAGTTGTGGAGCTTGGCCATGCAAGTGGCTGGTCGCAGTCTGAGCAGCTTAAGTTAGTAGAAGGAGTCCATGAATATACTCCGCCAGTTCCTGCACCACTAACACTAAGTTGCACAGTGTCTTGGGCGCAAATCATTTCGTTGTTAGAAATTAATGCTGGTACGTCATATACAATAAGCTGCGCTGAAACTTCTGTTTGACATGATCCACTTCCGTACGTATATGTCAAATCATGCGTTCCAATTCCCGATATAGTTGGGTCGATATTCGGCGAAACTACTCCGGGTCCACTGAAAACTCCTCCTGTTGGGTTTACTTCAAAAAGAACTTCTAAGTTCGTTATTCCACTATTAAAACAGAGACTATCAAGACTGTTGATGTCAGGGACGATAGCTGCATTGACAGTGATTTGAACTTGGTCACTATTTGTACATCCGCTGACAGCATCTGTATAAGTATATGTCAATGTCACAACTTCCGTTCCGTTAGGTGTGAATGTTCCTGTTGCATCAACGTTTGGTGAGCCACTCCATGTGCCACCTGAAGGACTGCCAGTCAATGAAACTGGAATTGGTTGGTCACATAAAACTAGGTCGTTACCTGCATCAACAACAGGAAGGGGGACGATAGTAACTGTAGATGTAGTGGTTGATGAACAACCATATTGATTTGTTCCTTCTACTTGGTATGATGAGGTTGTAGCTGTCGTTACGGTTGGGTTATCACAATCTGTACACGACAAATCGGCGCTTGGCGACCAAGTATATACTCCACCTGCGCCTGCTCCAGATACAACTAGAATCGCACTTTCATTCTCACAGATTGTAGGGTTATTGACTGTTAAAACTGGAATAGGATTTATAGTCAATGTTACCACATCTGTTGATAAACAAGTGGGTGAAGTGGATGCAGTTAATGTATAATCAACCGTAATTGGGTCTGTACCTGTATTGGTAATTATTGCATTGGTAGTTGAAGAATTTGGACTTGTAAGATCGGTAGTTGGTGACCAACTGTACGTTACTCCAAGTTCAGCAACCATTCCGATTGATAGTACTTCACCTGAACAGGCTTCTGTTAATCCTGAAATCAATGCTGTTGGGGGATCGTTAACTTCTACTGGTACATTTGCAACAACTACTCCACACTCAGAAGTTACTTCCAAGCTTGCAGTGTAACTTCCAGAAGTAGCGTACAGTATTTGTCCAGGGATTTCATCAAGTGAAGTGGCAGGTGAGCCTCCTGTGAAACTCCAAGAGTATGTGGTGATATCATTGTAACAATCATTTATTGTCGCTGTGGGAGAGATACTTTCTCCAGCGCAAACTGGTGGAATTGCCGCCAATTGTACTTGTGGAAGTCCTTTTGCAATTATAATTTCTTCATGAATATAAGATTCGCAAGAGTTGCTTATTGTTAATCTTATTGTGTACTGTCCCGCTGCATTAAAATTAAATTGTGGCTCCCAACTGTTTGCATCAGTGCCATTTGTAAAATTCCATGTTCCTGCAGACGGCAAGCAAGTCGAACCATTAAATATCACAGTCCATTGGTAATTTACTGCGCAACTATTAGAAGTGTCTGAATCGTTGTCTATCTGCACATTGAATGGAATACAACTTGTTGAAGGGTCAGGGGTAAATGAGGGGATAGGAGGAAGTTCGATACAAATTTCTTGCTGATGTGTTGTAGTTCCACAACTGTTAGATGCATCCAACGTGACGGTGTAGTTACCAGGAGCTGCATAAGCGTGAGTCGGGTTGGAAAGCGCAAATTGAGTAAGCGTAGTTCCATCGCCAAAATCCCAATTGAATATTGTAGTGGACTGACAAGTGGAATTGAACCCAAGTGTTGATGTATTTACAAACGTTATCGGAGTGTTCACACATCCGGGGTCTGGACTTGCTGTAAACTCAGCTTCGGGACCTGTGTAGATTCGTATTGGAGAGATAGTGGCAAGTGAATTGTCACATAGATTTTCCGCTTGAATGCTAAAAGTAAAAGCATTACCAGCCTGTCCACACGAAGTTTCTGAATATGCATGACAAAGTGAAGCAGGTGGTGGGTGTGGTAATGTGTCTACAGGAGAATTATCTCCAAAATCAATGATGTAAATGGTTGAAGGGTGATTTGTTATATAATTTGATAAAGGAAAGCATAAGTCCAAAGGCCCACAACCCGTTGTCGCTCCAGGGTTTGCAGCTCCGATAGCTGGGTTAGTAATGTTTGAAACGATTTGCGTAATTGTTTCCACACAACCGTTACTTCCAGTGACGATAAAAGTGAGGTCAAAAATATCAGCAGTTGTATACGTGTGAGTTAAACCACCGCCAGGAAAAGTAGCACTGTTGTAATCAGGCGTTCCATCACCCCAAATAATCTGATAGTTTGTGTTGTCGGTAGCTGTAGTATTGTTGTAAACAGTAATGTTGAAATTTGTTCCGTCGCAGTTTCGGAAATTTGTTAGGGGATCCAAAATTTCTGCCCCAGGTAATTGGCTCACTGATAAATCTAAAGTACTTGAAGTCTGACAGCCATTTTCGTTTGTGACAACTAAAGTAACAGTGAAATTTTGATTCCCATTTCCAACTGAAACAAACTGATGAGTTGGACTTGTTTCTGTGGATGTATTGTTGCTCCCTGATGGAGGATTACCAAAGTTCCATGAATAAGTATGATTTGGATTAATCTCATCAGGATTAAATTGAACAGGAATGTTTGCACAAACACCGGAAGGGTCAGCTGTAAATCCTGAATTGGGCAAATCTGAAACAGTTACAGTGACATTATCTGTTGTGCTACAGTCATCTTCGTCCGTAATTGTGACTGTATACGTTGTAGTTGTTGCTGGTGTAGCTATAGGCTGCGCACAATCTGTACAAGAAAGTCCTGTAGCTGGTGACCAACTGTATGTGATAACTCCGTCGCCATTTGCTGTAGGTGTTAGTTGTGTGTTGCCGCCTGGACATATTGTAACATCATTCCCTGCGTCAACAGTACATTGCGCGTAAATAGTGTTGACAGAAAGAAATGATAAAAGGAGCAAAAGTGTGAATTTAGCTACTGTATTCATGTTATTTTGAAGTAAAATCAGATTCATATTCTTTGTAAAATAAGGCAGAATTATTCATTTTGGCGGGCGAAAATACTCATTTTCAATACAAAATACGTCATTTGACGTATGATTTTCTGTTGGTGCCAAAACATAGGTTCTTTGGTATGTTTTCAATAATGCAGAATTGTGAAAAAAATTAATTGTGAAAAAAAATGTAGATAAAAATAAAATACCCCTCCCAAAATAAGGGTGTTTTCAAGTTAAAATGAATTTTATTTAAGTAAAGTGTAATTTTTTAGGGGGTATGTTGAAAAAAAGTGATAAAATATTAAATCAACTTCGAAAATCAGTTGTATTTTTGCGCCATAATAATTTTGAAAATATGTCATCATTTAGAAAAGCAGCAATTAACGATGTCTTACATCGTACACCAAAGCATGTAGAATCTGAAGGAAAGATTTCTGAGCTTTATGGTAAAAACGTATTTCATGCAGATGTAATGCGTGAATTCTTAACAGAAGAAGCGTATGATTCTGTGATGGGAGCAATTAATAACGGGTCGCGAATTGACCGTAAAATTGCTGACCAAGTTGCTTCAGCTATGAAAGACTGGGCGTTATCAAAAGGTGCTACGCACTATACGCACTGGTTTCAACCTTTAACTGGAGCGACAGCTGAGAAACATGATGCATTTTTTCACCCACTCGCAGCAGGACGTGCCATCGAGCGTTTTTCAGGTGATTTGTTGATTCAGCAAGAACCGGATGCGTCTTCTTTTCCGAATGGTGGAATTCGAAATACGTTTGAAGCACGTGGATATACCGCTTGGGATCCTTCATCTCCAGCATTTATAATTGGTAGAACGCTTTGTATTCCTACAATTTTCATCTCGTACACAGGTGAAGCTTTGGATTACAAAATGCCGATGATTAAAGCTTTGTCTGCTATTGAAGATGCGGCACTTCAAGTGTGTCAGTATTTTGATAAAAATGTAACGAAAGTAAATACAACGTTGGGTTGGGAGCAAGAGTACTTCTTAATTGATAAAGCTTTGTTCAATGCTCGCCCAGATATTATGATGACAGGACGTGCGTTGTTTGGACACGCTCCCGCAAAAGGACAACAATTGGATGACCATTATTTTGGTTCTATTCCTGATCGTGTAACGGCTTTTATGCGTGATTTTGAAACGGAAGCGATTAAATTGGGAATACCGGTAACTACACGTCACAACGAGGTAGCGCCAAACCAATTCGAATGTGCTCCGATGTTTGAAGAAGCGAATCTTGCAAACGACCACAACCTGTTGTTGATGGATTTGCTAGAGAAAATTGCACGTCGCCACGATTTCCGCGTATTGTTACACGAAAAGCCTTTTAAAGGATTGAACGGTTCTGGAAAACACAATAACTGGTCACTTTCAACAAACACAGGAGTAAATTTATTGCGCCCAGGGAAAAACCCGAAAAGCAACTTGCAGTTCTTGACGTTCTTAGTGAATACTGTGGCCGCAATTAATGAAAATGCAGATTTACTTCGCGCAGCCATTGCTTCAGCGTCGAACGATTATCGTTTGGGTGCAAATGAAGCTCCACCAGCAATTATTTCTGTTTTCTTAGGTTCACATTTATCTAAAGCATTGGATGATTTAGAAAAGAGTGTGAAAGCTGGAAAAATGACTCCTGAAGATAAAACGGAATTGAAATTGAATATCGGTAAAATTCCACAAATTTTATTGGATAATACAGATCGAAACAGAACGTCACCGTTCGCATTTACAGGAAATAAATTTGAATTCCGCGCGGTAGGTTCTTCTGCAAACTGTGCATCTGCAATGATTGCGTTAAATGCGATTATGGCTAAGCAATTGCGTGAGTTTAAGAAAAATATCGATGCTCGAATTGACAAAGGTGAATCGAAAGATGAAGCAATCTTGAAAGAACTTCAAAAATTGATTAAAGGCTCTAAAAAAATCCGTTTTGAAGGAAATGGTTATGGCGATGAGTGGGTGAAAGAAGCGGAAAAACGTGGACTTTCGAACTTGAAAGACACGCCACGTGCAATCAAAGTGTTGACGTCGAAGAAGACATTGGATCTTTTTGAAGAATTAGAGATTTTGTCAAACGTGGAGTTACATGCTCGTCAAGAGATTGAGTACGAAGCGTATGTAATGAAAGTGCAAATTGAAGGTCGTGTGATGGGTGACTTAGCTCAAAATCACTTGATTCCTGCCGTTATTGAATACCAAAATCGTTTAATCAACAATGTGAAGGGTATGATTGACGTGATGGGAGATAAAGAAGCCAAAGAATTGTGCAAAACTCAAATCACGCTTATCAAAGAAATTTCACGTCACTTAAACAAGCTGAAAGAGTTGGTAGATGCCATGCTTCAAGAGCGCAAAAATGCAAATAAGATAGAGGACATGGAAAAACGTGCCGAAGCTTATTGCGATAAAGTAAAAGCGTATTTTGATGACATTCGCTACCACGCTGATAAATTAGAATTATTAGTGGATGATGAAATCTGGCCATTGCCTAAAATGCGCGAGATTTTATTTACGAGATAGAATATTTTTTCGTTGGGGCGAATGCAATTCGCCCCAATAGAAAAATTGAATTTCGCTCCAACAATTTACCCTAAAAACGGTATTGACATCCCCCTCAAATTTTCGCTCCTTTGTTGAGGCGAATAATTATTTGCCCCAATAAAATTTGAGCCATGAGAAAATTTGAATTATTAAACGAAGTCGAGTCACACCGAATCACTGAATTGGTGAACTTGCGTTACTTTGATGGAAAAACTTCTACTAAAAAGAAACAAGGCGAGTCTGAAAAGCTGATTTCAGCTGTAGAAGAACTTTACCTTGATCCCAATCAATTTGACGAGACAAGTTTTAAGGAATTTTCATTTTCGGCTTTATTGGAGTATTTGCGCAACGGGCATAAATTGTATCGCAACAAAATGCTTCCTGAAATTCAATTGAGCATAGTGCAATTGGCAAAGTCAATCGGGGAGGAGCATCCTCTGACGATGGTTTTGGCTCATTTTATTGAAGATTATCGAAAAGAATTGGATGCGCACATGTCAAAGGAGGATGATTATGTCTTTCCATACATCGAGCAACTTTATAAAAGCAGTGAAAAGAACAGTGTCTTTAGACCAGCGACTTTCTTAAATGGTTGGTCAACGCTAGCAGCATTCTTAGAATCACATACAGATACTGAAAAGGATTTGCAAGTTTTAAGTTCGATGTTGAAAAACTTCGCGAAAAACAGCGACTATAAAAATCAAATCAACAGACTGCTCACGCAACTAAATTTCCTCGAATTGGATCTTCATATTCACGCGAGAATTGAAGATGATGTATTGATTCCAAAAGCGTTGTTGCTGGAGAAGAAGGTGCATTCGTAGGGTTTTTAACCGCAAAGCAACGCAAAGAAGGCGCAAAGGACGCAATTCTTAGCACTCCTTTGCGTAAATCTTGGCGCACTTTGCGGTTAAAACAAACCACAAATTGCATCAATTCTAACCCCTAAAACTTAATACTCTCAAGCAACACAGAGTTGGGCCCGACAGAAATCTTTGCTTTGGCTAAATTTTTATTGAGATGATCGATAACGATTTTCGCTTTTTCTCTTGGTAGATAGCTCCCTGCCAATACGTTGAGTTCATCTTGTAGTTTTTTCAGAATGACTGCTGCACGATAGACACTCAACGCTTCATTCCCTGTAATTTTCTTTTGATCACGAAGGGCTTTTAGTGTGGCTTCTTGTGGAATGAAATCTGTTCTCACAGGGTCTGTGTACGCGTTAACCTCAATCGTTAAATTCGATTTGGTGTCGATAAAAACTTCTGTTCTGCGGCGACTTTTGTAGACAGAATCTTCTTTGATGCGCAATTTATCTTCTTCCGTTTCGCCAGGATAAAATGCTTCTTCAAATACGGGGTGTTGCTTTACCATTTTTCCTTCTTTCCATTCTCCCACACCTTGTCCACGAGCTATAATCTCAATAGTTGGTTTCTTTAAAAGAGCCTCAAACAAGTCCATTACTGCTACACTGTCTGTTGGTTGAATGAGGTTTTCTGAAAGCAAATAGGAATTGGAGTGAAACAAATCCTCAGCTGCCAATTGGAAAGTGCGGTCAAATCCAGGTTCCATGTCAGAAAGACTGATGTGAAGCATTACTTCATCAGCTTGAGTACTCAACGCAGAAAAGGGAATAGCGATTAAGCGGACTTCAAACTGTTCACTTAACTTGTGTGCGGGGAAGCGAAAGTCTTGTGTGTAAAGATCGAAGGTACTACCATCTTCAAAAGTATATAATCCATCTTTCTCCGTCCATTTCACCCAATTATAGCCAATCAACTGTTTGTATTTATCCAATCGTCTTTCATAATCGGCAAGTAGGATCATCGCCTCTTCCTTTTCTTTTTTCAATCGTTTTACATTTGCTTCACAATCACTTAGGTAATTATATTTTGCTAGAAGCGTTTCCTGGTCTTTTTCGCGTTCCTTTTTACCTGATTTTGTATTGCTGACAGTTGACATTCTCAAATCACTCAATTCGATTTCAAGATTCTTGATTTCTTTAAGTGTTTTGATTCGTTCATTCTCCCAAAAGTCTATCCAATAATCAAACCCCTTTTTGCCGTAAATCATTTCTTTAATTTCTTTGATCCACTTGTTTTCGAGTTCGGCGATGATGCTATAGAATGTTTTTCCTTCTGAGAATGTAGAGTCAGGCGACAAGAAGCGCGTTTCACCTGAGCCGAACAGAACATACGCTTTGTTGGTCTTTTCGATAACTACGGTCGTTTGTTTGGTGTCATTATAGCCCCACACATCTGGGTGAATATTGGTAATTCTACCGTTACCTGTCGTCTGCAAATTCATAGAAGCAAAACGCTCGGGAATTACTGCGCGCTGTTTCTTTTCTCCCTGTTCACCGATGTAAGTTTGATAAGGGAATAAACCAACTGCTCTGGGTAGACCTTTGTTCCATCTTCCCTGTTCGTCTTTTTCACGTTCGTTTAACAGACCTGAAGTCATGGAGCCATCACCTGCGGCAATGAGAATATTGTCAAAATTCACCGTTTTCGCACCAAGTTGCACAAACAAATCTTCGCAGCGTTGTTTTATCCATTCATTAATGGCGCGGTTGATTGCAATTATCGTGCGCTCTTGGTCTTCAAGTGAAACACCTTGAAAAGTATTGAGCATAGTAGCACGTTCACTAAACGAAAGACTTGGGTTGATTACCCGATGAAGTTTGGTGTTAAAAGTTGTTTCTCCCGATGAATTCTTCTGCAACATCGATCCAGGTAGATGGGTGATTAAAAGCTTTTCAAACTGTTCAAATTTCGACTTGTATTGAAGCATTTCGCTTTCATCTTGCTGTTTGTATGCCAACAAGGTCTTATTCAACTCCCACACAGCCATTTTATTCGCCAATTCAGCCACTATTCCAGGTGATTTCTTCGCAATTTCTGACGTGCGGATCTTGAGTAACTCAGGTTCATTAATGATAAGCACATCAATAGAATCGTAGTTGAGAATGGTATCGCGGAAAAATATTTTAGGTCCCGAATATTCAAAATAGCGACCGATATTCTCGCGCAAAATCGGACTTTTCATCACGACGTGATACATATACGCTTTCTCTTCACCGGAAAATGTAGACGTGTTTTGCGATTGACCAAAAAATGTGAGACCAAGAATAACAACAAGTAAAAATTGTTTCATAGACCATGAGTTAATGTTTCAAAAATAATCATACCACGACATAAACTACATGGAATAGCGTAAATGTTTTTAAAAAGTTACTGACGAATTTGATATTTTGTGATATTGGGAACTAAATGAGTTTTTAATAGATTCGAAGTTCGGTATTTAGAGTATGGGAAAGATGCGTTGGGTTACGCTTTTTTATGGTGAGATTATAGGGAAGTCAAGACAATTATTTAGTGTAATAAGATTTTAGAAAATTCAGAGGAGTAACTCCTATGTGCTTTTTGAAAAATCGGATAAAATAAGAAGGTTCGTTGAAACCCAATTCATCACTTATTTGGTTGACATTATATTCTGAATGCATTAACATCCTTTGCGCTTCTAATAATACACGATTACTGATTAGTTGGGTACTTGTTTTATTAAAACATTCTTTTGTAATTCTATTTAAATGTTTTTCTGAGATATTCAACATGTTTGCATAATCCCTTGCAAATTTTGTCTTTTTAAAATTTAATTCAATGATCTCTTCGAACTTTCGAACTGTTTGTAAATAAACAGCACTTTTAACTTTGTGGGTGGGTACATAGACTCGGGATATATTAATGTATATTAAAGTAACTAAAGAATGTATTTTCTCCCACTTGAGTAGCTCATTTTTCCTGTTTTCCTGAACCAGTTCTTGCATTAATTTTGTTAAATCCCAAAACATTTCACCCTCAATTTTAATGTTTGGTGAGTTTTGGAAAGAGGAGTAAAACTCAAAATCATTTAAACTAGAAGTAATGTATCTTTTGTCATAAAAATCTCTTGAATGAAAAAAGACATATCCGTCAATGTCATTAGAAAGTTCCCAATAATGCATTTCACCAGGTTTTAAAATAAACAATGATCCAGGCTCTACTGGATATGTCTCAAAATCTACTTCGTGTTTTCCGCTTCCTTCAGTAAACAATATGATTAAGTAAAAATCATGTTTGTGAGGGAGTTTGGTAAAGTGATGTTCTTTTACGTGCAGATTCACATAATTTGCATAAAAATGCTTTTCATTACGCTCTGATTGAAATTCAGTGATACTGTAAATGGGCAACTTCATGCCCGAATATACAAAAATGTCTGAATTATTCTATTATGTGCGTAAATTGTAGTGACGAAAAAACTCTTTTTGTACGACCTTTGTATCATCAAAAATGAAGAATATGTTCCGCTTTATCAGAAATGTTTATCAAGGAAAATGTCCGAAATGTAAAGAAGGAAATACGTTCTCAAAAGAGGGTTCGTTCCTAGCTCTTCCAAAGATGCACGAATCTTGTTCACATTGTGGTTATAGATTTGATAGAGAACCTGGCTATTTTATTGGAGCAATGTATCTCAGTTATGGTTTATCCGTCGCTCAGTGCGTCATTGTGTATGTCCTTTTACATCTCTTTTTACCTGATTTAGCTATAGGATGGATTCTTGGACTCCTCGTTCTTACATTATTGATACTAGCAAAAACAAATTATAAATGGTCACGTATATTGTATATATACATCTTTCCCTGGTAATACATTTAGCTTTAGTGAACCACATTTTTAGAATTTTATCGTAAATCTTACAGTTTAAAAATCAGCACGCTATTCAATCAATCCCCCGCAATAGTATACTTCATAATCAGCCCTTTCAATTCAACCTCCTCTTCGGTAGTCGCTTTAAAGTTCATTGCCATTTTTCGGAGTGAGCTTGCATTTAAATCGCTTTTGAATACAGATTTACGCAGTTCCAATCCAAATGCAATCACTAAATTGAGGAGTTCATTCTCAGTTTGTGCGTGCTTTTTATTGAGGTGATACTGTCTTTCGATACTCAAACTGTCTTCCATGGGTTTGTAGCGCAGTTTTACAAAAGCGAGGTCATTATCAAAGAAAGTGGATTTTGTTTTTACGAAATGACTCTCCACATCTTCGGCTTTTCCGTGCTCAATTTCGTAGACTGCTGTGACGTGGTGACCGTAACCAATCTCACCTGCATCTTTTGTGTCGTCGGTAAAATCTCTTGGTTTTAATAAACGACTTTCGTAACCGATTAATCGGTAGTTTTGCACGAGTTTGGGGTTGAATTCTACATTTAGTTTTACATCGCGGGCTATATTCATCAGATTTCCGATGTCGTTTACCAAAACCTTTTTCATATCGTTTAAATTTCGAATGTAAAAGTGATTACCATCGCCACTTTTCGCCAAACTTTCTAAGGTGCTGTTTTTGTAATTCCCCATCCCAAAACCGAGAGCAGTGAGGTAAATCCCTTGCCCTCTTTTTTCGGTAATATAGTCGCGCAACTCTGTGGGATTGTGAATTCCCACATTAAAATCTCCATCGGTTGCTAAGATGATACGGTTGTTGAGTTCTGGGTCGAAATTTTCTTCGGCTATTCTGTAAGCTTCTTTGATTCCTCCAATTCCATTTGTGCTTCCGTTTGCATCTAAGTTGTCCAAAGCTTTGAGAATAATCTGTTTCTCATTACACTTTGTGGACGGCAAAGCAACTCCGCTATTCCCAGCATAGGTCACTATAGAAATGCGGTCATTCTCGTCCAATGTGGTGACAAAATGTTTCAAGCCTTGAATCATTAGTGATAACTTGTCTGGAGAACTCATAGAGCCAGACACATCAATTAAAAAAACAAAGTTGTGCGACTTGCGAGGTAAATCTTTTGGCAAATCCATTGCTTTGAGGTGAATAGACACCAACTCGTTTTGTGAATTCCACGCACATGGAGAACGTTCTATTTCCACATGCAGCATCTCATCTTTTGGTACTTCGATATTCCGATATTCAAATGAATTAATCATTTCTTCCATCTTTACCGCGTCACGCTGAACGTTTCTTCCGTTGTTTATGGCGTGTTTCAAGTAGGTCCAAGCTCCCTGATCCACATCCAGTCCAAATGTAGAATGAGGATGGGTGAGGGGAGATAGAAAGTCGTTTTCGTAAATGGGAAGAAAATGGTCGTAGTTTGGCGGTGCCACATATTCAGTGTGCTGATAGGAACTCGTATTTCTATTTCGACTTCTGCTATAACTCTGATCTGAGTATGTCGTGCGCTCATAGCCTGTAGAACGTGTCTCAATGCTGATTACTCCACCTGTCACATCACCATAATTGGCGGGGATTCCGCCTGTAATCACGGTCACTTGCTGAATTGCACTTTTCGGAACATTGTGCGAACCCTGCACCTTAACTCCATCGATGAAATAGATATTTGCATCACCTCTCCCTCCTCGAATGTTAAGATTTTCCGTTCCTTCTTCGTGATACACACCTCCAACCGTACTTGCCACGCCATTAGCACTCCGAACAGGCATTTTGGTTACATCTTGTCGCGTTACAGTATGCCCCGAGGCGCCACCATCTTTGTCAATCAAGGGAGTTTGATAGTGAACAATTTCCACTTCAGATAGATAACTTGATGAACTACTGAAAACATCAGAACTCATTGTAATGGTATTCGTATTTACTTTAACCACGTGCCTGTCATGTCCTTGAGGAGAAACTTGATAATCCTTCCCCGTTAAATTAACCAGTTCTTCTTCCGCAAAATTGAGCAAAGCCGTATATTGAAACACTTGATTCTCTTGAATGAATATAACGACTTTCTCATTTGTCAGGCTATCGAGCACAAATCGCACTTCGGTTTGCCCCGGTCTGAGCTTCTCGAAATTGACCACTCCATGTGCATCCGTTTTCAATTCCGCGCAAACAGAATCCTGCCAAATTTCCACAACCAAATCCGAAATAGGACTCAACTCTTTTTCGTCCATACACGTAATTACCGCTCGCCCATATTGCCCGAAACCTGCAAAAGAAACACTCAGCGCACTGATGATAGTAAAGATTATTGTTTTCATGACTTTGTTTTATTAGTAGATGCAGGGGGCAGGGGGATTCCATAAAATGAGAGGGATAGGATTTGTTTTAGGAGTGAAGAATTGACAGTTTAGCATACTAACCTCTTGAATAGAGTTGAGCTACAGAGGTATGAGTTTTTTAGTTATTTTTGGTGGGAGACAAGGAAGATGTGCATACTGATAAGTTGTAATACAAAATGACAAGAAGCTGGATAATAACAGAGAAAACAATTAGTGTATTACAAATTATTTGGGGTGGGCTTATGCTCAGTTTGACAATTTGGAGTGCTAAATTATTGATTGATTTTGGAGTTGAACATCTTGAATTGACTTGGGAGAATATTTCCTTACCCAAGATACTCAAGAATTATCATTTTCGACTACTTCTTTCATTATTGACAATCTTTGGCGGGTTGACTTTAATGATTAATAAGAGAATTGGATGGATATTAAGCGTAGTTACTTCACTCTTATATGGAATTACAACAATTTTGGCGTTTCAGAAAGTAAAAATGGATACATCATTCAAACTTGATATTTATGATTTGTTAGCAGGGCTTATAGCAATCTTATTTTTTACAATATTTGGACTTCTCTTGACGAGACAATTTCGAAATAAGTATAAACCAACTAATAAAACATGGTGGATAATTGTTGGGCTTGTGATTTTACTATTGGTAGATAGATTATTAATTGATGGATTTTAATTTGGAAAATTTATATGAAACAAATCTTCGTTATTATATCATTTCTGTTTCCGTTTATGAGTTTGGCTCAAATGACAGACACAACTTGTATAAAGTATAGGTGGATAGCTTTAAAACCTACTGAGGTAAATAAAGACGTGTTTCTTCTTGATTCAACATATGGAGAAAATCTAGATTTAGTTTTTACAATCAAAAGACTTGTTGAAGAAAATAAAATGAATATTTACAATCAAAATAAAGGACCTTTTGGAATGAAGGGTTGGTATTATATCGATTATCACCAAGAAATGGAAAATAAGCTAAAAGATTCTATTTCATATTGGGGCTATGATCCATATTTTGAAATTATAGTGCAAGCTGATATGCCACTGGTAGATATGTATGGTGAAGATAGTTTGTATTTTGAAAATGGGGGATGGTCAATTGTTTATCCCTTACCTGATATTTTTATTTTCCCTTCAAAAATATGCGATGAAATTAGAATAAAAGAAGAACGTGTCTATAATGATTCCACTAAGAAATTTGAGTATTCACCTGTTGGTTTAAGTTTCTATTTTAAAGGACATAATTATTGGCGAGGGCATGAGAAATTTTGGGTTGATTTAAGAGAATTATTTGAGGTGATTGAAGACAAGTCGAAATATCCATGGTATGAGGCCATTGTAAACAAAAACTACCAAGGCTTTCAATATATGCAGGTTTCATGCTATGATGATGAGATAAAGAACTAAACTATATTGATGAAATTTCTATATGTCTTAACTTTCAGGTATTTAAAAACGACACCATGCAAACAAAAAAACATACAGCTTGGAAAAAAAACCGAAAATTCGGTGACGTAATGGGTGGTCGAAAAAAAATCAAACTTGCTGATAAGGTGTTTAGTAGACAACATAATTTGACTGCCCCTAATGAAGGAGATGAAATACCAATTTTTATAATTGATAATCCTTCACGCGATTTTTATTTTCCTGTAACAGTCGAAGAAGTTAAACAAATACTCGGTCGACTTCCTAACGACCACACAGATCACTTGACTCACATTTGGTTTCAAAAGGTTAAAAAATCGGATTATTTAGAAGGGAAAACTTTTCAAGGTTCTTTTATTTGTGGAAGTGGCGTTTATTTAATTATTCTTCATCCATTTCCAACCGATAACAAAATGAGATTTGGAAAATCAAAACCCCTAAAGAAGACACTTAATTTTTATAAGAATTACGTGACAGAACTGAAAGAAGATAAAGATGGCTGGTTTCTACAATGGACTGAAGAAACGATAAAAAAGTATTATTTGGAAAGCTTATTTCTTCACGAAATCGGACACTCAATTGATAGTTTTTATAAACGCTATTGGAGCAAGGCAACAGCACAAAAAAGAGAAAATTGGGCAGACAATTATGTGGCGGTTTGGGCAGACCAAATTAGAGAAACGTATGAGCCGAATGAAATACTAAATAAATAACCCCTACCAATGTTCAATCTTTTTAAATCCAAAAAGCATCACGAACCTTTAAACTATGAACTAAGAAAGTATTTCGAGAATAGCTTTCTTTGGTTGATGCAGGAATTTCCCGAAACTAAAATTGAGGAGCGAAAAATCTTAGTACCGACAAAAGAGGACTTTCCAATAACGTGGAATAAAAGCCATGAGAATGCCTATGATGCGCTCAAGATTATTTGTCATAATATGGAGATAGATCCAAACGAAGTTGAAATGGACTTTTATGATAATGGGATTAAGGAATTTGACATGGGAGCGTCTGTGATCTTTATTGAGTCTGATCCCGATAATCCTGAGGCAGCAGGACTTTATCATCACGAAAAAGTAAACGGCAAATTCCAAATCTCCATTGACCAAGCTTTAATTGAATCTCCTGATTCTCTAATAGCCACTATTGCACATGAACTCGCCCATGTAAAATTGTTGGGTGGAAAGAAACTAGAAGAAAATGACGAAATGCTCACAGACTTCACAACCGTTTTCTTTGGCTTAGGGATATTCAATGCAAACATGTCTTTTCAGTTTGACAGGAAAACAGACAGATGGGGATACAAAATTCTAGGTTACCTTAAAGTTGAAGAATGGGCTTATGCTTTAGCGTTATTGGCGTTTATTAGAAATGAAGACAACCCAAGTTGGAAAGAATACCTTAGCAGAGGAATAAAAAGTGATTTCGAGAAAAGCTTAAAGTATATGATTGAGAATGAAAAAGAAATTTTTCGATTTGAGGATGGTGAAGGGGGATGTGGTTAGTGATAACGTGTTTACAATCAAGTTCTAGAATTATGTTTTAATAATTTAATTGTAAATTTGAATTTATCAGGCGAATACGGAAGTGAGCAGGGCAAAATAGAATTAATCATCTCTGAAAATATTATTTACAAGTATATGAATGAAGTCGTAAAAATGATCTTAGAAAACAAGCCTGAGTACAAAATTTACATTGATTATTTGGATAAAATTTATTCAAATAAGTTTTCTAAGAAAATTACTTCGGAGGAAAATGATATTAATGCTCTATCTTTATTGACCGAAATAGAATTAGGTTATACACTCCATCAATTATTTGAAGATGTAAAATATGAGCCAACAATAAATGGAAAAAAACCTGATTGGTTGGTAAATAGTTTCGGAGAAAACCTGATTTTTGAAGTTCGCAAAATCAATCCATTAGAAAAAGACGTTACTGATACTATAACACGTTTTAAGAATGGTGAGTATTTTGGAAATACTAGAACTACGTTTTCTTTTTCCCAGAAGGAATTTGAGGCTTCAATGGGTAAAATAATAGCAAAAGAGGAGTCATACAGAAGTCTCATTACCGAAGATAATTATAAACTTTTAGTATATTTTGATGTTGTAATGTTGCCTTGTTATTGTCTGACAAAAGATGATTTTAGAGGCCTTTTTGATTTTGATAAACCCACTTTCCCATTAAGTAAATATCCGACTTTTATAGAGAATGTATCGGGTATTTTAGCGAAACCAAATTTTGGAGGTAAAGTTTTTATTTCCAATAATCAGTCCAAGTATCTTTTAAACAACGAAAATCTAAAAATATTGGAAAACCTAAATGAATTCTAGACATAATCATCGTTTTATATTAAATTAAAATCTATCAAACTTCTCAAATGGATCAAAAATGATAAGCATATTATTATTCATATTTTTTCTTTATATGTCTGTTCGAACTACAAGAAGGGAACTTAAATATTTTAAACAGTATCTTTTTTTAAAACAGAATGGAGCAGAAATTTCTGCAAAAATTGTGGATTATGTGCCTAATAAATATACTTATGGAGGGATTCCTGTTCTGGAGTATCAATTAAATGATTTCAATTTTAGAAACCCCATAATACATTCAGAGTTTGACTTTTCTCATTTATTTTATCGTCCAGGGAAAATAGTCACAATATATTGTGACAAAGAAAACAATGAGATATGTGTAATAAAATCAAAAACTCAACTACTTATTATTCTTCTAGGTATGCTCCTCATTTATGGAGGATTGATTTTTTCGATTTTTGTACTTTGTGATTGGTAGGTGGTGTCACCTGTTATTTGTTTAAAAAAGTAACAGCAAATAATTCAACACATACGCTGAAATTAGTTTTCCAATATATAAGTCGTTACCATTATAGTTGCTCCGCTTGCAAGTGCTATAGACCCTCGGACTTCAGAAATAATTTTAAAACCGTTGTTTCGATATTTTAGTAGGATTTTATTTATTGTTATTTGATTTGACTCAAGGTCTTTATAATAGAATGGTATGAGTTCAACCTCTTCGATTTTCTTCTCATTTTCTATAACTATAATTTTATTATAGCCTTTGTCTGCCGACTCGTAAGTATTAATTGTCAACAAGCTGTTGTTTTGAGCAAACACGTTGTTTAAAAATAAACAAGTCAAAATAACGAATGTGAATGCAATAACCTTTTTCATAATTTTTCTCGAATTTATTTAACCTCGTTCCAATCGGCATAAAGCTAGTGAAAAATAAGCCATTTCTGTAGCAATACACTGAAGAATTTACTCGAGAAAATAGTTCAATTAACCGCAATGGCGCGGAGTACGCAAAGGGATTTATTATAATTAAAACTTATGTATCATTGAATAAAACTCTGTGATTGTCTGATGTTTAATAAAAAAAATAGTACTTTTGAAAGTAAGAAATCGTTAAATAGAGCATCATGATAAATAGCAAATTAGTTTTACAACTACTTATACTCTTATTTTCTTCTTCATGTGTCGCTCAAGTTGTATGGGAGGAAGAAAGTCAATCTGCAAGAATGGATGGTATTATACAGGTTGAGGATGTCTCTATGCAAGAGTTATACGAACGTTCTAAAGTGTGGATGACGAACAATATTACTTCGTCAAATAAATTATCAGAACACGAGCAAGATTCAGTTAAACAACTGACAGGACATGGTAATGTTATTTTATCTGGTGGAGGACCTATTAAGAATAAAACGTTAGATTTTAACATCACACTTTATTTCAAAGATGGAAGGTTGAAATATGTAATAAATCAACTAGTTTTGATGGATTATGGAGGCGCAATAGGTTCTACAGATGGAAGCCCAACATATCAAGAGATGGATCCACTATATGAAAAGCAGTTTAAAAAGGGGCAAGGTAAAAAAGGTATTCAACTTTTAATTGATGAAAAATTATCCTCATTAATAAATTCATTAACTAATGCTGTAAATAAACAAAGTAAATCGGAAACTGAGGGATGGTAATCGATACAAGTTTATTGTTTTGAGTAAATAGTAAGCATCTGAAAAAAACTCTCCGTGACCTTTGTGCCTCCTTAGTGTTCTCCGTGGTTTATCTTTTTAACCACAAGTTCACGGAGTTTTGCACAAAGTCCACAAAGTTTTTTGTTTTATTTAGGCCATTTCTTGAGGTGGAAATACCGATACCCATTCCCAATAGTCCTCCTTAGAAACCTCAGTCTCCCACTCAAACACCCCATACAAACAAGACCCACTCCCAGACATACCAGCATACAAAGCGCCTTCATCATACAAAGACTGTTTTATCGCCCTGAGTTCAGGATACTTATCGAAAAGCGGTGCTTCAAAATCGTTGGATAGCTTATCCTTCCATTTTTCGATGGGCAGTTTCGTGGTTTCGAATGTAGAAACAGAATCAGATTTGGGAGAAATCCCAGCGTACGCTTCTTGCGTTGAAATATGAATGTGCGGATAGACGAGTTTGAGATACTTTCCCGAAAGTGTTAAGGGTAAATCGGTCATGATTTCACCTCGCCCTGTGCAGTGTTTGGGAGAAGACGAGATGAAGAACGCGCAATCACTGCCGAGTTGGGTGGCGTATTCTTCTAGCTTTGTGCGAGTCAGGTTTAACTTGCACAATTCGTTTAAACCCAATAATGTAAATGCCGCATCCGAAGAACCACCGCCAAGTCCTGCGCCGATTGGAATGATCTTGTGCAGGTGGATGTGAACGGGTGGCAGGTCAAAGTCGTTCTTCAGCAAATCGTATGCTTTGACGCAAAGGTTTTCTCCGCTCTCGCTGGGAATTGCAATTCCGCTGGATGAAAATGCAAACGTATCAGAGGGCACAATCTCCAAAATATCGTGTAAGGGAACAGCCATCATGACCGTATCGATGTCGTGAAATCCGTCTTGGCGTTTGTGGAGAATATTAAGTCCCAGATTGATTTTAGCGGGAGGGAAAAATACCATAGTTAGCGTTTAATTCCCAAGGCTGCCAAATACTTTTTGTAAAATATCTGTCACACGAGCCATAGGATCTTTTCGAATTTTGTTTTCTTCTTTTTCCACCATTGTGAACAAGCCGTCTATTGCTTTAGTCAGCACGTAATCATTCAAATCGGGATTAATTTGTTCCGCGCCTGTCAGAATCGTAGATTGATTGTAGCGTGTAATTACCGGATTCCAGTATTTTGTCAATTCCACTTTCTCAATCGCTTCGTTTACTTTAGGAGCAAAAGCGCGTTTCAATTCAATCGTTGTTTTGTCTTTCAAGAATTTTGTTGCCGCTCCGTCACCGCCTCTAAGAATGCTGAAACCATCAGAAATACTCATGTTTCGAATTGCATTTAAGAAAATCGGTGCAGCTTCTTTTGACGCTTCTTCTGCCGCGCGATTAAGGGTCGTAACAATCTTGTCAACTTGACCTGATAAACCCCAATCTTCTGCTTTTTGCTTTACTTTCAGCGCATCTTCTGGCCACGGAATGCTTATTTCACCGTTTTTAAGAAACCCATCAGTTCTAGAAGTCAAGTCAGTTGCATTGTTAATTCCTATCGATAATGCTTCTTTCAAACCGCGAATTACTTCGTCATTTGTCAGTGCGTTGCTTGAAGAATTAGTTGAATCAGTAGTGAGAATTGATGCAGCATCCTGAACGACATCACACGAAGAAAGACCAAGTGCAACAACAATTAAATAAGAAAATCCGATATTTTTTTTCATTTTCATTAGGGTTTTGTCAAACTTACAAATATTTTTACTCTCGCATACAAATTCAATGCCTAAATAAAATGAGAGTAGAATTAATTAATATCGGTGATGAATTGCTCATCGGGCAAACCATCAATACCAATGCATCTTGGATAGGACAGTTTTTAAGTGAAAACGGTGTACGCGTTTCAAAATCAATTGTTATTCAGGATGAGAAGGACGATATTATTAATCAACTCAAGGACTGCCTTACTCGTGCAGATGTGGTATTAATTACTGGAGGTTTAGGTCCGACAAAAGACGATATTACAAAAGCAACACTTTGCGAATTTTTCGGAGGTAAGTTAGTAATGGATGAGCCTACTTTAAAGAACATTACCGCATATTTTGAGGCAAAAGGCAGACCGATGTTGGAAAGCAACAAAAACCAAGCACTAATTCCTGATGTATGTACAGTGTTGCCAAATTCTAATGGTACAGCACCGGGAATGTGGTTTGAGCAAGAAGGGAAGATTGTCGTTTCATTACCTGGAGTTCCTTACGAAATGAAACCCTTGATGCTGATGGAGGTATTACCGAGATTAGTAGAACGATTTGAATTTGCAGACATTTATCAAGCAAGTATAGTAACCACAGGAATAGGAGAATCTTTCCTTGCGGAAACGATTCGCGCGTGGGAAGACCGTTTGCGTGCTGAAGAACTGGCATTGGCCTATTTACCTTCTCCAGGAATTGTGCGTTTGAGAGTAACATCATACAAAGGTCAAAAAGACTCGGAGAAAATTGGTAAGTACATCAAGGAACTGAAAGAAATCATCGGTGATTATTACTTTGGTGAAGAAAATGAAACCCTGAGTGGAGTAGTGGCCAAACTGCTGATTCAATCCAAATCGACAGTGGGAACGGTGGAGAGTTGCACTTCAGGAGCAATTGGAGCGGAGATAACGAAAATTCCAGGTTCCAGTGCCTATTATGAAGGAAGTTTTGTCACTTACAGCAACCGATTAAAGAACGAATTGATTCACGTGCCTTATGAAATCCTAGAAAACCAAGGAGCGGTAAGTCAAGAATGCGTAGAGGTAATGGCCGTAGAAGGTCGAAAAGCGTTAGGAGTAGACTATTGCATTTCCACCTCAGGAATTGCAGGTCCAGACGGAGGTACACCCGATAAACCCGTGGGAACAGTTTGGATAGCCGTTGCTTTTGACGGAGGAGTGTACTCAAAGAAATTCATGTTCGGTTCAAACAGAGAGCGCAATATCCAAATGTCAATCTTCGCTGGGTTGAATTTGTTGCGATTGAGGTTGCTTGGTCGGATTTAGTGATAATCAGCGGGTTAATTTTGTTTTTAGATGAAGAAATCTGTACGGACAGGTCGCGACCTGCCCGTACAGGTATTTTTTTTTCAATTAAACCCACCATATATCGAATTAACCACTATCTTTGCACCCGCGTTCCAAATGATGCTCACTGGTCGCACTCTTTTTTTGGGAGGTTAAAATCTCAAAAAGGAAAAAATATAATTATAGTTTGCAGAAGTAAGAAAAAAGTCTTTACTTTGCACCCCAATTTTGAATAAAGGTAAATCGTTATACAATGTCACGAATTTGTCAGTTAACAGGTAAGAAGGTAATGGTAGGAAACAATGTTTCCCACTCAAAGCGCAGAACTAAGCGTAAGTTTTTCCCGAATTTGATTGTAAAGAAATTTTACATTCCAGAAGAAGGTAAAGAAATTACCCTAAAAATTTCGACTTCAGCGTTGAGAACAATCAACAAGAAGGGAATCTCAGCATGTTTGAAAGATGCTAGAGCAAAAGGTTTAATGAAGTAATTGTTATCGAGTCGAGAGATTCAGTAAAAGCTAATAATCATGGCAAAAAAAGGAAAAGGTAACAGAATTCAGGTGATTCTTGAGTGCACAGAGCACAAAGAGAGTGGTATGCCTGGAACATCGAGATATATCTCTACAAAGAATAGAAAAAATACTCCTGATCGTTTAGAGATCAAGAAGTACAACCCTATCTTGAAGCGTTATACAGTTCATAAAGAAATTAAATAATAAAGTGTTATGGCTAAGAAAGTAGTAGCATCGTTGCAATCAGGTGGTGGAAAAGAACACACGAAGGTTATAAAGATGGTAAAAACAGAAAAAGGGTCTTACTCTTTTAAAGAAGAAATTGTACACAACGATAAAGTAAAAGAGTGGTTTGACAAAAACTAATTCTTACTTTTCGATATAAAATTCTAATGTAAGCTTCCTTTGTTTAAAGGAAGCTTTTTTACTATACGAGTATGGGATTTTTTGGATTATTTTCGAAGGACAAAAAAGAAACCCTAGATAAAGGGTTGGAGAAAACAAAGCAGAGTTTTTTGTCCAAAATTTCGCGTTCCATTGTTGGTAAATCAAAAGTTGATGATGAGGTACTAGATAACCTCGAAGAAATTTTGATTACATCCGATGTGGGAGTAGAAACGACATTGAAAATAATTGAGCGCATTGAAGAGCGCGTAGCTCGCGACAAATTTGTTTCTACAGATGAGCTGAATGTAATCCTTAGAGACGAAATTGTTGATCTTCTCGAAGAAAACAACTCTCTTTCACTTACGGAATTCTCAATTCCAGATCATGGAAGTGATCCTTATGTGATTATGGTGGTAGGTGTGAATGGCGTAGGTAAAACAACGACCATTGGAAAGCTTTCTCACCAACTAAAAAAGAAAAATTATAAAGTGGTACTAGGCGCAGCGGATACTTTCCGTGCAGCAGCTGTTGATCAATTGATTATTTGGTCTGAGCGTGTCGGTGTGCCTATCGTGCAACAAGGAATGGGTGCAGATCCTGCTTCTGTGGCTTACGATACGCTTCAATCGGCAAAATCGCAAGGTGCTGATGTGGCTATTATCGACACGGCAGGTCGTTTGCACAACAAAGTAAACTTGATGAACGAGTTGACCAAAATCAAACGTGTGATGGAGAAGGTAATTCCTGGTGCACCACATGAAATTCTCTTGGTTCTAGACGGTTCAACAGGTCAAAATGCATACGAACAAGCGAAGCAATTTGCTTTAGCTACTGATATTAACGCCTTAGCTATTACCAAACTTGACGGTACAGCAAAAGGTGGTGTCGTAATCGGTATTTCGGATCAAATGAAAATTCCGGTGAAGTATATCGGGGTGGGCGAAGGCATCGAAGATCTACAAGTTTTCAACCGTCACGAGTTTGTCGATTCACTGTTTAATTAGAAGATTATGCGTTTTGCTCTCACATTATTAATGCTCATGTTTGTGGCGACATTGTCTGCCCAATCGAAGTGTGATAGAGTGCGAGTGGGGACGTTTTACTCTAAACCAAACGAAAAGAAACATCAGCCCCTAATTAAAATTGAACGCACCGAATTTTTGCAATTTGAAACGGTTGGCGATTCAACTCCTGTTCAATATTCACTCCGTTGGTTAGACGACTGCAAGTTTGTTTTAGAAACAGCTGTAGAAGAAGAAACCGTAAGAATCGTAGTGACGATTACTAAAGCGAAAAAGAAATTTTATACATATTCTGCAACGCGTCTTGGTTACCCAATCGTTACAGGAAAATTATACAGAAAAAAACCTTAAGTGGAGAGCGCATGAAGACGAAAACATTAAAAAAGAATAAAGTTAATGTAGTGACCTTGGGTTGCTCAAAGAACTTGTTTGACTCAGAGGTGATGATGGCACAGCTTAAGGCGAATAAGTTTGAGGTGGAGCATGAAGCCAAGCAAGATGATTCGGAAATCGTTATCATCAACACGTGTGGATTTATTGACAATGCCAAGCAAGAATCTATCGATACGATTTTGCGTTACGTGGATGCGAAGAAAGAGGGAATGGTAGACAAAGTCTATGTGACCGGATGTCTTTCGCAACGCTATAAAGATGATTTGGAGACAGAAATTCCAGAAGTGGACGCTTTCTTCGGAACGCGCGATTTGCCACGGTTACTCAAAACATTAAAAGCCGATTACAAACACGAGTTGGTAGGAGAACGTCTCCTGACAACTCCTTCGCATTATGCTTATTTCAAGATTGCAGAAGGTTGTGACCGTCCGTGTTCATTCTGCGCGATTCCAATTATGCGTGGTAAGCACGTGTCAACTCCAATTGAGGAATTGGTAAGACAAGCAAAAGGACTCGCTGCGCAAGGAGTGAAGGAATTGATGCTCATCGCACAAGATTTAACGTATTACGGTTTAGATATTTACAAGAAACGCAATTTGGCGGAACTCGTGCAGCAAATCGCTGATGTGGAAGGTATCGAGTGGGTACGTCTCCATTATGCTTTTCCAGCCGGTTTCCCGATGGATGTGTTGGAAGTGATGAAGTCGCACCCAAACGTGTGTAATTACCTTGATATGCCATTGCAACACGGTTCTACTCGAATTCTACAAGCCATGCGACGTGGAATAACACGTGAGAAGACTGAAGAACTTGTAGCGACCATTCGCGAAAAAGTACCTGGAATTGCACTGAGAACCACATTGATTGCAGGTTACCCAGGAGAAACCGAAGTAGATTTCCAAGAAATGTACGACTGGGTGGAAAAAAGTCGCTTTGATCGTTTAGGAATCTTCACTTACTCGCACGAAGAAAATACACACGCTCATAATTTCGAAGACGATGTACCGGAAGACGTAAAACGTCAGCGTGCAGATGCGATTATGGAGCTTCAGTCAGGAATTTCATACGAACTGAATCAAGAGAAAATAGGAAAGACATACAACGTACTTTTCGACCGCATCGAAGGTGATTATTTCATCGGCCGCAGCGAATTTGACTCTCCCGAAGTAGACAACGAAGTCCTAGTAAAGAAATCCGAAGCTTATGTACGAATCGGAGATTTTGCCAAAGTTGAAATTACCTCGGCAGATCATTATGATTTGTATGGGACAGTGGTGGAGTAAGTTTCGCATAAATGATATCTTAGAAATATTTGTAGAAGTTGTAAAATAATTAAGTTATCAATTAGATAAGTTTTTAACCGTTTCGAAAGGAGCGGTTTTTTTTGTGCGTCTTTGTTTTTCTCAAATACTTCGGGACAATTATGGTACATCGCTGGATACGGGTGTTTTTTTTTATAAAGGGATAACTAGTTTTGAATCAATAGTTTTCAATAGAATAACGTTTAAGTCGCCTACCTTCATACTACAATTGTCCGTGTTTTGTCCTACGAACATTTATCCTAAAGGAGTGTTCCTTCACTACTTTTAGCTTATGAAATCATGCGAAAATTTCACTCTATTGAAAACAAACTCATAAACAAGTATGAAAAATTTATTCTTTCTCTTTATCTTTTTTGCAGCATTCACACATGCAGCAAATGCCCAATCCAATCAATATCTTCATTTTGATGGAGTAGATGATTATGTTTCCCTTTCTGAAGGTGCTCAATTTGTAAATGGTTCAACTACGATTACAATGGCTGGTTGGTTTTACACTGAAGAACTCATTTACGGTCAAGGAATGATGAGTATTCGTGGTGGCGGAACAGGAACTGGTGAAATGTATTTAATCCAATTAAGCAACGGAACAATTGAATGTCGTTTGGTCACGACAACAGGCTTACATCAATTTGTAGCACCAGAAGGTACAATTATAGCTGGGCAATGGCAACACATTGCATGGGTGTTTAATCAAACAACAGTACAACTCTTTGTCGATGGAGTTTCGATTGGCTCGAGTAGTGCTTCAGGGACTTTTCAATCTGCTAATCGACCATTTTCGATTGGTAAGTGTATTCAATCAGGGTTTAATTTCATTTTTAAAGGTAGAGCAGATGAAGTTTCCCTTTGGAATAAAGCATTGAGTCAAGTTGAAATTCAAGACATGATTGACAATGAATTAGTTGGAGATGAAGCGAATTTGCAAGTGTATTACAAATTTAATCAAGGTACTCCAGGTGGAAACAATTTGGGTATTTCTCAACTATTAGCGAATAGTGGAGAGGCGAATAAAAATGGAGATTTATTTAATTTTGCACTCAATGGTTCTGTATCAAATTTTGGAGGAACATTGGATCCAAGTTTTCAAGTGATCAACTTCTCTCTCATTCCAAATAAGTTAATCACAGATGAGCCTTTTGAAGCAGTTGCAACTGTAAATTCAGGTTTGCCTTTGAGTTATGAAATAGTTTCTGGCCCAGCAACTATGGATGGAACAACCATTACTTTAAATGGAACTACAGGAACTGTGATAGTAAAAGCGAGTCAAGGTGGAGATGGCTTTTTTGATCCTGCTGAAGATGCATATGTTTCTTTTGAAGTACTTGATCCTGCAACTATTTTGGTAGAAGCTTCTATTCTTCATCCACTTGCAGGTAACGTTCATGTTTCTTCATTGATCCCCGTTCAAGTAGCGTTTAAAGCTGAAATAGATTACCCAGAATTATTTGAAATTAATCAAATTTCTGCAAATGTTGGTGGCGATAATGTAGAATTAGTGAATCATGGAAATGGTTATTTTACAGGTTGGTGGACACCTCAGTCGTATGGTAGTCACACGCTTGAAGTGTTAGCGCAAAATAATTATGGTGCATCAAGTACTGCAACGGCTGTGATTAATTTACAACAAGAAACGACGGATCAAACTGTGAATGGAACAACAAATGTTTGGGTGAATGCTGATTATCCATCACAAACAGTTCAAGCAGATTTACCGAGCTATAGTGGTGCATTTGACCAAATTATAGGAAAGCTTTACATCGATTGTCCAAGTGGCGGTTGCGACCCATGGGACAGGGTTTCACATGTTGAAGTACAAGGTAAAGACGGAGAATGGTTTGAAATTATTCGTTATTTGACTCCTTATGGAGTAGCATGTCAAAGTGAAATTGATTTGACTGATTTTAGTTCATTGTTACGTGGAAAAACAACTTTCCGTGTGAATTTAGGAACTCAAGGTAACGGATTTTTATACACACTTGAACTTCAATACCGTGCAGGAACCGAAGTAAATCCATTCAGTACTGTAGAAAAGTTATGGTACCAAACATATCAATTTGGAGACATGGCTAACCTGCAACCAGCGGAAGAAATAACTGTGAATTTTCCTTCATCGACAACTGCTGCAAAAATTAAATTGGTGTCTTCAGGACATGGTTGGGGAAATAATAATACTGGAAATGCAGCAGAGTTTCAGGCAAATACACACAATATTTTGGTAGATAATGTGGCTACATTTTCACAATACAATTGGAATATTTGTAATCCAAATCCAGATGGATGTAGTCCGCAAAATGGAACTTGGTACCACAATAGAGCGGGATGGTGTCCTGGAAGTATTGCACAATTTTTCGATTATTCAATGAATCCCTTTACTTCTCAAAGTGAAGTCGATTTGAAATACATTTTCGATCAAAGTTATATTGACTATTGTCACCCAAATAATCCAGATTGTGTTTCAGGACAAACATGTCCTAATTGCGACGATGGTTTCAACCCACATTTGGTGGTAGCTTCTTACCTAATTTCATACAGTCAATCACCAATCATTGAATTGGGAATTAGCCCAAATGAGAATAGAACGTTTGTGAATTTATATCCAAATCCATCTGCTGGGGTGTTTTTTGTAGATCATTCTACAGATGTGAAAGAAATCATCGTTACTGATTACTCGGGACGTGAGGTGAAAAGAATTTCTGAAAAATCGGGGGTTGAAACAACACGAATTGATTTAAGTGGTCAGCCATCAGGTATTTACCTTGTATCTATCAAAAAATCGAATAATGAGATGGTAACTAAAAAATTGATTTTAGAATAAACAGACTCTGATCAGAAACGATATGGGTAATATAAAAGACGATCTTCGGGTCGTCTTTTTTTATGATAAATAATTACAAAGCCTTAACTTTCCTTCAACTTTTTACCTAATTTCTCAAAATTTTCCCCAACAAAATGCCCTGAGCTCATCGCGAGAAAGGTTTTGTTGTGCCAGTTTTGCGAGCGGATATAGTTTGTGTCTCTGTTGCCAGAAAAGTATTTTCAGTATGTTACTTGTGTTATTTGTTCTCTTTTATTCAATAAAACCGTACTTAATAAACAAATCTTTTAGTATTCTATAATCAGCTGAATACATGCTGATTGATTCGGTATAGTTAAATGCAATCTTTCCATTGCCACATTCAAAGCAGATTTCATAGATTCCTAAAATGTGACCACTGGAATCAAGAAAAACAACTGCGTGACGGGGTATGTAACACATCGTCAATATGTTTGATTTTCGTGTTCCTAAAGAGGATTCGATTGTAGCAAGATAATCAGTTGTATCAATTTCTCTCCATTTATACATTCTACTACTGTCAAGCCCAAGGACAACCTGAGTCATGAAGGATGAGTCTAATTTTGGTAAATATTTCAAGTCAGTTTTGATAACCGATTCCATATAGCACCCTTTTTTACGTTTCTTCGCATCAGTTGGAATTGTTTTTCTTTTCTTTCCATCGTCACAAAGCGGTCTTAATTGCACAAAACAAATTTTATGCACCTTATTTAGTATGGTATCCGCCCATTCTAGATTTATTTTTTGAATTTTTGTATCGATTTCAGGTTGAGGTGAAATTGAGTCATATACTTGACTAAATGTATAAGTAGGGAGGGAGTAAAGTAATATTATTATCCAGGTTTTCATATTACAGTCAATGATTTGGGACAATATCTAGTATGGTGTTCAAACCAAAGTTGTTTTTCGAAGATAAGAAAAATCAATGAAGCTTTTGAAGTTGTTTCGTTCAATTAAATAATATTTCGAAGCGCTTAATATTTATCAAACATATCACTACAACATGGCATAAAAGATCACCAGCAGTGTTCCAGGAAGCACAAAAACAAACGAAACAATGCGTGCAAAGTTAAACCAGGCACTTTGTCGTTTGAAAATATAGGTGAAGAAAGGAATCAGCAGAAATATTTGGAATAAAGGAAACCATGTAAAGATAGATCTCTGTCTGATTTCTGCGTGATATACTATATCTCCACCATTGGCTATGCTTTGGTAGTTTAATTTCTTTCCTGTTTGAAAAATAGGAGTATAGGTGAGTTCGATTGTGTTTTCCACATGCGTACCCCAATCAAAATATTGTGGAATAAACATATATCCTTCAATGTCTAACACAGCGTGTCCTTCATAGATCCAATTTTGATCAATTTTCCAGGAATTCTCTGTTAGTTTTTTTGATGGACCATCGAATAAAACCTCGATCGTAGTAATCAATGCCATTAATGTTGTGAAGATGACAACCACTTTAAAGAAAAACCACCATTTACCTGAAGTAATTCGCTCGTAAAATTCTTTGTCTTCGCGCTCTTCTTTTTCTTTTCTCAGCCGCAATTTTTCTACTGCAATTCGAAGGGATTCTTCTCGGTTTATATTTCTAGTCATAAATTTTAGTAATAGCTATAATGTAAAAAATTTTTCGAAGTCAATTGTTGGTTTGTCAGTTCCAGAGATGGTAGTGAGCCGTAATTCACCAACCTCCCTTCAACATTTTTTTCGCGCTAAGATATATAAATTTCATTAAACGGTGCTTACTAAGGCTTGAGTGTAGGTACTGTTAGTGATTTGGATTCTCTTTATTTTTGTCTTTTAAATACTCATCAGTAAAATGCCCTCTTTGTTTTTGTTTTGAAAATTTACCTTCGTTATATGACTTTGAATCTCCTTTTGGAATCGATAAGGAAGTCCAATTATTTTCCGCCAACATTTTTCCCAAAAAAACAATCTGTCCAATATGATATGGATAATGAGCAAGTTGTCTGTTTATGGCTTCTGTTACTGTGTGGCCTTGATTTCGGATGTAAATAATTTTGTCAAGGTCATCATTTGTCAAAGAGTCAATTGCGTTAAAAAGGCAAGCCCAACCTGAGTTCCATTTGTCTAAAAGTTCTTGTCTACTTTTTATGTCGTTTTCAAATTCAGCGTCTCTTTTACGAAATTCTTTTTCGCCGTCTGAAGTCAAAAAGTCCGTCCAACGCGAAAGCATATTTCCCCAAAGGTGTTTTACAATAGTCGCTATGCTGTTACTGTCGTCATTATATTGCCAAAATAACTTGTCATCTTGCACTTGAGAAAAGGTCTTTTCTCCAAGCATTTTGTAATACTCAAATTGCTTTTTAACGCTGATTAAATAATCATTTGTCATATTTTTATTTTTAGTTGGTGTTAACTGCTGAATGTTTAATAATTATGTTTAATGTATTCTTTGCATCCAACAATAAGCGGAGTAAGGACTCTGTTTATGTTTAACGGAAACTCCAAATACTCTTTTGCATCGACATTAAATCGGTCGAAAAGCACGTCTCGTAGTTTTCTATGTCCAGAGTCCTGTTCATTATATCTACCCAATGAATGTGCATATATATTTCTCAACCTTCTCACGATTTCCACTTCGATGAATCCTGGGCTGTCCTTGTTTAAACTTGCACTTTCTCCAAGGAATTCATAGTAATTGAGAATAGCATATAATCGCAGAACAAAGTTTTGATTAATGAAATGTCCAATATCATTGTTTTCCTTTCTTGATTCTTCGGTAAGGGCACTATTAAAACGTAACTCAAAGTTTAGTCCAGATTTTTGGAAGAATTCGGGCAATTGAATTACTGTTTGCCCAATTTGTGGTTCACCAATTTTCGGGAATCGAGCTCGGACTTTTATATGATACGAACGAAACTCATCAATTTCATTAAATATTTCTTCAAGAGAAGCTTTTCGGATCTGTTTCAAAGTGTTTTGCAGTTAACTTTTTGCGGATTGGCGAAGGGGATTATTTAATCCACTAAACTTCCAAACACCGCTTAGGCTGCGAAATTAACACTAAATTTTTATTTGAAAGCACACGCCAGCCACTTTTACCAAGGCACTGTTAGCGGAAGTTTTTTGTTGAAGTTAACCAATAGCTTAATTAATCCTTGTGTGTTTGGAATCTTTGTTTTATGTTTGCACTTTACTAATAGGTTAAGTCTTGGAGAATTTCTATTTACTTTGTGAATGCCATCAGAATAAATTTAGAGTTTATCTAAATCAAAGCAATTCTGACTTGACAAAAAAGTTCACTGAAATAAATAGAAATGAAAAGTTGACAAGAAAGTTTGTATTAGTGATAGAAGCGATAAAAAATAAGACGGAGAATAAAACCCAATATAATTGGGAAGAAGATTTTGAATTTGGAAAAGTGTATGCAATAAAAATTGATTCACATAGGTTTTACACGCTTCAAACTACAAATGTAGGATATAGGGAACTTTATATTTGTAGATATGGCAAGAAAGAAAGTCAAGAAAATACCAAAAAATTGACAACAACTATAAAGACAATTCAAAGTATTCAAATCGAAAAAATAGAATTATGAACGAAGTAACACAAAGATTCTCTATTCAATCTTATATAGATAAGAATAGAGAAAAAATTGATGAATCTTTAATTAGCTTACGTTTAATGAAAGAGGTTGATAGATTTCTAGATTATGAGAAATTAAGTAATAAAGATTTGGCATTAAAAATGGGATATTCAGAATCTTATATTAGTCAACTTATGTCTGGTGTCAAAAATGTAAATATTTCATTTATTAATAAATTTGAGAAATGTTTTGACGCCAAGTTTGACTTTAAAATTTATTTAAAAAATGAGAAAGTTTTTCTACATAGATTGGATGAAAGAACTCAATTTAACATAAACATAAATTTAAATATGTTTTTAATCAGGGAAGACCATTCAATGTTTTCATTTACTCAAAATAGTAAATCAATGTTCAATGTTACCGATGTAGAATACAAAACTTTGTAATTATTATGGAAAGTAAAGAGAAAGAAATACAATTTCAAATGAGAATTTCTTCAATAAGTGTTTTGAGATTTTCTCAGCATGATATAGAAGAGTTTGATCCTAACAAAGTTGATGCGATAGAATATCAATCTGACTTCGAGGTGAAAACATTACATGAAACCAGTGAAATTGCGGTTGAAACAACATTGAAGTTAAAGGTTCAAGAGCTGGATAGTTATTTTGGTGAGTTAAAAGTTTTGATGAAGTTTCATATTTCACCATTTGATACCGTGATAAAAAAAGTTGATGATGGATATCAAATTCCTGATTTATTAATATTCAATTTATTTAATATTCTAATTGGTACAATAAGAGGGATTTTATATGAAAAATTAAGAGGAACGATACTCCAAAATGAAGTTTTACCGCTTTTTGATGTTAGAGATTTAATGAATGCAAAAAAAATTAAATAAGACATCTTTTATTGTGTATGAAGATGAAACATTTTGATTTCTTGTTTGTTGCGAAGCTCTAGCTAACTAATTTATAATCTATGTTTTATAACACCTTACTTCCTATCAGAGTGCAATAGTCGCTACTTCATTGCGTATTATTTTCATAAGCCTAAATATAGCTTTTATTCCTATAAATCAGTAAAAGCTTTTCCATAGAAACCCCAATTTACTACCTCAATTCCTCCCCCAACTTCTCAAAATCAATCCCATCAAAATTCCCTGAGCTCATCATGAGGAGGGCTTTGTTGTGCCAACTTTGTGCGCGAATGTGGTTGAGGACGTGCTCGGCTTTGTTCCTTATTCTTTTGAAATAATTCTGACGTGATCTCGCATTTAGGTGAGGTAGAGAGACGGGATTTTCGTTCTTTTTATTTATTCTTTCCCTATTGAAGTGAAGCCAAAATGGTGTTTATTTTTGTATTTTGGCTGCACTTCAATTTAATTTATTATCTCTAAAAGCAGCCAAAATGATAAATATTTTATATTTTTGGCTGCACTTCAAAATTTTGCTTATGCCTAAAAAAATCATAGGAAGAGATTTAGAGAAAGAAAGATTGGAAGACGCATTAGCCTCTCAAAGGTCGGAGCTGATAGCAATTTATGGACGAAGAAGGATAGGTAAAACTTATCTAATAAGAGAATACTATTCCAAACACATCATATTTAGCTTTTCAGGTCTAAGAAACGGAACTAGACCAGATCAGATTGAGAATTTTATGCTTGAGTTGAACGAATTCACAGACAAATTCAAAGATGAAAAGCCAGAGAATTGGCTTCATGCTTTCAGTATACTAAAACAATTCTTAAAAGGAATACGAAAAACAAAAAGGAAGAAAGTCATATTCATAGATGAGTTTCCTTGGGTTGACACATTAAGATCGGGGTTCCTTCCAGCTTTTGAGAACTTCTGGAATACATACTGCACAACAAGAGACGATTTAATAGTAGTTATTTGTGGCTCAGCAGCTTCATACATGATTAAAAAAGTAATCAAAAATAGAGGAGGTTTACACAACAGGATTACACAAAAGATTAAATTATCCCCTTTTCAATTGAGAGAGGTGAAGGAATTTTTCGAAAACAAAGGGATAAGTCTTCCTGATATCGAAATTCTAAAAATATATATGGCTCTTGGAGGAGTTGCGGAATACTTGGAACACGTCAAAGTAGGAGATTCATCAGTTACTGCCATTAATCGTCTCTGCTTCCAAAAAGGAGCTCAATTGGAATATGAATTTGATGAAGTCTTCAAATCACTTTTTGAGGAGGGGTCATATCATGAACAAATTATCCAATCTTTATCCAAAGGGCCAAAGAAAGGAATGTTCAGAGATGAAATCCTAAAAGACCAAGGACTCAGTTCAGGAGGACAATTTACAAAATCAATGAATGAATTAATAGAGTCTGGTTTTGTCGAGAAATATCAATCATATCGAGAGAATAGAAAAATGACTCTTTATCGGATTTTTGATGAATTCTGCCTGTTTCATTTACAGTTTATTGTTCCATTTAAAGGAAACCCTTGGACACAACTTTACACTAAAAAGGAGTACGAGTCTTGGAGTGGTTATGCATTTGAGATGGTTTGTTACAAGCATGTTGAATGTATCAAGAGGGAGTTAAAATGTGACCAGATTAATTCTAAGAATTACAGTTGGGTCAATAGTAAAGCACAAGTTGATCTTGTTATTGATCGAGATGATAACATTGTAAATCTATGCGAAATCAAATTCTACAATGACACATGTAAAATAGAGGCTAATTATGCAGATAGCTTGCGAAATAAGGAAACTCAATTTAGAACCGAAACAAGCACCAGAAAGGGAATCAACACAGTAATGGTCACAACGTGGGGAATTACAGGAAAACATGCTGTTGGACTGGTCACAAATAGTTTGACCAAGGAATGCTTGTTTAAGTGAGATCCCCTATTTCAATTCCTCCCCCAACTTCTCAAAATCAATCCCATCAAAATTCCCTGAGCTCATCATGAGGAGGGCTTTGTTGTGCCAATTTTGCGCGTGAATGTGGTTGAGGACGTGCTCGGCTTTGTTCATTACGATTACTCTTCCTCCAAAGGCATTTTGTACTTCAGAAACGGAGAGTTCGGGGAGTTTTTTGTTCGCAACGACGTCTGGGTTGAAATAGACGACCGCTACATCAGCTTTGTCCATTGCGTTTTTGTAGAGGGGTAGAAATTCCTTATTCAAACTGCTGAATGTGTGCAGTTCCATGTAGGCAAAGAGCTCTTTGTCTTCGTACTGTTCTTTTACTGCAGAAGTGGTGGCTTTCAGTTTGGAAGGTGAATGCGCAAAGTCTTTGAAAAGCACAAAATCGGGTGTTTCAGTCACTTTTTGAAGGCGCTTTCCTGCTCCAGTAAACGATTGCATAGCAGTTAAGAAATCTGAAGGTTCAATTCCCATTGCGCGACCGATTTCCATTGCACCCATCATATTCTGAAGGTTGTGCTGACCGAAAACATGCATGTGATATTCGTGGTTGTCGTAGGAAACAATAGTGGCATTGTCCTCGACCATATATTTGGGTGTTTGGTAGGCAATCACATCCAATTTTCCCTGCCATTTTTCACCCAATTTTTTCACTTCAGGATCTTCGGTGTTGTAAATCAATCGTCCGTTGGGTTCTATTTTTTGACAGAAAATATCGAATTGCTCCACGTAATTCTCAAAAGTCGGAAACACATTGATGTGATCCCATGCAATTCCAGATATCAACGCAATATTGGGGTGGTAAAGATGAAATTTCGGTCGTCTATCCATAGGGGAAGAGAGGTATTCGTCACCTTCCAGAATAGCGAATTTTGGACCGTGTTCCAATTTAACCATACAATCATACCCTTCAAGTTGCGCACCAACCATGTAGTTGATAGGAATCGATAATTCCTGACACACATGCAAAATCATGCTTGTGATAGTCGTTTTTCCGTGACTTCCGCCAATTACAACCCGAGTTTGGTTTTTGGTTTGTTCGTAAATGTATTCAGGATATGAAAATACGGGGATGTTCAATTCCAACGCACGCTTCAGTTCAGGATTGTCTTCGCGTGCATGCATGCCTAAAATCACCGCTTCCGTTTGTGGAGTGATGCGTTCGGGAAACCAGCCTTCCGTCTCGGGTAGAATTCCTTCTTTCGCCAAACGTGAACGCGAAGGCTCAAAAATCTGATCGTCAGAACCAGTTACCTGTTCTCCCTTTCGTTTCAGTGCGATGGCTAAATTATGCATGGCGCTACCACCTATGGCTATGAAATGTATCTGCATGGTTTCTATCTTTCTACGAAATTCGCAAAAAACACCGTTGAAGTTGATGTTTGTAAAATGAGTTTTACACAATTTTAAATGGAAAACAAGATTCTTCTTACCTTTATGGCAAAACATACGTCTATAAGAGTAATTTGAAATCAACACAACTATGAATTTTAAACACCTTTTAATCTGTTCATTTCTTCTTTCGTCAACTGTGTATGCGCAATTTGGGTTTGAACGCAGTAATCATATCCCAGTTATGTTTGCAGGGAATCCAATTGACATGGCTTGGTCAGGAGGCTTGAATTACGGTCAATTTTCCGAAATAGATATGGATTTTGACGGTCGAATGGATTTGTTTGTGTTTGATAGAAGTGATAACCAAATACGAATTTTCCTTTCTAAAAACGATGGAACGAATGATTATTATGAAGAAGCGCCACAATATAGATTTTCGTTTCCATCAGACGTGCGTTACAGAGCTTCTCTTGTAGACTTTAATCAAGATGGTTTGCCTGATATTTTTACTTATGGAATTGGCGGAATGAAAGTTTATCGCAATGTGGGTAATATATCAATCGGCCATCAGTGGGAGTTAGAAAAGAATTTGCTTTATTCGAACTATTACGGAACGATGGGGAACCTTTACGTAAGTTCCAGTGATTTACCTGCTATTGTCGATGTGGATGGAGATGGTGATATTGATATTCTTACTTTTCATATTGGAGGTGAGCGAGTAGAATACCATAAGAATATGAGTATGGAAAATTACGGCGTTCCAGACTCGCTCGAATATGTATTGATGAACGAATGTTGGGGGAATTTTAGAGAAGACGCCAATACAAATTCTGTCATTCTAAACAGTGATGTTTTTCCTTGTGGAGACGCGGGAGGCAATATTCCAGATCCTGAAATAGGTCAACTTGATTCGCTTAAAAGCAACCGTCATGCTGGCTCCACAATATTAGCAATTGACATGAATGGTTCGGGAGTCAAAGACTTGATTCTTGGTGATATTTCATTTCCAAATTTGGTGATGCTCACCAATGGAGGCACAGCGCCAAATATGAATTCAGACATGATAGCGGTAGATAATAATTTCCCAAGTAACACCACTTCTTCCAATTTAAGTCTGTTTCCTGCTGGGTTTTATGTAGATGCTGATCATGATGGGGTGAAGGATTTGATTGTATGTCCAAACGCAAAAATCGTATCGGAAAATCAGCGAAGCATTTGGCGTTACAAAAATTTAGGAACAAATGACAATCCGAACTTTGTGTATCAAGAGAATGATTTTTTACAGAAAGAGATGATTGATGCAGGCTCATCAAGCATACCCGTGATTGTTGATGTAAACGGCGATGGATTGAAAGATTTAATTGTGGCTAATTTTTATAATTATAAGCCAACGATAGATAAAGAATCGCGATTTGCGTATTATCAAAACACGGGAACTGCTGCAAATCCTGTATTTACGTATGTGGAGAATGATAAATTCGGAATGAGTTCACTAGGATTAGGATTACGTATTATTCCAACTTTTGGTGACCTTGATGGCGACGGAGATTTGGACATGATTGTTGGTGCAGAAACGGGAAGAGTACACTTGCTTAAAAATAATGCAGGAGCTGGAAATTCAATGGTATTTGATACTCCTGAGTATAATTTAACTGATGCAGACGGTGTAGAAATAACTGTAGGGTCTTACAGTTCTCCTTTCCTTGTTGATTTGAATAAAGACGGTTTATTGGATTTAGTAATTGGTAATAAAAATGGGATGTTGACTTACTATCAAAACACAGGAACAGCAGCGGAATATGAATTCTCACTATACAATTCGCAATTAGGTCAAATTGACGTAGCGCCTTCTTCACCTGATGGGTATGCAGTGCCTTATTTTATTGAGATAGATAATGTTTGGCATCTTTTTATTGGAGCACGAGACGGGAAATTACATTACTATACAGGAATAGAATCCAATCTTGACCCAGGAATGACATTTGGGTTTTCATCATCAAACTACGCATTAATTGACGTGGAAGGCTACAGTGCTTTTTGGATAGAGGATGTGAATGATAATGGTGAATTAGAGCTTTTTGCAGGAAATGATTTAGGTGGAATAGAGCTTTTTGAGGCTGATCCAAATTCTTCTGTTGGGTTCGAGACGCCGTCTAAAAACTTTGAGTTGAAATTATATCCTAACCCTGCTGAAAACATTTTAGTGATAGAAGGCTTGAGGGCGAATTCTGATATTGCATTTTACGATTTTCAAGGACGTGAAATCATGACATTATCAGCCACAAAAGAGATTGAAACGGTTGATGTAGAATCGCTTTCGAAAGGCTTTTATTTTATCGTAGTTTCTGATGGAAACACGAAATTTACAGTTAGATTTGTGAAAAAATAATTCGCATTTTATGTGGGATGTACTTTTTACCGTTGATGGGCTAATCGCCTTGTTGTCATTAACTTTGTTGGAGATTGTACTTGGGGTTGACAACATTATCTTTATCAGTATTCTTGCCTCAAAAGTCAACAAAGACAAACAACGGAAAACCCGAAATTTAGGTCTTTTCCTTGCGCTTATCATGCGTATCTTACTACTTTTGGCAATAGGATGGATTGTGTCATTAAAAGATGATGTGTTTGTTCTTTTTGATAACGGATACAGTTGGCGAGATATCATCCTAATTCTGGGAGGTTTGTTCTTGATGTACAAAAGTGTCACTGAAATCCATGTTAAAGTTACTGGTGTAGATGAAGAGTCTGAGCAAAAAAGTAAGGCAACAGTAAGAGGAGTTATTCTGCAAATTGTGCTGATTGATATTGTGTTTTCATTTGACTCCATTCTAACTGCAGTTGGAATTGTAGATGAAGTAATTATTATGATAGTTGCAGTGATTTTAGCAATGACAGTGATGATTATTTTTGCTAAGAAAATTTCAGATTTCATCAATGAGCGACCAACCATTAAGATGATCGCACTTTCATTCTTACTTACCATCGGTTTAATGCTTGTACTCGAAGGTTATGGAGAAGAAGTACCAAAAGGCTACATCTATTTCGCAATGGTTTATGCCCTAATTGTCGAGTTTCTGAATATCAGAATGCGCAAGAATCAGGAAAAGAAATTGAAAGTAAGAGACAAAGGGTAATTAGAGACTTTAAGACTCAAGACTACAAGATTCAAGACACGTTAATGCTTAGTTTTTATCAATAAAATAATAAGATATAAGCGTGTGTTTAATATGAAACAATTGTCGGGATTACCTAAACCATGCTCATCACAAAGTCTTAAAATCTTGAATTTTGCAGTCTTGAGTTTATCAAAAGGTGTGTTGAAAAGTTAACATCATAATTCTGCTCAAATATTTTTGTTCCACCACCTCATTGACTATATTTGTTGAATGGAAAATCCGCAAGATAAATCTACCAATGAACGTGCACGCATGAAAGCTCCTGCAGCTAACTTGCTTTCTGAAATCGGGAAAATGCCTCCGCAGGCTCTTGATTTAGAAGAAGCCGTTCTAGGCGCGATGATGCTTGAAAAAGATGCGGTTAATGATGTAATTGACATTCTCAGCCCGGAAAGTTTCTACAAAGAAGCCCATAAAAAAATATACAAAGCAATTCAGGATTTGTTTGGTGCTTCGGAGCCCATCGATATTTTGACTGTGACCAATAACCTTAAGCGTAAAGGCGAATTGGAGTTGGTTGGCGGTCCTTATTTTGTATCAAATTTGACTAATCGCGTGGTGTCTTCGGCTCACGTTGAATTTCATGCACGAATTATAGCTCAAAAACACATTCAGCGTGAAATAATTCGCTTGTGTTCTGAGTCGCTTAAAATTGCTTATGACGATACTACAGATGTTTTCGAACTATTGAACAAGGTTGAGGGAGACTTATTCTCGATTGCCGAAGGTAATATCAAGAAAAACTATGACAAATTAGACGACGTTCTTAAGCAGGCTATTCTCCAAATTGAAGAAGCAGCTAAGAATAAAGATGGCGTAAGCGGAGTCCCAACTGGGTTTAAGGACTTGGATAGAATTACTTCAGGTTGGCAGAAATCGGATATGATTGTATTGGCCGCTCGTCCTGGTATGGGTAAAACGGCATTTGTATTGTCTATGGCGCGAAATACAGCGGTGGATTACAATATGGGTGTAGCGGTTTTCTCACTTGAGATGGCATCTGTACAGTTGGTGAATCGTTTGATTTCTTCCGAAACAGGAATTTCGTCTGAAAAACTGCGTAAAGGAAACTTGGCAGACCACGAGTTTAAACAACTTCACGAGCGAATTGGCAAACTATCTAAAGCGCCACTTTTTATTGATGATACTCCTGCGCTTTCAATATTTGATTTGCGTGCAAAATGTCGTCGTTTGAAGCGTCAGCATGACATTCAACTTGTCATCATTGACTACTTGCAGTTGATGACGGCAGGAGGTACAGGTAAAGGAGGTAATCGCGAACAAGAAATCTCGACTATTTCTCGATCGATTAAAGAAATTGCTAAAGAAATCAATGTGCCGATTATTGCACTTTCTCAGTTAAGTCGTTCGGTAGAAACACGTGGAGGTGATAAAAAACCAATGCTTTCTGACCTTCGTGAATCTGGAGCAATTGAGCAAGATGCCGATATTGTAACATTTATCTATCGTCCTGAATATTATGGTTTGATGGAGGATGAGAATGGAATGCCCACAGCTGATCGTGGAGATATCATTATTGCTAAAAACCGTCACGGTTCATTAGATACAGTTAGTCTTAAGTTTGTGAAGCACCTTGTGAAATTTACAAATATGGATGATTTCTCAGACGACCCTATGGCGACTTATAATCAATCCATATCTCCAAATAAAAACTTTGAAGAATCACCTGCTATCGCTCCACCTCAAACCTACACAATAGGTAGTAAGATGGATAGTCTTGATGACGAAGATGATTTTGATTTAAGAAATGATATTGAGGATAGCCCGTTCTAATTACCTTTTTATTGAAATTTGATTTCCCCTTTATTTGTTTAATTGGAGAAAAAAAGGTAGATTTAGTTCATCAGAAGTGGATTTTTACTCTAGTTTTCTTGATTTTTTGTTTTATGTCAAGATTGATTTAGATTTTTAGATAGTACGTTCTTACAAATTAGTAAATCATAAACTATGAAAAAGGTAGGTTTTGGAATTGTGTTTATAGCATTTCTTACATTTGTGGGATTCGGTTCTGCGTCTTGTAAAAAGGAGAGAGGGGTTTGTTATTGCAAATACTTTAGTGGAGATAAAACCGAATATGATTTGCAACATTTAACGAGAAGTCAACAAAAAGATTCCTGCGCACATCTCGATGAATTAGCTGAAAATTTTGCTGGCGATTGCAAATTGAAGTAACTGTTTGCAGTTACTCATTTGATTATTAGATAGATATTCGACGCCAAGTTATATTGAGCCTTTTTGAAAGACAGATGAGTCCATACAAAGATCTGTTTGAAAAAGATTTTCATTATTATTTATAATTGAATACTATTAAACTGATTTTTCTTGTTTTTAAAACCTAGAGATTCTACTTCTCAATCTCTCTCAAACTCTGCATTTTCTTTAACTCAAGGAATCCTTTAATGTCTTCATGGTGTTCTTTCACACGTTTGTTTCCAAATTCAAAAACTTTAGTTACAAGTCCATCAAGAAAGTCACGGTCATGAGACACAAGAATTAACGTACCGTCAAAATCCTTAAGTGCATCTTTAATGATGTCTTTGGTTTTCATGTCAAGGTGATTGGTTGGTTCATCCAAAATGAGAAGGTTGACAGGCTCAAGCAATAGTTTAATCATCGCCAATCGCGTTTTCTCTCCACCAGAAAGTACTTTTACTTTTTTGGTGCTTGCATCGCCACCAAACATGAAAGCACCGAGAATATCGTTGATTTTTTTGCGAATTTCTCCTTTTGCTACATTATCAATCGTTTCAAAAATGGTCATGTCCTCATCCAATAAAGACGCTTGGTTTTGGGCGAAATAACCGATTTGTACATTGTGACCTAATTCAAGCGATCCCTCAAAATCTAATTGTCCCATGATAGCTTTAATCATAGTCGATTTACCTTCACCGTTCTTTCCGACAAAAGCAACTTTCTGACCACGTTCTATAGTGAGTGAAGCATCGTTAAAGACTACGTGGTCGTCGTAACTTTTGGATAATCCAGAAACAGTAACGGGATAACTTCCTGATCGAGGAGCAGGTGGGAATTTCAAGCGCAATGCAGATGAATCCACTTCATCGACTTCAACAATATCCAATTTCTCAAGCATTTTCACACGAGATTGAACTTGGTGTGTTTTTGAGTAAGTTCCTTTAAAACGATCTATGAATTCAGTTGTTTCTGCAATAAACTTTTGCTGCTCATCAAACTGTTTTTGTTGCTGCGCCCGACGTTCTTTTCGCAATTCAAGATAATGTGAGTATTTTGCTTTGTAGTCATAAATTCGACCCATTGTAACTTCGATAGTGCGATTAGTAATGTTATCTACAAAAGCTCTATCGTGAGAAATTACCATTACACCTTTGGCGCTATTGATTAAGAAATCCTCTAACCATTCAATAGACTCAATATCCATGTGGTTTGTGGGCTCATCGAGGAGAATTAAATCCGGTTTTTGAAGTAGAATTTTCGCTAATTCAATTCGCATACGCCACCCACCGCTGAATTCAGAAGTAGGGCGAGTGAAATCTGGGCGAGTAAACCCCATACCAAGCAACACTTTTTCTACTTCAGCTTCATAATTCGTATCTTCAATTGAATAGAATTTTTCGCTCAGTTCCGAAACGCGCTCAATGATTTTCATGTATTCATCCGAATCATAATCAGTACGCACTGTAAGTTCATTGTTTAATGTATCAATTTCATCACGCATTGCAAAAATTGACTGAAAGGCTTTTGATGTTTCTTCAACCAAATTGCAATTATCTTCAGTAAGTAAATGCTGAGGTAAGTATGCAATAATAGCTTCTTTTGGAGCTGAAATGTTTCCACGAGATGGTTTATTCACTCCTGCAATGATTTTCAACAACGTGGATTTTCCCGCGCCATTTTTCCCCATCAACGCGATTTTATCTGTTTCATTTATTACAAATGACACATCGCTAAAAAGTGTTGTTCCACTAAATTCTACCGCTAAACTATCTACTGAAATCATCTTCTTTCTTTATTTGAGCGGCAAAGATAGGGGAGAATTCTTCAATTTAGTAAATGGTAGTGAAATATTCCTTTCTAAGATTTTTATTTACCTCGATATTTCGTACTTTTGGGTTAGAGAAATTGCCGATACGTTCGGATTAATTCTTATTCTGTTGAGAGACAGAAGCCCATGCAGTTGTTTTGAGACTTAACAACTTATTATTTGGGGAAAGCTTGATTGTTCAATGGCGGGCCGCATCCTGATTCGTCAGGAGGAGATAGCATCAACCAGTGGATTACAAAGAATAATCGGAATCCTCATCCGTGTTTTCTGAGGTTTTCAGAATATGTGCTGCATGGGTTTTTTCTTTTTCCTAATCCGCAAACTCTGCCAGCTCCAACCAACGATTTGTTTTTGCATCAATTTCTTCAATAACTTTGGTTATTTCGATGCTGATTTCATTGAGTTGTTCTCCTGAAATAGTTGAATTAGAAAGCTTTTCTGTCAATTCATTCTTTCGCGATTCAAGTTGAGCTAAAACACCTTCCATTTCTTCAAACTCGATTTTCTCTTTGTAAGACAATTTTCGTTTTTCAGTAGGTGCTTTTACTGGCTCTACTTTTGGTTGCGGAGCTGTTTTCTCTAATTTGGATGCGTTCTTTTTTTCCTGAATGTCAAGCTGAAGCTGTTGACGGTATTCTGTATAATTACCTAAAATATCTTTGATTTCACCTTCACCTTTGAAATAGAAAATGTGATCTACCATCTTATCCATGAAATAACGGTCGTGAGAGACCACTATTAGGCATCCTGGGAAAGAACGCAGGTAATCTTCGAGTACACTCAGCGTAAAGATGTCTAAATCGTTCGTAGGCTCATCCAGAATTAAGAAATTAGGATTAGCCATAAGTACAGTCATCAACTTTAAACGGCGTTTTTCTCCACCACTTAGTTTACTGACGTAATTCCAATGCATGCTTCGTGGAAACAGGAATTTCTCCAAAAACTGAGCAGCACTCAATTCTTTGCCTTTTTCAAGTGGAATAAACTCAGCGATATCTTTAATGACTTCAATTAATCTTTTGTCCTCGGCAATCTTAATTTGTTCCTGACGGTAATAGCCAAAAACGATCGTTTCCCCCACCACAACTTTACCTTTAGAAGGCTCTTCAAGTCCTGTGAGCATATTTAGAAACGTAGACTTTCCCACTCCGTTTGAACCTACAATTCCAACTCGTTCTCCTTTTTTGAACACGTACGAGAATTCCTTCAGCATAATTTTACCGTCGTAATCCTTTTGAAGTTTGTGCAGTTCGAGAATTTTCGATCCTACACGTTCCATTTTAATGTTCAACTCTAGTTCATCTTTGCTGACATTTTGTGTAGCAACACCTTTAGTCACTTCAAAGGCGTCTAGACGTGCCTTTTGTTTTACACTTCGCGCTTTAGGTTGGCGGCGCACCCAATCTAGCTCTTTGCGCATAAGGTTTTGCGCCTTGTCAATAGTCGCTGCAAGTTGATCTTCGCGTTCAGCTTTCTTTTCAAGGTAGTACGAGAAATTACCTTTGTATTTGTATATAGTTTGATCTTCAAGTTCGAAAATAGTGTCACATACAACCTCAAGAAAATAACGGTCGTGAGTTACCATCAAAATGGTCGACCTACTTTGTGATAAATAAGTTTCAAGCCACTCAATCATATCCAGGTCAAGGTGATTGGTTGGCTCATCTAGTATGATGAAGTCAGGGTCAGCGATTAGCACCTTTGCTAAAGCGACGCGTTTCTTTTGTCCACCAGACAATTCACTGATGGGGTTATGGATCTCACTAAGTTTGAGAACGCCTAAGATTTGTTGAATTTTAGATTCAATATCCCACGCGTTTAATTCGTTCAATTCATCAAAGCTCGCAGCAATAGCATTTTCATTGTTGGTACGCATGGCTTCATTGTATCTTTTAATCGCCAGGAGCTCGGGTAAGTCGTGAGAGAGAATCTCATCCATCACCGAATTTTTTGGATTCATTTGATCAGCTTGCTCAAGAAAGGCAATGCGAATCCCATTTCGAAACACCACACGACCCGAGTCTGCCGGTTCCATATCCATGATACAACGTAGAAGAGTGGTTTTTCCATTCCCGTTTCGCGCCACGATGGCTGCTTTTTGCCCTTGCTCAATCCCAAAAGTCAAATCCTTGAATAAAACACGGTCTCCGAAAGACTTAGTAAGTTCTTCTATCGATAAATAATTCATATAAATATTTTAATTAGACTGCAAGATTCAAGACTATAAGACTTTTAAATACCTTAAGTCTAAGGTCTTTCGTCTATTTTCTATTGTCTAGAGTCTAAAAGCTTTTAACGTAACCTGTCTAGGGATTTTAATAAATCTAAATCTCGTTTCACACCAATGTTACCGAGAAAAATAAAAGGAATTGTTGCGCAAAGGAGATAAAAACCTAAGCCAAGTGATCGGTTTATATTGATTTCATCATCAGTCATAAAACTTTGTGCTGTTTCAGCCAAATTTCCAGGAATAATCATAATCAAAGCGAAAAGCCCGATTAAGCACAAAATGGATAAAAAGAAAGCTATTCGACCTAAGCGAAGTTGCCTCTTTTGATTTTTGAATGAAACCAGCGTAATTAAAATCAATAACGCGATTATCAAAAAGAGAATGTAAACAGGGATGGAGTTTGTCCAAGTTCCATGTGATCCCTCTGTATTAAAAGTTGCGCCTGTAGCCGTGATATGTTTTTCAAATTCTTCTAGTTCCGACTCAGTCAAACTTAGTGTGGCGTTGGCATCAATTCCTTTACTGTTTATATTCATTTCAACAGTTTCCACATAATTTTGCGCATCAATTTTGAACGAAACAATATTCTCTCCTGTACTAACCCAAGCTAAAAGTGCAATGGCAATGAGGTAATAAATCGTTTGTATGCGTTGTATCATCTTTTACAGTTTTTTGCAAATATAGTGATATTCGCTCCAAGCAGGTGCGTAAATCTTAAAACAACAAAATTATTACAAACATATTTCTTAAAATTTCTTAAAAACGAGAGATTAACTTACATTTGTCGTCAATTGCGATGGTTTTATTTGAGCTTTTCAAAGGTAATCATGCGTAATTACTTGAATAATATATTTTTAGGGAAATAAATGAGCATCGTAGTTTTATCACTTTATGGATTGGCGTTACTGTTAATATTCTTCTACAGTGTACTTCAACTCACATTAGCAATTTCTTATTGGAAAAATAAAAGTGCTCGCGACAAAGTAAGACGTCCTGAATTGGACATGAATAACGCGCCTTTTGTGACTGTACAACTACCCGTTTTTAACGAGTTGTATGTTGTGGAGCGTTTGATTGAAACAGTTGCGAAATTTGATTACCCTCGCGATCGATTTGAAATTCAGGTTTTAGATGATTCTACAGATGAAACAGTGGATGTTATCGCTAAAAAAGTAGCTGAAATTAAAGCGATGGGGATTGATATTCACCACATTCATCGTGTGAATAGAACAGGGTATAAAGCTGGTGCTCTAGCTGATGCTATGGATAAAGTGAAAGGTGAATTCATCGCTATTTTTGATGCTGATTTTCTTCCGAATCCAAACTTCTTACTTGAAACAATTCCTTTCTTTGATGATCCTAAAGTAGGAGTAGTGCAAACGCGCTGGTCTCACATCAATAAAAAATATTCATTGCTTACCGAGCTTCAGGCTTTTGGTTTGAATGCGCATTTCAGTATCGAGCAGTCGGGAAGAAATGGCGCGGGTCACTTTATCAACTTTAATGGTACAGGTGGAGTTTGGAGAAAAGAAACCATTGCAGATGCAGGTGGATGGCATCATGACACGTTAACTGAAGACTTAGATTTGAGCTACCGCGCTCAAATGAAAGGGTGGAAGTTTAGATTTTTGGAGAATGTTACTGCTCCGGCGGAACTTCCTGTGGCGATGTCTGCATTGAAAAATCAACCGTTTCGTTGGACTAAAGGTGGAGCTGAGTGTTTTAGAAAAATGTCTGGGACATTGTTGACTGCAAAAGGAATGAAGTTGTCTGACCGAATTCACGGATTAGCTCATTTATTCAATAGTTCTGTATTCGTATTTATTTTCTTTACAGCGATATTGAGTATTCCTGTATTGATAATTAAATCAACTACGGATAAGTATGACAATATTATGATGATAGGATCTATTTTCATTTTATCCACCATTTTCTTAATGGTCTATTATTGGATGTCCTACAGAGATAAAACGGATAATAAGTTCTTGTCGTTTATTAAATTCTTTGGACGTTTCATTCAATTTCTGACAGTATCTATGGGGTTATCATTACACAATACAATAGCTGTAATGGAAGGTTATTTTGGCATCAAAAGTTCATTTGTGCGCACGCCGAAATTTAACATCTCAAGTGGCAAGCAAGACTGGAAAACAAACAAATACGTAGAGAAGAAGATTAATCTCGTTACAGTTCTTGAAGGAGTACTTTCATTTGCTTTTCTTGGAGCTGTCGCATTTGGCATTGTAGTTGGCGATTACGGCCTAGTTCCTTTCCACGCGATGTTATCAATTGGCTTTGGACTAGTTTTCTTCTATTCAATTGGTCAGATGAATTGGTTGAACAAGCGAGCAGATGATGTTGAATTAGTCGAGGAAATCTAAATTTGCCCATCTATTTTTCAAAAATTATTTGCGTTGAATACACAGTTTCACATTTTTTTGTGAAAAAAATACTATGTTTTTGATTGTCTTGTAATTATCCTTTATAAATTTGCCTTTGCAAAGAGAGTTGAATGGTAAGAAATAGTTTAAATTCCGTGTCGAAATTTAGTGTGAAAATAGGAGGGAAGGCTCTAGTTCTTTTGTTGTTGTTTATGTTTGTTTTTCAAGATTCATTTTCACAACAAAACCGATGGCGTAAAAAACCGGAACATACTTGGATCTTAGGTTTAGGTATGCATGTTGTAGATGATTATAGTGTCTCTTTAGGACAGGTTTTTTCAGGAAATCGCACATGGCATTTTGTTCCTTATCCAGCTCGTTTAAGTGTCGAGAGAAATTTAAAATATGGTTTTGGAATTACAGGTTTATTACACTACAATCAATATCTTCCAGGAAAGCATGTAAACGAAGTAGTCAACAATCAACTCATGCATGTAGCTAGTTTTGATGCTATGTTGAAGTATCGTTTTAACATGAAGTATAAGAAAGTTTCATGGTTTGATCCTTATCTAGGAGTAGGGCTTGGCTATACGATGAAATTTGGTGCTACAACAATGGATAACGTGACAGCTAATGTGCACATTGGAAGTAATTTCTGGTTTTCTAAACGAATTGGAATGCAGATAGAGACTTCAGCGAAATTTGCGTTAGGAGCTACATTTCCTGCTCATGAAGATAGCTACTTACAACATTCATTGAGTTTTCTTTATCGAATTTACCCTAATACGAAGAAGAGGCGTGATAAATCGCGTTACAAATGGACGAGGAAAAAGCCAAAAGGCAATATTAACAGAATCTAGTGCTTATACGCTAATGCTGAATTCTAAAGTATAATTATCTAAATATTCTTGGTTCTACAATAATTCGGCAACAATTTTTTCGACAGTATATCCCTCAGCTTCTGCTCTGTAATTTCGTACAATTCTGTGGCGTAAAATAGGCAATGCAACAGCTTTTACATCTTCGATATCTGGAGAATATTTACCGTGTAGCGCTGCGTGACATTTTGCGCCTACAATCAAATTCTGCGAGGCTCTTGGCCCTGCCCCCCAAGCAATGTACTTTTTTGTCAATTCAGGAGCGCGTGCATCGTCTTTTCTGGTTTTATTGACCAAACTTACTGCGTATTCAATTACATTATCTGTAACAGGGATTTGGCGAATAAGATTTTGGTATTTAATAATGTCTTCAGCCGAAAGTTGTGGAGTAACTTGTGCTTCAATATTAGTTGTTGTTGCCTTTACGATCTGAACTTCTTCATCAAATGAAGGGTAATCGACCCAAATATTAAACATGAATCTGTCTAACTGAGCTTCGGGAAGAGGGTAAGTACCTTCTTGCTCAATAGGGTTTTGCGTGGCTAACACAAAGAAAGGCATAGGCAATTTATGCGTTACACCTGCTGCGGTAACTGATTTTTCCTGCATAGCTTCAAGAAGAGCTGCTTGCGTTTTTGGAGGTGTACGGTTAATCTCATCAGCGAGAACGATATTGTGAAAGATGGGACCTTTTATGAATTTAAACTGTCTGTCTTCTCCCAATATTTCTGAACCGATAATATCAGATGGCATTAAGTCAGGTGTAAATTGAATTCTATTTCCTGAAAGCCCTAGTGATTGAGAAATTGTATTTACAAGCAAGGTTTTCGCAAGTCCGGGAACTCCAACCAAAAGACAGTGTCCTTTTGAAAACATGGAGATAAGAACTTGTTCAATTACCTCGTCTTGACCTACGATAACTTTATGAATTTCAGACTTTAGTTGGTTATATTTTTGAACTAACTCGTCTATTGCTGCAATTTCTGACATGATAATATTTTACTTTTGTTGTAAATCAATAATTAATGAACCAATTGTAACGATAATCACAATCGCGATATTCGTCATCGATTCGTATGTATGCATTTCCAATCTTTTCGTCCGTCCATGTTTTGATAGCTTCTTGGCGTTTTTGGTTTAATGCTGCATTTTGAATTAATTGATAATCATCTGTTAAATTAGCTTTATGCGGAGTTGTGCGATCAGATAGGCGTACAATTCTTACACCTTGCTTGCGTTCCATAAAATTATCGTAAACAGAAGGAGATGTAATGTCTCCAACTTCTAATGCATTAACAAGGATAAAAATTTGCTGATCAATTTGATTCAAGTCTTCCATGTCCCATAAAGTAGCACCTGTATATGGATTACTTAGCTGCCCTTTGTTTTGATTCGTGGCTGCATCATTTGAATACTTCAGAACAGCTTCATCCCAAGTAATCTCATTGCGTTTTAGTTTTCTGTGACATTCTTCGATTTTCTCACTCGCTTTCATAAACGCTTCTTCAGAAACTTCTGGGATAAGTAAAATGTGACGACAAGTATAATCATCACCTAATCTTTCTACTAATTGTAAAATATGAAAACCATATTCTGTTTCAAAAATAGGAGAGATTTCACCTGGCTTCATGCTGAAAGCCGTAGTTTCAAATTCTTTCACCATCTGTCCACGACTTGCTTTAAGTTCTCCCCCCTTATTCCGTGACCCTGGGTCTTGGCTGTATAGTCGTGCCATTGAGGCAAAATTCTTTTCACCTGAAACAATAAGTTCACGGATGCGTTCGAGCTCTGCAATTGTTTTGTTTTTATCGTCTTGTGAGATCTCAGGATAAATAACTATTTGTTGTAGTCCTAGCTGTGCATTTATGTACGGCAATGAGTCTGCTGGCAGTTCACTGAAAAATTCGCGAACTTCTTTTGGTGATATAATTACTTCTGAAGTAATTGTTCGTTCCATTTCTTGGCCAACTAATCGTTTTCTGATAGCTGGTTTAAATTCTTCTTTAATCTGCGAAACGCTTTTTCCGTAAAACTTTTCGAGTTCTTCTCTACCACCAATTTGGTTTTCAATTACGCGAATACGTTGTTCCATTTCTGCGTTAACTTGGTCATCAGAAACAACAACACTGTCCAATTCAGCTTGATTAAGCAATAAATTTTGGTAAAGCAATTCCTCGAGAATAGAACATTCAAGATCTCTATTTACTTCAATTTTTTCTTGAATTGCTTGCAGTTTTTGAGACTGAAGCTCTGATAAGAGCACTACATTTCCACCTACTTTAGCAATTACCTTATCGATAACATTGTTACCTGGTTGAGCAAAAATCCCAAAACTAAGTAAGCTACTTACGATTATAATAATGTATTTCATATTTGTCTATTGCTTCATCAATTAGTTGTTTGCCAAGAGTTTCTCGTAAAATACTAATTCTATTTGTGAGTATACGTTGTTTTATATGTTCCTTTTCCATAGAGAAAGGTGAGGGTGCATTTTTAAGGCGATAGTCGAGTATATTTAAGAAGTAAATGTAACCGTTTTCCTCAAAACTTGTTTTTGTTTTATTCAAAATAAACTTTTCTTTATCAATGCCTTCAAGAGGAATTTCCTTCATGATGTCGTCAAAATACAACCATTTTTCTTTGTTGTAAAAGAAATTGGCCGCGTACTTGTTGGCATATTCAGTAATCAGAACGGTATCTTTTGCTTGTCTGAGAAGGTACATGCTATTCACTTTGTTAATATCTGGAGCATTATAAGGAATTTTTAAATAGAGTACCTTCACTATAAAATCACTTAATTCAAAGTCCTTTTTATTCATCTCGTAGAAGTTAAGCATCTCTTCTTCAGTTACCAGCGTGTCAAGCATTTGTTCAATCATCATGTTTTCTACTTCATAACGTATTAAAGATGCTTTATAGTCTTCAATCTTATAATTTATTTCATTTTGTTTATCGAGAGGAAGACTGTCAAAGTGAATGAGTATTGCAGCTTGTCTTAGCCATGATTCTATAGCTTGTTCTTCATTTGGTTGATCCCAGCTACCGTTATCTATACGATAGTTTAGTTCCGATTCTAAAAGCACTTGTTTTTCAATACGGGCTATTTCAGGGTCATTTTTAGCTTCACAAGAAACAAAAAAAAGAAACCCAAAACATAAAAGGCTGCCTGAAAAGACAGCCTTTTGAAAATTCGATATTGTATTAGTTATTGCCAAGGCTGTATAATACTTCAGTATTTATTTTAATTGGATGTTTTTTAGATAATTCAGCCAACCAAGTCGATTCAAGATATTGTTGATAAGCAGCAGTTACCGCTCCTTTAGTTTCATTTAAATCCTTTGGACCAGCAGGAATTTCCTCCTTAACCTTTACGACATAAAACTTACCATCATATTCGTAGAAAGCATTTATTCCAACTTTAAGGCTTTGATCTTTTAAGAATGCAGTATTGTCAAGTTCAAATTTATTTGATTTGATTTTTACATTCAATGCAGATTTCTCATTTACTTTCGCCATTATTTGCGATGGAGTAATTGTGTCATTCTTTAACAGAACAGATACTTTTTGTGCAACATCTTTCGAGTCACATTCATACACATCTGCATCAACACGTTTGCCCCAAACAAAGTTGTCTCTATTCTCCTCAAAGAATTGTTTCAAACCTGTAGTGTCTTTTATGGCTTTGTTCCACACTTTGTCATTCATTATTTCATAAAGAAGTACACCATCATGATATTCATTCATCAAAGCGCGAAACTGAGGGTATTTACTTTCAAGCTGAGCTTCTTCGTATGCAAGTAGTTGTTCTTTAATGAATGTTTTGTATGCATCGTCAATTAGTACTTTTAAGTCTCCATTACTCCCTTTTGCATTCATGTTTTGAAGATATTCTGCAAAATCAGTTCTGTGAAAAGTGATTTTATTGAAAGAAAACAAAACAGGATTCTCTGTACTTTCAGGAGCTACCCATTCACCTTGATAATATGAAGAATCCACATTGTTGTAGAACCAAGACATTTGCTTAGCTCCCACATCTTTGAATTTATATTCCTTTTTCAATTTGTTGATAAATGATGCTTGCGTAGTTAACGAGCGCTCATCTTTGTTTACTTTTTGCTGAATTTCTTTCTTTAAATCGTCAAATGACTCAAGTTCTTTAATGCTGTTTCTTTTTACGATATGCCAACCGTATGCAGTTTGAAAGGGTTCAGAGAAATCCCCATCATTTTTAAGTCCGAAAGCAGCATCTTCAAATTCAGGAACCATGCGTTGGCGACTTCCTGTTCCGAATTCAGGAAGTACTCCTCCTTTTGATTTTGAAGTTTGATCTTCAGAATATTTTTGCGCCAATTCCTCAAAACTTTCACCAGCAACTAGTTTAGCGTGAATTTCTTTAATTCTCATTGCTGCATTTTCCTTTGTTTCTTCAGTTGCAGTTTTTGGAGTCATGATCATAATGTGTGAAGTGCTGATAAGGCCTCTAGCTGAGCGTTTATCATGTACCTTCAAAATATGGTAACCAAATTTTGTGCGCACAGGCATGCTGACATCACCTATTTTAGTTGTATATGCCGCTTCTTCAAAAGGATATACCATTTGGAATGCAGAGAAATAACCTAAGTCACCACCATTATCTTTAACTGAAGGGTCTTCTGAACCAAATTTCCCTCTTGCAACATGAGCAAATTCTTCACCTTTTACAATTCGCTTGCGAATTTCCATAATACGGTTGTACGCATTTAACGTATCTTCAGGTGAAGCATTTTCATCCACACGAATTAGTATATGACTTGCATGAACTTCTTCTTGTAAACGTTGATATCCTTCTTTTACCAATTGGTTATTTTTAGTAGAGTCTACAAGATAAGGCATAGCTAATTGCTTTCTGTAGCCTTCAAGTTCTTTCACTAATTTAGGAATGGTGTCATAACCTAAGCGCTCTGCCTCAATAACTTTTAATTTGAACTTTTTGAATAGCTCCATGTATTCATCTAACGAAGCTTTATCAAACTGTGGATCATTATTGTTTTTCAAATAAATTTGTAAAAACTCACTTTTAGTTACTGATTTATCGTCCACAGTCATTATTGCAGGATCTTTCTGTGCAAAAACTGTTGAGAAAAGAATACTTGAAAAGAATACGATAGCAGTTAGCTTTTTCATATTGAACTAATTTTATTTTAAACTGTAATTTGGTGCTTCTCTAGTGATTGATACATCATGAGGATGTGACTCTGTCATACCTGCATTTGTAATTCGAACAAATTCTGCTCCTTTAAGCTTATCTATTGTTGGCGCTCCACAATATCCCATTCCTGCTCGAAGTCCACCGATAATTTGATACATAACCTCATATAGATGTCCTTTGTAAGGTACACGACCTGAAATTCCTTCTGGAACGAGTTTCTTTACATCGTCCTCAGCATCTTGAAAATATCTGTCTTTTGATCCTTTTTGCATAGCTTCTAGCGATCCCATACCGCGATACGATTTAAATTTACGCCCTTGGTAAATAATCGTTTCACCAGGTGATTCCTCCACACCTGCAAACATTGAGCCAACCATAACTGTGTCAGCACCAACGGCAATTGCTTTAACAATATCTCCTGTGTATCGAATTCCTCCATCCGCAATGACAGGCACTCCAGTACCTTCTAAAGCGCGAGCTACGTCGTTTACTGCAGTTAACTGTGGTACTCCCACACCCGCAATGATACGTGTTGTACAAATTGAACCTGGTCCAATCCCTACTTTTACTGCATCAGCCCCTGCTTCAACTAAGTATTTTGCTGCTTCAGCTGTGGCAATATTCCCCACAACGACATCAAGCTTAGGGTAATTTACTTTAACTTCTTTCAATTTAGTGACTACACCTTGAGTGTGACCATGAGCTGTATCAATAATGATGGCATCAACTCCAGCATCAACTAAAGCTGATACTCGGTCAATAGTGTCACTTGTTACACCAACAGCTGCAGCAACACGTAAACGACCAAAACTGTCTTTACATGAATTCGGATGTTGGCGAACTTTAATGATATCTTTGTATGTAATCAAACCAACGAGTCTAAAGTCGTTATCAACTACAGGGAGTTTTTCAATTTTATATTCTTGTAGAATTTGTTCTGCTTGAGCTAAGTCTGTTCCATCTTGAGTAGTCACGAGAGATTTTGAAGTCATTATCTCTTGAACTGGGCGATTCATGTTCTTTTCAAAACGAAGATCACGGTTGGTGATGATTCCCTTTAAAATTCTATTTTCGTCAGTAACAGGAATTCCACCAATTTTATTTTCACGCATTAAGTTCAATGCATCTAGTACAACTGAATCTTCTGAAAGTACAATCGGGTCTAAAATCATTCCGCTTTCAGAACGCTTTACTTTACGAACCTCCAAAGCTTGATCTGCGATTGACATGTTTTTGTGAATCACACCTATACCTCCTTGCTGCGCAATAGCAATAGCTAAAGCAGACTCTGTTACAGTGTCCATTGCAGAAGAAATAATAGGTGATTTTAAATTAATGTTTCGCGTAAATTTGGACTCCAGTTTTACATCTTTTGGAAGAACCTCTGAGTACGCAGGCACAAGCAATACGTCGTCGTATGTTAACCCTTCTCTTACTTTACTAATATCAGATAAAGCCATATTGGAACTTACTTTCTTAAATAAATTCTTGCAAAGGTAATAAAAATGAGATTGCATTATCACTCTATACTGAGGTTTGTCAGTATTTTTTTTGTTAATTTACCTTAATTTGGCTAACTTTTTGTAGATACTTCGTAAACTTGTAAATATGATACGCTTACTTTATACTTTTTCTGCCGTTTTATTTGTGTTAAATATCTCGGTTGTTTCAGCACAAAATGGTGATGAAAAATTGATTCAACTATCTGGAGTGGTGCTTAGTTCTGATAGTTTGGAGCGTATGCCTTTTACATCTATTTACGATAAAACAACCCGTAGAGGAACAGTTTCTGATTACTATGGTTATTTTTCTATGGTGACACGTCCAGGTGATACGCTAGTCTTTGATTATATTGGTTACAAACCAGGTACATACATCGTCCCTGATACTTTATCTGAATTTGGATATGCTTTAATTCAGCTTTTAGATCCTGACACCTTAATGTCAAAAACGGTTCGAGTATATCCATGGCCTTCAAAAGAGGAATTTGCTAAAGCATTTATTGAAATGGATCCATACGAGGATGATATTCGACGAGCTCAACGTCAACTTTCAGGTAAAAACTTGGCTATTGCAGCAGGAAGATTGACGACAGATGCTAGCTTGAGCTATAGCTGGCAACGTCAACAAAGTCAGAGTCAGTTGTATTCTAGAGGTCAATTCCCTGTAAACAATTTGTTGAATCCGGTAGCTTGGGCACAGTTTATTGAATCATGGAAGTCTGGAAAGTTGAAAAGGGAATAGGAAACACTCTTTTTTAGCTTGTAAAATCTGAAATGAGTTCACTTTCGATGACTCACAATACAATAAACCACTTTTTTTTCGTTTAAACGGGGTCTTTTATTACTTTTGACCCCATGCAAAATTTGCGCATAATTTTACTTTTTGGTGCACTATTTACCGTGACTTGTTTACAGGCTCAATTAGCTGTGGTGAAGGGGTATGTAGTGGATGATGTCGGTTCTAGAATTACAGGAGTTTCCATTCAATCTACAGATAAAACTATCCAAACTTTTGTTGATGGACAAGGTAATTTCTCTATAGAATTGGAATCAAATCGCGATTATGATTTGGTTTTTTCGTTTGTTACTAGAAAAAAAATAGTTCATATTCACTTGCTTAATGGAGAGGTCAGAAATCTTGGTGAAGTTGTTATAGATGCGTTAGAAACAGGCGAAGTTGTGGTTGAAGCAAAACAGGGAGAGTATGATGATCCAACTGTCGTAACTCTACCGTATATTGATTTTAGCAATTTCGCATTACCAAACGGTGTCACTCAAGCGCTTGCTTATATCACGCCAGCTGTTTCAAATAATGAATTAACGGCCAATTATAATGTGCGTGGTGGGAATTATGACGAAAATCTAATTTATGTCAATGGATTTGAGATTTATCGACCGTTTTTAACTCGTGCTGGACAACAAGAAGGAATGAGTTTTATCAATTCATCTATGGTTGATAATATCAGTTTTTCTGCTGGTGGTTTTGATGCAAAATATGGCGATCGTTTAAGCTCTGTTTTGGACATTCAGTATCGAAATCCTGATTCAACTCGCGCGACTTTGGTTGCAGGAATGTTGGGGGCAGAAGTGCATGCAGAAACACGAAAAAATAGATTTGGTTTCATAGCTGGTGCAAGATATAGATCAAATGGGTATTTGTTAAACACACTTCCTACTAAAGGAGAATACAATCCTGTTTTTTGGGATGTGCAATTTTTGACTCATTACAATATTACAGAGAATTTACGATGGAATGTTCTGGGGCATTTTTCTTCTAATAAATTTAGTTTTGCTCCACAAACACGTGAAACTACATTTGGAACGTTTAATCAAGCTCTTAGCTTTAAGGTCTATTTTCAAGGGCAAGAAATATCGATGTTTCAAACGATTACTGGAGCTACATCACTTGAATATGACTTGTCAAAATCAACTCGACTAAACTTTTATGTAAGTGTTTTTAACACGAATGAAACAGAGAATTTTGACGTGTTGGGAGAGTATTACATCAATGAATTAGAAAATGATCCCGCAAAGGAAACTTTTGGTGATTCTGTAAACACCTTAGGTGTTGGTTCTTTCCTTAATCACTCGAGAAATAGACTTAACGCAACGATTGCTTCTGTTTATCATACTGGTGAGAAAATTTTCCCGAAGAAGGAAAAGATGAATGACCTAAGACTTGTTCAGCGCGACAGTAGATTAAATTGGGGGGCAAAATTTCAGCGCGAGTTTTTTGATGATATAATTAGTGAATGGGTGATGATTGATAGCGCTGGATATGTCACCCCACAAAATTCAGGTGGTGATTTGGAATTGCGCGATGTTATTAAAGAGAAACACAACTTACAGACTTATCGGGTGACAGGTCATTTAGGATATTCATTCCGTTGGAATTTTGTGAAAGAAAAGCACATTGTAAAACTCAAAGAAGTAACTCGCGATGAAAACAATAAGAAACAGCGAAGTCACTTTGTTGATACATTGGAACGAATTCCTGCTAGACTTGCTTTAAATATAGGCTTGCGAAGTGGATATACGAGCGTCAACCAAGAGCCCTGGCTGACTCCGCGTGCATCATTGGTATACACACCACGCCTGTATTTCTACAGAAATGGTAAAGTATACAGACGAAATATGAAATTGCGTCTTGCTTCTGGACTGTATTATCAACCCCCAATCTACCGTGATTTACGGGGGTATCATGGCGAATTGAATTTAGATGTACGCGCACAAAAATCATTTCACATTGTAGCTGGTACGGATGTTTTCTTTAATATGTGGAATAGAGAGAGTCCCTTCAAATTTTCGGCTGAAGTGTATTACAAGTATTTATGGGATGTAAACCCCTATAAAATTTCAGATGTCCGTTTGCGTTATTTTGCTAATAACGATGCTGTTGCATACGCTTATGGTGCTGATTTGAATCTAAATGGACAATTCATTAAAGGTGTAGAATCTTTCTTTAAGGTTGGTTTTTTGAGAACGATGGAGAATTTAAAGAACGATGATTACTATATGTACTTTAATGCTGCGGGTGATACAATTTATCCAGGTTATACTTTTGATGCTGTGCCAGCAGATAGCGCTCTCCAAACTCCTGGGTACATTCCACGACCAAGTGACCAGATGATTACTTTTGGAGCTTTATTTCAGGATAGAATGCCTAAATTTGAGCAATTATCGGTTCAGTTGAGTGCGCTTTTCGGAAGTAGATTACCTTACGGCCCTCCTGGAGAAGAACGATATAAGGATACCTTGAGACAGAGGTCTTATAAGCGTGTAGATATTGGTGTGAGTTATGACTTCCTCTATGGTAAATCAAAAGAGTCACGCAAGAAATTTTGGCAAAACTTTACCGATATAAAATTGAGTTTTGAAGTGTTTAACTTACTTGGAATTAACAATGTACTTTCTCAGACATGGGTGCAAGATGTAGAAGGTCGTTATTATGCTATTCCTAATTATCTTACCCAGCGCTTGTATAATCTGAAGTTGATAATAAGGTTGTGACAAGTCTGTTTTTTATCGGCACAAGTAGCTGAATTTTCTAGCATAATGTTTTAAGATAAGTGAAACTTATCAGGTTGATGCGGTTGCGGAATGTCAGTTTCCTTAAGCAATTGTTTAATATTTATTTCTATTGTTCGAGCAATAGCAGTTACGGCAGTGTCGGTAGGTTTATTTTCAAATGGGTCTTGCATGTGTGTAGCTGATTTTTCTAAAAGGAAAAACGCTCCAGAAAGCACAAGTAAAAGTGGAATTTCAAATAATCCTGCGACATCAGTTAATGAAATAGAAAGGGTAACAACAAAAAGGTAAATGATAAAATGTAAAAATAAGCGGTAGGTAACAGGAAAAACAGTGTTTTTAATCCGTTCCGACATTCCTTGTGCGTCGCAAAGACGCACAATCGTTCTATCTAACTGCAATTGAGAGAAAATGTCCATCTGTCCGTCCTCTTTCAATTTTTTGATATCCATTCCGTTTAATTGTAATATTGCTAATGGTTTATTACTGTGTTTTTTTATTTCCTCAAAATCCTCTTGTGACAAAAATTCTTCAAGGTTATCAAGTGGATTCAATCCTCTGAGTGTTTGTCCCAGTGAATAACACCATGCAATCTGTCTGTAGGCTATTTTCTTAATCGTTTCTTCGTTGCCTTTTGCTGTTAAATTGTTGAGTTGAAGGACTAAGTTGCGCGAATCGTTTACGATGCTTCCCCAAACTCTTCGTGCTTCCCACCATCTGTCATAGGACTGGTTGAGTTTGAAAGATAATAAAATTGAAATAGCAGTACCTATGAATGCTGGAATTGTTAACGGCATTTCAGGTAAAAAATCCTTGAATTCTTCGGTAAGGTAAATTGCAACAAGAGAAACAATTAGCACATAGATAAGTTCAATTTTTACTTTGTTGAAAATGTACGTAATTGGAATTCGTTTGTTTAATAACACGCTTCTGAATTTTAAGGTTCAGAGTAAAGATAATAATCGTTTCTGAAATTTTTAATTATCTGCAATTAGAATCTTAGTTGTAGCAATAATTTTGTTTCCTTCTTTCACATTTACAAAGTAAAAACCCGCTGATAGATTACCCCGTTTTAGGGTGATTGTATTCCCTGTGATGTGATTGATTTGTGCAACTTCTTGACCAAATTGATTGCAAATATGTAGGGAAGCCTTATCAAAAGTGTGGTTTGTTTTTAAAGTTGTTTCAAAAGAAAATGGGTTAGGAAAGATACTTGTTTTGTTAATATCATCAAACTCAGAAATACTTGCGCTGGAACTTACATTATAGGGCATAAATGAATAAGCAAACCATTGATAGCCTAAAATATTTATATATTGCTTCCAACTATCAGTTTCATTTTGCAGAAAGGTTTGAATATCATTATAAGGTGTAGTAACATCATTGGTACTCAACCAAGGTCCCATAAAATTAGGTTCTGCGGAAAAAATTGGAATTACGTCTGTCACTTCATTTCTTGCTGCTATATATTCCAATCGCGAGTCTATGTAACTGTATATCCATGAGTAATTACTGATATAATCATGAAGCAGGATACGATCAACCGTGTTGCCTATGGTGATAGCCTGATCTTGCGTAAACCAACCTACATAAGTTTCGTTAATTATACCTTCAATGTTTGTAAGCGAGTCAACTTGTCGAATTAATTTTTCGAAATAACTGAAAGCTCCTGCATTATCACAAGTGTACCCTTCGGGATTTAGATAGGTTGTGCAATAATAGTTTCCTGGTGTTATTGTCTCTTCATTCCAAAATTCGAATTCAACATTATAAACATCAAACTTTTGAAGTGGATTTGTATGCTGTATATTGTATGGTTTGATTACATTGTTAAAGAAAAAGAAGTTCTCACCCGCAGCACCTACCTGAATGATGCCGTAATTTTCCTTTGCATTCTCAATAAAACTAGCTAAAACGACCGATGTACTGACGTTGGTTAAATCATAAGTGACGTGCACGGGCCAAAGATCGTATAGAGTAAGATAATTAAAGCCATTTTGTTGGGCGTAGTTTAGTAAGCTATCTTCTTTCTCGGGATTTCCTAAAATTTGACTGAAACCGTCTATATATAATCCTTTTATTGATTGTGCTTTAATAATTGGAATTGAAGTGAATGCACTCAGTAGAAGGAATAGTAGATGTTTTTGCATTTTCGAAAAATTACTCTCTAGTTAGCAAAATCAGACTCGACTGCCCCGTAGCAAATTTATTGAAGATAAGAACTGAGTTTAAAGGTTTATCCCAATTGATGCCATCAAAACTTGTTAAATCATTTCGCAAAAGCTGTTGGCCTAACCATACTGATAAGGCTGAAACAGTGGGGGAATCACCAAAAAATTTTTTGAAATATATTTGGGGTACATCCTCGAAATAATCACTCAGACTACATACGGTATTGTCATTGTTTATATCTCCATTGCAAGGGCTGAGAATTAAATCTGGCTCAAAATTGAGTTGTGTGATGTCACTTTTAATATTCATCTGAAAAGGACCTACGTATGTTCGCATAAATGAGATGCACACAGCTTCTTTACATTCAGGGACAGTAGATAGATGAAAGAAAGCAGAGCCTTCTCCTGGAACAAAGCCAACACCTTTTTTTTGTATTGCTTCCTCAGGAGTAACATCGTCTTTTCTCACCCAATTTAACAGACCAAAAAGATTAAATGTGTATTGAGATATTTCATCTACAGCACCCACAAGAACGTGTTGAGCCATGTTGTTTTCAAGTAACATCATTCCTTCGAGAAGAGAGTTTTCAAATGAATGAGCTTTTTGACTATTTGTTGAATTGTACGAAAAATTCTTAGTCATCAGTCCTAGTTGTGCAGAGACCACATTGGTAGTAGATTGAGTGAAATTTGTAGGAGTCATCGGCCCCTCTTCATATTTATAAATTTGATCCAAAAATTTAAATGACTCCTCGTTACTTCCATATGCTGAGCCACTTACAATGGCATCGAACTCTACATTGCTTTCTTGAATAACCTTTAACCCTGTGGTTAAGCCCATGCGCGATATTTTTCCCATTCTCCGTAATAAGTTAAGTGGGATATATGGTTTATAGTCAGGTTCTTGAGCTAGAATGTGATGAGAAGTCTGTTTCAATAAAACTTCATTAGGAAATACCCCTTCAAAAGATTGTTGGGGAGAAATACAGGAGCTATGATTTAAATAGAACTTCATACCGATTGATTTAGGAGGTTATTAGTCTATTAATTAGTTTCCATTTTATTGAATAACAGCGATGTACAGTTGCCTCCAAAGCCAAATGAGTTAGTCAAGATACGACTAATAGAAACACCAGTCAAGGTTTTTGTTGGAATTATTTCCATTTTTTCATCTGGAAGTTCGTCTTCATTGGTGTTACCAATGATAGTGTCATTTTGGAGCATTAAAATGCAAAAAATAGCTTCAATGGCTCCTGCAGCTCCAAGTGTGTGACCAGTAAATATCTTCGTAGAAGAGTAGGGAGGTATGGTGCCAAATACATTTTTCATGGCTACATATTCCGTTTCGTCATTATTCTCAGTTCCCGTTCCGTGCGCGTTGATGTAATCGATTTGATTAGATGAAACTCCAGCTTTTTTAAGTGCTGTTTGCATAGCTTTCGTCGGGCCAATTCCATCAGGAGATGTAGATGTTGCATGATAGCTGTCATTTGCATTTCCAAACCCTGAAACTTCGGCAAGTGGTTTTCTGTCTTCTATGAAATCTTCACCTTCTAAAATAAGATAACCAGCTCCTTCACCAAGGTTAATTCCATCTCTGTCTTTTGCAAATGGTTTACATTGGTTGTCAGATAGCAACATCATCGAGTTGAAGCCATTGATAGTATACTTAGACAACGCATCAGCACCACCAACGAGCAAGCGTTTTGCGCGTCCTGAGCGAATCATCATTATGCCTTGCATAATAGCATTTGCGGAAGATGAACAAGCTGTGTTTATGGTGTTATGAAAAGGTACATCACCAATCAGTTCGCTGATTTCCATAGCGACTGAACCAATGTCGTATCTGTCGTATAAATTGGATTGATTGTCTATTGCCTGTGCGTTCTCATATAGTTTTTTTGTTTCACACATTGATGAAACAGTACATCCCATGATGATACCGTCAATTTTTGAACTATCTATTTTAGCAGATAATAACGCCTCATTGACAGCAACCATTGCTAGAAGTGTTGTTCGCGCATAGTTCGAATCTAATGGTAGATTCAGCACATGCTTCAACTCATCATTTGATAAACTGACCTCGGCAAACAAAAAATTTTCAATGAGCTTCGAGTCAACATATTTCGCTTTTCGAATTCCACGCTTGTCATTCACAAGGGAGTGCCAATTTTCTTCTACCGAATTACCGATACTAGAAATTAGTCCTATTCCTGTTATGAATATGCGTTGACTCAATGATTATTGTAGAAAATTAAGCTTTGAACTTGTCGGATTTCTCCATGATATAGTCAGCCATAGCAGAAACTGTAGCTAAAATCTGACGTCCTTCTTTTGGATCTGTGATTTTAACTCCATATTCTCTTTCCATCAAAACGATTAATTCGAAAGAGTCGATTGAGTCAAGTCCGATTTCTTCACCGAATAATTGCGCGTCATCTGCAATATCTTCAGGTTTCATTTCCATTAGGTTCAATTGCTCAATGATCTGAGTCTTAAGGTCGAGTATTAATTCTGAACGATCCATTTTGTCTAATTATGGTATTATAAAATTCCTTGTTTTCTGAGTGATGCAAAGGTAATAGAAAAACAACATACCGAAAACATCACGAATAAAAGTGCGTAAATATACAAATCACTGAAAGAAGAATCACGAATAAATAGTCCATAATATGATTCGAGTCCCCAATTCAGTGGTGAAAATACACTAATTTTTTGTAAAATTTCAGGCATTGCAAAAGTTGGAACCCAAACTCCTCCCAAAGCAGCGAGTATCATAACCGATATTGCGCCAAATGAACCTGCCTGTTGGTGTGTTCTAGAAAGCGTTCCTACTAACATTCCGTAGGATGTTGCGGCTAATGCAATAAGAAAAGTCATGAATAGAAACAAAAACGTGTTTTGTGGCAATTCAATTTGTGGCAAACCAATCACAGGGAAAAGATACAACCCTATCAATAAGATACAACCAAGTTGAATGAAACATACCATGATATATGTCAACACTTTTGCGGTTAAAATGTTCATAAAGGAAACAGGTAATGTTCTCAATCGCATAAAACTTCCTTGATCTTTTTCGTAGACGATATTCCCTCCCAAAGCAATTACTATAAAGAACATAGCAAATAGAGTCCAGGCAGGAACGTTGTGTTGAGTGGAACTAGGGATTTTAGATTTACCTTCATTGTCTTGAACGAGTTCTTCAAAATAGCTGCTTGGTTTATCGAGCATATTTTCTACATCTTCTGGCATCTCATCACCTGTTAATTCGGTGAATAATGCTTGCATCATACGTTTAGTTTCAATTCGAGCTAGTATGGTTTCTAATCCATTGCGAACAGCAGTTCGAAAAGAAAGTTTCATTACAGGGTCAAAAACGAGCTGAATGTGGATGCTATCACCTATAGAATGCTCTTTAAATTCGATTTCATTCAGAGCTGAAATGATTTTATCACCATTGTTTTCACTTTTTGCCGAAATCCATTCTGAAAAGCCTTCAGGAATATAAATACCAACTTTGTAAGTTCCTTTTTGAATCTCTTTTTCGAGTGCATTTAACTCAAGTGTCTCATTTTGCTCTATGTTGAAATCTCCGAGCTGCTTGATTTCGTGAGTTAAATTCTCCGCTATTTCACCTTTGTCTCTGTCAACAATAACAACTGGAATTCGATTGTCTTGCATCAATTGAAAGGTGCTGTCTTGCACAAGCGTAATAATAACCACTAAAGCTGCAGGCATAGCAAATAGTATTCCTAAGCCAGCTTTATCTCGTCTTAAGAGTGTAATTTCTTTCCATATTCCAGTTAGTAATTTCCGCATCAATTCCGTAAGGTTTTTCCGGTTAATGTTAAAAATACTTCTTCGAGATTGTGAGCTTCGTGCTTTTTCATCAATTCAGCTGGAGAACCTGATTCGAGTAGTTCACCATGCTCAATAATATGAACAAAATCACACAATTCCTGCGCTTCTGCCATTAAATGCGAAGTGTAAATAATGGTCATATTTTTTTCTTGATTGAGCTTTTTCAAGTAATCGACAATTGCAGCGCGTGACTGCACGTCAACACCAACTGTCGGCTCATCGAGTATTAATATTTTCGGGTCATTTAGAATGGACGCGGCCAAATTGATTCGGCGTTTCATTCCTCCCGAGAATGCTTTCAGTTTTTTATGTTGAACAGATCTTAATCCAAGAATGTCGAGTAGTTCATCTATCTTTTGTTGGAGAATAGTGTTGGGAATTCCCCACATTTTACCGAAATACCACAAGTTTTCTTGTGGAGTCAAATCGAAATAGAGTGCGTATTCTTGCGGCACTACACCCAAAATGTATTTTACAGATTTGTCTTTATTTGATTTTCCTAGGAGTTGAACAGAGCCTTCATCTTGCTTGAGTAGTCCACTGATAATTGAAATTAATGTTGTTTTTCCAGCTCCATTCGGGCCTAAAATACCAACAATAGTTCCTTTAGCTATAGATAAAGACACATCATTCAATGCACGGTTTTCAGAACCTTCGTATTGTTTGGATATGTGCTCAACATCTAAAGCATTCATATCTATAATTTTAATTTCGCTGATGCTCTGAAAGCCTGTTTTTCAACTTCAGCTACCTCAAGTAATATATCGGCTGCTATATCAAATGCTTCTTGGCCAGTAGCACGTCCTCTGTAGATTGCCGCACACTGCGAAGCAAACTGTCTCCATAAGTCACCAGACAACGTAAATTGGTCGCTCAGTTCAAGTAGCTTTTCGTTTGGGATGTAGTTGTATGCTTCTTGAAGAAATGCACCGTGAAGATAGCGGAATCCACCGCCACCTGTACCTATTTCTTCTTGCATTCTCACTAATTGCCCGAGATAAAGTCCTGCTTTACGGTCACCAAGCTTAGTCTTGTATCCACGTACTTTTTTAGAGATATATTTGATTCCATTCACACCAATTATAGGTCCTGGTGCATTCATGAAAAAAGCCGAATGTTTAATTCCTTTTTTGATTCCACCTCTAATTTTATCATCTGAGATATGAGGAATGTTATCTGGGTAATAAATCTGCCCTTTTGGAGCAAATGCACCACGAGCAAAGCGTACTTTATTCAGTTCTTCCTCTGTAATTGTCGTAGTAGTTTCCATTACAGGGTCAGAAATAAGGTAAGTATTCCCTTCTTTTCCGAAAACGACAATATTATGTGCGTTAAAATGAAAACGATATTCAGGCGGAAAGTAGGGGAGGTGAAATACACCAACTTGTAGACCTACAGGTTTTCCTTGAGCAAGAATATCATCCAGAGTTTGTTGCGCTTTTTCTTCTGATTTGAATCGAAGACGTTTGTATTTGATGTCAAAGTAAGAAGCATTTCTTTTGAAAATAGTTCCAGGCATAGGGCGAAAAGTCGTTCCAGGTGCATTGTTTACTTTGATGAAAGGTAAGTGCATAAAAAATACACCACCGCCAATTCCAAAAACCATAGGTTCTGAAAGATTCAGCCCGTAATACCGAAATAAATTAGAGGTAACGCCATTTTCGCAATGCGCTGATTGGTGATGTTGAAAATCTATCTTCATGCATTGTTAAATTGAATCAGGTCCTGAACAGTGATGTCCAATGCCTTTGCGTATTTTTCGAGTGATTTTTGACTAAGTTTTTTGAAGACTTTTGGGTTATTCAGGTGTCTTTTTACCCGAAAGTGCCAAATTTCTGCATATTGAGAAAGAAGCTTGGAATCCATTAAGCGCAATTCCATAAAATAAGCTAGAGGAGTTTTCTTTCCCTTTTTAATTTCTTCCAATGTTTCTTCAATTCGCAGTTTAATGTCATCCCAAGCTTGATCAAGCGCGCTAGTTTTTACATCCCACCCTGTTGAAAGGCCAGTTGTGTAATTACCATCGTTGTCTTTGGCATAGCAAAGTTCACGAAAGTGGCTTGCTAGGGCGCTATAGTCTTGTGGGATTTCATCTTTTTTCATGCTATATAACAGTTATAAGCACAAAAGCATAAGAAAAACGAGCGCTTTC